>DATMDR010000091.1:0-37242 GCA_035557635.1 Solirubrobacterales bacterium | reverse complement strand
GCAGCCGCGTCGACGAGGTCTCCGAGCAGCTCGGCCACCGGATCAAGATCCTGGTCGGCAAGCCCGGTCTCGACGGGCACTCCAACGGCTCCGAGCAGATCGCCCTCCGTGCCCGCGACACCGGCATGGAGGTCATCTACCAGGGGATCCGCCTCACCCCGGCGGAGATCGCCGAGTCCGCCCTGCAGGAGGACGTCGACGTCGTCGGCCTCTCGATCCTCTCCGGCTCCCACCTCGAGCTGATCCCTGAAATCGTCCAGCTGCTCCGCGACGAGGGGGTCGAGGCCCCGGTGGTCGCCGGCGGCATCATCCCCCCGGCCGATGCCGACCGGCTCCGCGCCGCCGGGGTCGCCGGCGTCTACACGCCGAAGGACTTCGACCTCAACCGGATCATGGGAGAGATCGTCGAGCTGGTCGCGAACAGAGCGCCCGCCCCCGCGGCCACTTGAGGCTTTCGCCGCGCGCGCCCGCACCTACTAGGCCGCCAGTGGCCCGAAGCGCGACAATGAGTGCATGAACGAGCTGAACGGGGAGCGCTCGGCCTGGCTGCGCTGCTACCGCTGCTGGTCGCAGAACCTCGAGATCCAGATCCACTACGACGCGATCCGCCGCGTCGACCCCGAGTCGGGGATCCCGGCCGAGGGCGTCGACGAGGTTCAGGAATCGGTGGTCCAGTGCCTCGACTGCATGCACGACCAGCCCCACCTCACCTTCCAGGGCGACCGCGTCGTGCAGATCGAGGACCGCTGGGAGCGAATGGTTGCCGGCACCCCCTGGGTCGCATCCTGCACGGTGACCGTCGACCAGGACCGGGTTGAGTCCTGCTCAGGCCCCGAGGCGATCGAGTTCCTCACCTACGGTGCCTTCGGCGAGGCGGGAGTGCGCGAGTTCTTCACCCACGTGCGCTTCCACAAGCACGACGAGGAGCGAATCGTCGTCCACATGCTGGTCGAGCTCTACGCGCGCTCGGCCGAGGAGGCGACGGAGGTGCTCGAAGAGGCCGCCCACGGCCCGCTCGAGATCACCTCGCTGGCGGAGGAGTCCCGCCCCCCCGCGCACGCCTCGGACGAGGCGCACTGAGCTGAGCTCAGAGCAGGTCGCTGCCGGGACGGTGCATCCGTGCCCGCGCTGCGCGCTGGGCGGCATCGTCCCCTTTTTCGTCTCGGTCGTTTGCGGCGGCACCAAGCGCGAGCACGAGCACGAGCAAAAGCGCGCCCACTATCAAGGCACCAATGACGATGAACAGCATGGTTCCTCCCCCCTCTCGCCGACTATTGCAGATACACGGCGAGATCGAGTACGGACTGGGACTCATACACTTACCCGCGTGAACGATCCGAAACGTCGCGCCGTGATCCTTGCCGGCGGCAAGGGGTCTCGACTTGGTCCGTACACGACCGTCCTGCCGAAGCCGCTGCTGCCGGTCGGCGACCACGCGATCCTCGACGTCGTCGTCCACCAGCTGCGCCACCTCGGCTTCACCGAGCTGACCCTGGCGGTCGGCTACCTCGCCCACTTGGTACGCGCGGCGATGGGCGACGGCTCGCGCTGGGGCATCGAGATCGATTACGCGGAAGAGCGCGAGCCGCTCGGCACCGTCGGCCCGCTGGCGGCGATAGAGGGGCTCGACGACCACTTCATCGTGATGAACGGCGACGTGCTTACCACGCTCGACTTCGCCGGCCTGCTCGATCTGCACGCCGAGTCCGGCAACGTGCTGACCATCGCCTCGCACCGACGCGTGGTCAGCACCGACTATGGCGTCCTGCACGTCGGCAACGAAGACGGTCCGACCAAGGCGGTGACGGGATTCGAGGAGAAGCCCGAGATTCCCTACGTCGTCAGCATGGGCGTCTACGCGATGGCGCCCAAGGCCTTGAGCTACATCGAGCCCGGTGCACGCCTCGACCTGCCCGAGCTGGTCCTGCGTCTGCTCGCCGCCGGCGAGCCGGTCGGCTCCTACCTCTTCGACGGCTACTGGCTCGACATCGGTCGCCACGACGACTACGAGCGGGCGATCACCGAATTCGGCAAGCTGAGCTCGGTCTTCATGTACGAGGAGACGCTGGACAGCGCTCAGGCTGGCGATGGGTGACGGACGCGAGCGGCTGATCCCGCTCTTCGATGTCGAGCTCACGACCGAGGAGATCGAGGCGGCGGCCGACACCCTTCGCTCGGGCTGGCTGACGATGGGACCGCGCACCGAGCAGTTCGAGCAGGACTTCGCCGCGCACCTGGGCTGCCGGCACGCGGTGGCGGTCTCCAGCTGCACCGCGGCGCTGCACCTCGCCTACCTGGCCGCGGGGGTGAGACCGGGCGACGAGGTGATCGTCCCCGCGATCACCTTCGTTGCCACCGCGGCGGCGGTGCGCTACTGCGGCGCCACGCCGGTCCTCGCCGACGTGCGCGGCGAGCACGACCTCAACCTCGACCCCGACGACGTCGCCGCCCGGATCACCCCCCGGACCAAGGCGATCTGCGCTGTTCACTACGCCGGCTTCGCGGCGGACGTCGTGCGCCTGGGCGAGCTCTGCGACGAGCACGGCCTGGCCCTGATCGAGGACGCCGCTCACGCTCCGAGCGCAACCGCGCCGGAGAGCGAGCGCAAGCTCGGCACGTACGGGCTCGCCGGCTGCTTCAGCTTCTTCTCCAACAAGGTGCTTTCCTGCGGCGAGGGCGGCCTGCTGGCGACCGATGACGACGAGGTGGCGGCGCTGGCGCGCAGCCGCCGCTCGCACGCGATGACCTCCGGCACCTGGGACCGGCACCGCGGCCACTCGGCCGGCTACGACGTGCTCGACCTCGGCTTCAACTACCGCATCGACGAGCCCCGGGCGGCGCTGCTGGCGGCCCGCCTGCCGAGCCTTGAGCACAACATCGCCGCCCGCCGCGAGCTGGTCCACCGCTACCGCGCCGAGATCTCCGGACTCGACGGCGTTTCGGCCCCATTCGCGGACGAGGAGGTGGAGCGCTCCTCCTGCTACGTGATGCCGACGATGGTCGAAGACCCGGAGCTGCGCGAGCCGCTGCGGGCGCGAATGCTCGAGCGCGGCGTGCAGACCAGCGTCCTCTACCCGGCGATCCACGAGTTCACCGCCTACGCAGGCGGCGAGTCGCTGCCGCACAGCGAGCGCGTGGCACGGGCTGAGCTGACCCTGCCGCTCTTCCCCACCCTCGCCGAAGCAGATCAAGAGCGAGTGCTGGAAGCCCTGCGAGAGGGGCTGTCCGAGCTGCGCGGCACAGTTCCCGCGTGAGCGAGTCCCTACGGCGCCTGATCAGCGCCAACCCCTCGGTGCCGCTGCTCGCGGTCGTGACCGTCCTCTTCGTCTGGATGAGCGCCGACGAGGGCGGCTTTCACGGCACGACCTTCCTGCCGATGACGCTGGCGCTGCTCGCCCTGCTCGTCGTCGGGCTGCTGGCACTCCCCCTGCCGCGGCCGTCACGAGCGCAGTGGGCAGCGATCGGGCTGATCGCCGGCTACGCGGCGTGGAGCTACCTCTCGATCATCTGGGCCGATCAGCAGGGCATGGCCTGGGACGGCGCCAACCGCACCGCGATGTACGCGGTCGTCCTCGCCCTCTTCTCGCTCTGGCCGATCCGCGGGCCCGTCGCCGCCGCGATTGCCGCGGCCTACGCCCTCGGCATTGCCGGCATCGGCATCGTCGAGCTGCTCCGCGCCGCCGGGACGGACAACCCGATCGCCTTCCTCGACGAGGGCCGGTTCCACGAGCCCACCGGCTACGCAAACTCCAACGTGGCGCTGTGGATGACCGCCTTCTGGCCGGCGCTGCTGCTTGCCGGACGGCGCGAGCTGCCGGCCTGGCTGCGCGGCCCGCTGCTGGGGTCCGCCGGACTGCTGGTGGCACTGGCGATGCTCGGCCAGAGCCGGGGCTGGGTGGTGGTCATGCCAGCGATGGTCCTGCTGGCGGTGGCGTTGATCCCAGGCCGTGGTAGGACGATCGCCGCCCTCGCCATGGTGACCGTGGCGATCGCCGTGATCTCCCACCCCCTGCTCGAGGTCTACCGGCAGTTCGACGCGGACACGGTGGGATCGCAGGGCATGACCGAGGCGGCGCGGGCGATGCTGGTCGTTTTCGTCCTGCTGACCTTCGCCGGTGTGGCCTGGGCGCTGGTCGATCGCGCGCCGGTGGTCGGCTCCGCGCAGCGACGACGACTCGGCACCGCGCTGGTGGTGGGCTTCGCCGTGACCTGCCTCGCTGGCCTGGCCGCATTCTCGGTCGTGCGCGGGAATCCGGCCAGCGAGGCCGCTGACGCCTGGAACGAATTCAAGGACGGCACCGCCGAATCGTCATCCGACAGCGCCCGGCTGGGCACGATCGGGGGGAGCTACCGCTACGACTACTGGCGGGTCGCCTGGCACAGCTTCGAGGAAAGCCCGCTGATCGGTGTCGGGGCCGACAACTTCGGGCGCGAATACCTGCTCCACGGCGAAAGCGGGCAGACGCCTGCGTATCCGCACAGCGTCGAGATGCGAACCCTCGCCCAGACCGGGCTGATCGGCGTCCTGCTGCTGTTGGGAGGGATCGTCGCGGCTCTCGTCGCGGCGGCTCGCCCGATCCGCCGCCGCATCGACGGCATCGCGCCGGTCGCAGCTGGAACCGGCGTGGTCGTCTTCGCCTACTTCATCGCCCACGGCTCGCTGGACTGGTTCTGGGAGTTCCCGGCGCTCGGAGCTCCCGCCTTTGCGCTGCTGGGCATGGCGACCGCGATCTCCAACCACTCCGGCCCGGGCAACGAGACCACCGCGGGGCGTCGGGCGGCGATCGGGGGAAGCATCGTGCTCGCGCTGGTCCTCGCGACGAGCCTGGCCGTCCCCTGGCTGGCGGAGCGCGAGCTGCGATCGGCACGGGAGCTGGCCGGCGAGGACTCGGCTGCCGCGCTCGCCAAGCTCGACCGCGCGGCCGAGCTCAACCCGCTCTCGCCGCTGCCCGACAAGACGGCGGCAGTGATCGAACGCCAGCTGGGCGACCTGCCGGGCGCCGAGCGGCGTTTCCGCGAAACGCTCGAGGTCGACCCCGGCGACCCCTTCGTCTACCTGCAGCTGGCGACGATCGCCTCGGCGACCGGGCGGGACCGGGAAGCGATGGCGAACATCCGTCGCGCCCGGGAGCTGAACCCGCGCGACGCGGTCGCCAAGCAGGTGCAGAGACGGCTGCAGGTGGGCCAGCGGGTAACTCCAGCCGAGGTCGATGAGCTGATCCTGCGCGATGTCGAGCGACGCATCGGACCGGACTAAAGTGTTAGGCATAAAACCCAACGGATGTACTACAACTATTGTGGGCCGTTCGTTTGCAGGTCTCCTGCATGCGTGCTACTTTCCGGCCAATCGGATAACTGTTTTCCCAGGCCCCCTCCCTCAGACGGAAGAGAGACTTCGAACACCATGAAGACGCTGCAAATCAAGATCGCCGCCCTCGCCGTGCTCGCCGTGTTGGCCCTGCCGACAGTCGCGCTCGGCGCCTCCAGCGACGAAGGCTATGGCGGTCCTAACAACGTCGTTTCTGGTGTTCAGACCGATAACGACGAAGGTCCTACGTCGTCTTCGCCGGAAAGCGAAACCGCCGGGGTGCAGACCGTGTCAGACAGCGATGACTCCGACGTGCTGCCGTTCACCGGTACCGATCTCTTGATCATGGCTGCCAGCGGCGGGCTGCTGCTGATGTTCGGCTTCGGCCTTCGCAGGCTGACACGCCGTCAGATCCAGCCGTAGCTCGGACTCGGGCCGACGACGGGCCCGGCCGGCGGTCCTGGCCAACGCTTACTCTCCGTCCCACTCAGCCATGAGTGGGACGGAGCTTCAGCAGTGGCCTATGCGTGACGTAACCATCTACGCTCCCGCCGCGGCCAAAATCTACGCGGGCGCCCTGGGCGGCGGTGGCGCCGAGGTGCAGACTGTGCTGCTGGCGCGAGCGCTCACGGATCGGGGGCTGGACGTCGCCCACGTCGTCTACCCGGTCGACGGCCCGACTCCAAACGACTCGTCCGCCCCGACCCTGATCGAACGCCGCCCGCCCAGCGAGGACCGCTCGCTCTACCGCCTGCGTGAGCTCTTCAACATCTGGTCGGCGCTCTCCAAGGCAGACGCGGGAATCGTCGTCGTGCGCGGCAGCGGCGGCTATGTCGTCCCCTCCGCGACCTGGTGCTCCCGCCACGACCGGGCGTTCGTGTTCGCAGCTTCGAACGAGCTCGACTTCGACCTGCAGCGCCCAGACCGACGCCGGTCGAACCTGCGTGCCTACGGACGCGCGGTGCGACGCGCCCGGCGCCTGGTCGTGCAGACGCAGCGCCAGGCAGAGCTCGCCCACCAAGTCTTCCCTAGTCTGGAGCCGATCGTGATCCCAAGCTTCGCGGAACCCGCGGAGTCGGCCGATGCCGATCCCGAGTACTTCCTGTGGTCGGACCGGATGACCGAGTACAAGCGCCCAGAGAAGTTCCTCGAGCTGGCCGCAGCTCTGCCAGAGACTCGCTTCCGCATGGTCGCCTCGGTGACGGGGGAGACCACGAACGCGCTATGCGACCGTGTCTACGCCGCTGCCCGCTCGCTGCCCAATGTCGAGGTGGTATCGCGGCGGCCGCGCCAGGAGGCCCTGGCCGAAGTGGAGCGCGCGATCGCGATCGTGAAGACATCGGAGGTGGAGGGCATGCCCAACACCTTTCTCGAGGCCTGGGCCCGGGGCGTACCCGTGCTGTCGCTCAGCGTCGACCCCGACGATCGCATCGCCGAGCGCGGTGCCGGCCTGCTGGCCGAGGGCTCGATGGAGCGCATGATCGCGGGGGCGCGGCAGCTCCAGGACGATCCCGAGCTTCGCGCCGCGATCGGAGCTCGGGGGCGCGATTTCGTCCGCACCCATCACTCGCTCGACGCCGTCGCGGACCGCTGGGCGGAGCTCCTGCGCGATCTCCTGCCCACGCGGTCGGCTCAGCCCTCGGCAGCCTGACGGCGCTCGCGCAGCGCCGTCAGCGGGTGACGGAGGCGCGCCAGCCCTCCCCGTCGCACCAGAGGCGCAACCTTGAGCCGGAAGCGCCAGCCGGCTTCGCCGTGGTAGATGCCCACGCGAGGCCAGAGCAGGGGGTCGCGCGTCGTAGAAGTCGCGGCAAGCGTCGCCGCCGAAGAGTACCCGGCGGCACGCGTCGCGGCGACCACCGTCGGCGAGAAGTCGCCGTAGGGGTAGGCGAGCGAGCGGCACGGCTTACCGAGCCACTCAGTGAGCAGCTGGAGCGGCCGCTCCAGCTCGACGCGAAGCTCGGCATCCGCGAGCTGACTGAGGCGGGGATGGGTGTGGGTGTGAGCCCCGATCTCCCAGCCGCGCCGATCGAGGTCGCACAGCTGCTCGCGACTCATGCAGAGCAGCTCCTGCTCGTGCGGGCCGTCGAGCCAGCGGTCGATCCCGGCCCAGGACATGGGCGCCTCACTGTCGACGTGTGCGGTCGGGACGAAGACGGTGCCTGGCAACCCGAGGCGATCGAGGACCGGCAGGGCGAGCTCACAGACCGAGCGGTAGGCGTCGTCGAAGGTGACCGCGACCCGCCTCCCCGCGCCAGGCTCAACCGCCTCGGAGAACGTCACCCCCCGGTAGCCCCGGTCGACGAGGGTCGTCAGTTGCCCCTCGATCGTCTCTGGGGTGGTCGAGAGGTCCGCCGGCCAGGTCTCGCTGACCGCGTGATAACAGAGCACAAGCGTGTCCCCCCCACTCACGCCGGGATCATAGATCGGGTCCTCCGCATAGCGTGCCTCCTTCGCCTGGACGGATGTCTGGGACGTTTTGCCCAGCGCTCGCCCTCCACCGCTGGCCACCGATATAGCGCGGGTGAGAGATTCGCTTCCCCTCCCGCGCGTCCCTGCTCTACTCGCCGTGCTGGCGATCGCCTGCCTGGCACTGCTCGCCGGCGGAACAAGCCAGGCAAGCGCCGAATCGGGCTGCACGAAGGTCGCCGCACCGGGTGGCTCAGACGACGCCGACGGCACCGAGGCCGACCCCTACCGCTCGCTCGAGGAGCTGGTCGACTCGCTCGACGCCGGCGAGGTCGGCTGCCTGCGGGCCGGGACCTATGGCGGCGACTCTGTCTACTTCGAGACGCCCGGCGCCGAGCTCCGCAGCTACCCGGGAGAGCTGGCGACGATCACCGCCTTTATGGAGGTCAAGCCGGAGGCGGTCGGCGCCCGCATCCATCACCTCCGCTTCGACGCATCGCACCACGACAACGAAGTGGGGATCAAGCTGCAGGCCGACCGGACCCAGTTCACCGACAACGAGCTGACCAAGGGCGGCAACGGCATCTGCCTGCTCGCCGGCACCTACCACCCGGCAGCGGGCGTCGTGATCGAACGCAACCGCATCTACGACTGCGGCCCAGCCGACTCGAAGCTCGATCACGTGATTTACCTCCAGGGCACCCGCGGCGCAATCGTGCGCTGGAACATCCTCACCGGCAATGCGGGAGGCTGGGGAGTCCACCTCTACTCCGACGCCGACGACAGCCTGATCGCCCACAACATCATCGACGGCAACCATGGCGGTGTGATCTTCGCCGGCGACGGCGAGGACGACACCTCCGACCGCAACGTCGTCCGCTTCAACGCGATCACCTACTCGCAACAGCGCTGGAACATCGAGGGCTCCTGGTCCGATGGGCCAGAGGGCATCGGCAACCGCGCCCAGTACAACTGCGTCTACAGCAACGGTGAGGACGCTCCCGCCGGGATCGACGAGGAGGATGGATTCGCGGCAAGCCCGAACCTCGTCTCATCCGGGTCCCCGTACCTCGCCCGCAGCCGCGGCGACTATCGTCTCACCCCCGGCAGCCGCTGCGCCAGGCTGGTCGGTGACGTGGTCGGCGTGATCGCCGGCACCGTAACGCCCACCCCGGAAACAGAACCACGGCGGACCCGCCCCACGACCAGCCGCGGGCGCATCGCCCTCGCCTCGCTGGCGCCGGCGGCGGGTTAGCGCTCAGCCTGTCGGCGGAGCGAAGCCTCCTCGTCGAAACGTCCGAGCTGGGCGCGCGCGAGTCCGAGCATGGCCGGGCCGAGCGCGAGCAGCAGCCAGAGCTGGTTGCTGACCTCGCGCGAGCCGAAGAAGGCGGCGGTGAGGAACCCGATCAGGGCGATCAGAACGGCGCGGGAGAGCAGATCCATTTCCCGGTCGCCGCTCGCGCCAAACGTCTGCGCCGCCCTCCACAACGAAGCAATCGCGGCGCCAACGATGGCGAGGAACAGCGCCAACCCGACTACACCCAGCTCGGCCAGCACCCCGAGATAGGTGTTATGGGCGACCTTCGGGTCGTCGACGATGAAATCTGCACGTTCGATCGCGCCCGGCTCGAGCAGGTAGTGGACAGAGGAGCTCTGGAAGTTGCCCGCGCCTACGCCGACGACGGGGTTTGCCTCGACCATCCGCCAACCCACCTTCCAGATGTCGGTCCGGCCGGTCCCGCCATCGGACTGGAAGAGGTGCTCGCGCTCCTGCTCGCCCGCGAAAGCGCCGAAGTAGACGATCGCCATCAACGCTCCCAACGCCGCCGCCCCCAGCACCGTCCCCCGCCTCGGCCCGGCGATGAACACCCCGGCCACCAGGATCGCGACAAGGGCGACGATCCCGCCACGGGACACGGTCAGGAACAGGGCCAGCATGCAGAGCGGCACGCCGATCGTCGCCGCCAGCTGCAGGGCGGGATGCCCTCGCAACGCGACGGCGAGGCCGGCGGCGAGCGCCACGCCCACGGCAAGAGCGGTGGCGGTTTCGTTGGCGTTGCCGAAGGCGCCGCTGAGCCTGCCGCTGGAGTCTCCCTCAACGGGAACGACTACTCCGTACGCGGCGGCGATCAGGGCGCCGATGAGGAGGGCGCCGATCACCCACATTGCCTGGGAGCGATTTCGCACGGCGGCATAGACGACGAGGAAGAGCAGCGCGTTCGGGGCGTAGCGCGTGGCGGCGCCGATCGCTTCCCCCGAGTCGGCTGCCCAGAGCGCGCTGAGGGTGACCCAGAGGACGAAGAGCAGGATCAGGAAAAGCACCCCGTTGCTCTCGAACAGCTTGCGGCCCCGGCCCTCCCCGACCGTGATCGCCGCCAGCCAGGAGAGGATCAGCAGCATCCCGAGCAGGCGAGTGAGCGGCAGGCCCCCCGAGGGCACTACCTCGTCGATGAAGGTGAGGATCGCGAACACGCAGACGCCGGCGGTGAGGCTGGTCAGGGTGATCGCGACGAAGACGAGGCCGACCGCGAGACCCAGCGCCATTCTCGGTTCGTATCCCGCCAGCGCGCCGACCAGCACCGCCGAGCCAGCGATCGCCAGCGGCAGCAGGCGACTGAATATCGGCCCAGCGTAAACGGTCAAGCGCGGCCGTCCAGCAGCGTCAGTGCCTTGCCAGCCGCTCGCCGGGCCCGCCGGAGGAATCTTTGGACTTGGAGCGTTTCGACGTCCCGTCCTCCGGCCCCAGCTCGGGGCCCTTGCCGGCGGATTCGAAGTAGTAGCTCCCCTCGGAACCAGCCACCCCGATCACGACGAAGCCGCGCGGCTCGAGACCGTTCTGCTCGAGCAGGTCGGCCAGGCGCGAGAGCTGCAGCAGGCTGCTGCCGCCGATCCGGCAGACGAGCAGGATGTCGTCGACGCAATGGGCGACCGGCAGCGTGTCGACGACCTCGGTCAGGGGCGGAGAGTCGACGACCACGTAGTCGGCCAACTCCCGGGCCCGGTCCAGCAGCCGCTTCGCGGTCGGCATCGAAAGCAGCTCACTGACCTGATCGTCGGGCTTCTGCACGGGAAGCACGCGCAACTCGTCGCCGAACGGCTTGACCGAGACGAGCGCCTCGTCCAGGCTCACCTCGCTGAGTAGCACGTCGCCGATGCCTTTCCGCGGCGTGACTTTCAGGGCAGCGGAGATTTTCGGGCGCCGGAAGTCGGCCTCGATCAAGATCACGCGCTTTCCGGCGAGCGCGTAGGAAGACGCCAGGTTGATCGCGGTGGTCGTCTTGCCGTCGACCGGCGACGGCCCGGTCACGAGGATCGCCCGGCCGGTGGGACCCCCCTCCCCCTCGGCGGGCACGCCGGCGGCCGAGAGCATCGTGCGCAGGGTGCGGTAGGCCTCGAGCGTCCGCGGCGAGAGCGAGGAGGGGCCGAGCGGCACCGGCACGGATCGCCGGATGCTCGAAGAGTCCGGATCGACCCCTTTGCGCTCGCGCGGGATGCGAGCCAGAATCGGCAGGCCGTAGCGTTCGCGCAGCTGCTCCTCTCGCCGCAAGCGGGGGTCGACGGCCTGCATTAGGAAAGCGGCGCCGAGGCCAAGCACCAGCCCTCCGATCAAGCCGGCGGCGATCGTCAGCGCCGGGCGCGGCGCAACCGGGCTGTCAGGCGGAGCCGCGCTCGTCTCGAAGCGAATCGTCGGGTCTCCCCCAGCATCGAGGCTTTCCAGGCGGGTTAGTTGTTCGGCCAGCGTCACCGTCGCATCTCTCGGGATGTTGGTGTCCGCGATGCGGGCTTTGATGCTGGCGATCAGAGGCTCGAGCTGGGCGCGCAGCTTCTCGTCGCGATCGGAGATTGCATTTTCGGCAAACGAGTTGGCGATATCGGCGGCCAGCTGGGGGTCGTTATCGCGAGCGCTGATCACGACAATGTTGCTCTGCGCCACAGGCGAGGCGTCGATACTCTCGGCAAGGTCCTGGGGTGACTCGTCGAGCGACAGTTCCTCCCTCACTTGGGCGGCGACAGCGCGCGAGGTGATCAGCCGGGCGACGGTTTCGACGTCCCGGCTCGGATCGCTCGAGCTACGGATGAGGGCGAGTCCGGTGAGGGCTGGATCGTCCTCGGCGACTGGAGTGACCAGCAGTTCGGACTCCGCTTCATAGACCTTGTCGGCGGTGACCAGATAGAGCGCCGCGACGCTAAGAGTGAGCACCATTACGGCAATGACGAGCCAGATTCTCTCCCGAACCGTCTCCAAGTAGCGGAGCAGGCCCGGGGTCGCCTGGCGGGGCTTGCGCCAACCGGTATCGGCACGACTCCGTGCGGACTCTGGCCGGGGAGGCGTCATGCAACTACTATGACAGCCAGCACGGTCATGATCTCGTCCGATCCGACGCCCGCAATCGCTGCATCACTCTCGCCCCTTAATTGATCGTTGACACGTGCCGATGAAGGACCCGGGACGTCCGAGCCCGGCCCGTGACCATGAGCACGATCTACGCGCAGAACCTGATCGACCGGACGCTGAGCCGGTTCGGCCCGCCAATCGTCGCGGCGATCATCGTTCTACAGCGACTGGAAAACCTCGACCTGGCGCTGCTCGTCCTGATCTCGATGCTCGTTGTCGACGCGATCCTGCGCGGCCGCCGCTACCCACTCCACCTGGTGCCCCTGGCCAGGTACATGCTGAGCGTCCTCGTGCCGGTGACCGGCCTCGCTCTGGCCTATGGGCTTAGCCAACTCAACGCCACCTCACTCGTCGCCCCGACCACGTTCGTGGCGATGGTCGGCGCGAGCACGACCAGCCTGCTCGCTCTCTGGGTGGGGGACCGCTTCGCAATCGAGCGCCCGGTCCGTACCGCCGTGATCGGTGACAGGGGCTTCGCCTCCCGGCTCAGGGCGGAGCTGCTGGAGAACCGCATCCGCTCTTACCAGTTGATCGGCTACGTCGACGAGTCGCCCGCTGAGAAAGAGGAGGCCGTCGTCGAGAGGGATGGGGAATGGTTGCTGCCGCGACTGGGCGGGATGTCCGAGATCCGCGCCGTCGTCCTCAACAACCAGGTCGACCTGCTCGTGGTCAGCCCCGAGCGGCCGCGCCTCTCGATCTTCGAGCAGACTGCGAAGGCGTGCCTGGACCTGCCGGTGCGGATGATCGAGGCCACCGCCCTCTACGAGAACGTCCTCGGGCACGTGCCGATCGGAGCGATCAACTCGGCCTGGTTCCAGTACATCATGCACCCGCTCTACTCGCCGTCCTCGCCGCTCTCGAAGCGACTGCTCGACGTCGTCGTCTCCGCAGCCCTGCTGGTGGTCGCGGCGCCGCTGATGATCCTCTGCGCCCTGGCGGTCAAGCTCGAGGACCGAGGACCGATCCTCTACCGGCAGCGACGCTACGGAGAGGAAGGGCGCGAGTTCGACATGATCAAGTTCCGCACGCTGCGGGACGACGCCGATCAGCTCCTTACCGAAGGGCGCTCCGAAGAAGAGATGGTGACCCGGGCGGGCCGGCTGCTGCGCAAGGGCCACCTCAACGAGCTGCCACAGTTGCTCCAAGTGCTGCGCGGTGAGATGTCGCTGGTCGGGCCGCGCCCCGAGCCGCCAGAGCTGGTCGAGAGGCTTAGCCAGGTGGTCCCCCACTACGACCGACGCGCCCTGGTCAAGCCGGGGCTGACCGGCTGGGCGCAGGTGCGATGCGGCTACGCCGGCAGCCGCATCGGCACCGCTTGGAAGACCTGCCACGACCTCTATTACCTCAAGCACCGCTCGGTCGGACTGGACCTGGTCATCCTGCTGCAGACCTTCCACGCCCTGGTCGAACGCGAGGACACCGAGCAGGTGCCGGCACCCGACTTCATCCTCGGCGACTCGGCTGAGCTGATCACCCGCTGAGGACCGAGTCCCACTGCGACTGGCTGTCTACAACGACTACAGGTTCTGGCGTGCCGAAGGGCAGGTCTGGACCGAGCGCGCCTTCATCGTCTTCCTCGGGGGCCTAGCCGAACGGGTCGACCGGCTCATCATGCCGGGGCGCCTCCACCCCGGCGAGGAGCGCGACGAGATCGCCCACTACCCGGTGCCGGAGGGGATCGAGATCGCCCCCCTGCCCTGGTACGGGAGCCTGGCCAACCCCCTCGCGGTCGGGCGTGCTCTGCTCGGCTCGGTGCGCACCTTCTGGCGGGTGCTGAACGACGTCGACGCTGTTTTGCTGTTCGGCCCCCATCCCTCCTGCTTCGTCTTCGCCACGCTGGCCGCCCTGCGCGGGCGTCGGGTGGTGCTCGGGGTGCGCCAGGACCTGCCCGCCTACACACGCAACAGGCACCCCAACCGCCGCTCGATCCAGTTCATGGCCGACACGCTCGAGGCCGGCTATCGACTCCTGGCTCGCCTCTGCGCCACGGTCGTGGTCGGGCCGGACCTGGCGCGCAACTACCGTCGCGCTCGCCGCCTGCTGCCGATCAACGTGTCGCTGATCCGCGAGTCGGACATCGCCGCGGGCCCGTCCCGCTCCGACTACGACGGCGAGCTGCAGGCGCTCAGCGTCGGCCGCCTCGAGGCCGAGAAGAACCCGCTTCTGCTCGCCGACGCCCTCGCCGCGCTCGGCCCGGAGTCGCAGTGGCGCCTCACCGTCTGCGGCGAGGGGGCGCTCGCGGCCGAGCTCGGGCAACGCCTCGAGCAGCTCGACGTCGCCGATCGCGCGCGGCTGGCCGGCTACGTGCCGATCGACAGCGGACTGCTCGACCTCTACCGGGAGAGCCACGCGCTGCTTCACGTCTCCTGGACCGAGGGGCTGCCGCAGATCCTCTTCGAGGCCTTTGCCGCGGGCCTGCCCGTGGTTGCGACGGCGGTCGGCGGCGTGGCGGATGCAGCCGGGGACGCCGCCCTGCTGATCCCGCCGGGAGATGCGGACGCAGCCGCGAGGGCGCTGGAGCGCGTCGCCGGCGATGCCGAGCTGCGCGAGCAGTTGGTGCGCGCCGGCCTCGAGCGCGCTCGCGCAGTAACGCTCGAGGCCGAGTGCGAGCGCCTCGTCCGCTTCATTACCTCCTAGCGCAGGGCGCCTCCGTCAGCGACGGCTGAGCAGGACGCGGCGCAGGCGCTCGTAGTGGCGCCCGCCGATGCGCTTAGCCGCTCCCCTCGCCGCCCAGCCCGCGCGCTGGCGCAGCCAGGGGTGCACCTTGCCCGCCGCGGCGGAGACCACAGTCTGGGTCGGCGTGGAGCCGCGCACAGCGAAGCGGCCAACCAGGGCACAACCCTCGATTCCCTCCATCGCACGGCGTGGCTGCGATGTGAACAGGGTCGCGATCCCTACCTCCGCGGCTGCCCCGCCAACCGCATCGGAGTAATAGCCGCCGGGGACGCTGGCGGTCGTCACCGGTGCGTCGATCGCCTCAGAGAGCGCCGTAACGCTGCGCGACCACTCCTCGCGCAGGCGCTCCGGCGGGAGGCTCCCGATCCGCTGGGGGTGGGTGTGCGAATGGGAGCCGATCACGTGCCCTTCCGCGGCGAGACGGCGGACCCCCTCCCAGTCGAGGAAGCCCGGCTGTCCGACTCTCTCGGTGACGACGAAGAAGTGCGCCGCCCAGCCGCGCCGCGCCAGCGCCGCTCCGGCGAGGGCGGCGCTCGAGCCGCCGTCGTCGAAGGTGAGTAGCCAGCCGCCCCGGGGCGGCAGTGGCGCGTCGGCGCGCAGGGGAGGTTCCCCGAGCACCCGCTCGATGCCGTCCATCTGCCGCTCGAACTCGTCGGCGGAGACCGCGTAGACGCCGGCGCCGGCGCCCTCGAATCCGCCACGGACGCCGTCAGGACCGATGACGTCGTGGTACATCAGGGTCGACAGCTTCATCGCCGCCTGTCGCCGGCGGCGGCCAGCCAGCCGCGGGCCATCCCGACCCCGTAGCCGAAGTGGAAAGCCGGGAACACGCTCATCACCCGCGGCGTCAGCGACAGCGGCTCTCCCTCCGCGCGCACGCTGCGCAGGGCGAAGACCAGGGCGAAGACCAGGTAGAGGACGAGCACAGCGAACAGCAGCAGGAGCGCGATTGCCGAGAACGGCACCGCGACCGCGAGCAAGGCGATCATCAGCAGGAAGACGAGCGGCGCCATGCTGCGCAGCGTCACGATCGCACGGTGCTTGAGCATCACCCGCACCTTCCAGAACCCGTACTCGTAGTACTGGCGCCAGACCTTGGCGAGGGACCCGCGGGGGCGGTAGCGGACCGCGAGCGTCGGGTCCAGAACGATGCGTCCGCCGGCCTTGCGGATGCGCAGATTGAGCTCGTCGTCCTGGTTGCGCACCATCTCCTCGTCGAACAGCCCGGCGGCGCTGAAGACGACGGGGCGAAAGGCGCCGAAGGTGACGGTGTCGATCTCCACCGGCTCGGTACCGCCCAGCCGGGTCCAGCCGATGCCCCCGAAGGGACTATCCATCGCGCAGGCCACCGCGCGCTCCATCGGAGTCTCCCCCTTCGGCTCCACCCGCCCGCCGACGTTCCAGGCACCGGTCTGCTCGGCCAGCTCGGCACAGCGGCGTAGGTAGTGGGGCGGGTAGCGAGAGTGGCAGTCGAGGCGCACGATCAGGTCGCCGGTAGCACGGCCGATGCAGGCGTTGAGACCGGGCGAGACCCAACCCGCCGAGTTGCCCAAGACCTCCAGTGGCAGCGAAGCCCCCTCCGCCGCGGCCTTCAGCCGCTCGACCGAGCCGTCGACGGAGCCGCCGTCGGCGACCAGCACCTGGAGCTCGCCGGCGAAATCCTGGGTCGCCAGATCGGCGACGAAGTGCTCGACGCTGGCAATCTCGTCGCGCATCGGGGTGATCGTCGAAATCCGCCGCACCGGGGCGCGCAGGTCGTCCGCGGCCAGCGCGCCCCCGCCCTCCGTCGTGCTCGTCGCGAACCGGCCGCGGTCGCTCATTTGCGCGTAGCGGCCCACCAGTAGACCTTGCGAGCGGCTCTGCGCCCCGCGAGCAGGCCCGGCAGCCGCGAGCGGCGAAGGAAGGGCACCTCAACCTGACGACCGCCGTACTTCCGCTTGTACTCGCCCTGGCCGCCGAGGTCCAGCAGCGGCACGCCGAGCCCCTTCACATGGCGGATCGCGTGCCAGAAGATCGCCTCGTTGGGGCGCATGATCTGCTTGCTGCGCAGGCTGGCGCCGCCCCAGAAGTAGGCGAAGCTCTTGAAGACGGGGAAGATCGTGCTCGCGATCGGCTCACCGTCGGGACTCAGCGCACGCAGCATCAGCAGCCTGCCGCTCGGCTCGACCAGGCGGATCATCTCGCGCACCCGCTCGACCGGGTAGGGGGGGCTCAGCGACTGCTTGGCAAAGACGTCTTCGAGCTGCTCGTAGTACTCGTCGGCGAACGCCTCTCCGGAGGCCTGCTCGACGTGGACGCCGACTTTCTCGCTCTTCCTGACCGCGCGACGACAGGCGCTTGACATCGCCGCGAACAGATCCTCCTCGCTACGGGACAGGTCGAGCTCGAACGTCTTGAACGGCACCGTCTCGGAATGCCTCGCCTCCTCCACCTCGTCGAAGGCCAGCCGCCGGTCGAGCAGTTCCAGGTAGAGGCAGCGCAGCTCGCCGAAGGCAAAACGGCTCAGCGCCTCGACGGCGGCGCCCCGCGAGATGCCCTCGCGGAGGTTGAAGCCGATCGGGCCGGACGTCCAGCCGCGAAAGGGGCTGCCCAGGATCGGCACGCCGAAGCGCTTCACCTTCATCCCGGTGAACCAGCCGACCTGCTCGTCGCGATCCAGCACACGGGCGACCACCGGCTCGCCGCCCTGGGTCGCGACCAGGAACTCGAGCCACTCGCGGGTCTGGAAGACGGTGCGGTCCTCGAAGGCGTCGAGCCGGTCCCACTCGACATCGGCGAGGTCGACGCGTTCGAGCTGCACCACGCCGAAGCGGTTCATCGCAGGACAGGCTAGGGCACGTTGGCGTAGGCCGAGGCAAACGGATCGTCGAAGCGCTGGTCGTCGAGCGCCGCCGCGATCTCCTCCACCCCGTCGGGCACCCGCATGCGCGGCTCGAAGCCGAGCGTGTCGCGGATCTTCTCGAAGCCCACCTTGTAGTCGCGTGGGTCCTCGTCGCGGTGGACGTAGCTGACCTCCCCACGGGGGACGCGCTCGGAGATGATCTTGGCGAGGTCCAGCTTGCGGTAGTTCTCCGCGGTGCTGCCGACGTTGAAGACCTCGCCGGCAACCCGCTCGCGCGGCGCCTCGATCACGATCCCGATCGCCCGAGCGGCATCCGCCACGTGCACATAGGGACGCCAGAAGAGCTCGCCGAAAATCTCCAGCTCGCGGTCGGCCCAGAGCTCGCGGGTGAACTCGTTGACGGTGAGGTCGAAGCGCATCCGCGGCGCGACGCCGTACAGCGTCGCGAAGCGCAGGCAGGTGGCGCCGAAATCGGCGGCGAGCAGCAGCTTCTCCATCTCGACCTTGTGCTCGGCGTAGAGCGAGATGGGCGCCAGCACGCCGCCCTCGTCGATCGGGGTGGTGGGGTCGCTCATGCGGCCGTAGTTGGAGCAGGTCGAGGCGAAGACAACCCGCTCGACCCCGAGCTCCCCCGCGGCGGCGAAGAGCGCCCGGCTGGCGTCGAGGTTGACCTCGGCGGCCAGCTCGGGGTCGCGCGCGCAGGCCGGGTCGCCGACGATCGCGGCCAGGTGAATGAAAGCGTCGGCGTCGGAGAGCAGCGCCGCCTGCATGCCAGCGTCGCGCACATCGCCCTCAATCATCTCGACGCCTTCAGCAACCAGCTTCTCTGCCACTCCTCGCTGGTCGTGAATCAGAGCATCCAGAACACGAACCTCATGGCCCGCCGCACGCAGCTCGGCGCCTGTGAGCGCCCCCAGGTAGCCGGCGCCGCCGCTGATCGCAACCCGCATCGTCAACCCTCCTCCCGGCGCGGGACCAACACCAGGCGCTTGAACTCGGCGACGAGCACGCCGTCCTGGTTCAGCACTCGCGTGTGGACCTTGACGACGCCGCGGTCGGGCTTCGAGCTCGACGGCTTGACGTCGAGCACCTCGGTCTCGCAGAAGAGGGTGTCGCCGTGGAAGACCGGGTTCGGGTGGCTCAGTTCTTCGGTGGCGAGGTTGGCGATCGCCTTGCCGGAGACGTCGGAGACCGACATTCCCAGGGCCAGCGAGTAGACGAGCGGCCCGACGACGACGTTGCGGCCCTGCTGGGACTGCTTCGCGTAGACGTCGTTGATGTGCAGCGGGTGGTGGTTCATCGTGACCAGACAGAAGAGATGGTCATCGGCCTCGGTCACGGTCTTCGCCGGCCAGTGCTTGTAGACGGCGCCGACCTCGAAGTCCTCGAGGTAGCGACCGTAGGCATGGGCGCCCGATGCCTCGCGCTCGGCCTGGTCGGTGGTCAGCTCGTACTTCTGCTCGCTCATCGGTTTCGGGATCTCCTCTGGAGTGGACGGGCGGGATGCTATCCACGATGCCTCGCAGGCGGAGCGCTCAGTGCGCCTTCTTCAGCTGCGCCCGCTGCTCCTGGAGCTCCACCACCTGGGCGATCAACTTCTTCACGTTGGAATCGCCGCTGGCCTTGATGTGGCCGGTCTCGTACGCCCGGCGGTAGTCCTTCAGCGTGCCGCGCTCGGCCAGCTCGTTGAACTGGGGACGGTCGATCTGGACCAGGATCCGCTCATCCTGGGCGAGATCCTTGGCGATCTTCGGCCCCGGCAGCTCGACCCGGTAGAGCTGGACGTCCCTCCTCGCTTTCAGTTCCAGCCCGAAGACCAGTTTCAGCTTCTGCAGGGCCGGCACCTCCGCCTGGAACCGCTCGACCGCGGTACGAATCTGCTCGGCGGTCGATGCCATCGCCGAACAGAATAAGCGAGCGGCTTACTCGGTGGAGATGCTCGGGTCCGCCTGCACCTTGTGCGGCACGACCATCAGGAAGTTGCTGGCCGCGTCGGCGGCGATCTCCATGACCCGGTCGGCCTCCTCGCCCTGGTCGGTCGCTCGCAGCTCCTCGGCGTAGTGCCCGAGCAGCTCGTCGACGTCGAGCAGGCCCTCTGCGTCGAGGTCCTTGAGCTCGACCTTGGCGCCCTCGCCGAGGCGCCGTTCGATCGCCTCGCGATCGATGCCGAAGGCGTTGTGGCGGACGTAGACGCGGCCGCCGGTCATCCCGGCGCAGGCCCAGGGCCCGAGGTCGCCGAGCACCACCGCGCGGCCCGAGGTCATGTACTCGAAGGCGAAGCCCTTGGCGTTGGCGCGGTCGACCATGCAGCCGCGGCTGTCGTCGATCGGGCCCTCGGGCTCGCCGCCGAGAACCACGTCGGCGCCGGAGAGGCGGATGCAGAAGCGTGAGTCGGCAGAGCCCTGGACGACGAGACGGCCCCGCTGGGCGCCGTACGCGAACGACTTCCCGACCGAGCCGTTGAGCCGCTTGCCCTTGACTCCCTTGCCCTTCAGCACGGAGACCGTGCCGCCGAGCATCGCCTTGCCGACGCCGTCCTGGGCACCGCCCTCGACCCGGATCGAGACGCCGTAGGCGTTGAAGGCGCCGAAGCCCTGGCCGGCGACCGAGCCGCCGTTGAACTCGAGGCTGGCGAGCACTTCGTCGTTGGACTCAGGGCCGTCGTCAAAGACGCGTGAGCGGGCGATCGCGCCGGACAGCTCAGCACCGAGGACTCGGTCGTTGGCGTCGGTCGGGCGCGGGAACTCGTTGCGGATCGTGCGGCCGGCGCAGATGTCGCCGGCGAGGCCGGCGATCTGGGCCGAGGCCTGCTTCGCCTCCATCCGGATCGGACGGGCGACAACGAGCCCGGCCTCGGCGCGCGCCTCGGCGATCTCGTCGGCCACCGGCAGGTCGAGCGGCTCGAGGTCGAGGAACTCCTCCAGCGGGGTGATCAACGGCGCCAGATCGATCCGGTCCTGGTGGGAGACCTGCTCCAGCAGGTCGTAGCGGCCGACCAGGTCCTGGGCGCGCTCGTAGCCGAGCGAGGCGACGACCTCCTTCACCTCCTCGCCCATCGCGGCGAAGAAGCGGGCACAGCTCTCAGCGGCGCTGTCGACCGCCTGCGGCGTGAACTTCTTCAGGCCGTGGTCCTGAGCCTGCTCGACCGTCTCGATCTGGGTCGCGATGCCGACATGGCAGGTGTCAAGCTGACAGCCGCGGCAGATCGTGCAGCCGAGGCTGACCATCGCCAGGGTGCCGAAGCCGACCCGGTTGGCGCCCAGGCAGTGCAGCTTGACGATGTCGTGGCCGGTCCGGTAGCCGCCATCGGCCCAGATCTCGACCCGGTTGCGGATCCCGGCCTCCATCAGCGCCCGGTGCACGGCGCGGGTGCCGATGTCCGAGGGCAGGCCGACGTGGCGCAGGGCATGCTGGCGGGCCGCGCCGGTGCCGCCCTCGAAGCCGGAGAGGGTGATGATGTCGGCGCCGGCCTTGGCGATGCCGAGGCCGATCGTGCCGATGTTCGGCACCACCGGGACCTTGACCGAGACGCGCACGTCGGGGTTGACCGTCTTCAGCTCGTCGATCAGCTCGGCCAGGTCCTCGATCGAGTAGAGGTCGTGGTTGTTGGAGGGCGAGATCAGGTCGGTGCCAGGCGCCGCGTTACGGGCGGCGGCGACCTTCTCGGAGACCTTCTTGCCGGGCAGGTGACCGCCCTCGCCGGGCTTGGCGCCCTGGCCGATCTTGATCTCGGCAAGGTAGGAGGAGTTGAGCATCTCCGCCGAGACGCCGAAGCGGCCCGAGGCGACCTGCTGGCCGCGCCACTTGCGGTAGTGGCCGTACATGTCGCGGATCTCGCCGCCCTCGCCGTTGACGCAGAGGATGTTGGTCGCCTTCGCCGCCTCGGCGTAGGCGCGAAAGGCGGGCTCGGACTGCGAGCCGAAGCTCATCGAGGAGATCACGATCGGGTAGTCGTGGTGACCGACGCCGGCGTCGACCGAGGTGGGATCGACCGGGTCGCGGTCTCCTTTCAACCCCATGATGTGGCGCATCGAGATCGGGCTCTGGCGCTCCAGGTCGCGGACTTTCTCCGAGTACTCCCCGTAGGAGCCGGTCCCGTTGGCGGTCGCGATCGCCGCCTTGTAAACCTTGGGGTAGAAGCGGAAGGTCTTGGCCGGTTTGCCGTCCTCGTCGCCGCCGAGGATCCGCGCTCGCTCGTTGGTGTCCTCGTCGAGCTCGGCGAAGCCGGTGCCGCTGGCCTCGGAGGCGGCAAAGGCCTCGGTTTGGAAGATCTCGGTCAGCTCCGGCTTCACCCCGATCGAGGAGAACTGGCGCGCGTAGCCGCGCACCTCGTGGATGCCGATCGTCGAGATCACTTTCTCGATCCCCTTGTTGAGGGCGTCGCAGAGGTTGGAGACGTCCGACTCGTAGTCCTCGACGCAGATCACCTCGACCATCGTGTACGGGCAGACCCCGTCGGCGCCGAGGCCGAGCGCCAGCATCGTGTCGTGGACGTTGCGGATCGCGGCCGAGCGCAGGACGACGCCGCAGCGGCGGCGCAGGTTCTCCTCGCCGGGCTGGACCCGGTACTGCTTCAGCGCCTGGTCGACCGCGGAGACGGCCAGGTGGGGGTCGAGGTAGCGGCGATCGCCCTCGTAGACGGTGCGGTCGGTGAGCACGAGCAGCTCGGCGCCTTCGCGCACCTTCTTGACCGATTCCTGCTTGATCCGCTCGATCGCCCCCTGCGTCGTCTCCGACTCGAGCAGGGAGACGTCGACAGCGTCGCCGCGCCCTCGGAACTCCTCCCAGAGGTCCTCGAGCAGGTAGGTGCGGTGCTTGCGGGCGATCGCCCGGTAGGTCTTGTCGGAGAGCGGCGCCATCTCATGGTGACCGCCGAGGATCACCGGGAACTCGGTCTCGATCGTGCCGGTGTCCTCGCCGGCGGCGTGGATCGAGGGGCGGCGGCCGAAGACCGCGCGGGTCGAGAAGTGCTCCATCTCCCGTTCGCGGTCGATCGCCGGGTTGGTGACGACGGCGACCGTCTCCTTGAAGTAGTCGGCGAGGTTCTGGCGCTCCGGCGAGAGCGCCGCCAGCGGCCCGTCGTAGCCGAGCGAGCCGACCGGCTCGGACCCGTTCGAGGCCATCTGCTGGACCAGTTTGACGTCGTCGCGCTGCCAGCCGAAGCCGGCGAGAACACGGTCGGCGACCTTGACCGGCTCCTCCGGTCCGGCGTCCGAGTAGCCCGGCACCTCGCCGCCCTCGAGCGGCCCGCCGGTGTCGAGGGCGCGATCGTAGGGACCTGCCTCCTCGGCGCCGTTGCGCGCCAGCCAGCGGTCGCGGACGATGCGCAGCATCTCGTCGTGGGCGTGCAGGGTCGAGCGCTTGGCGCCGCGGTCGATCGTCACCAGCGCCTTCTCGCCGGGGGCGAGCGGCTTCGGCTCGGAGACCATGGCCGAGACGGAGACCACCCCGGGCTCGGAGCTGAAGACGTGGTCCTCGGCGGTCTCCACCTGCCAGAGCGGCCGCAGGCCGAGAGCGTCGGCGGAGAACACGCACTCGTCGCCGTGGCGGGCGATCAGCGCCACCGGGCCCTGGGCGTAGGGCCCCATCGCCTGGTGCAGGTACATGTAGAATCGGTGCAGCTCGGCGGGCAGCCGGCGGATCTCTTCGGCGATCGGCGGCACGACCATCTCCATCGCCTCGGCGAGGCTGAGGCCGTCGCGGCTGACCATCGTGTCGATGGTGCGGTTGAGGTCCTGCGAGTCGGAGGAGCCGGGCTGGATCGGCACGCCGAGCATCAGCGCCTCCTGGCGCAGCTGCGCGATCGTGTTGATCTCGCCGTTGTGGCCCAGCACCGAGAAGGGCTGGACGCGCTTGAACGAGGGCCAGGTGTTGGTCGAGTAGCGGTTGTGGCCGAAGCTGCCGATCGTCTCGAAGCGCTCGTCGCGCAGGTCCGGGTAGTAGTCGCCGAGGATCTTCGGCGCCCCCATCACCTTGTAGACGCAGGTCGTCGCCGAGAAGGAGGGGACGTGGACGCCGAGCTTCTGCTCGAGCTCGATCAGGAGGTCGAAGAGGACGCGCTCGCGGCGCGAGGCGTCGGCGACGAGGCCGGCAAGCTGCCAGAAGTGCGGCTCCTCCTCGCGCGCGGTCGGGCCGAGCGCGGGCGAGTCGACAGCGCCAACCCGCTCGGCGAGGATGCGGAAGCCGCCCTGCCCGAGCAGCTCGCGGGCGTCGTGCTGGACCCGCTCGAGATCCTGGGCGCGCTCGACGAAGACATGGGCGACGGCGAAGGCGTCGTCGAGGGTCAGCGAGGGGTCGTGGCCGCCGGCGCGGACCTCCTCGGCCCAGACCTTGCGCGGGATGTCGAGCAGCAGCCCGCAGCCGTCCCCCTCGCCGTCGACGTTGCCGGCGCGGTGGAGCATCTTCTGCAGGGCCGGGATCGCCAGCTCGATTGGGGCGTGGCTCGGGGTCGCGTCCTTGCGCACCGAGGCGTAGATCGCGCAGGCGTCCTTGTCCTCGACGCTGGGCGGCGACACTAGCGGCCGGTAGGGCCGCTCGGGCGAGTAGCGGACGGGCGCGCCCTCGCCGTGAAGCTCACGGGACTGGGAATTCGACATCTGACCTCCCGGTAACCGCGCCTTCTCCGAGCGGGCGCGCGACGGGTTGACAAGTCGACGGATTATAGGGCGGCTGAGCGCTCCGGCCTAGGGGATCTCGCTATTCCCGCAAATAGCGGAAAACGCGGCTCAACCCCAGGACATCGGCTCGTAGCCGCCGCTCGGGTCGACGCCGATTAGCAGCGCGGTCACGACGGCGTCTGAGCGGTTGAGGATCGTGCGGCTCGGCCCCGGCTCGATCGAGGCGAAGGTGCCGGCCGGGGCCGCGTGCTCCTCGCCGCCGATCTGCAGGACCGCCTCACCCTCGAGGATCACATACAGCTCGTGCTGCCCGCTCTCGGCCTCGTCGTGCTCGGGGATCTGCCCGCCGGGCGCGATCTCGACCAGGTTGAAGCCAAAGGCCGACTCGCCGAGCGCCTTGCGTGCCAGGTGCCAGGTCGACTCCCCCGACCCCTCCATGACCTCGAACTCGTCGCGATGCTTGATCGCATAACCAGCCATCCGGTGCGACGATACCGCTATGACCGACCTGCGAGCGGCGATCGACCGCTACAACGAGGCCTGGAACGCCCACGACCTCGACGCGATCATGGCGATGCACGCGCCAGACATGGTCTTCCACAACCACACCGCGGGCGAGTCGGCGAGCGGCGACGAGGTCCGCTCCCACATCGGTGCGATCTTCGAGACCTGGCCCGACATCAAGTTTTCGACCCGCCGCCTCTATATCCGCGAGGACCTGGTCGTGCAGGAATGGACGGTGAGCGCGACCCACGCGAAGACGATGCGCCGCGGCGACCTCGTCGCCGAGCCAACCGGCCGCCGGGTCGAGTGGGACGGTCTCGACGCGATCCCCTTCGAGGACGGCCTGGTCAAGCGCAAGGACGTCTACTCCGACAGTGTCTCGATTCTGCGCCAGGTCGGCCTGCTCGACTGAGTCGCTTACCCAGCGCTCAAGACCCCCATTTCTGCACCCGGTCGTTGTCGGTGTCGGAGATCCAGAGGTTGCCTTTGGTGTCCGCGAAGATTCCCATCGGCCAGCCGAAGCTGAACTGGCCCGGGCCTGTCCCTTCGGTTCCGAACTTACCCAAGTATTCGCCGGTTTCGGCGAATCGCTGGACGCGGCTGTTGTCCTGATCAGTCACCCAGACGTTGCCGTTGGAGTCGACCTCGATCGCACCGGGGCGTTTGAACTGGCCGTTGCCGGAACCGTAGGTGCCGAACTGGCGGAGATATTCGCCGGCTTCGTTGAACTCGACCACGCGGTTGTACTGCCAGTCGGCGACCCAGACGTTGCCGTTCAGGCCAATGTCGATGCCGGTTGGTTCGCCGAGCTGCCCGGCCCCAAAGCCTTTGGAGCCGACGACTGCGATGAATTCGCCTTTTTCGTTGAACTTCTGCACGCGCCCGTTGTAGGTGTCGGCGACCCAGATGTTGCCTTTGGCGTCGATTGTCAGCGCTTCGGGACCGCCGCTGCCGAACTGGCCGTTGCCGGTACCGACCGAGCCGAACTGACTCACGTATTCGCCGTTTGAGTTGAACCGCTGGACGCGACTGTTGCCGGCATCGGCGATCAAGAGATTTTCTTTCGCGTCGACGGCGATGTCGGTCGGTCGTTCGAACTGGCCGTTGCCGGTGCCCGAGGAGCCGAATTTGAATTTGTATTCGCCGGCTTCGCTGAACTTCTGGACGCGGTCGTTGTCCTGGTCGACGATCCAGAAATTACCGCTGGGCAGCTGGGCGATGCCGGCGGGATGAGCGAACTGGCCGCTGCCGGTCCCCGAGGAACCGAAGGAGCTCTGGTAGGTGGCCGCGCCGACGGTGGTGAAGATCATGTCGCTGCCGTTGGCGGTGCCTTCGCTGTTGGAGGCGACGACGCGGAAGTGATAGGTCTCTCCCGCTGTCAGGCCTTTGATCGTCTGGCTGACCGCGACGTTTTCGCTGCCCGAGCCGGCGGAGCCGTCGGGGACCGGCACTTTGGTCCCATAGGAAGTGGTTTTGCCGTATTCGAAGCGATAGGTCGTCGCTTTGCCGTTCGGGTTGACCGTGCCTTTCAAGGTTGCTTCGGTCCCAGTGAGGCCCGTGGCTTCCTGCGTGGTCGCTTTGAGCATCGCCGACTGCGTCCAGCGCTGCACGCGATTGTTTTTGGTGTCGGCGACCCAGATGCTGCCTTTGGAGTCTGTGGTGAGGCCGGCGGGGTAGCCGAAGCTGAACTGGCCAGCACCCGAGCCGGCGGAGCCGAACTTGGTCAGGTATTCGCCTTTGTCGTTGAGCTTCTGGACGCGGTTGTTTTCGAAGTCGAGAACCCAAGCGTTGCCTTCGGAGTCGATATCGATCGCAGTGGGGTGTTTGAACTGTCCGTCGCCAGAGCCTTCGGCGCCGCCGACCTGGAGCAGAAATTCACCGGCTTCGTTGAACTTCTGCACGCGGTTGTTGGTGTAGTCGGTGGTCCAGAGGTAATCCCCGGGGCCTACGTCGAGGCCGGTCGGCGCGCTGAACTGGCCCGAGCCGGATCCTTTGGAGCCGATGATTTTGATCCATTCGCCTTTGCTGTTGAACTTCTGCACGCGAGAGGTATCGGAAACGAAGATGTTGTCTTTGGAGTCGATCGCGATGCCTTCAGGGCCGTTGAACAAGCCATTTGTGGAGCCATAGGACCCGAACTTGCTCAGGTATGTGCGGGCGCTGCTGAACTTCTGGATGCGGTGGTTGCCGTGGTCGGCGACCCAGAGGTTGCCGCCGGAGTCGATCGCCACCGCGATCGGGGTGTTGAGCTGGCCGTTGGCGGAGCCTTTGGTGCCGAACTGGCTCAGGTATGTGCCGCTGCTGCTGAACTTCTGGATGCGGTGGTTGTAGGCATCGGCGACCCAGAGGTTGCCGCTTGCGTCGACCGCGACGTCGCCGGGGTAGGCGAACTGGCCGTTGCCGGTGCCCGAAGAGCCGAAGGAGCTGTGGTAGGTAACTGCGCCTTTGGTGGTAAAGGTCAGATCGCTGCCATTGGTGGTGCCTTGGCTGTTGGAGGCCACCACCCGGAAGTGGTAGGTCGAACCAGCTTCCAAGCCGCTGATCGACTTGCTCACGCTGATGGCTTTGATTTCAGCGCCGATTCCTTCGCTCGGGACCGGAATGCTGGTTCCGTAGGCGGTGGTTTTGCCGTATTCGAACTTGTAGGTGGTGCTAAAACCTTCTGGATTGACGCTCGCCCGCAGGGTGGCGCCCTGTGTGGTCACATTGACTGCCGATTCGGTGATAGCGCTCGGTACCGCTTGAAGTGTTTTGAAGGTTTTGTTTTCGCCTGTCATAGTGCCTTCCGCGTTAGTGGCTACGACGCGGAAATGGTAGGTCGTATTGGGTGCGAGGCTGCTGAGCGCTTGACTTACCTCCACATCGTCGAGACCTGCGCCAATGCTCGCGTTCGGAATTGGGATGCTGGATCCGTAAGCGGTCGTTTTGCCGTATTCGAACTTGTAGGTCGTCGATAGTGCAGATGGATTGACGGTGGCGGCGAGCGTCGCCCCACGCGCGCTGAGATTGGCGGCGTTCTGCGTGATTGCTTTGGGCGCCGATCCTTCCGGTCCTTCAACCGACCCTTCCAAGTTTTCCAGATGCCAGCCAAGGGCAGAAGTCCACCAGTTGTGGCCTAGGCCGTCGCTTGGGGTGCGGTAGAAGACGTCGATGTCGCCGTCGGGCTGCACCGCTGGGTGAGGATCGGAGGCAACCGATCCCTCCAGGCTTTCCAGGTGCCAACCCTGAGCAAGCGGGTCCGGCGAGTACCAGTTGTGGCCGAGGCCGCCGCTTGGGGTGCGGTAGAAGACGTCGACGTCGCCGTCGGGCTGCACCACCGGGTGCGGGTTTGACGACGACGCCACCGACCCCTCCAGGTTTTCAAGGTGCCACCCCAGGGCCTGCGGGGCAGCTGAGTACCAGTTGTGGCCGAGGCCGCCGCTTGGGGTGCGGTAGAAGACGTCGACGTCGCCGTCGTACTGCACCACTGGGTGCGGAGTGGACGACGAGGCTACCGAGCCTTCCAGGTTTTCCAGATGCCAACCCTGGGCTTGTGGCGCCGGCGAGTACCAGTTGTGGCCGAGACCGCCGCTGGGCGTGCGGTAGAAGACGTCGATGTCGCCGTCGGGCTGAACCACCGCATGGGGATCGGAGGCCACCGAACCTGCCAGGTCTTCCTTATGCCATCCCTGGACGAGCGGGGCTGACGAGTACCAGTTGTGGCCGAGACCGCCGCTGGGCGTGCGGTAGAAGACGTCGATGTCGCCGTCGGGCTGAACCACCGCGTGTGGGTCTGACCCTGAGGCTATCGACCCTTCCAGGTCTTCCTTATGCCAACCGTAGGCCAGAGGGGCTGAAGAGAACCAGTTGTGGCCCACGCCGCCGCTCGGGGTCCGGTAGAAGACGTCGATGTCGCCATTGGGCTGAACCACCGGGTGTGGGTCTGATCCTGAGGCTATCGACCCTTCCAGGTCTTCCTTATGCCAACCGTAGGCCAGAGGGGCTGAAGAGAACCAGTTGTGGCCCACGCCGCCGCTCGGGGTCCGGTAGAAGACGTCGAGGTCGCCGTCGGACTGAACCACCGGGCGCGGGATTGACCCCGACGCCACCGATCCTTCCAGGCTTTCCAGATGCCAACCCTGAGCCAGCGGAGCCGACGAGTACCAGTTGTGACCGAGGCCACCGCTCGGGGTCCGGTAGAAGACGTCCACATCGCCGTCACACTGCGCCACGGCGCGTGGGCCAGGGCCTTCGGCGTCGTCGTCTTGGAGGGGGCCGCAGGTCCTGTACGAGATCTCGTCGCCTTCCAGGACTTCGCCATTCGGGATGCGAGCAAACAGCCTCACGAAGTACGTGGCGTTCGGCAAAAGATTAGCGCTAGAAAGCGCCTCGCTTACGTCAAACTCGGACGAGGACGAATTCGTTCTAACCGAAGTTTTTTTCTGATAGGTATCTCCCTGGGCGGATTGGGTTCCATAGCCGAACCACCATTCCGTCGGTGTCGCTTCGTCCGGAGAGATTGTGCCGTGCAGTGTCGAGTTGGTCGAGCTCGTCGTGGCCATCTTGGTGTCCGCATCCCCGAGTTGGTTAACCGAGATGATCACACCTTGGCCATTGCTAGCCGCTTTCTCGCCGGTGCACTGGACCATGGGGGCGGTATTACCCCAATCGTCGGTCTTGACCATGTGGCCGGCTTCGGTGAACTTCTTCTTCAGCAGGGTCCGCGCCGAATCGAAGCCGCTTTCCCAATGAGGCCCGTCCCCGTAGTCCCAATAGATTTCCTCATCGACAGCATGCCCGCACGATGTGAACCTATCGTGGTGGGGCGTTCCCACCGTCTTTATTTCGTTGGTTCCACCAGTCGCCGGGATAAACCAGAGTCGCACATGATTTCGTGACCAAGGCCCTTCCTCGGCGTCTGCCTTCTGAGAGGAGTTCTCCTTACATTCGTAAGTGCCGCTGGAGTTAAGCACCCGTAGATAATGATCGCCCCAATTCCAGGGGCCACTGTCCTCGTCGGAGTCCCAAATCGTGTGTCGCTCGATGTGCTTCACAACGTTTGTCACTCCAGCCCACTTCCCGCGAAACAGCACGCCGACGGGATCGGTGTGATCGTTGCTGTTGCACCCGGCGCCAGCAAAGTCGTAGCTGCCAGACCCAACGTATCTAGGGATATCGGCGGCCTGGGCATTTGAGGTCCCGAAAAAGGTAATCCCAAGCAGTACCGCTCCGACAAGGGCCGCCATCCCCATCCGTACGGTAGAGAACTTTAGGAATGGCATGAAAGGGCTCCTTTCGTCGACCCGTCACTTGGCGATGCAAGTCCCTGCGGGGGCTCTCCCCCCAGGGACTCGGCGCGCGTGACGGGTGGTGTTCCTTGTTGTTGGGGCCGCAGCAACCTCACCGCTTCCGTGGCAAGGTCAGGCTCGGCGGCAAAGATCACGACGGTGGCCGACTTCGTGTAGACCTCGATTCGGCTTTCGATCGCAAAGTTGAATTCCACTACCCTTGCTCCTCCGCGCTTCGGAAGCTCTCTATAGGGCAGTGGCTTTCCTTCATAAGAGTAGTCAGCCATGGAGCGCTGGCACGCCGGCCAAGTCTGGACAATCAGTGGACGCTGGCAGCCGGTGGCGCTCTCGGCGATCTCACAGTCCCCATATTCATATGAGACCCAGTTGGAAGGCCATCCATCACGTGGAGCGCCGACATCGCAACGCCGCGTGGTCCCAGTCAGTGGCAGTCCGGAGGGCTTCGATCCCGCGGAAAAGACTTCGAAGTTGACCGGCTCCTCGGGTCCAGTGCACGGAAGCGTGTCATGGTAGGGGTTGCCATCGCCGGCTTCCTCCATCAGGACACTTCGACTTCTCTGGGAAGTTTTGCCGTTGGAAGTGGCAGCAGAGTCATCGATGGCACCGATGACGATCGTGATCGCAAGCAAGATGGCCGCGGCTGTGCAAGTCGCCACGCTCGCCGCCCAAACCCTCTTCTTGCGCGTCGGCGCCGCAGGCGCTCTCATTGCCTACCCTCGCTGCCCAGCGAGCCGACTCGCTCGTCTCCCCCGTCGATCACTTCATCTCCCCGGTCTGCGTCGACTGGCGAGTCCTGACAACCCGCCGCCGGTCAGCTTTGCGAGGACGAACATCGCACCTGATGCTGAAGAGACGCAACTTCAAATTGCCCACAGAGCCTTGACAATTTGTCAACAGGCAAGCCCAAGGCCCGGCTTGCGGGCCCACTACGATGGACGGTCGAGCGGCGCTGAGTCCCAATCGTCCAAGCGCAGCGCCGCCTCGAGCTCCATCGCGCAGCTGCGCATTGGATGACCGAGGCGCTCCTCGATCGCCCGAAGGCGGTTGATGACCGTTTGCCGGCTGACGCCGAGAGCGGCGGCCGCCGAGGAAGCGTTGCGCTCAGCTGCGAAGTAGGCCCGTAGGGTTTGTCGCAACGTCTCACCGCCATCGCGGGCCTGGGAAAGCGGATCCAGGTAGAGCCTGCGCAGCGATCTGGCTAGGACGGTGTCTTGGAGCATCGATGCCAGCAGCGCGACCTCGCCGTAGCGGACGAGGCTCCGGGGCTTGCGCGACCCAACGGACGCTGCAGCGCTGGCCTGCTGGTGGGAGAGGCACCAGCCGGTGAATCCCTCCCCTGGCTCACCCAAGGCAAGCAGCACCTCCGCTGCCCAGCTCGACGAGGAGGCTATGCGCACGACCTCGTCGCTTGTCATGTGGCGCCTGCCTCCAAGCCAGCCCCAAATCGTCGTACGGTCCTGAGGCACGAGCAGAAGGCGACGATCGAGCGACTGAGCGAGGCCTCGCAAGGCCTCTGCTGCCCCGGCGCCCCTGGCGATTACGCCGATATGCCATCCATCGAGGTCATAGGACAATTCAGACGCCTCGACCAGATCGCCCGCCAAGAGCCTATTCACCTGTTCGATTCGCCGCTTGTCTCCTGAGCTCACTTGGTCTCGTGGCCTCTCGCGAACGTACTCTTCGGTCACGGCGACGATCAGACGGTCTAAGAGCGCCGCCATGCTCCGCATTGACTGCTGGAGCCCGGCGTCTTGCGCATAACCGCAATCCTCTATCTCCTGACTGATGAAATCGCCGAGCAGGGTGTAGCCAGCGAAGTAGCGACGCAACACGACGTCGAGGCTCACTCCCGTGCGAGCCGCCGTGCGAGCCTGGGTCAGAACGACCGCCGGCAACGGCGAGTGCTCATCGCAGTTCTCGAATGCTGCTAAGCCGTACTCGAGGACCGCTGAGACAGTCGCGCGCAGCCCCTCCCCGTACCCTGGATCGCCACTATCGGTCGGGCCGCCGACCGAGGATACCCGCACGAGTACGGCCTGCTCGACCTCGTCGCGACGGGCACGTAGGCTCGAACAGATCGCTGTGCGTGCGTGGGGAAACGCCTCCCCCCCCGTTAGAGATGTGGCTCGTCGCCACAGCCTGCATTGTCGTGCCCGCCCCCCTGGTCGGAACCGGTGAAACGGTAAACGACAGGGTTCGCAGTGCAAGGTCGACGCTAAGCGCCTAACAAACAATCAACAAACGGCGGCTTCAGCCTGGGCCGACGATCGCGGCGGCTACGAGGCCGCCGCTGACGCCGATGAAGGAGACGACGGCGAGGATGCGGTACCAGGCGCGCTTGTCGGCGTCGGGGTCGAAGGCGAGGGGAACGAAGAGGAAGGGGTTGACCAGGGTGCCGAAGACGAGCGCGGCGGCGATCGCCGTGGGCAGGTCGGGGACGGCGAGGCCGACGCCGATCAGGATCAGCCCCATCATCAGGTAGTCGAGGTGGACCTGGCGGACGCGCTGCGGGGCGACGACGCCGATCCGGCGCAGCCAGTCCGGCTTCTCGTCGCGGATCACCATCGCCCAGCCGAGCAGGCCGCCGATCGCCAGCTCGATCAGGCCAATGCGGATCACCCAGTCCACCGGTCCTCCCTACAGCTCGGGGACGTCGGCGCCGTGGGGCGTGAAGGGAAGGCGGCGGACCTCGGCCCAGCCCTCGCAGCGGGACTCCATCTCCTCGGCGACCTTGCCGGCGTCCTGCCAGGTGGTCCAGACGAGGACGGTTGGGCCGGCGCCGGAGATCGTCGCGCCGAGGGCGCCCAGCTCGGCGGCGGCGTCGACCAGCTCCATCGAGCGGGGGTAGAGGTCGCGGCGGCGGGGCTGGTGGATGCGGTCGGCGAGGCCGGCGGCGACGAGGTCCAAATCCGCCGTCTGCAGGCCGAGGACGAGCCGTGAGGCAGCGGCGACGTTGGCGACCGCGTCGGCCAGCGGCACCTCGGCCGGAATCGCGGCGCGGGCAAGCTCGGTCGAGACCTCCTCGGCCGGGATCGCGGCGATCCCCTCCAGACCTCCGGGCGGATCGAAGCGCGCCGCCCGCGGCGTGCCGTCAGCTCCTTCCCCGCAGACGACCACGCCGCCGTAGATCGCCGCGGCGACGTTGTCGGGATGGCCCTCGAGCTCGGTCGCGCGGGCCAGCATCTCCTCTTTGGAGAGCGCCAACTCGAAGAGGTGATCGGCGGCATAGAGACCAGCGACGATCGCCGCCGCGCTCGAGCCGAGGCCGCGGGCAAGCGGGATCTCGCTGCGCAGCCGGAAGGTGATCCCGTCGGCGGAGTGCAGGCTCTCGAACGCCCGCACGATCAGGTTGTCGCGCCCGGTTGAGACCTCGAGCCCGCCCGGGTCGAGGGAGAACTCCCCCACCTCCTCGACCTCCAGCTCCAGGTGCATCGCCACCGCCGCCGCCATCACGTCGTAACCAGGCCCGAGGTTGGCCGAGGAAGCCGGGACGCGGACCAGCCGGCGCCGTGCGGTCACTGAAACACCGCCCGCTCGACGGCGCCGAGGTCGTTCTCGCAGTTGACCACCGGCGGCGCCTTGGAGAGGGCGGTGTCGGGGTCCTTGAGGCCGTGGCCGGTGAGCACGCAGACGACCGACTCCGGCCGCGGCGCGCCCTCGACGGTCGGCAGGCCGTGGGCGAGCAGGCCGGCGACCGAGGCAGCGGAAGCGGGCTCGCAGAAGACGCCCTCGCTGGCGGCGAGCCAGCGGTAGGCGTCGAGGATCTGCTCGTCGGAGACGGCGGCGACCCTGCCCCGCGACTCGGTGAAGGCGGCCATCGCCTCCTCCCAGCGGGCCGGGTTGCCGATCCGGATTGCCGAGGCAACCGTCTCCGGGTTGGCGACGGGGGAGCCGCCGACCAGAGGCGCCGCGCCCTCGGCCTGAAAGCCGTAGAGGACTGGTCTCGAACCAGTGTTCTCTACCTCCTTGAAACCGCGCCAGTAGGCGGTCACGTTGCCAGCGTTGCCGACCGGGATCGCCAGCGCCCCCGGCATCTCACCGAGCTCCTCAACCACCTCGAAGGCAGCCGTCTTCTGCCCCTCGATCCGGAACGGGTTGACCGAGTTGACCAACTCGATCGGGTGGCGCTGGGCGAGCTCGCGGACGATCCCCAGCGCGTCGTCGAAGTTCCCCTGCAGCGCGACCACCCGCGCCCCGTGCATCAGCGCCTGCGCCAGCTTGCCGATCGCGATCTTGCCCTCGGGCACGATCACTGCCCCGCGCAGGCCGGCGCGCGCCGCATAGGCGGCGGCGCTCGCTGCGGTGTTCCCGGTCGAGGCGCAGATCACCGCCTCCGCCCCACGCCCCTTCGCCCGCGAGACCGCGACCGTCATGCCCCGGTCCTTGAAGCTGCCGGTCGGGTTCGCCCCCTCGAACTTCAGGTACGTCCGCACCTCGAGGCGCTCCGAGAGACGCTCGGCCTCGATCAGCGGCGTCGACCCCTCCTCCAGCGAGACAATCGGGTCCCCCTCCTCCAGCGGCAGCCGATCGCGGTAGCGCTCGATCAGCGCCGTCAAACGAACTCCTCCTCGATCACCCGGATCGAGCGCGGCGGGGAGCGCAGGTCATCCAGCCTGGCCAGCGCGTCGACCGCCGCTTCGAAACGGGACTCGAGGCATTCGTGGATAATCATCACCAGCCTCGCGTCGTCGCCGGCGCCGCGCTGGACGACGCTCTTCACCGAAACGTCGCTGTCTCCGAGGACCTGGGCGACACGGGCCAGGACCCCCGGCCGGTCGGCAACCTCGAGGTGCAGGTAGAAGGAGGACTTGATGTCGTGGACGAGCGGCAGCTGGGTCCGGGCCTCGGGAAGCGGAGCCTCGCCCGCGAGGACCGAGACGACGTCACCGAGCACCGCCGAGGCGGTCTGCACCCCGCCAGCGCCGGGACCCGACATCGTCACCTCGGTGATCGAGGGGGCCTCGACCATCACCGCGTTGAAGGAGCCGCTGATCGGCGCCAGCGGGTGGCCGCCGTAGAGGAAGCAGGGGAAGACACGAACGCTGATGCCGCCGTTGCGCCGTTCGGCGACGCCGAGCAGCTTCAGCGAGAGGCCGAACTCCTTCGCGTAGGCGAGGTCGTCGGGCTGGATCGCCTCGATCCCGTCGTAGGCCACCTCGGAGAGGCTGACCGGGGTGTGGAAGGCGAGGCGGGCGAGAATCGCCATCTTCGCCGCGGCGTCGGCGCCGGTGACGTCGTCGGTCGGGTCGGCCTCGGCGTAGCCGAGCTCCTGCGCCCGCGCCAGCACCTCCTCGTACTCGGCGCCGGTGGCGGCCATCTCGCTGAGGATGAAGTTGGTGGTGCCGTTGACGATGCCGAAGACCTTGGAGATCTCGGTGACGCCGAAGCTCTCCTGGATCACGCGGACGATCGGGATCACGCCCGCCACGGCGGCCTCGAAGCGCAGTTGCACTCCCGACTCGCGAGCGACGGCGAACAGCTCCTCGCCGTGCCGGGCCAGCAGCTGCTTGTTGGCGGTGATGACCGGCTTGCCGGCGTGCAGCGCCGCGAGCACGTACTCGCGCGCCGGCTCGGTGCCGCCGATCAACTCGACGATCAAGTCCGAGCGCCCGAGCAGCTCCTCGAAATCGCCCTCCGTGCGCGTCAGCGTTCCCGCCAGCTCGGGCCGGCGGCCACTCGCCGCCTCGACCGCGTCAGCGCGCTCGGCCAGCAGCTCGGCGAAGGCGGCGCCGACCGTGCCGCGACCGAGCACTCCCACTCGCACGGGTTTGTCGGAACCCTCAGACATCTCGCGAGGTCAGGTCCTCGTAGGTCTCGCGCCGCACCACCACGCGGGTCTCACCGTCGCGACAGAAGACGACCGGCGGACGCGGCACGCCGTTGTAGTTGCTCGCCATCGCGTAGCCGTAGGCGCCGGTGGCAGGAGTCACCAGCACGTCCCCGACGGCTGGGGAGGCGAGCATCATGTCGCGCACGATCACGTCGCCGGACTCGCAGTGCATGCCGGCGATCGTCGCCAGCGTGTCGGGGGCGGCCCCGGCGCGGTCTGCGATCAGCGCTTCGTAGCGCGATCCGTAGAGCATCGGGCGCAGGTTGTCGGACATGCCCCCGTCGACGGCGACGTAGGTGCGGATGCCGGGGATCTCCTTCACGGTGCCGACCCGGTAGGCGGTGAGGCCGGCGTTGCCGACCAGCGACCGCCCCGGCTCGATCAGGATGCGCACGCCATCGCCGAAGACCTCGGCGACGCCTCGCACCTTGACCTCGACGTAGGCGTCGATCGAAGGGGGCTCGTCGGCGGCGGTGTAGGCGATGCCGAGGCCACCGCCGACGTTGACGAGCCGGCACCACTCACCGGCCAGCTCGCCGAGTGCCTGGATTGCCAGCTTGTAGGGCTCCAGCTCGAAGATCTGCGAGCCGATGTGGGCGTGCAGCCCGACCAGGTTCAGCACGTCTGAGGCGAGCACCCGCTCCACCGCCCGCGCCGCCAGCCCGTCCTCGAGCCCGAAGCCGAACTTGGAGTCGAGCTGGCCGGTGGTGATGTAGTCATGGGTCGAGGGCTTGATCCCGGGGGTGACCCGGATCAGCACCCGCTGCGGCTGGTCGAGCAGGCGCTCGCAGCGCTCGATCTCGTCGAAGGAGTCGAGGATCAGGTGGCGGACGCCGGCGCGGGCGGCGAAGAGGATCTCCTCGTCGGTCTTGTTGTTGCCGTGCATATGGATGCGCGCGGGATCGAAGCCGGCGCGCAGCGCCATGTGCAGCTCGCCGCCGGAGGCGACGTCGACCGAGAGGCCCTCCTCAGCGAAGAGCCGGTAGGCAGCGGTGCAGGGGAAGGACTTGCTGGCGAAGAGGACCTCGAAATCGGCAGCGCGACGCTCGAAAGCCTCGCGGTAGGCGCGGGCGCGCGAGCGCATCTCCTCCTCCGCGTAGATGTAGGCGGGAGTACCGAGCTCGGCGGCGAGCTCGACTACGTCACAGCCGGCGATCTCGAGATGGCCGCGCTCGTTCACGCGGCTGCCGACCGGGTAGACCGGCGATCCCGCGATCGGGTCGACGACCGCACCTGCCTGTCCGCGCTCGGGCATGGAACGGCATTGTGACGGTTGAGGGCGCGGTCAGCGCTCGGGTCCGGCCCAGGAGGGGCTAGCGGTTGCCTCCGAGCAGGCCGCCGACCGTTTCCTGGACTTTTTCGACGGTTTTGTCGA
>DATMDR010000090.1:0-24124 GCA_035557635.1 Solirubrobacterales bacterium | reverse complement strand
GCGCACGGCGCGCTTCTACCACCACGAGTCCTGCGGCAAGTGCACGCCCTGCCGCGAGGGGACCAACTGGACGGTGAAGATGCTGGAACGGGTCGTGCGCGGCGAGGCGACGCCGATGGACCTCGACATCGTCGCCTCGGTCCAGGACAACATCATCGGCCACTGCCTCTGCGTCCTCGGCGACTCGATGGCGATGCCGGTGGGGGCAATGGTTCGCAAGTTCCGCCAGGAGTTCGAGGACGTGATCGCGGCAGCGGGGGAGCCCGGCGGCGACCGGCTGGCTGTCGTGCAGGGCCCAGCCGAAGCCCTGGGGGCAAGCGTATGAGCCGCGAGGTGACGATCGTCGTCGACGGCCGCGAGGTCGCCGCGACCGAGGGCGAGATGCTGCACGACGCGGCCAAGCGAGGCGACGTCGAGATCCCGGTCTTCTGTTACGAGCCGAAGCTCGGCGAGCCGGTCGGCGCCTGCCGCATGTGCCTGGTCGAGGTCGAGGGGATCCCGAAGCTGCAGACCTCCTGCTCGACCCCGGTCCGCGACGGCATGGTCGTCCACACCCGCACCGAGCAGGTCAAACACGCGCAGAGCGCGGTGGTCGAGTTCCTGCTCGTCAACCACCCGCTCGACTGCCCGGTCTGCGACAAGGGCGGCGAGTGCCCGCTGCAGGACATCTCGATGGGCTGGGGCCCCGGCAAGAGCCGGATGACCGACCAGAAGCGCCACTTCCAGAAGCCGGTCGAGCTCTCGCCGCTGGTGGCGATCGACCGCGAGCGCTGCATCCTCTGCTACCGCTGCGTGCGCTTCAGTCAGGAGGTCGCCGAGGACGAGCAGCTGCAGCTCCTGGACCGAGGCGATCGCAGCTTCGTCGGCACCTTCGACGACCGCCCCTACGTCGCCCCCTTCCACGGCAACATCACCGACCTCTGCCCGGTCGGGGCGCTGACCAACTACACCTACCGCTTCCGCGCCCGGCCCTGGGACATCGAGCAGGCGGGCTCGGTCTGCACGCTCTGCCCGAGCCAGTGCAACGTCAGCTTCACCGTCCGCGACGAGGAGGTGAAGCGGGTGATCGCCCGCGACAACCCCGACGTCGACGACGGCTGGCTCTGCGACCGCGGCCGCTACGGCTTCGAGATGTTCGGCGCCGAGCAGCGGGTGACCGAGCCGCGGCTGCGCGGCGGCACCGCGGTCGAGTGGGCCGAGGCGGTCGAGAAGGCGGCCGTGGCCCTGCGGGCGGGCGCATCCGAGGTTGACCACACCAGAGGGGGGTCAAACTCGGATGCGCCGAGTGGAGTCGCGGCGATCGTCGGCGACGCCTCCAACGAGGAGGGCTACCTGGTCCAGCGCATCCTGCGCGAGGCGCTGGGCTCGCCGCACGTCGAGTCCCGCGTCTCGCGCGGGCCGTCCAGGGAGGCGCTGGTCCGTCTCTCCCAGCCCGACATCTCCGCCAGGGTCCGCGACATCGACGATGCCGACGCGATCCTGGTCGTCGGCACCGACCCACTGCACAGCTCGCCGATCCTCGACCTGCGAGTCCGCAAGGCGATCCGTCGCAACGGCGCCAAGCTCGCCGTCGCCACCGACCGCCCCACTGCCCTCGACGGCGGCGCGCTGGCAGTGGCCCGTTACGTCCCCGGCGGCGCAACCGAGTTCCTCGCCCAGCTAGCTGCAGCGCTGCGTGCCTCGACGGCCGCTGCCGGCACCCCCTCCTCACTCGCCTCCGGCGCAAAACGTTCGGAGGGGGAACCGACATCGGCCGTCGCCGAGGCGTTGCACGGTGCCGAGAAGGTCGTGATCGTCTGGGGCGAGCGCATCGGTCGCGAGGGCGAGACCGCCGTCCGCACCCTCCTCGACCTCGCCGCGGCTCTCGGTCTCTCCGAGAAGGACGGTTCGGGCCTCCTTGAAATTCCAGAGCTGACCAACGCTCGCGGCCTGCGCGAGGTCGGCTGCCTCCCAGACGCCGGCCCGGGCCTCAGCGACGCCTTCCCGGGCAAGCCCACCGAGGAGATCCGCGCTGCTCTCGAGTCCGGCGAGCTGAAGACCCTCCTCCTCTTCGGCGTAGACCCCCTGCGCGACTTCCCGGACACGGACGCCTGGGACCGCGCTCTGACCGCGGCCGATCGTGTCATCTGCTTCTCGACCTTTGAGAACGCGACCACGGCCAAGGCCGACGTTGTCTTCCCCCTTGAGACGCATGCCGAGAAGGACGGCACGGTGACGCATCCAGATGGACGTCTGCAGCGCGTTCGTCCTAGCGCGTCACGCCCCGGAGATATCCGCCCGAACTGGGGAGTGCTTGCCGAACTTGCGATCGCACTCGGCCACGACACCGGCGTTCACTCCCAACCCTCAGCCCTCGCCGCTCTCACCGACGCCGTCCCGTTCTACGCGGGCACTGACGACGCCACAATCGCTGGAAGGGGTATTCGCTGGCAAGAGCGTCCCGCCGCTTCGTCCCTTCCCGCTCCGAGAGGCGCGACGGATGGGGCCGATGTCGGCGCCCTCTCCTCACGTTTTGCGCGGGAGGAGCCGGACGCTGGCGGCGCCAGCACTAAACCTCTTCATCGACGAGTTGCGAGTGAGGAGGGGGCGCCGGCGTCGGCCCTGACCCTCGGCACTTACCGGGACCTCTGGGCTGGACCAATCACGGAGCTGAATCCGCCGCTGCGGTTCCTTCAGCCACAGCAGCGGGTCGAGATCTCAGTCGGAGATGCGGAGCGGTTGGGACTCAAGAACGGCGACGAGGTCGAGGTCGCGCAGAACGGCACGGTGGTGCTTGCAAAGGTCGCGATCAAAGACCGGGTCCAAGAGGGCGTCTGCTTCCTGATCGAGGGCACTGCCGAGGACAACGCCAACGGCCTGCTCAACGGCTCCCCGGTCGCGGTCGAGATCAAGAAGGTGAGCGCCTGATGCTGCCGCTCGCCGACACGACCTACGTCGAAGCGACCTGGGTGATGGTCGTCAAGTCGCTGGTGATCTTCGGCGTCATCTTCGCGATCCTGCCGCTGATGACGGTCCTGGAGCGGAAGCTGATCGGACGCTTCCAGCACCGCTACGGCCCCAACCGGGTCGGCCCGTTCGGGATCTTGCAGCCGCTTGCCGACGTCGGCAAGCTGCTCGGCAAGGAGGCCTTCCGGCCGGCCAACGCGATTCCGGCCCTGTTCATCCTCGGGCCGCTGCTGCCAGTCCTCTCCGGCGTGCTGGCGCTGGCGATCATCCCCTGGGGAGACGTCCAGGACGGCGTCGGCCTCTACGGGATCGACGTCCCGATCGGCATCCTCTACTTCTTCGCCGTCGGCTCGATCGCCTTCTACGGCCTCGTCCTCGGCGGCTGGGCCTCGGGCTCGAAGTACAGCTTCCTCGGCGCGATGCGCTCCGCCGCGCAGCTGATCTCCTACGAGGTCTCGATGGGCCTGGCCCTGCTCGGCGCCGTGATGATGGCCGGCTCGCTCTCGCTGGTCGACATCGTCCACGCCCAGGGCGAGCTTTGGTTCATCGTCCCCCAGCTCGTCGGCTTCCTGATCTTCATGCTGGCCGGCTTCGCCGAGTCGAACCGCGCCCCCTTCGACCTGGTCGAGGCCGACGCCGAACTCGTCCAAGGCTTCATGACCGAGTACGGCGGCATGCGCTTCGGCAGCTTCCTCCTGGTCGAGTACATGGAGATCCTCGTCGTCTCCGGAATCGCCGCGGCGATCTTCCTCGGCGGCTGGATGGGCCCGGGTCCGAGCTTTCTCGACCCGGTCTGGATGCTCGCCAAGATGCTCGCACTGGTGATGGTCTTCATCTGGGTGCGGGCGACCCTGCCGCGGCTGCGCTACGACCAGCTGATGAGCCTGGGCTGGAAGGTGCTGCTGCCGCTGGCGACGCTGAACGTCCTCGTCACGGCGGTGCTGGTGGTGGTCACGTGAGCGAATTCCCCTACCTCAAAGAGCAGGACGTGGTCGAGGTCCAGCGCGGGCCCGACCCGGGCGGGGTCGGCGGCGCATACCGCGCCTTCGGCGAGACCCTGCGCGGACTGAAGACGACGATGGCGCGGCTGGTCGAGGGGCCGTTGACGATCCAGTACCCGGAGGAGAAGACCCCCGTCTACCCGCGCTTCCGCGGCCGCCACAAGCTGCACCGCTTCGAGGACACCGGCCTGGAGAAGTGCGTGGGCTGCTCACTCTGCGCCGCCGCCTGCCCAGCCGACTGCATTCGCGTCGTCGCCGCCGAGAACATCCCTGGCGATCGGGTCTCGGCCGGCGAGCGCTACGCCGCCGTCTACGAGATCAACATCTCGCGCTGCATCTTCTGCGGCTACTGCGAGATCGCCTGCCCCTTCGACGCGATCACGATGGGCCACGACTACGAGATGGCCGACTACGACCGCTCCGACCTGATCTTCACCAAGGAGATGCTGCTCGCCGAGCCGATCGAGCGGACACCGCTGAGGCAGGAGGGCGAGTAGTGGAAGAGATCCTCTTCTTCGCGGCGGCGCTGGGGGCGCTGGGGGGAGCGATCGGCGTCGTCCTGATGCGCAACCCGCTCTTCGGCGTGCTGGCGCTGATCGTCCACCTCTTCTCACTGGCGGTCCTCTTCCTGCTGCTGACCGCGGCCTTCGTCGCCGCCGCCCAGGTCGTCGTCTACGCCGGCGCGGTGATGGTCCTCTACGTCTTCGTCGTCGCCTACGTCGGCGACGATCATGAGCCGGCCTGGGAGCCGATCCCCGGCCAGCGCTTCCTCGCGCCGCTGCTCGGCGCTGCCCTCTTCGTCGAGCTCTCGATCGCCGTGCTCGGCTCCTCCCTGCTGGCCCTCGGCACCGACGGCCCCAACGTCAAACCAGGCTTCGGCGACCCCGCCGCGATCGGCACTTTGCTTCTAGAGCGATTCCTGCTCGCCTTCGAGGCCTCTTCGATTCTTCTGCTTTTGGCGGCGGTGGGGGCGGTGGTCCTCGCAGCGCGTCGTAGGGAGGACGGCACCCCCTCCGAACGTTTTGCGCCGCAGGCGAGTGAGGAGGGGGTGCCGTCCTCCCAATGAACATCGAGTGGTACATCGTCCTTTCCTCACTGCTATTCGCGGTGGGGGCAATGGGGATTCTCATAAGGCGTAGCCCGATCGTGATCCTGCTCTGCCTCGAGCTGATGCTCAACGCCGGCAACCTGGCCCTGGTCGCCTTCAGCCGCATGGTCGGCAACGAGGAGGGGCAGGTCTTCGCCGTGATCGTGATGGTCGTCGCCGCCTGTGAGGTCGTGATCGGGCTCGGCCTGATCGTCGCGCTCTACCGCCGCAAGCTGCCGCTCGACGTCGACGAGCTGAGGACGCTGCGAGGATGAGCGCCACCTCCTGGGCCTGGCTGGTCCTGCTGCTGCCGCTGCTCGGCTCGGTCGTGATCTCGGTCGGCTTCCGGGCGATCCCGGCGCGGGTCGCCGGCATGATCGGCACCGCCGCGATCGGACTCGCCTTCGCCTGCTCGATCGGCGTCCTTGTCAACCTGCTCGGCGACGAGCCCGAGGCTCGCCACCACGCCTCCTCGCTCTGGGACTACGCCAACGCCGCCGGGCTCGACATCAAGCTCGGCATCTACGTCGACCAGCTCTCGACGTTCATGATCCTGGTCGTCACCGGGGTCTCTACGCTGATCCACCTCTACTCGTACGGCTACATGCAGTCCGACGAGGGCTACCGGCGGTTCTTCGCCTACCTCAACTTCTTCGTCTTCTCGATGCTGCTGCTGGTCCTCGCCGGCAACTTCGTGCTCCTGATCGTCGGCTGGGCCTTCGTCGGCTTCGCCTCCTACGCGCTGATCAGCTTCTGGTACCGGCGCACGACCGCGACCGGGGCCGGGATGAAGGCCTTCGTGATCAACGTGGTCGGCGACATCGGCCTCGTCCTCGCCGCCTTCCTGATCTTCCGCGAGCTCGGGGTCCTCGACTACGAGGCGGTCTTCGCCGCCGCGCCCGAGGCCTTCCAGCGCGGCGAGTGGACGATCACCGCGATCTGCCTGCTGCTCCTGGTCGGCGCCTTCGCCAAGTCGGCGCAGATCCCCTTCCACACCTGGCTGCCCGACGCGATGGAGGGACCGACGCCGGTCTCGGCGCTGATCCACGCGGCGACGATGGTGACCGCTGGCGTCTACCTGATCGCCCGCACCAACGTCCTCTTCTACCTCGCCCCGACCGCCGCCGACATCGCCGCCTTCACCGGCCTCGCGACGCTGCTGATCGCCGGCACGATCGCGCTCGCGCAGACCGATCTGAAGCGGGTGATCGCCTACTCGACGATGAGCCAGATCGGCTACATGATTATGGGCGTCTCGATCGGCGCCTACTCGGCCGGCCTCTTCCACCTGATGACCCACGCCTTCTTCAAGGCGCTGCTCTTCATGGCGGCCGGCTCGATCATCGCGGCGATGGCCAACCGCCAGGACATCGACCGAATGAGCGGCTTTTGGCGGGCGATGCGCTTCACCTCGATCATGCTCCTGATCGGCGGCCTCGCCCTCGCCGCCTTCCCCGGCACCTCCGGCTTCTTCTCCAAGGACTCGATCCTCGCCTACGCCGAGGCACGCGGCGGGATGTACACGTGGATGGCGATCGGCGGCTACGTCGGCGCCCTGCTCACCGTGCTCTACACCTTCCGGCTGGTCTTCCGCGTGCTGCCCGGCAAGCCCTGCGAGGAGGCGCAAACGCTGATCGACGCCGGCCACGTCTTCCACGCCGAGCCGGAGAACCCAGCCACAGGTGAGAAGGAGGACACGGAGGTCGGCTTTCCCGGCGCCGAGCACCACATCGCCGAGCAGTCGCGCCCGATGGCGGTGGCGATGGCGCTGCTCGGCTTCGGCGCGCTCTTCGCCGGGCTGCTCCAGGTGCCGGGCGTCGACAACGTCATCTTCGGCTTCCTCGAGCCGGCCTTCCACGACTCGCCGCTGGACGCGATCCACCCCACGGTCGCCCACGAGTGGGAGGGGCTCGGGGTGGGTGCGGCGATCACGTTCATCGGGATCGCCGTCTCCTACCTGCTCTGGATACGGCAACCAGCGCTGCCGGCGCTCCTGCGCCAACGCTTCCGCCCCGCCTACCTGCTCTTTCTCCACAAGTGGTACTTCGACGAGGCGATCGACCTTTTGGTGGTGCGCCCCGCGCTGGCGATCGGCCGCTTCGCCAACCGCACCTTCGAGCGCCTCGTCGTCGACGGCCTGGTCACCGGCACCGCCGAGACGGTGCGCGGCGCCGGCGGCATCGTCCGCATCGTGCAGAGCGGCTTCGTGCGCAGCTACGCCCTCTTCCTGATCGCCGGTTTCGCCGGGCTCGCCCTCTACTTCCTGCTCGCCAGCCAATGAACGCGGAACGACCAAGCGTGCATCTCTGGTTCTTCGCGCCGGGAGTGAAGCGTGAGGTGATGTGGTGACCAACTCGCTGCTCTGGACACCGCTCGCCTTCGGCCTCATCGGCCTCTTCCTGCCGAAGCGACTGACCGGTTGGTGGGCGACGCTGGGGACCGGGGTGACGCTGGCGCTGGCGGTCGCCCTGCTCGCCGGCTTCGACTCCGGCGCCGCCGGGCTCCAGGACACCGTGGACGTCGAGTGGATCCCGGGCCTGGGCGTCGACTACAGCCTCGGCGTCGACGGGCTCAACGTCTTCCTGATCCTGCTCACCGCGCTGCTCTGGACCGGCGGCACCGCCTTCGCGGCGCTGCGCGAGCAGGAGCGCCCCCACCTCTTCTTCCTGATGATGCTGCTCGGCGAGACCGCGACCCTGGGCGCCTTCCTCGCCCAGGACCTGCTCCTCTTCGTCCTCTTCTTCGACCTGATGCTGGTCCCGTTCTACTTCCTCTTCGGCGCCTGGGGGACGGACCGGCCCGACGGCGTCACCGCCTCGGCGGCGACGCTGAAGATGATCGTCTACACCCTGATCGGCTCGCTGCTGATGCTGGTCGGGGCGATCGCCACCGGGGTGATCGCCGCCGGCGGCGGCGACATCACCTTCTCGATCGCCGAGCTGGCCCGGCAGCCGATCGGCGAGGGCAGCCAGCGCTGGATCTTCTGGTTCTTCGCCGCCGCCTTCCTGGTCAAGATGCCGGCCTTCCTCCTGCACGGCTGGATGCCCGACGCCTACCGGGCGGCGCCGCTGCCGGTGCTGGCGGTCTTCTCCGGGGTGCTGGCCAAGGTCGGCGCCTACGGCTTCCTGCGGGTCGTGCTGCCCCTCTTCCCCGACGCCACGGTCGAGTTCCAAGAGGTTGTCCTGGTCATCGCCCTCGCCTCGATCCTCTACGGCTCGGTGATGGCCTTCACCCAAACCAACGTGCGCCTGGTCGCCGGCTACTCCTCGATCGCCCAGCTCGGTTTCATCACCGCCGGGATCTTCGCCCTGCGCGCCGACGGGGCCGACGGGGCGGTGTTGCAGATGGTCAACCACGGGCTCGTCGTCGCGCCTCTCTTCATCATCGTCGCGCTCCTCGCCGAGCGCAGCGGCAGCGAGGACCTGCGCGAGATGGGCGTGATGGCGACGCGGGCGCCGGTCCTGGCGGCGCTCTTCCTGATCGTCACCCTGGCGACGCTGGCGATGCCCGGCTCGGCCAACTTCGTCGGCGAGTTCTACATCCTCAACGGCCTCTTCAACTCGAAAATCGCCTTCGCCTTCGTCGCGATCGTCGGGGTCGCGCTGTCGGCCTACTACGCGCTGCGCCTCTACCAGCGGACGATGCACAACCGCCCAGCGTCACAACAGAACAAGGGGATCGAGTCGCGCGAGATCGGCCTGCGTGACGGCCTCGTCCTCGTCCCCCTGGTCGCCTGCATCGTCGCCCTCGCCCTATACCCACAGCTGATCCTGAAGCGGACGGACGCTTCGGTGCAGCAAACCGTCAGCGCGGTCCAGGATCAGGCGCCAGGAGAGCTGGCAAGAAGATGAACTTCGACGCCCCCCACATCGACTACGCCGGCCTCTCGCCGCTGATCGCGCTCACCGTGGGCATCTGCGTGGTGCTGCTCAGCGCCGTCTCGCCGCTGCGGCGCAGCGCGCCGGGGCTGACGCTGCTCACCCTCGCGACCGCCGCCGGCCTGCTGATCTGGCGCTGGAACGACCCAACCGACCTCGTCGCCGGGGCCCTGCGGCTCGACGACCTGGCGATCTCGATCTCGCTGGTCGTCCTCTTGATGGCGGCGGCCACGGTGCTGCTCTCGCTCCGCGAGCCCGCCACCGAGGAGGCTGGCTCGGGCGAGTACCACGCGCTGCTGCTCGGCTCGGTGCTGGGCATGGTGCTGCTGGCTCAGGCCCAGAACCTGGTCAGCTTCTTCATCGCGATCGAGACCCTCTCGATCCCCCTCTACATCCTCTGCGCGACCAACCTGCGCCAGGAGCGCTCGCTCGAGTCTGGGCTGAAGTACCTGATCGTCGGCTCGCTCGGCTCGGCGACGCTGCTCTACGGGATGGCCTTCCTCTACGGCGGCTCGGGCTCGACCGACTTCGCCGGAATCGCCACCGGCATCTCGCAGGAGGGAGTCCTCGGCGACCCGCTGATCCTGATCGGGATCGCGCTCACCGGTGTCGGCCTCGCCTTCAAGACCTCGATCGCCCCCTTCCACCAGTGGACGCCCGACGTCTACGAGGGGGCGCCGACGCCGATCACCGGCTTCATGGCCGTCGCCACCAAGGCCGCGGCCTTCGCCGTCTTCGTCCGCTTCTTCGACGTCGCCCTGCTGCCGCAGGCGGACGAGTGGCAGCCGGCGCTGGCCGTGCTCGCCGCCGCCTCGATCGTGATCGGCAACGTCGGTGCGCTCGGCCAGCGCTCGCTGAAGCGGCTGCTGGGCTACTCCGGCGTCGCCCAGGCCGGCTACATCCTCGGCGGCCTGGTCGTGGCCAGCGAGGCCGGCGTCAACGCGCTCGTCTTCTACCTCGGCGCCTACGCCTTCATGAACCTCGCCGCCTTCGCCGTCGTCATCGCCCGCGAGCGCGAGACCCCGCATGGCGACAGCATCGAGGCGGTGCGTGGGCTCGCGGCGGAGCGGCCGCTGCTCGCCTGGCCGCTGACGATCTCGATGCTCGGCCTCGCCGGGCTGCCGGCGACGGCGGGCTTCATCGGCAAGCTCTACCTGATCGAGGCCCTGGTCGAGGGCGACTACACCTGGCTCGCCGTCTTCATCGCGGTGGGAACGATGATTTCGCTCGCCTACTACCTGCCGGTGGTGGCAGCGATGTGGATGCGCTCGGAGGAGGAGTCGCCGGAAGCGGCAGGCGCCGCTGGCCCGGCGATCGCCGGTGCCTCGCCCGAGGCCGACCCGACCGACCCCGAAGCGGGCCGGCGGCTCTACCTCGTCGCTCCCGCCCTGCTCGCCGCTGCCGCAGTCGTCTTCTTCGGCATCGTCCCCCAGCCTTTGGTCGAGTTCGCAGAGCACGCCGGGTCGTCTCTCTTCTGAGCATGTAGCCCCCAGGCGCGGTGGGTCCTGTCGCCGCAGGGGGGCCCACCGCGAGAGGCGCTATATGGTCAGCGGATGAGCGGCCGGCCTAGAGCACTCTCCGCGGAAACGATGTGTGAGGCGTTCCAGCTCACTGCCGAAGAGCACAGCGACAAGGCGGCGCTGCGGCTGAAGGACACGGACTACGAGGCGAGCTTTGCCGAGTACGCAGATGTGGTGCGTAAGCGCGCCGCAGGGTTCGCGAAGCTTGGCGTGGGACGTGGCGACACAGTGGGCTTCATGCTGGTGAACCGTCCCGCGCTGCACCTGACCGACTGCGCGGCGATGCATCTTGGGGCAACGTGCTTCTCGCTCTACAACACCTCCTCCCCGGAGCAGATCGAGTACGTCGTCGCCGACGCGGAGAACCGGGTGCTGATCACCGAGCAGGCCTTCCTCGACAGCGTGCTGGCGGCGCGAGAGCGGGTCGACAGTCTCGAGCACGTTGTGGTGATCGACGGCGAGGCCCCGGAGGGGACGACCTCGCTCGCTGAGCTGGAGCAGATGGGCGACCCGGATTTCGACTTCGAGGCGGCCTGGCGGGCGGTCGAGCCCGACGACGTGCTCTGCCTGATCTACACCTCGGGCACAACCGGCCCGCCCAAGGGCGTGCAGCTGACGCACGGCAACATGATGAGCGAGTGGCGAGCATGCGACGGCGTGCACACCGCCAACACCGGCGGCCGCAGCATCTCCTTCCTGCCCAGTGCCCACATCGCCGACCGCTGGGCGCAGCTCTACGGCCAGATGATCTACGGCACCTGCGTCCACTGCTGCCCCGACCCGCGCGCGATGGTCGCCTACTCGATCGAGGTCAAGCCGACCCTCTGGGGAGGCGTGCCGCGGATCTGGGAAAAGCTCAAGGCGGCGCTGGAGACGGCGATGGCGGCGGAGCAGGACGAGGAGAAGCGCAAAGCGGCCGAGTGGGCGATGGAGATCGGCCGCCGCCGCGTCGCCGCCTACATGGAGGGCGAGATCCCCGACGAGCTGCAGGCCGAATGGGATCGCGCCGACGAGCTGGTCTTCTCGGGAATCAGGGGAATGCTCGGCCTCGACGAGGTGGAATGGTTCGCGGTCGGCGCCGCGCCCACCCCGCCGGAGGTGCTCGAGTTCTTCCTCGCGATGGGGATCGAGATCTGCGAGTTGTGGGGAATGTCGGAGACCTGCGCGGTGGCGACGCTGAACCCGGTCGGCAAAGTCCGGGTGGGCACGGTGGGACCGCCGGTGCCCGGCGTCGAAGTGAAACTCGCCGAGGACGGTGAGGTGATGGTGCGCGGCCCGATCGTGATGAAGGGCTACCGCAACATGCCCGAGAAGACGGCGGAGACGTTTACCGAGGACGGCTGGCTGCTGAGCGGGGACGTCGGCGAATTCGACGAGGCGGGTTATCTCAAGATCGTCGACCGCAAGAAGGAGCTGATCATCAACGCGGCGGGCAAGAACATGTCCCCCGCAAACATCGAGGCGAAGCTGAAGGCGGCCTCGACCCTGGTCGCCCAGGCGGTGGCGATCGGCGACCGCCGCCCCTACAACGTCGCGCTGATCACGCTCGATCCCGAAACGCTCGCGGCCCGCGGCGCCTCCGCGGAGGACCCTGCCATCGTCGCCGAGATCGAGCAGGCCGTGGAGGAGGCGAACGCACGCCTCTCCCGGGTCGAGCAGATCAAGCGCTACGAGGTCCTGGCGGTCGAATGGGCGCCCGGCGGCGAGGAGCTGACGCCGACGATGAAGCTGAAGCGGCGGCCGATCGAGCGCAAGTACGAAGCGGAGATCGAGGCGCTTTACGGGTAACGCCCGCTCATCGGCGACCTGAAAGGGTGGCGCGATGGGCGTTCTGTTGACAGCAGGCGTGATCGTCGCCGCGACCGCGTTCGGGGTCTGGGCTGAGCGACGCCGCCCCGAAGACGCGGCGAATGCCGCTCGCCAAGCCCTGTTGCTGATCCTCTACGTGCTGATCCCGCCGGTCGTCTTCTTCAACCTGGCGGCGAGCAGCATCGACGTCGCCCAGGGGATCGGCTTGGTGCTGGGGAACGTCTCGGTCGCGCTTGCCGCGCTGCTGGCCGGCTGGACGGCGAGCAGGGTCCTCGGCTTGAGCCGCCCCCAGACCGGCGCGGTGATCTGCACGGTGCTCGCGATCAACAGCGCCTATCTCGGCTACCCGCTGACGGTGGCGCTGCTCGGTCGTGACCAGCTCTCGACCGCGGTCCTCTACGACGTGCTCGTCAACGCCCCCTGCCTGCTGCTCGGAGCCTTCGCGGTCGGAGCGGCGTTCGGGACGCGGGCGGGTCAGGGGCCGCGCCAGCGGGTGCGCGCCTTCTTCACCCGCAACCCGCCGCTGTACGCGGCGATCGCCGGGCTGCTGGCCCCGGACGCGCTCGCCCCCGATGTCCTGGTCGACATCTCGCAGATCCTGATCGTCGCGATCCTGCCGATCGGCTTCTTCGCCGTCGGCGCGACCCTGGCCGAGAACGCCGAACAAGGCAAGCTGCCGATGCCACCACCGCTGACCCGGCCGGTGGGGCTGGCGGTGGTCTCGCGGCTGGTCGTCGCGCCAGGCCTGCTGATCCTGTTCGCGGCGCCGCTGATCGACCTGCCGGCCCCCTACCTGCTGCTGGCGGCGATGCCCTCCGGTGTCAACTCGATGGTCGTCGCCCACGCCTACGGCCTCGACATGGAGATCACCGCCGAGGCGGTCACCTGGTCGACCGCGATCGTCGTCACCGTCGCGCTCGCCTCGCTGCTGTTCTAGCCGGCGCCTATCCTGATCGCATGCTGCATCACGTCGGGATCGAGGTCGCGCCCGCCGAGATCGAGCGCTCGGTCGAGTTCTGGCAGCTGCTCGGCTTCGCCGAGGTCCCGCCGCCGCCGTCGCTGACGGAGTTCACCTGGCTCGAACGCAGCGGGACGCAGGTGCACCTGATGCCGACCGAGTCGCCGGCCGTTCCCAGTCGCGGCCACACCGCGGTGGTCGCGACCGATTTCGACGCGGCCGTAGAGCGACTGCGCGAGAGCGGCTTCGAGGTCGAACCGCGGCGCGAACACTGGGGGGAGCCGCGGGCCCTGGCGATCTCTCCCGGCGGCCACCGGGTCGAGCTGATGGCGGCGCCGCCGGCTCCTCGCTGAGCCACGGGTCCCCCGCGAAGCGGCTAACCGATGCGGCCGTTGTGCTTGGCGCCGAGCAGATCGCGGTCGGCGCGGCTGAGCAGCTCGTGGACCGTGCGTCCGTCGCCGGGGAAGATCGCGAAACCGGTGCCGGCGGAGACGCGCACCCCGTTCCTGCTGCAGTCGCGGACCCTGGTGCGCAGGCGCGCCGCCACGTCCTCGACCTCTTCGCCGTTGGTCTCAGGCGCGATCACCGCGAACTCATCGCCGCCCTGGCGGAAGACGGCGTCTTCGCCGCGTATCTCGTCGCACAGCGCGTCGCCGATCTCGGCCAGCAGCCTGTCCCCCTCGAGGTGGCCCAGTGCCTCGTTGACCTGCTTGAAGCCGTCGAGGTCGATCAGGACCAGCGAGAACTCCCGCCGGTGTCGCGCGTGCCGCGCAACCTCCTCGTCGAGCCGTTCGTGCAGGGCCCGGTAGTTGCCAACCCCGGTCAGCTCGTCGCGGCGGGAGAGGTCCCAGAGTTCGTCGTGGCTTGCCTGGAGCCGGCGGGCGAGGGACAGGGCGCTGATCCCGACGACGACGATGCAGGTCGCCTCGATCGCCGCCGTAAGCAGCGCCTCGTCGTTGGAGAAGGAGCCGATCGTCAGCGGAGCGATGACCGCGATCCCGATCGCCGCCAGGCCGCCGAGCAGGAAGCGGGCACCGATGCCGCGCGGCTCGGCGGGGCGGTTAGCGGGGGGGAGCGTCATGTCACCGATCTATGGCGTGGGAGAGTGGACTAGCTAATCAAACAAGCGTCCGGAGGATTGATGCGCTGCATTTTGGGGAATCGGATCAATACTTTTCTGTCCAGGGCTGGTGGCAGATTGGCATGAGCCATGAGCTTCGACGTTGAGATCCTTGCCGATTCGCGCTCGCCCGCGGGCTACCGGCTGACGACGCTCGAGACCACCTTCCCGCGCTTCATCCTCGCCGAGTTCAATACACATCGCGTCTTCTCGCGCAACTCGGCGAGCTCCCGCGCGATTCCGATCGTCAAGCAGGTTCGCAGGGTGCTCGAGCAGCCCTACGTGCCGATCGAGTTCGGCTCCAACCAGCCCGGCATGCAGGCGGGGCCGGCGCTCACCGGCGAGGCGAACCGCGCCGCGGAACGCGAGTGGCTCCAGGCTCGCGACGCAGCTGTGCGCCACGTCCTCGGGCTCGTCACCAGCCCCGACGAGGTGCGAGCGCAAACCGACCTGCTCGGCTACCTGGAGCAGGTCGAGGCAAGCATCAAAGCGGGTGAGCGGCCGAGCGAGTGGCTGAACGTGCACAAGCAGGTCGCGAATCGCCTGCTCGAGCCCTTCATGTGGCACACGGTGATCGTCACCGCGACCGAGTGGGAGAACTTCTGGAACCTGCGCTGCCACCCCGACGCGCAACCGGAGATCAAGCTGATCGCGGCGATGATGCGTGACGCCGTCGCCGGCTCCGATCCGGTCGACCTGGACTGGGACGAGTGGCACCTGCCGCTCGTCCGCGATGCGGATCGAGGCGAGGCCTCAGAACAGGACTTGATCAAGATCTCCGCCGGGCGCTGCGCCCGGGTCAGCTACCTGACCCACTCCGGCACGAGGGACCTGCAGGCGGACATCGGCCTTCACGACCGCCTGATCGAGAGCGGCCACATGTCTCCGATGGAGCACCCGGCGCGTCCACTCACCAAGCAGGAGCTGGAGAAGGGCGAGTGGAGCGGGAACTTTCGCGGCTGGCTGCCTTACCGGAAGACGATTGCTGGCGAGGCGAATCCGCTGGCGGCGGCGACGGAAATCGCAGCGGTCTGAGGTAGGCCAGCCCCAGCAGGGGTTTCGCTCAACTTTTTTGCAGAGCGGGTTGGCCGTCCGAGATTGCTGGTGGGCAAAAAAGTACAAGCCGCTTCACCCCTACTGGGGCTGGCCTATGACAGCGCGCCTAGATCCGGCTCGCGAGAGCTATTGGTCTTCGCGCTGCTTGCGTTTGCGGAGTTCTTCGCTATCGCCGTCAGGGTTGGGCGGCTCGCCAGGCTCGGACGATTCGCCAGGCGCTTCTAGTTCTGAAGCCGCTTTCTCTCCTGGAGATGGCCAGGGGACGGCTTCTCCTGCTGCCCAGGCGGGGGGGCGGCCGCCGGGGATCCAGCCGGCGGCTAGTAGGGCGAAGTAGAGGAAGAAGATCAGCGTGAACTGGATCAGGAGGAGCAGGGCGGCGGCGCCGAGGGCCATCCCGAGCGAGCCCCAGAAACGGCTGAGCAGACCCGTCCGCATCGCCCAAAGACAGGTGTAGAGGAGGGTGAAGGCGAGGCCAAGGCGTCCACCGAGGCCGAAGCCGGTCGCCGTATCGCGGGTCGACGCGTCGGCGATCGCGTTCGTCGCCGCGTCGTCGGTGACGGTGTCCTCGGCGCAGCGCAGAACGCCCCCTTCGGGCTCGCCCGGGGCGCCGTACTCGTCGCGGAACCCATCGGGGTCGTCGCGGCGTTCCTCGCGGCAGTCGGCTTTCGCTTCGCTAATGCTGAGGTCAGCGCTCGCTTTGCCGGCGACGAAGTCGGAGGCCGCCTGGTCGGTGGCGACCGCGTTCAGCACCGAGGCGACCGCGAGGAACAGGGGCGCGGCGACGACGAGGCCGATCAGCTGCCCGCGCACCTTCGGGCTGCGCGCCTGGGCGGCGCGGAAGAGGTAGACGAGCGGCGCCACCAGGAGGATGAAGGCGGCGGCCTGGAGGACGCTGGAGAGGGTGACGGCGGAGCTGTGCTCGTGCGCGGCCCTGAGGATCTCGGCGTCGCCGTCGCCGTTGACCGGCCCGATCACGATCGCCGAGGCGATCAGCATGGCGATCGCGGCCAGAGTCATCAGCGCGACCGGCAGCGACCAGCGCTGCTCCCTGCCGAGAACCTCCTCCCTGCCGATCGAAGCCTCCATGGGTGTCCGGACCCTAGCCGCGCTCGCGGAAGTAGAACTGCGGCAGGGCGCCTTCGATCACGTCGGCCGTCATCCGCTGCGCCGCCTCGAGGTTGCCGGACCGCACGGCGACGTCGTCGAGGGTGACGATCCCGGCCAGGCGCTCGCCGTCGACGACCGGGAGGCGGCGCACCCGGTGCTGGACCATCAATGCCGCGGCCTCGTTCAGCTCCATCGCCGGCTCGCCGCAGACCAGCGGGCGCGAGGCGTGCTCGCCGACCGGCGACTCGGGGTCGACGCCCTCGGCGAAGACCCGCACGGCGAGGTCACGGTCGGTGACCACCGCCACCGGCGCGCCGCCCGGATCGACGATGACCACCGAGCCAACCCGGTGGTCGCGCATCAACCGCGCCGTCGAGAGGGCGCTGGCGTCCGGCGAGGCGGTGACGACGCCGGCGGTCATGATCTCGCTAAGAATCGGTGTCATGAGGAGCGTGCGTGATTGGCGAGCGCCGGACCAAGCGAGGCAAGGACGCAGGGAGGTCAGGTAGCAGCGCTACCTGACCGACTGAGGACGCAGCATCGCGCCGCGTCCGCCGCCGCCAAGCGCGCGCGGGCATCATGACACCGGTTCGTCCTAACCGCACGGCGCGTACGCTACCGGCCCATGAGCGCAGAGCGAGCGAACGCAAGACTATGCCTGTGAGCCGCACGAGACAGACGCCGGTCGTCCCGCTGGAGGCCGGTGCGGGACCGGAGAATCCGCCCTGCCCCGCCTGCGGCGAGCCGCTGTTCGGCTGGATCGACGCCCGTCCTGGCCTGGCCGGAGCGACGAAGCGGTGCGAGAGCTGCGGCCTCGGCGTCGTCGGTGCCCCCGGTGCGACGGATGAGGCCCTGGCGGAGCTGGACAGCCTGCGCGATGTGGACACGCTGCGAATCGCCGACCGCAACGGCTTCTCGGCCTGGTTCGGCGGCGCCGGCTGGGCCGGGCTCGAGCCCGGGCGCCGCTACCTGTTCACGACCGAGGCCGTGCGTCGCCTCGTCGCCAACCGCGACCAGGTGGTGACCGCCGCGCGCTGGTCTCCAGGCGCCGCCGTCGCGACGATGTGGCAGACCATCCTCAACGGCTTCACCTTCGGCCGCAACGTCGCCCTCGCGGCCCTCGGCCGGGGCGCCGGCGTGCCCGCCGAGCGACCCTGGCAGCGCCGTCTCGACGCCGTGATCAACGTCGTGGTCGCGATCCCGGTCCTACTAGTAGCCGTGCCGCTGGAGCTGGTCGCCGCAGCACTGGGCCGCGGCGGCGCGACGACTCTCCACGTCGAGCTGCTCTAAGAAAGGCCCTCTCGGGCCTCGCGGACCAACGTGACGGCCTCCGGGAAGAGGACGCGGATCGCGTCGCGCACCTGCATCGCCTGCTCGTCGCTCGATCCGGTCAGCTCGATCCGGCCAATCGAGGCCACGGTCATCTCGACCGCCAGCTTGATCGCGTTGTCGGCCCAGGCGACGCGCTGCGAGGACTGCATCTGCTCGGAGAGCTCCTCCATGCGGGCGCGAAACTCGTCCGGGTCGCCGAACAGGTTGAAGGGGCTGCCCTCCACCCCTCACATGTAAGCACGGACGCAGAAGCGGCGCAGAGGCTTGACACACCGCGCACCACACGTGCGGCGGAGAGCCCTAGCTTCGAGCCGTGGGAGGCGAACGAGATCCAGAGCGGGGATCGGCGTCGGTCGAGCAGGCGGGCCTGGCGGCGCTGGTCGCGCTGCTGCTGCTCGCCGGCATCGCCGCAGTCGCGGCCGAGGGGGAGATCGACGCCGGTCGCTCCGTCGCCCGCTCGATCGCAACGAAGATCCGCTGCGCTCCCCGCCTTCCGGACGCCTGCAGCCACCACCCGCTGGTTCCCGCCTACGGTTGGCCGCTGGCCCGGCTCGCCCGCGCACTGGCGCCGGCGCCGGCCGCCAAGCCAGGCCCCTCGGGCCTGCCGCTGGTGCCGGTCGACTTCCGCCGCTGCCGGACTGAGAGCTGTGCCGTGCCGCTCCCGGGCACGGCCGGGCTTCGCCTCACCGCTTCGGGGCGCCGCACTACCGCCTTCACCGAGATCGTCGACCGACGCCGCTCGCTCGGCTGGGTCGAGGTCAGCTACTGGCTCTACCGGCCCGGCCTCGGCTGGGAGCGAGTCACGCGCCGGGCAGGCCAGGCCGACGTCGAAGCCGCGAACGGCGTCCGCGTCCTGGTCTCCGACTCCCCGGCACTGGTTCCGCTGGAGACGCTGCCGGGGCGCAACCACTACGAGTTTGGCGCCGGCGAACGCCCGCCTTGGCAGTGGCGAGTCGAAAGCCGCCACCCCGGCTGGTCGAGCTGAGCTATGTGGCCCTTTAACGCTATAATGTGGCTACATGAGCGACACGGTCGGCATACGCGAGCTGAAGAACAACCTCAGCCAGATCATCGAGCGGGTCGAAGCGGGCGAGCCGATCACGGTCACCCGCCGCGGGCAGCCGGTGGCGAGGATCGTCTCCACCACGAGGTCGCCGCGAATGGCGGAGCTGATCGCGAAGGGGATAGTCAGGCCAGGAAACGGCTCCCGACACCTACCGAAACCCATCAAGCTGCAAGGCTCCGGCAAGACTGCGGCGGAATACGTCTCCGAGGGTCGTCGCTGAGTCTCTACCTCGATACGAGCGCGCTGATCAAGCTTCTCGTCGACGAGCCTGAGAGCGATGTCGCGCGCCAGACCTTCAGCCGTGCGAGCGCAGTGACAACGAGTGTTCTCACCCGAGTCGAGGCGGTGTCCGCGCTGGCGAGGATCCACAAGGGCGGCCGCATATCCAGCATGCAGCTGCAGAGCGGACTGAGGGAACTGGAAACGCTCTGGGCCAGGATCGATCTCCACTCTGTTACCGCTGAGGTTCTTCACCATGCGGAGCTTGCCGCGATTGATCACGCGCTTCGGGCCTACGACAGCCTTCACCTGGCCACTGCTCTCAGATTTACCGAGATCGACAAGGTTGCCTTCGCCTGCTGGGACCGTGAGCTGCGCGAGGCCGCACGCGAGCACGGCTTCGCTCTGGTGCCAGCCCAGATCTGACCTGGATGCCGCCAGCCAAGCCGCATGGCACCATTGCGGCCTCCGATGGCCGCCACCTGCAAACGAGTAGCCGACTCCTCGCGGTTTCAGCTCTTCATTCTCGGCGTGATCCTCGCCAACGCGGTCGTGCTCGGGCTCGAGACCTACGACTCGATCGATCGCGACTATGGCGGCGCGCTCGAAGCGCTCAATGACGTCTTCCTCGGCATCTTCGTGGTCGAGATCGTGATCCGGATCGCCGCTCACGGCAGCCGCCCGCAGGACTACTTCAAGAGCGGCTGGAACGTCTTCGACTTCGTCGTCATCGGCGGCGCCCTCCTCCCCGGCCTGCGCCAGAACGCGACCGTGCTGCGGCTGCTGCGGCTGCTGCGGATCGTCCGCGTCGTCAGCATCTTCCCCGACCTGCGCTTCCTGATCCGCGGCATGGCGACCAGCCTGCCGCCGATCGGCAGCATGGCGATGCTCACCTCGCTGCTGATCTACATCTACGGGATTCTCGGCTGGATCTTCTTCGCCGACACCGAACCCGAGCACTGGGGAGACATCGGCGAGGCGATGCTCTCGCTCTTCATCGTGCTGACGCTGGAGAGCTGGCCCGAAATCATGGGCGCGGTAATCGACGTCCACCCCTGGGCCTGGATCTACTTCGTCAGCTACGTCCTGATCGCTTCCTTCCTGCTGATCAACATGGTGATCGCGATCCTGATCAACAGCCTCGAGGAGGTGCGGGCGATGGAAGCGATCGACGAGCGCCTCAACCGCCGCCGCGACGAACGCGAGGCCGAGGGCGAGATGGACGGGCAGGCCGCCGCGGAGCGCCTGGCGCGAATCCGCGAGGCGCTCGACGAGCTGGAGGAGGAGCTCCACCTCGACGGCCATATCGACACCCCGAAAGGCAAACGCGACTCGCCGCGAATGATCAGGCGCTTCCGAGGGTGATTCCTACGCCTTGACGGGGGACTTGCCGCCCCCGCGCGCCTCGTCTTCTTCGGCTTGTTTGACCAGCCCGCGCCAGTCCGTCGTTCGGAAGACGGTGATCATTGCGATAAAGCCGAGCAGCACCGACCAGGCCGCCATCGCGATCTGGGTCCCGACCGAGAAGGAGAGGACGGCCGCGCGCGACGGGCCATGCAGGGTGGCGACGAGGAGAGCCTGCTGGGCGCCGGCCCCACCGGGGGTGAAGGGGACGATCGTCGAGATCGCCTGCACGCTCATCACCAGCAGCACGTTGCCGAACGAGCCGCCGATGCCGAAGGCCTCGAGGAAGAACCAGAAGGCGGCGAAGCGGCAGAGCCAGCCCATTCCCTGCCAGGCCCAGACCTCGCGCAGGTAGCGACGCGGCTGGGTGAGGATCGCCAGGCCCTGTTTGACCCTGTCCCAGAAGCGCCGCACCCGGTGCGCGAGCAGGTAGATGCCGATCGCGATCGCCACCAGCAGGACCGCGACCGTGATCAGGAAGACCTGCGGGTGTTCCGCCCAGAAGGCGATCTCGAAGGCGGGCAGGTTCGGCAGGCGTGGCGGCTCCGGCAGCAGCCCCTGGGTGATCGCGTAGAGCAGGACGAGCACGCCGATCGTGGTGTCGAAGACCGTCTGCACCAGGAAGGAGGAGGTGACCGCCGGGTAGGAGGAGTCGGGGATCTGGCGCTTAACCAGGAAGACCTTGGTCACGTCGCCGGCCCGGGCGGGGACGATCGCGTTGATCCCGGCGCCGGCGAGGTAGGCGGCGCCGAGCTGCAGGAAGGGGATCGGCTCGCCCGGGTAGGCGGCGCGCAGCACGTTGCGCCAGGCCCAGGCGCGGGCGAGCTGCATCGCCAGCAGGAAGACGAGCGCCAGCGCGAGGGCGCTCCAATCAACCCGCGAGAGGTTCTCGAAGAAGGCCTCGGCTGCGTTGAAGAAGGAGTTGAAGCTGGAGCTGAGATCGGCGCGCGGCATCGGAGTTACACTAGCCCGCTCGTGTCAGAGACCGAGACGCAGATCCCGGCTCCGCAGGCCCCCCGCGACCCCGCCGACGAAGCGATGTGCGCGCGTGCCCGCGAGCGCTACACGGGCGACCGCAGGTTCCCCTGGCGACGGCGTCGCAAGCGCCACGCGGAGCTGCCCAGCCTGATCATCATCGGCGGGCTGAAGTGCGGCACGACCAGCATCCACCACTACCTCGGCCTGCACCCCGAGATCCAGATGTCGAAGCCGAAGGAGCTCAACTTCTTCGTCGAGGAGCTCAACTGGGACCTCGGGCTCGACTGGTACGCGAGCCGCTTCGACGGCCGCTTCAAGGTGCGCGGCGAGTCCTCCCCCCACTACACCAACCTGCCCCGCTTCGAGGGCGTCGCCGAGCGCATCCGCCGGCACTGTCCCGACGCCAAGCTGCTCTACATGGTGCGCGACCCGATCAAGCGCATCCTCTCGCACTGGGTGCACGCCACCGGCGCCGGCTACGAGACCCGCGAGCTTGTCCCGACGCTCTCGCAGCCCGACTCCTCCTACATCCAGCGCTCGATGTACTGGATGCAGCTGCAGCCCTATCTGGAGCGCTTCGACCGCGCCCAGATCGAGATCGTCACCCAGGAGGAGCTGCAGAGCGAGCGTGAGGCGACGATGCGCAGGGCGTTCGCCTTCGCCGGCGTCGACGAGAGCTTCACCTCGGAGCAGTTCGACCGCGAGTGGGAGAAGTCGAGCGCCAAGCAGGGAGGCAAATACCAGCTGATGGAGAGGCTGGTCAAACTGCCGGGCCTGCGCTCCTTCGACCGCAACTTCGACCGCCTGCCGGAGTCGATGCGCTGGCTGGTTGAGAAGGTCGTCCACGATCCCGAGAAGCCGCCGGCGCCGAAGCCGAAGCTGCCCGACGACCTCTTCGAGACGATCCGCGGCCGCTTCGGCGCCGACGTCGCCGCCCTGCAGGAGTTCGCCGGCCGCGAGTTCGCCGGCTGGCACGAGTACTCCTGAGCGAGCATTCGCCCTTCATAGGGCTGTGCACGACAAACAGCGAACGCGTCACTAGGCTCAGGCGACGATGCGGCGGCTGATTCCGAACCCCGGCCCTACCACCACCGAGCAGCAGCTCGACGCCTACCGGCCGTGGGAGCAGGCCCAGGCCGATCGCCCCTTCACGGCGATGAACTTCGTCGTCACCCTCGACGGGCGGGCGACCATCGGCGGGCGCTCCGGGCCGATCGGCTCGCACGCGGACATGGAGATGCTGCAGCGGCTGCGGACCCGCTTCGACGCGGTGATGATCGGCGCCGGCACGATGCGGGCCGAGCGCTACGGCCGCCCCGTCGAGGACCAAGGCGAGCGCGAGCGCCGCGAGCAGCTCGGGCTTCCCCAGGACCCCCTGATGGTGATCGTCAGCGGCCGGCTCGACCTGCCCTGGGACGCGCCGCTGTTCACGGATGGCGGCGGCCGGGTGCTGATCTTCACCGCTTCCGAGGCCGAGCCGCCGCAGACCGCGGCCTCGCTGCAGGTGGTCCGTCACGAGGGGCGGGTCGACCTGGCGGAGGCGCTGCGCCACCTGCGCGGGGAGCGCGGCGTGCGTTCGCTGCTCAGCGAGGGCGGACCGCACCTCTACGGGGAGATGCAGGCGCTGGGCCTGGTCGACGAGCTGTTCCTGACGATCGCGCCGAAGCTGGCGGGCGGGGAGGCGCCGCGCATCGTCGAGGGGGAGCTGCCCGGCGTCGCCGAGCTGGAGCTGGCATGGCTGCTCGAGCGCGATGGCGAGCTCTTCGCTCGCTATCGCCTGTAGCTTTCCGCCGATGGACTTCAAGCCCAGCCCCCAGGTCGAGACGCTGCGCGAGCGCATCCTCGACTTCATGGACGAGCAGGTCTTTCCGCAGGAGCGGGAGATCATGGAGGCGCTCGACGCCGAGGTCGCGCCGGGCGTTCCCTACCCGAAGCTCCTGGTCGAAGTCCGGGAGCAGGCCAGGGCAGATGGGCTCTGGAACCTCTTCATGCCCGACGAGCGCTTCGGCCCCGGCCTGAGCAACTGGGAGTACGGGCTGCTCTGCGAGGAGATGGGTCGCAGCCCGGCGGCGGCGCCGATGGCCTTCAACTGCTCGGCGCCGGACACCGGCAACATGGAGATCCTCGCCGAGCACGGCTCGGACGAACAGCGCGAGCGCTGGCTCGAGCCGCTGCTCGAGGGCCGGATTCGCTCCTGCTTCTCGATGACCGAGTTCGCGGTCTCCGGCTCGGACCCGACCGGCCTGCAGGCGACCGCCGTCCGCGACGGCGAGGACTGGGTGATCAACGGGCACAAGTGGTTCACCTCGGGCGCCGTCGGCGCCGACCTGGCGATCGCGATGGTCGTCACCGACCCCGACGCCCACCCCTACGCGCGCGCCTCGATGATCTGCGTGCCGACCGACGCGCCCGGCTTCAACCTGGTGCGGCCGATCTCGGTGATGGGCCACGACAAGGGCCCCGGCCATTGCGAGATCAAATACGAGGACTGCCGCGTTCCCGCCGCCAACCTCCTCGGCGAGCAGGGGGCCGGATTCGCCGTCGCCCAGGACCGCCTCGGCCCGGGCCGCATCCACCACTGCATGCGCGCGATCGGCACCGCCGAGCGGGCCCTGGAGATGATGTGCCGGCGGGCAAACGAGC
>DATMDR010000089.1:0-15528 GCA_035557635.1 Solirubrobacterales bacterium | reverse complement strand
GCCAAGAGCCAAGGCAGCGAGCGCCAGGGGCATCCTGGCGCTCGCCGCCGCGGCGCTCCTCGCCGTCTCGGGGTGCGGGGGAGAGGACTCCGGCCCCGAGGCGGCGAGCGCGCCGAGCCCGCCGGCTCAGCAGGCGGGCGCTACGGGCGCCACAGGGGCTTCGGCGCCGGCCTCGTCAAAGAAAGCGGCTGCTGGCCCCGAGGGCTCCGGGCAGAGCGGCGCCTCTCAAGGATCCGGCGCCAAGCAGGGCCAGGGCCCCACCTCCGTCCCGCTGCCCAGCGAGGAGGGGCGCGTGCCGGAAGCCACCCCCCAAGAAGAAGCCGAGGCGACGCTCGCCGACATGACCCTGAGGAGCCCGGCACTGACGTCCTCCGGCACCGCCCTGCCTTCCCAGTACAGCTGCGACGGCGAGGACACCTGGCCGCCCCTGCAGTGGGGCGGCACCCCCGCCGGCACTGAGGAACTGATCCTCTTCGCGATGAGCTCGCGGCCGGTGGAGGGGAAGCTCTTCTTCAACTGGGCCCTTGCCGGCATCGATCCCGGCCTCACCGAGATCGAGGAAGGCCGCCTGCCTCAAGGCACGGTCAGCGGCCGCAACAGCTTCGGCAACCTCGGCTACTCGATCTGCCCGGCCCAAGGGGAAGCCGAAACCTTCATCTTCGCCCTCTTCGCGCTGCCCGAGCGCCTTGAGGCGGCCAAGGGGTTTGACCCCGGCGAGCTGCGCCGCGAAGTGCTCGAGGTCTCGGGCAACGTCGGGCTGCTGGCGGCGAGCTACGGGCGCTAGCGCTGTCGGTTAGAAGATGGGGGTGGGGGTTTCTTGACCGCCTGATGGTCCGCTGTCAGGCTGACGATGACGTGGAGGGCTGGCGGCTCCATGCGTCGTGAGCAACCACGCAACGTTGGGAGGAAGCATGAGAGGCGCGAAGCATGGGATCAGGGGCTTGGGCTTGGTGGTCTTGGCCGCGCTCGGCACGATGGCGTTCACCGCCGTCGGCGCGCAGGCGCAGGCCCCAGAATTACCCGGGAAAAGCACAGCAGGAACCTTCTTATACAACTTAGCGACACCTGCGGGACAAGCTGTCACAGGTGAACAGTTAGGAACCGGCTATCTCTTAGTGCAGGCCAGGGACCTGAAAATCGAATGCGGCTCCCTGGACATCAACGAAGGAGTGCTCACAAACGCGACTGAAGGTAAATTCAAAGTCTTATTCTTAGGATGCACAATAAGGAACCACAAAAGCGAACTTCTAGCAGGCTGTGAATTCAAAGAGTTAGGCGGCATGAGTGCGTCGTTCTTAGTCTTACTGATATTACATGGGGGAGAAAGGTTCGTGTTATTCGAGCCGCTCGAAGGAACCAACTTCGCCATTGTCTCATTCAAGCCCAATCTGGGCTGCGTCCTGCCGTTAAACAACCCGAAGACCGGCTCGTTTGCGGCAAAGGTCGAAGGAGGCCTATTAGATGCGGAAGTGCAGACGATCGTGTTCAGCGAAGCTATCCAGTTATTAAGCGGCGATCTATTTAAATATGGCGCCCTTGGCAACACGGGCTACCTCAACGGCACGATCGACCTTGAAGGCGTAGCTGAAGGATCTAAACTAGGCATCCACTAGTCACGCTTACTTGCGGCCTGGGATGGCTAGGGCGTGTCCCGGGCCGCAACTGACGTTCGACCAGGCCCGCTGCGCCGCGAAGTTGCTCGAGGTTTTGGACGTTGGGTGCTCGCTGCCGCTTTCTGCTCATGCTGCATTGTGCGCGCTCGGCACTTTGGAGCCGCGGTCCCAAATAGCGAGATGGAAAACATCGCGCTGAAAAACTTGACCGCTGCAGAGGCTCCCACGATGCTTGACGAGGTCGGCTCTTGGTTTGAACTCTGGGATCGATCTGGTTGAAGGGCGGCATGACGGGGCTGCTCGTAGCTGTCGTGGCTAAGCGACGGTGAGGTGGGCGGCTGTGGATGGCCGCAGGGTCACCAACAGAAGGAGTGACATCACTATGCCAAAGCAGCAAAAGAGGATGGGGGCGGTGTGCGTGGCGATACTCGCCGCGTTGCTCACTGCGCTGAGTTTTGCGGGAAGCGCATCGGCGAAACTCACCGGTGAGTTTGCCCGATTCGAGTTCTGCCCATACAAAAATCCTGAAGTCATCAGGTGCTTTCACGCGCTCACTGACGGTGGGGAAGCCGTTCTGGGCAGCAAGAAAGTTCCAATCGTCAATCCGGTAACGCTTCAGGGTGGTTACAACGAACCTCCGGAATCCGAAGAAATCACCGGATTCTCTGAAGACTTTTTCGGTGCTACCAACGGAGTCACGCTCTCCAAAAGCCCGCAGCCGGTCCCTGGCGGCCTGCTCGGCCTGGTGCCGCCGGAAAACTCCCCACCGTTGGTCAAAGCGCTGGTGGAACTCGCAGCGGAAAATGGGTTGACCGGAGTCAACTCGACCCTTGAAATCGCTGGGTCACCGAGCGACATTAAAATCCGCGAACTCGCGCTGGCGCTGGGCGAAGGCGTGACGCTGATTCTGCCACTCAAGGCGAAACTAGAAAACCCACTTCTCGGAAATGCATGCTATGTCGGCTCGGACAAAGCACCGCTCATTTTCGAACTGCGAGCGGACACCACCAACCCGCCGCCTCCGAACAAACCGATCACCGGTAGCGGCGGTCAGGTCACGTTCATTGAAGGAGGGCAAGTCCTGCGCCTTGATGACGCTGTGATTGTCGATAACGCCTGGTCGGCACCCGCGGCGAAAGGATGTGGAGGAGTTCTACTCTCCGCCCTGATCGATCCGGTCATCAATGCTGCTGCCGGCCTGCCGGCACCGGCTGGCACGAACACGGCGATTCTCGAGAGCACAATCCATACGACGACTGCGTTCGCGCTGAACAAAAATAACAACGAAAATCCGTAGCAGCTGGTACTTGCGGACGAGCCCGAGCATCGACGACGATGCTCGGGCTCGCGATTGTGCGCACAAAACTTTCTAAAAAGCAAATTGTCTCTAAGGACAACACCAAATAAGTAAGGAGCGGGAGATGAAACGAATTAGCAGACGGGGGATGGTGAGCGTGGCCATGTTGGCCATGGCAGTCGCCAGTCTCTCTCTAGCAGGAAGCGCTTCAGCGAAACTCACGGGCGAGTTCACGAGATTCGCGCAGTGCCCCTACACGACTCCTGGAGTCGAAAGGTGCCTGCACTCCGTCACGACCGGTGGCGAAGTCGTGATGGGCAGCAAGACTGTGCCCATCACCAACCCAGCCACGCTTCAGGGTGGCTATGCGGAACCGGCGGAAGAAGGTCCAGAAGCAGGTTTCTCGTCGCTTGTCGCGGCGAAAAATGGCCAAACGCTCACCAAAGCTCCGCAGAAAATCCCTGGCGGGCTTGCTGGACTCGTGAAATGCAACGAAATCAGCAATTTCATTCTGCGGGCGGCGTGTGAATTCACCTTCGAAAACGGTCTCACTGGAGTCAATTCCACACTGGAACTGGCTCAAGGTGCAAGTGCCGTAAAGGTCAACGAACTCGCCCTGGCCCTCGGAGAAGGGGTCACGCTGAAAATGCCGCTCAAGGTCAAGCTGGAAAACCCGCTCCTGGGGGATAACTGTTACGTGGGCTCCAGCACCAATCCGATTGTGTGGAATCTGCGGGCGGATACCACCAGCCCGCCACCGCCGAACAAACCGATCACCGGCAATGGCGGCCAGGTCACCTTCATCGAAGGAGGACGCGTTCTGCGTCTTGATGGAGCAGTACTGGTCGACAACGCGTGGGCAGCGCCCGCGGCGAAAGGATGCGGAGGACTCTTCTCGTTCCTCCTCGATCCGATCGTGAACGCGTCTTCCGGCCTGCCCTCACCGGCTGGAACCAACACGGCGATCCTGAAAAACACGATCCATACGACCACCGCGTTTGCACTGAACAAAAACGACGCCGAAAATCCGTAAGCGCAGCATCTGAGACGTCGAATCGCGAGCGCCGGGATCTCGTCCCGGCGCTCGCTTTTTGAGCAACCAGGGAGCGGCGTCCCTATATTCGGCCTGACGCATGGCCGAGAGACATCCACGTGAGGAGACCCTGCGACGGGTTCATGGCGTCGGGGCGCTGTTCTCGACTGCCTACGGGAACGTAGGCTCGTCGATCTACTACGCGCTGGGCGTGGTCGCGGTCTTCGCCCTGGGGATGACGCCGGTCGTCTTCCTGATCTCCGGCCTGATCTTCGTCTGCACCGCGGCCACCTACGCCGAGGCGACGGTGCTTTACCCGGAGGCGGGTGGCTCCTCGAGCTTCGCCCGCCACGCCTTCGACGAGCTGCTCAGCTTCTTCGCCGCCTGGGGGCAGGTCCTCAACTACGTGATCACGGTCGCGATCTCTGCCTTCTTCGTGCCCCACTATCTGGCCGTCTTCTGGGAGCCGCTGGAACGCAACCCCGCCGACGTCGTCGTCGGGATCGTGCTCATCGCCCTGCTGATCGGCGTCAACGTGATCGGCAGCCGCGAGTCGGCCCGGCTCAACATCGTGCTGGCGATCGCCGACCTGATGACACAGATCGTCGTCGTCGCGATCGGCATCGCCCTCGTGCTCAGCCCGGAGATCCTGGTCAGCAACGTCGAGCTGGGGGTCGCGCCGAGCTGGGGCAACTTCGCGCTGGCGATCGCGGTCGGGATGATCGCCTACACCGGGATCGAGACCCTCTCCAACATGTCGGAGGAGGCGCGCGACACGTCCCGCACCGTGCCGAGGGCCGTGGGACTCGTGGTGACGGCGGTGCTCGTCCTCTTCCTGTTGATCCCGGTCGTCGCCCTTTCGGCAATGCCAGTGACCGAGCAGGGTGGCGAGTACACGACCGCTCTGGCCACGACCTACGCCGAGAACCCGATGCTGGGGATCGTCGACAACCTCGGCCTCTCCGACGCGGTGGCCGACGCGATGCGGATCTACGTCGGCGTGCTCGCGGCGGTGATCCTCGTGATCGCGACCAACGCCGGGCTGATCGGCCTCTCGCGGATCGCCTTCTCGATGGGCCAGTACCGGCAGCTGCCGGAGGCGATCCGGGCTATACACCCGCGCTTCAAGACGCCCTACGTGGCGATCCTCCTCTTCGGCGTCATCTCCGCGATCGCCCTCCTGCCCGGCGAGACGGAGCTGCTGGCGACGATGTACGCGTTCGGCGCGATGCTCTCCTTCACCGTCGCCCACGTCTCCGTGATCCGCCTCCGCCAGCTCCGCCCGGATGCCGAGGAGCGGACCTACAAGCCCCCCCTCAACCTGCGTGTCTTCGGGGTCGACCTGCCTCTCACCGCGGTCTTCGGTGGGCTCGGCACCTTCGCCGCATGGGTCGTGGTTATGGCGCTCAACACCCGCACCCTGTTCATTGGCTCCGCTTGGATGGCCGTCGGGCTGGCGATCTACGTGCTCTACAGGCGCAGCCAGGGCCTCGGCCTGCGGCAGACCGTCAAGGTCGTGACACCCGAGCCGCTCGGGGTGGAAGAGATCGAGTACCGCAGCGTCCTGGTCGGCTTCGAGGACGACGGATCGTTCTCCGAGGAGATGGTTGCCACCGCGGTCAAGCTCGCCGCGCGCCGACGCCGCGGCGTTCACGTCCACTCGATGCTCACCGTGCCGACCCACCTGCCGCTCGACGCCGAGCTGTCCGAGCAGGAAGCCGAGGCACAGGGCAAGGTCGAGCAGGCGAGGCTGATCGGCGGCCAGCGGGTGACCGGCCACGTCGAGCGGGTCAGGCCCGGCCAGGCCGGCTACTCGATCTCCGACGAGGCGAAGATGATCGATGCTGCCGCCGTAGTCGTCGGCCTGCGCTACCGCAACGGCAAGCCGATCTACGACAAGACGCTCCAGACGGTGCTGAGCGAGCGCCCGTGCCGCGTCATCGTCGTCTCCGATCCACCCGTCCAGGCCGAAGCTACAGCTCTAACCACTACATGAGAGGAAAGAGTAAGAGGAAGAGTGAAGAGGAAAGACAGTTGGAGATAGATAAGGAATTTCGGTCTCTTCTCTCTTGCCGCCTTGGTTGTGATGGCTTTCACCGCTTCAGCGGCTCAAGCCGCGCTCCGCATTCGCCATTGGGCGAGATATAGAAAACAAACTGCCTAAAAGCTTGACTAGCCTCTCTTTTCGCGTCATCTCGCCTCCGAGTCCGATCTCCTATCTCCGCCTTTCTTGACTTTCTCTTTTTGAGCATCCCGAAGCTCGCCGCCTTGCGCCCCCATGCACGAGACCAAGGCTCGGGCCGAGGGAGCCAAACCACCAAAAGCCACTCGCAGGGGGCGAAAGACGACCAGCGGATGCCTGTCGGGGCAATCTAAGAGAAAGGCTCCAAGATGGAGACAGTCCTAGTAATACTCGCCCTGATAATCCTCATCCTGGTTATCGACCGGCGTCGCTAGCCTCGCTCGGGGCGTTTAGCCCGGCACGCGCCGGGCTAAACGCTGTTTGTCAACCGAGATCGTGCTTGCTGGCGTAGCTACCTAACCACTACCAAGAGGGAAAAAGAGTTAAGAGGAAAGGGTACGAGGACCAGTTAGGGATAACTAAGAGTTCTCGGCCTCTTCGCACTAGCCGCCCTCGGGTTTGACGGCTTTCACCGCTTCAGCGGCTTAAGCCGCGCGCGTAACTGGCCTTTCCGATTCGAGGGTTACTCGAAACAGGCGGATTGCAAGCTGAGCTTCGTCAGAGCCTGAAATCGCTCAACCGCTCCATCGGCTCCCCCTTGCTCTCGTTGCCACCCACTTGAGCATCCCAAAAATGCTTGCCAACTCCGCCCCCCGCTTCGGAGGGGCGAAAACGGCGCGCGGATGCCTGCCCGGGCGACCACCTCTATCAAGGAGGAACCAATGAAATCGGTTTCCCTCTTGCAAGCACTGACCAATCTGGTGCATGCAATCCGCCTACTGCTCGGGTAACCCGATCGGCAACGCCAGCTCCGGCGCGTCGCGCCGGAGCTTTGGCGTTTCGGCGCTCTTGTCCGTGTCCGTGCGGCCTAGAATCGCCGCGATGGCCACTCCTGAGCGGATCTATCGCGGCTCCGTCCGTGCCCTCTCCTTCGCCTTCCTCGCCATCGGGCTGGTGATCCTCGCGATCACGCTGGCCAATGGCGGCGGGCCGCTCTCGGTCGGGACGCTGCTCGGCGTCGCCTTCGTCGCGGTCGGCGCCGGCCGCCTCTGGGTCTCGGCGCGGATGAGCTAGTGAGCGCTCCGGAGCAGCCACGCCCGCTTGAGCAGCCGCGGCGCCCGCCCATGCGCCCCTCGCCGCTGCTGCGCCGCGGGCTCGGCGTGCCCTGGCTCTTTGCCGCCGTCTACTCCTCGATCGGGTTCTCGATCTACTTCGCGCTCGGGGTCGTCGCCGACCGCGGGCTCGGCCTCACGCCGCTGATCTTCCTCGCCGCCGGGCTGCTCTTCGGCCTCACCGCGCTCACCTACGTCGAGGGCGGCGCGATGCTCCGTGAGCGCGGCGGCTCCTCCAGCTTCGCCCGCCACGCCTTCAACGAGCTGATCGCCTTCATCGCCGGCTGGGCGATCCTGATCGACTACCTGATCGTCCTCGCCCTGGCGGCGATCTCCGTCCCGCACTACCTGCAGCCGGTCTCCGGCGACCTCGCCGACCCCGGCTGGGAGATCGGCGTCGCCGCCGCGGTGATCCTCACCGCCTGCGCCCTCAACGTCCTCAACATAACCGGCAAGGGACGGCAGATATGGCTCGCCACGCTGGCGCTCGCCGACATCGCCCTGCAGCTGGCAGTGGTCGCGGTCGGGCTGCTCGCGGTCTTCCACCCGGACCGGCTGACCGACCAGCTCGACCTCTTCACCGACCCCAACTTCACCGACGTCGTCTACGCCGGCGTGATCGCGATGCTCGCCTACGCCGGGATCGAGGCCGCCTCCGACCTCGCCCCGGACATCGAGGTACGGCGGCGGGACCTGCGGCGGGTCGTGACCCTCGGCGTCGTCGCCGTCCCGCTCGTCTACGCCGGGATGGCCGCGATCGCGCTGATGGCGGTGCCGGTGGTCGCCGGGCCCCAAGGGCCCGAAACCGCCCTCGGCAACGAGTTCGTCGAGGCGCCGCTGCTCGGCGTGGTCTCCGCCTACAAACCGGCCTGGGTGGCGGACTCGATGCGCTGGATCGTCGCCCTCGTCGCCACCCCCGTCTTGGTCTGGGCGGCGAGCACGGCGATGCTCGGCGTCTCCCGCCACATCTACACGCTGGCGATCAACCGCCAGATCCCGAGCTGGCTCGGCAAGCTCGGCAAGAGCCACCCGACGCCGCACGTGGCGATCGCGATCTGCGGCCTGATCGCGCTCGGCCTCGTCATCCCCGCCGACGTGAAGCTGCTCGCCGGCCTCTACGCCTTCGGCGCCACCCTGGCGATCACGATTGCCCACCTCTCGATCGTGCGCCTGCGCGTCACCGAACCCGACCGCCCCCGGCCCTTCAAGGTCGGCTGGAACTTCAACTGGCGCGGCGCCCGGCTGCCGGCGCCGGCGATCTTCGCCGCCCTGGTCAGCGGTCTCGCCTTCCTCAGCGTGCTCGCCTACCACGACACCGCCCGCTGGGTCGGCGGCGGCTGGATGGCCTTCGGCCTGCTCTTCTACGTCGTCTACCGCAAGGTCTTCGAGGGCACGACCCTGACCAGGCGGGTGACGGTGAGCGAGCGGGCGCTGACCAAGCAGGTGCCCGAGGTCGCCTTCCGTCGCATCCTCGTGCCGGTCTTCGGCAGCGCGCTCGACGACGACATCGTCTCGACCGCGGGCCGGCTTGCCGCCGCCGAGCAGGAGCAGTCCGACGGCCAGGTCGAGGACGCCCGGCTCGACCTCGTCTACGTGGTCGCAGTGCCACTGAGCCAGCCGCTTGACGGCGACCTGCCGCCCGAGCAGGAGCAGCAGGCGCAGCGGGCGCTGGAGCGGGCCCGCGAGGTGGGGGGGGAGTACGAGGCCGTCGCCATCGGCGTCGAGCTGATCCGGGCCCGCGACGTCGGCGCCGGGATCGTCGAGGCCGCGCGGCGCAACGGCGCCGAGGCGATCGTCGTCGGCGCCGAGCCGCCGACCAAGATCCGCGGCGGCGCCACCCTCGGCGGGATCGCGGAGAAGAAGCCGGCCGAGATCGGCGCCGCGACCGAGTACGTGCTGAAGAAGGCCCCCTGCCGGGTCCTCCTGACCGCGCCCCCCGACACTGAATCGGCCTAGTATCAGGGCCATGTTCATCCTGATCGTGGGCTGCGGGCGGGTCGGCTCCTCGGTGGCGCGGGCGATGCTGCGCGAGGGCCACGAGGTCTCCTGTCTGGATGAGGACCCCGAGTCCCACGCCAGGCTCGAGGTCGGGCTCGACAAGGGCTGGGAGGACCACGGCGGTCACTTCACCGTCGGCGCCGGCCTCGAGACGGACGCGCTGGTCGCCGCCGGGATCGAGAAGGCCGATGCCTTCATCGCCTCCACCGACGGCGACAACACCAACATCGTGATCGCCCAGATCGCCCAGCGCCGCTACGAGGTGCCGACGGTGATCGCGCGGATCCTCGACCCGCTGCGGGCCGAGTGGTACCAGCGCCAGGGCGTGCACACGATCTGCCCGACCCGGGTCGCGATCGACATGCTGGAGAGCGCCGTGCGCGACGGCGCCCAACGCAACGGCGCCGGCGGCGCCAACACCCAGCCCGAGGCGGTCTGAGCATGTACATCATGGTCGTCGGAGCGGGCAAGGTCGGTTGGAACCTGACCCGTGAGCTGCTCGAAAAGGGCCACGAGGTGACCGTGATCGAGAGCAACCGGCGCCGCTACCTGATGGTCGAGCAGGAGCTCGAGCACAACATCACCTACGGCGACGCCTCCGAGCTCTGGGTGCTGGAGCGGGCCGGGATCCAGCGCGCCGACATGGTGATCGCGGTGACCGGCGACGACGAGGACAACATGCTGATCTGCCAGGTCGCCCGCGAGAAGTACGAGGTCGGCCAGGTGATCGCCCGCGTCAACAACCCGCGCAACCGCGAGCACTTCGACCTGCTCGGGATCAAACCGGTGGTCTCTGCCACCGACCTGATCCTCCGCCTGATCGAGCACGAGGTGCCCGAGTACGGCCTGATCCACCTGCTCGACCTGCAGGAGGAGCAGCTGGAGATCATCGAGATGCTGCTCGGCCAGGACTCGGTCGTCACCGGGCGCCGGGTCGGCGACCTCGAGATGCCGGAAGGGAGCCTGCTGATCTCGGTCCTGCGCGACGGCAAGGGCTTCGTCCCGGGCCCGGAGACGGTGCTCGAGGCCGGCGACGAGATCCTCGCCGTCCTCGACCCGGGCCGCGAGGACGACCTCAAGCAGCTCTTCGGTCCCGGCGGCGGCAACGGCGCCGGCACGGACGGCTGAGCCCGATGGCCGACCGCGAGGTCGACTTCCTCCTCGTCGGCGGCGGCCTCGCTTCGGCCCACTGCGCCGCCGAGCTGCGCAAGCGCGGTGCCGAGGGGTCGATCCTGCTGGTCGGGCGTGAGCCCGAGCCGCCCTACGAACGGCCGCCGCTCTCCAAGGAGTACCTGCGCGGCGAGGCGGAGCGCGAGGACGCCTACGTCAACCCGCCGAGCTGGTACGAGGAGAACGAGGTCGAACTGCGCACCGGCGCCAGCGTGATGTCGCTCGACCCGGCGGCCCACACGGCGAAGCTGCAGGGCGGGGAGGAGGTGTCCTTCGGCAAGGCGCTGCTCGGCACCGGCGCGATGGTCAACATCCTCCGCGTCGAGGGCGCCGAGAACGAGGGCATCCACTACCTGCGCGCCTTCGGCAACTCCGACGCGATCCGTGCCGACGCCGAGGGGGCGGAGCGCGTGGTCCTGGTCGGCGGCAGCTACATCGGCTGCGAGGTCGCCGCCTCGCTGACCGCGAAGGGCGTCGACTGCACGATCGTGACGATGGAGGACGTGGTCCTCTCGCGCACCTTCGGCGAGGACGCCGGCCGCTGGTTCCACGAGCTGCTCGAGTCGAAGGGCGTCACGATCCACGGCGGCGAGGAGCTGGAGGCGTTCGAGGGCGATGGCCGGGTCAAGGCGGTGCTGGCCAAGAGCGGGCTCGCGGTCGAGTGCGACGCGGCCGTGGTCGGCGCCGGCGTGCGCCCCGACGCGATGCTGGCCCAGCGCGCCGGGCTCGAGGTCGACGACGGCATTGTCTGCGACTCGAAGCTGCAGAGCTCGGTGGAGGGGATCTACGCCGCGGGCGACTGCTGCTCCTACGACAGCGTCGTCCACGGGCGGCGGCTGCGGGTCGAGCACTGGGACGTGGCGATGCAGCAGGGGATGCACGTCGCTCGCAATATGCTCGGCGAGGAGCGCGACTACGACGTCGTCCCTTATTTCTTCAGCGACCTCGCCGACTGGGCCGGGCTGGAGTACGTCGGCCCCGCCTACGAGTGGGACGAGGAGGTCTGGCGCGGCGACCGCGACTCCGGCCAGTTCTCGGTCTGGTACCTGAAGGACGGCCGCGTCGCCGGCGCGCTCAGCGTCGACCGCTCCGAAGACCTCGCCGAGGCCCGCCGCCTGCTCGCCGACCGCGTCGACGTCTCCGCCGCCAAGGCCCAGATCGCCGACCCCGACAGCGACCTTTCAGCCGTCGCCTAGTAAGCAGATATCCTGAGGTTCTCTCGATGCGGCCTGGTGTAATGGCAGCACGCCTCGCTCTGGACGAGGTAGTCGGGGTTCGAGTCCCTGGGCCGCAGCTGAAATGAGCGTCCGCGACCGCCTCCTGCTCACTGCTGCGCTGCCGCTTGCCGCGCTGGCGATCGCGGGCTGCGGCGGCGGGGACGACGAGACGACCGAATCGGCCCCCGAAGCGACGATCCCGACGACGACGGCGCTGACCAAGGACGAGCTGATCGAACAGGGCGACGCGATCTGCGCGGAGGTCAACGCGGCGATCGGCGGCATCGGCGCCAGCGAAACCGAAGTGGCGGGTGGGACGGCCGGGCAGGTCGCCGACCTCTACGTCGGCATGGTCGAAAGCCTGAAGCGGCTGGGGACTCCCGCGGAAACCGACGGCTACCCCGAATTCTCCAGCGCCGCTGACGCGCTCTCGCAGGCGGAGGGCGAAGTGAAGCTGGCGGCCGAACGGGGCGACAGCACCGGTCTCGCCACGGCGGAATCGGGCGCCTCCACAGCCCTGACCTCCTTCCAGTCCGAGGCGCAGTCCTACGGCTTCGAAGACTGCGGCGCGGCGCCCAGCGCCCCGGTGTCGGGCGCGGCGGGGGCGGAAGCCCCGATCGAAGAAGAAATCGCGCCCGAAGGCCTCGAAGAAGAAGCCGAAGTGGCTCCCGAAGAAGTCGAACCGGCTCCCGAAACCGGCGGCGCCGGCAGCACCGGCGGCGGCGCTGAAGCCGGCGGCGGAACCGAAGGCGGCGGCACCCCCGAAACGGGTGGGAGCTCCGGCGGCATCGGCCCCGGCTGACCAGCAGCGCGTTCGCTGTTTGCCGGGCAGAGCCCTATGAAACAGCGAACGCTGCGGGAGTCAGGCAGCTGAGCTCTCCTCCCACGCCCCGTACAGCCGCGCGTAGGGACCGCCTGCCTCGATCAGCTCTTCGTGCGTGCCGGCCTCAGCGATCCGGCCTCCTTCGAGGACGACGATCTTGCCGGCGCGGCGGATGGTCGAGAGTCGGTGGGCGATGACGATCGCGGTGCGGCCCGTCAGCAGCCGCTCCAGCCCGCGCTCGATCGTCCTCTCGGTGCGCACGTCGACGTTCGAGGTCGCCTCGTCGAGGATCAGGATGCGCGGCTCGGCCAGCAGCGCCCGCGCGAAGGCGACCAGCTGCCGCTGCCCGGCGGACAGCTGAACCCCGCGCTCGCCGACCTCGGTCTCGATCCCTTCCGGCAGCGCCGCGACGAACTCGGTGGCGCCGACGGCCGCCGCGGCCGCCTCGATCTCCTCCAGCGACGCCTCGGGCCGTCCGAAGGCGATGTTCTCGCGCACGCTGCCGGAGAAGAGGAAGCCCTCCTGGGGGACGATGCCGAGCTGGCGCCGCAGCGCCTGCTGCTGCACCTCGCGCAGGTCGTGCCCGTCGACCAGAACCCGTCCCTGCTGCGGGTCGTAGAAGCGCGCCACCAGCTTGGCGAAGGTCGACTTGCCGGCCCCGGTGGCGCCGACCAGCGCCAGCGTCTGCCCCGGTGGCACGTGCAGGTCGACGTCGCGCAGCGCCCAGTCCTTGTCGGTATAGGAGAACCAGACGCCCTCCATCTCGATCTCGCCCCGCAGCACGCCCGGGTCGATCGCCTCGGGCGCGTCGACCATGTCGGGCTCGGTGTCGAGCAGCTCGAAGATCTTGTCGAGCGCCGCCATCCCCTGCTGGTAGGTGGTGTAGAGCTGGGAAAGCTGCTGGATCGGGTCGAAGAAGACCTGGAGGTAGCCGATGAAGGCGACGACGACGCCGACCTGGAGCGTGTTGTCGATCACCTGGCTGCCGCCGTAGAGGATGATCGCCGCGGTGCCGACGGCGGAGAGCAGTTCGACCGCGGGGAAGTAGGAGGCATTGAGGTAGACCGTCTTCATGTTCGCCTCGCGGTTGGCCTCGTTGAGCTCGGTCATCGCCGCCATGTGGCGCGGCTCCTGGCCGAAGCTGCGCACCACCCGCACGCCGCTGAGCGTCTCCTGTAGGTAGGAGGTGACGGCGGCGATCCGCTCCCGCGTCGCCCGGTAGGCGCCGTGCGAGGCGATCCGGAAGACGACGCTCGCGATCGCGACGAGGGGGAAGGTGAGGAAGGTGACCAGCGCCAGCTGCAGGTCGAGCAGCAGCAGGATGACGACCACGCCGACCAGGGTCAGCGTGCTCGAGAGCAGGGTTACGACGCCGCTGGTGACGAGCTGGTTGAGCGCCTCGATGTCGTTGGTCATGCGCGAGATCAGGACTCCGGGGCTGCGTCGGGTGAAGAAGCCGATCGACATCGCCTGCAGGTGGGAGAAGACGCGCTCGCGCAGGTCCTGGAGGGCGCGGGTGCCGACCCAGCCGACCAGGTACGTCTGCGCGTAGGTGGCGCCTGCGTAGACGACGGCGATCGCGAGGAAGGCGACGACGATCCGGGTCAGCGCAGCGCTGTCGCCGGGCACTATCCCCACGTCGATCGCCTGTCCGGCGAGGTAGGGGGGGGCCAGCGCGGCGGCCGTCGCGGCGAGCATCGCGACGAAGGTCAGCGCGACCCGGCCGCGATAGGGGCGCAGCAGCCCGACCATCCAGCGCAGCTTGCGGCCACGCTGGTCCTGCCCCCGGATCAGCAACCACAGGTTTCGGATCGCGTCGCTCACAGCCGCGCCAGCTCCTCGCGCTGCTCCAGGTCGCGCTGCAGGAAGACCGAGTCGGGAAGGCCGTGCTCGGCGATCTCGCGGTAGAAGCCGCAGCCCTCGAGCAGCTCCTCGTGGGTGCCGCGGTCGACGATCCGACCGCTGTCCATCACCACCACCTCGTCGGCGAGCGAGACCGTCGAGAGGCGGTGGGCGATGATGAAGGTCGTTCGCCCGGCCATCACCTCGCGCAGGCCGGCCTTGATCGCCGCCTCTGTGGTCGCGTCGACCGAGGAGGTGGCGTCGTCGAGGATCAGGATGCGGGGGTCGGCGAGCAGCGCGCGGGCGATCGCGACTCGCTGGCGCTGGCCGCCCGAGAGCGTCAACCCGCGCTCGCCGACGAGCGCTTCGTAGCTGCCGGGCAGATCGCGGATGAACTCGTCGGCCTGGGCGCGCCGGGCCGCCGCTTCGATCCCCTCCCGCGTCGCGCCGGGACGCGCGTAGGCGATGTTCTCGGAGATGCTGGCGCTGAAGAGGAAGCTGTCGTCGCTGACGAAGGCGATCTCCGAGCGCAGCGAGCCGACGTCGACCGTGCGCACGTCGGCGCCGTCGACCAGCACCGACCCCTCGCTGGGGTCGTAGAGCCGTGCGATCAGGGCCACCAGGCTGGTCTTGCCCGACCCCGACGGCCCGACCAGGGCGACCGTGCGCCCGGCCTCGACGGCGAGGTCCACGTCCACCAGCGCCGCTTCCGACATTGACCCCACTGGGGTGTGGTCAATGTCGGAAGCGCCACCTGACCGACCGGAGACGTAGCGCAGCGTTGCGCCGCGCAGTTCGACCCGGCCGTCGCCGGCCGGCAGCGACGGCGCGTCCGGCGCGCTCTCGATCGCCGGCTCGCGGTCGAGGATCTCGAACAGCCGGTTGCCGGAGGCGATCGCCCGCTGCGCCATCCCCATCGCCATCCCCAGCATCCGCATGGGTGAGGCCAGCATCATCACGTAGGTGTAGAAGGCGGTGAAGGCGCCGAGGCTGAGGTTGCCGGCGATCACCTGGCGGCCGCCGACCAGCAGGACCAGGGCGACCCCGACCTGCGGCAGCAGGCCCAGCAGCGGCGAGAAGAAGGCCTGCAGGCGGGTCGAGTAGATGCTCTGGTCGAAGACCCGCGTGACGGCCCGGCGGAAGCGGTGCAGCTGGTGCTCCTCGCGGGCGAAGGCCTTGACGATGCGGATCCCGGAGACGTTCTCCTCCGCCTCCGCGGTCAGCTCGGCGATCCGCTGCTG
>DATMDR010000088.1:0-42779 GCA_035557635.1 Solirubrobacterales bacterium | reverse complement strand
GATGCGCGAGGTTCGGATCAGGGACACGCTGAGCGGCAAGCTGGCCGCGGTCGACGCCGACGGCGGCGAGGTGGGTATCTACGCCTGCGGCCCGACGGTCTACAGCCGGATCCACATCGGCAACGCCCGCCCCTTCGTGGTCTTCTCGCTGCTGGCGCGCTTCCTGCGCTCGGAGGGCTACGCGGCGAGGCTGGTCGTCAACGTCACCGACGTCAACGACAAGATCTACGTCGCGGCCGGGGAGCTGGGCGAGCCCTCGGCGCAGTTCGCCGCGAGGATGACCGCCGCCTACATCGAGGACACCGGGCGGCTGGGGCTGGGGCGGCCCGACGCGGAGCCGCTGGCCTCGGAGGAGATCGAGGGGATCGTCGCCCTGATCGCCGAGCTGGTCGAGCGCGGCCACGCCTACGAGTCCGGCGGGGACGTCTACTTCCGGGTCGGCAGCTTCGAGGGCTACGGCAAGCTCTCCAACCGCCGCCCCGAGGACATGGACCAGGGCGAGGATGCGGGCGAGGCCTCGCTCAAGGAGAGCCAACTGGACTTCGCCCTCTGGAAATCGCACAAGCAGGGGGAGGACACGAGCTGGGACTCCCCCTGGGGCCGCGGCCGCCCCGCCTGGCACATTGAGTGCTCGGTGATGGCGGAGAAGGAGCTGGGCCCCTCCTTCGCGATCCACGGCGGCGGCTCTGACCTGCTCTTCCCCCACCACGAGAACGAGATCGCCCAGTCCGAGGCGGCCGGCCGGCCCTTCGCCGCGCTCTGGATGCACAACGGGATGGTCGAGACGAATGCGGAGAAGATGTCGAAGTCCGAGGGCAACATCTTCCAGCTGTCAGAGGCCCTGGATCGCTATGGGCGCGAGGCGGTGGTGGCGTACCTGATCTCGGGGCATTACCGGCAGCCGTTGGCTTTTGGGCCGGAGCAGATGGAGCAGGCTGTGGCGCAGGTCGAGCGATTGAGGAACTTCTTCCGAGAGCATCCGGCGGCCGGCGACGGCGGCGTGGGGGAGTCGGTGGAGGGCTCGGTGGAGCAACAGCAGGGAGGCTCCGGCGACCCCTCCCCCGACTCCCCTCTCGGCCCCGACGTCCGCCTCGAAAGATTCCGAGATGCCCTGGCTGACGACTTCAATACGCCGCGGGCTATGGCCGAGGTGTTCGAGCTGGTGGCGGAAGCGAACCGGGGTCAGGTGCCTGGAGGTGAAGCGGCGAGGGCCTTGGCGGAGATGCTTGGGCTCGTCGGCCTCGGTTCCCTTACCCAGCCGGATCAGGGAGCTGAGGCCGACGAGGGGGCAGAGGAGTTGCTTACGCAGCGCGAGGAAGCGCGGGCGGCTAAGGACTTCGAGCGCGCGGATGAGATTCGGGAACGGCTGGCCGAGCTTGGCTGGGAGGTTCGGGACTCGGCCGAGGGCGCGAAGCTTGTGCCCAAGGTCTAGATGGCAAGCCAGCTGATCTATGGGAAGCAGCCGGTCGCCGAGGCGGAGCGGGGGAGGCGGGGCGTTCACCGAGTTTGGCGGGCGCCGGAGACGCCCGCCGAGGAGCTGGAGCGAATGTGTGGGTCGCCGGACCATCAGGGCGTCGTCGCCGAGGCCGACCCCTACCCCTACGCCGACCCGAGCGCATTGCTGACTTCGCCTTTGCTCGCCAATAGCGCGAAAAAAGACGAAGTCAGCGGGGATGCATTGCTTGTAGCGCTCGACCAGGTGCAGGACCCGCGCAACCTAGGGGCGGTATGCCGTTCGGCCGAGGCGGCGGGCGCCGCTGGCTTGGTCATCCCGGAACGCCGCTCGGCCGAGGTGACGCCGGTTGCCTGCAAGGCATCTGCGGGCGCCGTCGAGCATCTCTCGATCGCCCGCGTCCGCAACCTCGCCGACTGGCTCGCTGCGGCGAAGGAGGGCGGCTTCTGGATCTGGGGCGCCGACGCCGACGCGGAGCAGCGGCCCTGGGGCGCGGACCTGACGGGCCCCACCGTCCTCGTGCTCGGCGGCGAGGGCAAGGGAATCCGCCCCCGCGTCGCTTCGGCCTGCGACGGCCTGATCGCGCTACCGCGACGGGGCAGGGTGGACTCGCTCAACGTCTCGGCGGCAGCCACCGCGCTGCTCTTCGAGGCGCTCCGCCAGCGCGATTCTGCCTGAAGCACCTGCAACGGCGGTTGCACGAACCTCAGTTCGGGGTTGACAGAACTCTGCTCGGTGCGTAAGACTACCGCGCCATAAAGGGTGAACCTCAGCTTGAGTCTGAGTCTCGCCTGGTCATGTAGGGGCGCCCCCTGGGGAGGAACGCGGCGCCACGACCCTTCATTCCAAAGGAGAAGGATCAGTGGCTCTATCTTCCCCCACGCAGGAATTTCGACTTCCGAGCGGACGCATCAACGGCTCCCTCAATCCCGCTGCATCAGATCCTCAGTCTCAACCTGAGCTTGATGATCATTATCTGGTCGCTCTCGCCAAGGACGGGCGAGCCGACGCCTACGACGCCATCGTCCGCCGCTACCGCGGCTTCGTGCGTCTCAAGGCTTCGTCTTACTTCCTACTCGGCGGCGAGGCGGACGATCTGATTCAGGAAGGTCTGCTCGGCCTCTACAAGGCGATCCGCGACTACCGCGCCGATCGCGAGTCGAGCTTCCGCAACTTCGCCGAGCTCTGCATCACCCGCCAAATCATCACCGCGGTGAAGACGGCGACCCGCAACAAGCACACGCCGCTCAACCAGTACGTCTCCTTCAGCCAGACGCCGGCGGCGGCCGGAGACTCCGACACGACGCTCGACGAGATCCTGCCCGGTCCCGCGGTCTTCGACCCGGCGAGCCAGGTGATCGCCTCCGAAGAGCTCGAGAGCCTGGTCTCCTGCCTCTCCGGCAACTCGGGCGTCCTCTCTGACCTCGAGAGCCGGGTCCTCTCCCTCTACCTCGACGGGCACTCCTACGAGGAGACCGCGGAGCGGCTCGAGTGCGACACCAAGACCGTCGACAACGCTCTGCAGCGGGTCAAGCGCAAGGTCGGCGCTCACCTGGCCTCCAGAGAGGTTTTGGCTTAGAGCCAAGCCCGATAGGGGTTCCACTTAACTTTTTCGGAGACCGTCTGCTGCCGTCCGAGGTCGCAGCGGCCGAAAAAGTACAAGACGTTCCACCCCTACCGGGCTTGGCTCTTAGGCAGGTCGCTCAGGACGTACTCGAGTAGTTCGCGCCCATGATCAGAGGCGACGCAGAGGTCGTCAGAATTAACTCGGGCACGGTGAAGGGACTGCATACGCAGGACGTCTCCGTCGGCGCGGTTGTTGGGGAAGATGCCTGCGTAGGAGACGCCTAGACGCTCTAGGTGGTCGGCGAGGAGCGCTGTCGCCGGATCCTCCAGCGGCAGATCAAGGTAGACCGCGTCCAGCCCGGCGCGGTGGAAGAGGTGATGGCGCTCCGCCGCGACCACGGTCTCCAGATCCTCGCCGGGCGCGGTGACCGTGAGCAGCGCCAGGTTGTGGTCGGCATCGACCTCGACGTGCAGCTCGGTCCGATCCGCCGGCGCTGCCTCGGCCGGCGGCTCGGCGAGCGTTCCGCGCAGCTCGCACAACTCCAGCGTCTGCTCGACGATTCCGCGGTGGCGCACCGGCGCGTAGACCGGACGCTCGTGGCCGTCGTTCAGCTTGGTGTAGAAGAGCGCCGCCGACTGGCGCTGCGGCCGCTGTGCGCCGGCCGCGTCGTTGGCGACCGAGGCCGGGATCCAGCCGAGCAGAAAGCCCGTCTCGTGCGCGCCCAGCTCGACGTTCGCCCGCTGGCTGTAGGGGTGCGCCGCGGTCGCCTCGCTGAACATGCCGGCCATCCCCTGCTCGCGCGCCCAGTCCATCAGGTGGCGCTTGGTGCGCGTGAACAGGTGCTGCCCACGCGCGGCCGGCATCGTCACCGCTTGGCCGGAGTGCCCCACCGCATCGCCGGCCCCCGCGAGGCTCATCCCCTCGTGGCAGAGCAGCGCCCCGTCGGCCGACTCGGCCACGCACGAGACGTAGGTCCCCGCCGCCAGCCGCGCCGAGACCTCTTCGGGATCGTAGGCCCAGCGCACGTCGTAGGTCTCCCCGTAAGCCACCCGGATCGCCTCGCTCAGAACCTCGCCCTCGTCGGGTCTCAGGAACCTGAACCGCGCCTCGGTGCCCCCGCCGGCCTCGTCCATGCGCTCTATATTCGACAGCCTGCCCGCCTAGCTCAACTGGTAGAGCACTTGATTTGTAATCAAGAGGTTTCCGGTTCGATCCCGGAGGCGGGCTCTGGGCGAGTCAGCTCGACTCTTTGCCGTTGCCCAGCACGCGGGCCTTCTCGGCGGCGAACTCCTCGTCGCTGAGGATGCCTTTCTCGTGCAGGGTGCCCAGGCGCTCGAGGCGTTCGAGGCGGGCGTCATCCTCGGACTTGCCGTCTCCGGCGTAGCCGCCGCCCTCGCCTCCGGCTGTGCCGCCCCCCACGGAGCGCGTGGCGGACTCGCGCAGTTTGGAGGCCCGCTCACCCAGGTTTGCGTCCTTGACGGCGCCGACCATGCGGTCGCGGGTGCGGCCGAAGACGTCGCTGAACTCGGCGTCGGGGAATTCCTCGGCGGTCTGTTTGCGCAGCTCGTGGACGCCCAGCGCGATCATCGCGGCGACGATCAGCGTGGTCATGAAGGAGCGCAAATTCTGGGTCGGCGCCGAGAGAAAGTAGATCCCGATCACGACCGCCAGGCCGGCGTAGACGTAGGCGACGTGGTCGCGCAGCACTGGGGCGGCCACCTTGCGGGTGCCGCGGGCGGAGGAGACGGGGGAGCCGAGCCAGCCGGCGAGCACCGCCAGGGCGCCGAAGACGATCACCGTCGTCGCGATGCTGATCATCAGCGAGGTCGAGATCGACCAGGCCCGGTCGGCCGCCGGCCTGATGCTCTCGTCGACGACCAGCTGGTCGAGGACGATGCCGCCCGTCGCCTGGCGAGCGACGATCACGGCGAAGCCGGCGGCGATCAGCCCCACTCCGCAGAAGAGCACCGTCACCCAGCGCCCGTCGCGGGAGAGGTAGACGGCGAGTCCGAAGGTGAGCAGGGTGAGGATCGAGAGCACCAGCGCCAGCCCCTTGATCGCAGCCGTGATGTTCTGCGCCGTGTCCAGCTCGTCGGAGCGCAGGATCGTGATCTGGCCGGCGTCGGGCGGCAGCCTCTCGGCCAGGTCGGCTCCGATCCCGACCTGGTCGGCGAGGTTCGTGATCAGGGTGCCGAGCTGCAGCTTCACCGTTCCTTCTTCGGTGGAGACGGCGCCCTCGCGCTCCTCCAGCACGGCGACGAGTTCTTCGTGCGCGGTCCGGTTCGCTTCTTCCCAGAGATTTTGCGCCGTAGACGTCTTCAGCACCTCGTTGGCGCCGTCGCCGGCCACCTGGCGCAGCCCGCCTGAGATGGGCCCGGCGAGCTCTTTGGTATCGCCCGGCAGCCTCTCGCTGAGTTCCTGCTCGATGTCGACGTTTTCGTAGAGCTGGTCGACCAGGTAATCGGCGAGGGCGGTGCGGATCGTTTCGTCCTGGATCAGCCGGTCGCTGGTCTCGACCCAGTCGTCGGTGTTGAGCGCCTGGCGCTCGACCCAGATCGCGAAGACGCTGAGGAAGGCGAGCACCGAACCGAGCGCTACCAGGGCCTTGACCGTGCGACGGCGTCCGCGACTCATTCCAGGAGGATGCTATACGTGACCCAGTGAAGCTCGAGGGAATTCACCACATCACCGCGATCACCGAGGATGCGCAGCGGAACGTCGATTTCTACGCTGGCGTGCTCGCCCTGCGCCTGGTCAAGAAGACCGTCAACCAGGACAACCCGACCGTCTACCACCTCTTCTTCGCCGACGAGAAGGGCAGCGCGGGGTCCGACCTCACCTTCTTCGAGTTCCCGGGCGTCGCGCCGGGGCGGCCCGGAGCGGGGACGGTGCACCGGATCGTCTTGCGCGTCGGGTCGATCGAGTCGCTCGACTTCTGGGAGGAGCGGCTCGGCAAGCACGGCGTCGAGTCGGAGCGGGCCGGTGCCGGCCTGCGCTTCTCCGATCCCGAGGGCCTGGACCACGAGCTCGCGGTCGTGGAGGTCGAGGACGAGCCGCTGATCGCGGAGCACCCCGAGGTCCCGGCCAAGCTCGCCCTTCAGGGCTTCCACGCCGTTTGCGCCTACAGCGCCGCCCCCGCCATCACCCGCCGCCTGCTGGAAGCGCTCGAGTTCGAGCTCGCCGGCGAGGGCTGGGAAGCGCGCGGGGAGAGTCGCGGCGGCCTCTACGTGCTCGAGGAGGCGCCGTCGGAGCCGGCGATCCAGGGCGCCGGCAGCGTTCACCACGTTGCCTGGGCCTCGAAGATGGACGAGCACGAGGCATGGCGCGAGCGCGCGATTGGCGCCGGCGCCCAGCCGACCCCGGTGATCGACCGCTTCTACTTCCGCTCGATCTACTTTCGCGAGCCGAGCGGCGTGCTCTTCGAGATCGCCACGCTCGGGCCCGGCTTCACGGTCGACGAGCCGCTCGAGCGCCTGGGGGAGAAGCTCTCGCTGCCGCCCGACTTCGAGCACCTGAGGGCCGAGGTGGAACCGAACCTGCGGCCGGTCGTCAACCCGCGCACCGTCGCCGCGGAGTGAACGGCGGCGACTTCGTCTGGCGCGACGCCGGGCGGACGGTCGTCTTCCGCGACAACGGCGTCGAGCAGGCCCCGCGGCTGCTGGCCGAGAACGGCTTCGAGCCGTTCGAGCTGCTGTCCACCTCGCGGGCCCTGGCGGAGGCTCCCGCGCTGGCCGGCGCGGCGGCGCGGGTGCACGAGCTCGGCCCGGGCGCGGTGCCGGAGGCCGCGGCGGCGCTGCTCGACTCGGTGCGCTCGCCGAACCTGGTCGCGCTCGGCGGCGGCCGCACGATCGACTCGGCGAAGGCAATCGCCGCGGTCGGTGGCGCCCGTGTGGCGGCGATCCCGACGACGATGTCCGGCGCCGAGATGACCGGGATCCACCGGTTGCCCGCCGGCGCCGAGGATCGCGTCGACTCACTCGTGCGCTCGGCCCTGGTGATCGCCGACCCGGCCGCGATGACCAGCCAGCCCGAGCGGCAGCTGCGAGCGAGCTCGATGAACGCCCTCGCTCACGGCGCCGACTCGCTCTACACGCCCTTCGCCAACCCCGTCTCCCAGACGACCGCCCTGCGCGGGGCGGAGCTGATTGCGACCTCACTCGACCAGGAGCCGGCCGAGCGTGACAGCGCCGGCCTGGCGCTCGGCTCGATCCTCTGCGGCTACGCGATCGACTCCGGCATGTTCGCCGTTCACCACGTCGTCTGCCAGACCTTGGTGCGGGTCTGCGGCAGCCCGCACGCCGAGACCAACGCCGCGATCCTGCCGCGCGCGATGGCCTTCATGGTCCCCCGTGCCCCCGACGGCCTCGAGCCCCTGTGCGCAGCTCTCGGCACGACGCCTGACCAGATCGAGCCCCGCATCCTGGAGCTGGGCGGCGCCCCGTCCGGCCTAGGCGACGTCGCGGCCGACCGCTCGAAGTTGGACGAGGCCCTCGACTCGATGCTCCTTCGGCCGGAGCTGGCGTTCACGCCCGAACCCCCAACCCGCTCCGATCTTGAGGCGATGATCGAAAAGGCCTGGTAGCGAGGGTCGGGCATTGCTCCACGCGGCTTGTACTTTTTCGGCGATTCGATCTCGGACGGCCCCTGCCGCTCCACCGAAAAAGTTGAGCGGGGAGCGGTGCCCGACCCTCACCCCCGGGTAACTGTCGACCATCGCCCGTGTAGCGCTCTGCATGGATGCAGAGCGACTCCAGCGATACCACGAGTACACGCGCCGCCACGGGGTCAACCGCTTCATCTACCTGCTGGCGCGGATCTTCATGACCCCGTTCTTCCTCGTCTACTTCCGCTACGCCCGGGCAGGGCGGGAGCACGCCCGTCTCGACGGTGGTCTGATCGTCGCCTCCAACCACCGCAGCTTCCTCGACCCCTTCGCGATCGGCGGCGCCCTGCCCTGGCGGCGGCCGATGAACTACGTCGCCAAGGTCGAGCTGTTCGAGCGCCGCTGGCAGGCCTGGCTGCTCTCGCGACTGGGGGCCTTCCCGATCCGGCGCGGCGAGTCGGACGAGGACTCGGTCGAGACCGCGCGAGCCGTGGTCGAAAGAGGCGGCGCCGTCTGCATCTTCCCCGAGGGGACGCGGATCCGCCGCGGGTCGCTGGCGGAGCCGAAGCGCGGCGTCGGCCGGCTGGCGCTCGAAACCGGCGCCCCGGTGGTCCCCGCGGCCGTGCTCGGGACCGAGCACGTGCGCCGGGGTTGGCGCATCCGCCCGCGCAAGGTGGGGGTGCGCCTCGGCAAGGCGATCACCTTCCCGCGCGCCACCCGCCCCTCGCCGGGGCTGGCGGAAACGGTGACGGCGCGGATCTGGCCCAGCGTCGAGCTGCAGTGGGAGGCGATGGGGGGACTGCCGCCGATGCGGCGCGCCGCCGTGATCGGCGCCGGCAGCTGGGGCACGGCGGTCGCGGTCCTGCTGGCCCGGGGCGGGCTCGAGGTTCAGCTCGGCGCCCGCACCGCCGAGCACGCGGCCGAGATCGACGCCGACGGCGAGAACCGCCGCTATCTGGAGGGCGTGCCGTTGCCGGATGCGGTGCGGGTGCGGCAGGCCTCGGAGATCGAGCTGGCGGGGCTGGACCTCGTCTGCCTGGCGATCCCCTCCGCCTCGCTGCCGCAGGCCGTGGGCGCGATCGCCGACCGGGTCGGCGCCCGGGCCTCGCTACTGCTGCTGACCAAGGGGATGGTCTCGCCGCTGGGCCAGCTGCCTGCCGAGTATGTGGGGGAGAGGGTGCGAGCCCGGGCGATCGCCTGCCTCGGCGGCCCGGCCCACGCGCGCGAGGCGGTCTCGGGCTCGGCCGCGCTCGTCCTCGGCTCCGCCGATCCCGACCTGCGCGACCAGCTCGGCGAGGTCTTCGACCGCGCCGGGCTCGTCTGCGAGCGCTCACGCGACGTGGTCGGGGTCGAGATGGCGGGTGCGGCGAAGAACGCCGCCGCGCTCGCCGCCGCCGCGGCCGAGCCGCACGGGCTCAACGCCGCCGGGATCGCCGCGGCGGAGGTCTGGCGCGAGTGCATTGAGCACGCGATCCGCCGCGGGGCCGAGCTCGAGACCTTCTCCGGCCTGGCCGGGGTCGGGGACCTGACGGCGACGGTGATGGCGCCGGCCGGGCGCAACCGCCGCGCCGGCGAGCTGCTCGGCGGCGGCACTCCCGCGGACGAGATCCCGGGCCTGATCGGACAGGCCTCGGAGGGCCTTGACGCGGCGCCGCTGCTGGCCCAGGCGGCAGCCAGCAACGGCGGCAAGGCCGAGGCCCTAGAAGGGCTCGCGGCGCTGATCCGCGGCGAGATCGACGCCGACGCCTGGGTGGCGTGCCTGCGCCGGGCGGAGCAGTCGAGGAGGGCGGCATGACGCGGCTGGATCCCGCAATCGTTGAACTAGTCTTGGCCCGTGAGCGAGGACAAGAAGGAGAATGTCGAGCCGGCGAGCCTCGACCCGGAGGCAAAGGCGGAGCTGGACCGCGCCTTCGAGGACCTCTACCGCACCCACCTGCGCGACATCTACTCCTACGCCTACTACCGGGTCGGCAACCAGCACGACGCCGAGGACCTCACCGAGCAGGCTTTCCTCCAGGCATACCGTCACTTCGACCGCGCTCGGCGCGAGTCGAACGGCCGTCCTCTGCGTCCCTGGCTGATCCGGATCACGCACAACCTCGCCTCCAACTACTACCGGGACCGCTCGCGCCGGCCGCAGACCCCGCTCGACAGCACCGGGCCGATCGCCGCCCGTCACGGCACCGAGGCGATCGCCGAGGGCCGCGAGGAGCTGCGGCAGGTGATCGAGCACCTCGACAAGCTTCCGGACGACCGGCGCGAGGCGCTGATCATGCGCTTCGCCCTGGGCATGGACAACCGCGAGATCGCTCGTGCCCTGGGCCGCACCGACGGCGCGACCAAGGTGCTGATCCACCGGGCGATCAAGCAACTGCAGGAGGAGATGAGCGATGAGTGAAGTCGAGCGGCTTCTCGCCGATGCCCTGCGCCCGATCGAGCCGCCGGAGCGACTCTCCGGACGAGTGGAGGACACCCTCACCGCCGTCACGGCGGCCGCCGCGGAGGAGCTCTCCGACTGGGCCGAGGAGCTCTCCGAAAGCGAGCTGCACTCCCTGCGCGACCCGCGCAACTGGGTGCGCCCAGTGGTCGCGGTCGGCGTCGGTGGCGTCGCCACCGGCGCCCTGGTCCTGCTCGAGGCGCGCCGGCGTGGCCGCCAGCAGGCAAGCGGGCGGCTTCGGACCCTGACCGAGCGCATCAGGTAGGACGCGATCGACGAGACTCGGGGCGGTGCGGCCTAGAGCCGAGGCTCGACCCCGACCGGGCAGTTGACGGTGTTGGCGATGAAGCAGCGCTCGTGCGCCCGGTGGTGCAGCGACTCGAGCTGGGCCTCGCCGACCTCGCCCTCGAAGGCGACCCGGGGACGCAGCACGACGCGGGTGAACCGCTCGCCGTCCAGCGTGCCCTCGGCCTCGTCCTCGTACGAAGTCACCCGCGCACCCTCGCCGCGCGCCAGGGCGAGGAACCAGAGCATGTGGCAGGTCGAGAGCGAGGCGACGAACAGCTCCTCCGGATCGGCCTTGCTCCCGTCACCGCCGAACTCGGGGGCGCTGGAGGCGGCGATCCGCTGCTCGGCGAGCTCGACCGTGTGGGCGCGGGCGTCGTCCGGGTCTGCGTCCCAGCTGACTCTGGCGTGGTGGATGCTCGTCTTCATCGCTTCACCACATTCTCCAGCGGCCGCCCGTCGAGCAGGCGCTCGACCTGCCCGCCGACCATCTCCCAGGAGCGGCGGTAGCGGCGCGGGGTGTCGCCGGCCATGTGCGGCGTCAGCAGCAGGTTGGGCGCCGACCAGAGACGGTCGCCCGCGGGCAGCGGCTCGGGATCGGTGACGTCAAGCGCCGCCCGAATGCGGCCGTCGTAGAGGGCTTCGGTCAGCGCCGCCTGGTCGACGAGCCGGCCGCGCCCGACGTTGACCAGCAGAGCGCCAGGCTTCATCGCCCCGATCAAGTCCGCACTGACCAGGCCCTCGGTGTCGGGGGTGAGCGGCACCAGCACGACGACTACGTCGGCATCGGGGACCAGGCTCGGCAGCGCCGACGCCGGTTGCACCCCCGGCCTCTCGCTGCGGGCGACCCGGAGGAAATCGACCCCGAAGGGCTCCAGACGGCGCTCCACCGCTGCGCCGATCGACCCGTGGCCGATGATCAGGACGGTGGCGCCTTCGAGGTCGCCCGCGAACGGCGACTGCCACTCGCCCTGGGCGACGATGTCGCGCCAGAGGCCCTGCCGCTGCGCGTCAAGGTGCTCGGGCAGTTTCCGCTGCATGGCCAGCACGGCTCCGACTACCCACTCGGCGACGGCCGCGTCGGGGGCGCCACGCGAGTTACAGACCGTGACGCCGTCGGGAACGTGGGGGAGGAGCCACTCAACTCCCGACTCAAGCGCTTGGACCAGCCGCAGGCGGGGCATGTCTGGCAGCGCCTCCAACACCCTGCGGCTGCGGTAGGGCGGGACCAGGACCTCGACCTTCGGCAGGTCGGGATGATCGCCGGGCTGACGCGGCACCGTGACCAGCTCGACCCCCTCCGGCAGCATCAGGGCATCGCGCTCCGGCCGCTCGGCGGCCCAGATCAGCACGGCTCCTCCAGCATGCGGATGAAGCGGGTTCTCTTGCTTTGCCGCGTGTAGCCGACGGCCGACCAGAGCGCGATCGCGTCGTCCTCGTCGCTGCGGACGATCGCCGTCAGCCTGCGGGCGCCCAGGCCGCGCAGCCTCTCCTCGCCCGTCCGGACCAGCGCGGTAGCGATGCCCCGGCGCCGCCGGTTCGCGTCTACCACGAGCCGGTAGAAGCTGCCGCGCCACCCGTCCCAGCCGGCGATCAGCGAGCCGACCAGCTCGTCGTCGGCGTTGGCTACGAGTAGGGCATCCCGGTCGCGCCCCAGGAGCGCCCTCACCGCCTCTTCGTCGTCTGTGGCCGTGGCCGGGCCGCCAGCCTGTCGCCACAGCGCCAAGACCGCGGCGATGTCGGCTTCCGAGGCGCTTCGGATCGACCAGTCCTTCGACTCCCACTGATCGTCTGAGGTTTCCGCCGAGCTCACAGTCCGGAGCGTAGTCTGGGCGCGTGCCGGAGGCCGAGCAGATCCTGAGAGACGCTTACGCCGCTTTCAACGCCCGTGACCTCGATGCGGCGATCGAGCTGATGCACCCCGACGTGGACTGGCCAAATGCCTGGGAGGGCCGCCGGGTGCAGGGTCATGCAGCCGTCCGCGCGTACTGGGAGCGCCAGTTCGCCGCGATCTCGAGTCAGGTCGAGCCGGAGCGCTTCAGGGAGGAGCCGGACGGCAGCATCACGGTCGAGGTCCACCAGGTCGTCCACGACGCGCAGACAGGCGAACTGCTCACCGACTCCCGTGTCCGTCATCGCTACTGGCTGGACGGCGGCCTGGTCGTGCGGATGGACGTGGTGACCGCATAGCGTTTATGGCGGTGGGGGATCAGGTAACGAACGTCTGCGCGGGGCCATTCGGCACGTTCTATGACTTCTACATCGAGCGGCCGTGGTTGATGCGCCTGATCGGCCGGGCGGTTTGGGGCATCGACGCTTCCGTTCTCTACGAGAGCATGGAGCCGATCGAGCGGGCCGCTCCCGGTGCGACCATCATCGACGTCCCCTGCGGGGGAGGGGTCGCCTTCCGCGCCCTGAAGCCCGAGCAGGACGTGCGCTTCGTGGCCGCGGACCTGTCCCCGAAGATGCTGCGACGAGCCGAACGCCGCGCGCGGAGGCGCTCGCTGTCGCAGGTCGAGTTCGTCGTCGCGGACATGACAGCACTGCCCTTCGCCGACGCCGAAGCCGACCTCTTTCTCTCCTACAGCGGCCTGCACATGGTCGACGATCCGGCCCGGGCTCTGGCGGAGATCGCCCGCTGCCTCAAGCCCGGCGGCCGGGTGATCGGAACGACATTCTTCTCAGGCGAGAGCAGGCGATCGCAAAGACTCTTCGAGCTAGGCAGCCGTCGCGGGCACGCGATGCCGCCGAGCCGCGATGACCTCTCCCGCCGGCTCGTCTCCGCCGGCCTCACCGAAGCGACGGTCGGCCCGCAGCTCGGCTTCGCCGCATTCAGCGCGCGCAAGCCTGGACTTTGACGAATCGCGTTCGAGTGCCGCCATACTTTTGTGTCGCTGCTGATCGACACCGGTCAATCCGAAGGCAATTCAGGAGTTTATGGCCACGCGGACAATCGAGGAGACCCTCTCGCGCTACGGCCACCTGATGCCCAGCGCTTGTGACCAGCCAGCCAGCTAGTTGATGCCTGCATTGCAGCAACCTCCGGCAGGTCAGGCTAGGCACGCTTGAGTACTGTGGCTACAATGAGTCTCCGAGCGGGCTGTCGGTTCGTCGACCCTTTTCGAGATGAACGATCGTAGGGCGTTTTCTACGCCTAAGCAATTCCGGAATGGGGTTGGGGTTCGATGCCCGCTCGGTTTAAAAACTTCTCAACCGATCGAGCTGCTGCGAGTCCCAGTGGGCAGATTCCCAGGAGCTGGTCCGCAAAATGCTTTTAAATGCGGGCATATCGATGGACGCACCCGCAAAGTAAGCATCCCGCAAGTCGGCCCCGTCAAAGCGAGCGCCTCGAAGGTCAGCCTTCTCGAAATGTGCGCTTTGAAGATATGAATCACGAAGACGTGCCGCGGTAAGTTGGGCTTCTCGAAGGTCTGCCGCAACAAGCGTTGCATTGCGGAGTGCGGCATTTTGCAGGCTGGCACCTTTTAGCTTGGCTCCCGTGAGGTCCGCGTTCTCCAGTTTGGCCGAACGTAGCTGGGCACGAGGTGCGATTAGCTGTTTAGCGTCAAGACGCTCACCCTGTATGCCTTCAAGATCAACAGAATGCTCCACGGATACTTCGCGCAGCGTGGCGCCGCGGAGATCAGCTTTTCGAAGATCTAGTCCACTTAGAAGGCATCCCTCAAGCCATGCCCCCTCTAGGTCGAGCGGCTCGTGAAGGGCACTCCCTCTCTCTTGAAGGGTGGCTAGAAACTCAATGAAGGCTCGTGAGATGACGCGATCTGAGACATCTTCGCGGGGGAGCTTAATGCTCCCCTGGAGGAGACTTAGAAGCTGACTATGATATGTACCACGTTCCTCGGTGCTGAACGATTTAATACCAGCGGTAGCCGAAAGTCGAACAGCCACGACAGGTGAGGCGATGTCGTTGGCGAGGCTCGCAAACAGTCCATCGAGCCTGACCTGCTGGTCGAAGAGGCCAGCGTCTCGATCTGACTGGCGCTGACGAGACATCTCGCGACGCTGTTGCGTGATAGTCCAGAGCAAGCCGCCGAGGGCAACGATCGCACCTAGAATGCCAAGAGACGCATCGCGTTCCCACCAAGGCATATCGTGCTGGTCTTCCAGCGCTTGGATTTCTGCCTGGAGGTGGCGGACTTTAAGCTGATGGATGCCTGCGGAGGTTTCAGTATGGCGGCTGTCGAGGGCGCTGGTGGGAGCGGACGCTAGGAGTGCACCAAGCAGCGTGACGATGAGGAGTGCGACAAGGCCTTTACCCACATGATGGCGCACGGCGTAATCTACTATTCTAGGGGTACTCATGACGCTGCGGGAGGAGCAGAACAGTGGGGGAGTCCCCGAGGCTGCGTTTGGAGATCCCGATGGATCTCGCATCGAGATTGAAGATGCTGTGGCGGGGTTTGTGCGCTTTGATGGCCAGTCATCGCTTCGTGGCCTGACTGTTTCCGACAGCTCGAAGACGAGGGTTGTGGTCGGCGGCAAGGGGGCCGGAAAGAGTCGTTACTTGCGGCGATTCGCAGCTGCGATGCTTGAGGAGCCTGCCGTCTACATTGACGAATTGATCAAGGCTCACGCCGATGTCGTGCAAAAGGACGCCCCCTCGACCCTTGCTGTTGTGAAGGTCTCTCACTCCATTGAGGACCCGTTTCTGACCGAGCGATGGTCGCTGCTGTGGCGAAGGGCAATCTTTCGCTCGCTGGTAAGTCATCTCTTGCATAGCGATGCCCTTTCTCCTTATCTTGACGACGAACAGCGAAAAGAGCTGGAGAATGATTACACCCCCGAGCTCTATAGGACGTTTAAGCGGCCACTCTCGATCTACAGTCAAGCGACCGAGATTATCGGCGACCATACGAGATCGTCCCTGCCTCAATATCTCGAAGACTACCGTTGGCATGACCTAGAAGGTCTGCTTGGCGAGATTGTTCGCGTAGTTCCTCCGTTGTATTTCTACGTTGACGCCATCGATGACGAGTACGCCCATGCGCCCCTGTACTGGCTTCGATGCCAGAAAGGGCTGTTTTATACGGTGATGAAGCTCGCAAAGGACGAGCTCTTTGGGGCGCGCTTGCATGTCGTCATTTGCGTACGCGACCACGTGCTCTCGTCCCTCTTGCGCGGTGAACATGCAAGTCGCTATCGGGATTCGCCATTCGTACGATCACTGTCCTGGGACGAGGCGTCTCTTCGCTTCTTTATGCGCGCAAAGCTTGAAGCTCTTCCCGCCGAATATTTCGCCGATCCGGCACTTCGGGATGAGGATCTGGTCGCGGCATGGTTGGGCTCAGAGACCGTTTGGAATGAAGACCGGGGGATCTCCGAGGGAGTCGAGCGATATCTATTGCGTCACACGCGCCTTAGCCCACGAGACATTGTCCAGCTTGGCAATCGGCTGACCGAACGAATCGTCAAAAGCAAGCGGCTCGGAACGCCATGGAGAGAAGAGGAGCTGAGAGATGTGGTGGGACAGTTGGCAGCCGAGTGGGGCGAAGAACAGCTAACGATCTGTGCCCAGCAGATGGCAGCCGACATGATGCCCGCGCATGCCGCCGACCAAGACTACGGCGAGGTGTTTACGGGCGCTCTCGCCTACATGCCGACCGTATCTCAGACCCTTAGGACGTTCTTGGTTGATGCTATCGGAGTTGACCGATTCGACCGTGAATTCTTTGCCTATGCGAGAGAAATGGCCGCCAAATATTTTGACGAGCGAACCGATGTCTTTTCGGTGCTTTGGCAAAACGGGCTATTGGGATATGGCGTGGGCGATCTGGAGAGTGGCACTGAGCACTTCTACCGGATTAAAGAGCGGTCAAATTCCTTTTTGATCCCATATGACGCTGACTTCTATGTGCTTCACTCCTGTCTTATCGATGCTGCGGGAATAGAGCCATTTGGTCAGCGACCGGTCTTGGGATTTCGCGCTGGGGGCTCAGGACCCCTACTCTAGGCGCTCGGAGGCTGTTCGATAGACCCCATCGCCCGTGTCCGGACGCTTGGGGCCGACGGCGAGAATGCGTACGTGCTCGGGCTGCTCTGGTAGGGGAAGTAGCTGGTAGACGATTCGGTAACGAGGGCCGCCAGGTCGAGGACCCACAGTGAAATTCTCCTTCCGTGGCTCATCCTCCTCGTCGAAATAGAGCTTCCTGCACGGCGAAAGGTCTTGACTCTTGCGCCATTGGAGGCGCTGGCCCAAATAGGGCTCGCGACGGAGGCGGACCATCCATTCCATGGCAACCTGACGCAGGCGATCCGAGGGTAGATCGGGGAGGTCCTCGTCAAGGACCTCCCGGACGATTCTTACGGGGATCAACCTTTTGAGAACTTGGCCGGATCGAAACCCAAAGTTTGAATCAGATGATCTAGATCCCGGTCCTCTGCCCGTGGAGATAGTGATCGCCGCTCGGCGATCTCCACGATCTCGCGGTTCTCTGCCGTGTCGTCTTTTGGATCAGAGAAAACGATGTCTATTTGGGGTCGATCCACGTAATCAAGACTATCAGCGCCCTCAGTCCGTCCTCGAGAATTCGCCCAAAAAGCATTTTGCCCGTCGCGGCGCCTTTTGCAGGAGCGGTGGCTTGGATGCTCCAATGTTTCGGCACGCCAAGGTGGTGCTGGCGCACGAACGGCTCCTGGGCTTCCAGTCCAAGCGCTCTACAAGCGAAAACCCCCGTACGGGGGTTTTCGATGCGGCTGAATGGAGTCGAACCATCACGGGTGTTTCCACCCACAAGGCCCTCAACCTTGCGCGTCTACCAGTTCCGCCACAGCCGCTCGAGGGCGGTCGATTCTAGATGTTCGGCGGCTTGGGGGCGGGTGCTGGGGCCGTGAGGGCTTGTCGGCGTCCGGGGAAGGCGGTAGCCTACGAACACTTGTTCGACGGCTTTCGACGAGCGGTCGGTCTGGCGGCCGACGGCTGGATTTTGAGGAGCGATCGTGGACCTTGATCTGACCAAGCGGCAGAAGGAGATTTTCGACTTCATCAAACGCTACGCGGCGAAGACCGGCTACCCGCCAACCGTGCGGGAGATCGGCAAAGCCGTGGGGCTGCATTCGTCATCGACCGTCCACGCCCACCTCGCCAACCTCGAGAAGATCGGGCTGCTGAGGCGCGATCCTTCGAAGCCGCGGGCGATCGAGCTGCTCTTCGACCGTGCCAAGCGAACGATCATGCCCGGCGACGGCGGTCTGCCGCTGGTCGGCCAGGTTGCCGCCGGCGAGCCGATCCTGGCCGAGGAGAACGTCGAGGACTACATCGAGGTCCCCGACGTGATCGGCGGCGAGGACGGCGACTACATCCTCCAAGTGCGCGGCGAAAGCATGAAGGAAGCCGGGATCTTCGAGGGCGACTACGTGGTCGTCCGCCCGGCCGACGCCGCCGACGATGGGACGATCGTCGTCGCCCTGATCGAGGACGAGGCGACGGTCAAGCGCATCTACCGCGAGTCCGACCACATTCGCCTGCAGCCCGAGAACGAGACGATGGAGCCGATCCGCACCACCGACGCGACGATCCTCGGCCGCGTGGTGGGGGTCTTCAGAAAGGTCTGATCAGACCAGGCGCCCGCGGAGGCGTCAGGGCCACTTGCCCGCTTCGATCAGCCTTTTGTAACGGCGCTGTTTGCGCCGCGCGTCCCATAGTGCCAGCGGGAGCAGGCGCAGGGCGAGGCGGGGGAAGAGGTCGAGGAGGCGCAGTTGCAGGCCACGCCAGCGAGGCAGGATCAGCAACGGCCGCGGCCGTTCGGTCAGCTTGCCGACCTCGGTGGCGACCTGCTCGACGGTGAGCAGACGGCCCGAGAAGGATCCGGCGGCATCGGGGTCGTCGAGCTTGTCTTCGAGCATCGGCGTCCAGGTCCCGTCCGGGCAGACCGCCGAGATCTCGATCCCCGCGATCCCCGATTGACGCAGGTCGAAGAGCGTGCCCAGCGTGAAGGCGATCGCCGCGTGCTTGCTCGCGGCGTAGTTGACCTCGCCGGGGGCGGCGACTATCCCAGCCAGCGAGATGACGTTGATCACGTGGCCGCGGCCGGCGGCGATCATCGGCTCCAGGGCGGCGATCGTCCCGTTCATCGTGCCCAGGGCGTTGACGTCCATCATCGTCCTGCGGGTCGCCTCGTCCTGGGTCCAGGCGGGACCGGTCCAAAGCACCCCCGCATTGTTGACCCAGAGATCGAGCGCGCCCGAGCGCGCCACCACCTTCTCGGCGATCGCGTGACAGGCCGCTTCGTCGCGCACGTCGAGGTCGGAGGAACTGGCGCTGCTGCCAATCTCCGCCGCGACCCGGGCCGCGGCATCGGGATCGACGTCGGTGACCTCGACCAGAAAGCCCCGCGCGACGAGCTCGACGGCGATTGCGCGGCCGAGGCCGCTGCCCGCTCCGGTGACCACGGCTGCCGCCATCGTTGCGCAGGCTATTCGATGGGTTCGCACCCGAAGCCGAGCGCTACCATCGCAATGCGGGCTGGACGGCCGCGAGGGGAGAGACAACCTCTCGAGGAAAGTCCGGACACCACAGGGCGAGGGCGGTGGGTAGCGCCCACCCGGGGAAACCCGCGGGAAAGTGCCACAGAAATACACGGCCGATGGCGCAGCCACACGTGAGCTGCGTACAGGCAAAGGTGAAATGGTGCGGTAAGAGCGCACCGGCGCCGCGGCGACGCGGCGGCCAGGCAAACCCCGCCCGGTGCAAGGCCAAGCAGAGCTGCCGACCCTGCCCGGCGAGGCTCAGGTAGGCCGCAGAGATAGATGGTCGTTCACGACAGGATCCGGCTTACAGGCCCGCTAACGGAAAGGCCCCCACATTGGGGGCCTTTCCCATCTCTTCACAAATTCATGTCTTAGCGTTTGCTAACCTGCCGCGACTTCCGCTTAGTCCCCGCCTACATATCGCGGGGAGCGGGGGACCCAAAGGTTGGGGCGAATCGCCGGCTTCTGCCGCGTAGCGCAGCTCTTTCAGCGCGAGCCCGTCAGCTAACCCCGTAAGCGTCGCAAAGAGCAATGAAGGCTGGAGACCGCCACGAGCGGCAAGATCATCGACGTGAGGAGCGCGCGGCACGAAGGCGCTCGCGGCGCGGCATGCCCGTCCTGCTGGCCGCCTGCTGCGCAGCGCTTGCGCTCACCCCTGCGTCCGCGTCGGCGATGACCGGCGGCGCCTCTCCGATCGCCACGCCCGGTCCGGTAGAAGGCGGCATCGCCTTCGGCACGATGCGCTCGGCCGGCGCCACCTGGTACGGCCCCGGCCTCTACGGCAACAACACCGCCTGCGGCCAGGTCCTGATGCCGGGAACGATCGGCGTCGCCCACCGCAACCTGCCCTGCGGCACCGCGGTCAAGTTCGTCCACAGGGGCCGGCAGCTGGTCACCCGCGTGATCGACCGCGGCCCCTACACCGTCGGCAACGCCTGGGACCTGACCAACGGCGCCCGCCTCGCGCTCGACTTCGAAGGGGTCGGCAGGATCCGCTACGCGCTCGAACAGGGCGCCCTTGCTAGCAACCGCTGAGCGGGGGGCGTCAAAACGGCCATGCGCAGCCGATCCGCCCGCCCTCACGGCTAGTCTTTCCGCGCTGAAGCTGCATTTCCGACGAGAGGAGCAAGGCATGGCGAGGCGGTTGCTGATTGCTGGAACGCTGGCGAGCTGCCTGGCGGTCCTGGTGGCGCTGGCAGGGGGAGCCGGGGCAGCCACGACTTCGACGACCACCGTCGTCCTCGGCAGCACGGCGAGCGTGCCCGACCCGTCCTGTCCGGAGATGCCCTGCCAGGCGATCGGCAGCGTTACCGGGTTCCAGGTCAGCAACAACCAGACCAGCCTCCCCTTCCGGGTTCCCCGCGACGGCAAAGTCAAGTCCTGGACGCTGACGCTGGCCCAGCCCACCGGCGAGCAGCGCTCCTTCTTCAACGGGTTCTTCGGCACGCCGCCGCAGGCGCGGCTGGCGATCCTGCGCCGCGTCCCGGGCACCGAGCCGCCGCGCTACAACCTGCGCCGCCAGGGCCCGGTCAAGGTGCTCAGCCCCTTCCTCGGGCAGACGGTCAGGTTCAGCGCCTCGCTGCCGGTCGAAAAGGGCGACATCGTCGGCCTCACGGTGCCGACCTGGGCGCCGGCGTTCGCGGAGGGCCTGCCCTCCAACGACGTTTGGCGGGCCAGCCGCGAAGCGGGCAAATGCGTCAACTCCACCGACGTCCGCCAGGGCGAAGCGCACGAGAAAGTCGGCACCCGCGCAACCTACGGCTGCCGCTACGCGACCGCCCGCCTGCTCTACACGGTCACGCTGGCCGTCGACTGACCCTCAGCCGCCGCTAGGCGGCCGAGGGCAATATCCGCGCTGCCGACTGGTCTTTCGGCAGCGCCGCGGCGCCGGCGATCAGGCTCTGGAACTCGTTGAGCGCCAGGTGGGCGACCGCCTCGAGCAGCTCCTCGTCGGTCCAGCCGATCTCACGCGCCTCCTCGTGCAGGTGGAGCGGGGGAGGGCCGTCGGCGTCGAGGGCCGCCTGCAGGTACTCCAGCAGCGCCGCCTCCTTGGGGTCGGCGGAGCCGAAGCTGCGGGCCCGCGAGACCTCGTCGAGGCCGAGGTCGGCGCGCCGCGCCGCCTTCGCGTGCTGGGCGATGCTGTAGCTGTCGTCGCGATGCTCGGCGACCGCGAGGGCGATCCGCACCCGCGTCGCCTGCGGCAGGACGCCGCCGCGGAGCTCTGAGCGCATCCGCGTGTAGGCACGCAGCACGGAGGGCGCGCCGGCGAGCACGCCGACGAACTTGGTCACGTCGCCACCGGTTGCCTGGATCGTCTTGATCAGCGGCGCGCTCTCGTCGGGCGCCGTCAGCTCGTCGTGGATCTGGAACCTGCTCACGTCTGTTTTGACTGTCACGTTGTTTCCCGCCTTTGGCCTCGGATGGACGGATTCCGCTTTACGAAGCCTTTACGTGGCCTTTACTTTACTTTAAGCCGATAACTTACCTGAAGTAAGTTATACCTGCTTTCTCCATCGCTCGCAACCCATGCGGGGACGCTTCCTATACCCGGATACGTAATTTCGTACCTGATCGGTTCAGCCAGCCCTGGAAGTGCCTTTGGCCTATCGTTGCCGCTCCGAGCGGAAGACGCCAGACCAAGGAGGCCGCCATGCCAGAGCAACCGACCAGTGCCGCTGACGTCGCTCAGATCGTCAAGGAACGCGACGTCCGCTTCGTCCGCCTCTGGTTCACGGACGTGCTCGGCCAGCTGAAGAGCTTCTCGATCAACGCTGCGGAGCTCGAGGACGCCTTCGAGGGCGGCATGGGCTTCGACGGCTCCTCGATCACCGGCTTCAACCCGATCGAGGAGTCGGACATGATCGCGATGCCGGACCCTTCGACCTTTGCCCTCGTCCCCTGGCGCCCCGAGGAAGAGAACGCGGTCGGCCGCATGTTCTGCGACATCCAGGTCCCCGGTGGCGAGGCCTACGAGGGCGACCCGCGCTGGATCCTCCGCCGTGCGCTGAAACGGGCCGAGGAGCTCGGCTTCGACGCCTACAACGTCGGGCCCGAGCTGGAGTACTTCTACTTCCGCTCGGCCAAACCCGAGGATGGCGTCCCCGAGGTACTCGACGAGGGCGGCTACTTCGACCTGACCACGCTCGACGCCGGCTCCGACGTGCGCCGCGAGACCGTCCTCGCCCTGGAGAAGATGGGCATCCACGTCGAGTACACCCACCACGAGGTCGGCCCCTCACAGCACGAGGTCGACATGCGCTACAAGAGCGCGCTGGAGATGGCCGACGACTGCATGACCTACCGCATCGTCGTCAAGGAGTACGCGATGAAGTACGGTTGGCACGCGACCTTCATGCCGAAGCCGCTGTTCGGCGAGAACGGCTCGGGGATGCACGTCCACCAGTCGCTGACCAAGGACGGCAAAAACGCCTTCTTCGACCCCGACGACCAGTTCTTCCTCTCCGCCACGGCAAAGGCCTTCATCGCCGGCCAGCTCAAGCACGCGCGCGAGATCTCGCCGCTCTTCGCCCAGTGGGTCAACTCCTACAAGCGGCTCGTCCCCGGCTACGAGGCGCCGGTCTACCTCGCTTGGTCACGCCGCAACCGCTCGGCGCTGATCCGGGTGCCGCTCTACCACCCCGGCAAGGAGGGGGCCACGCGGGCCGAGCTGCGCTGCCCCGACCCCGCCTGCAACCCCTACCTCTGCTTCGCCGGCATGCTGCAGGCGGGGCTGGAAGGGGTCGAGAAGGGCTACGAGCTGCCCGAGCCGATGGAGCAGAACCTCTACCACCTCTCGACCGAGGAGCGGACTCAGCAGGGGATCGAGCAGTTGCCGGCGACGCTGGGCGAGGCGATCGAGGTCGCGGCCGAGTCGGAGCTGGTGCTGCGCACGCTCGGCGAGCACACCTTCCGCCGCTTCGTCGAGATCAAGCGGCAGGAGTGGGACGAGTACCGCGTCCAAGTCACTCCTTACGAGATCGAGAACTTCCTGCCGGTGCTCTGACCCCGCGGGTCCTGTCGCGGCAGGGACCCACCACCCCTTCCGGTAGCTAAAGCTTCCTCAGGGGTGGTTCCCCCTACCGCGCCACCCGCGGGGAAGAGCGCTAGCGACCGACCGGCTCTCGCTCGCCGGCGGGGCTGGGGACGCCGGTCTCGTCCTTAGGTCTTGAGAGGGCGGAGGGCCACCAGAACTTGTCGCCCATAGTGAGGGCGATCGAGGGGACGAGGACGCTGCGGACGAGGAAGGTGTCGAGGAGGACGCCGAAGGCGACGACGAAGCCGATCTCGGTGAGGAAGGTGAGGGGGAGGACGGCGAGCACCGAGAAGGTGCCGGCGAGGACGATGCCGGCGCTGGTGATGACGCCGCCGGTCACCGCGAGGGCGCGGAGGATGCCCTGTTCGGAGCCGTGCTTGATCGTCTCCTCGCGGGCGCGGGCGATCAGGAAGATGTTGTAGTCGACCCCCAGCGCGACCAGGAAGACGAAGGCGAAAAGCGGCAGGGACGGGTCGGAGCCGGGGAAGCCGAAGATCACGTCGAAGACGAAGTAGCCGACGCCGAGCGCGGCGAGGAAGCTGAGGATCACGGTTCCGATCAGGACCAGCGGCGCCGCCACCGCGCGCAGCAGGGCGATCAGGATCAGCAGGACGACGAGGAGGATGATCGGCGGGATCACGATCGAGTCCCAGCCCGCCGCGTCGCGGACGTCGAATTCGATCGCCGTCGGCCCGCCGACCAGGGCGCTCGGCGCGGCGGCCTGGGCGGCATCGCGGATCGGTTCGACCGTGTCGAAGGCCTCGGTCGAGTAGGGATCGGGTGCCAGGGTCGCCTGGACGAGGACGCCGGGCGGCCCCTGCGCGACCGGTTGCGAGACCGACTCGACGCCGTTCACGCCCGCGACGGCTTTCCTCACCGCTTCCACTTCGCCGCTGTCGCTGACGACGACGTCGGTGAGGGCGGTCGCTCCCGATGGGAAGCTCTTGCTGAGCAGGTTCTGGCCTTCGACCGATTCGACTTCGGTGCGGTAGGCGTCTTCGCTGGTCAGGTCGGTCGAGAAGAAGGCGAAGCCAGCGCAGAGGGCCAGCAGGACGGCGACCGATCCGCCCATCACGCGCTTGGGCGAGAGAGCCACACGGTCGCCGACCCGTTTCCAGAACCCGTGCGTCGCGTCGACGGCGTGCTCGAGCTGGTGGCGTCGCACCTCGTAGGGCGTGAAGACGGCGCGGTCGAGCGGCCCGACGATCAGCGAGGGGATGCGACGACCGCTGAGGATCCGCAGGACCCAGTTGAGCAGGACCACCGGCAGCAGGATCAGCACCAGCAGGCAGGCGAGTGCGACCCGGACGAAGGCACCGAAGCCCGAGCCTTCGACGATCGATTGCCGAGCGCGGTCGGAGACCTGGTCGATGCTGGGGGCTGTCTCCGGCGCGTGCGGGACGAAGGGCCAGAAGGCGCGGCGGCCGAAGATCGTCAGCAGCGCCGGCAGCAGGGTCAGCATCGAGAGCGCCGCGCAGGCGATCCCGATCGCCGCGATCGGCCCCAGCCCCGCGGTGCCGTTGACCTTTGCGATCAGAAGGCAGAGCAGCGCCGCGATCACCGTCGCCGCCGAGGCGAAGATCGCCGGCCCGGCCGAGGCGAGCGCCGTGCGCATCGCCTCGTGGCGGTCGACCGTGTGGTGCAGCTCCTCCCGATAGCGGGAGACGAGCAGCAGCGCGTAGTCGGTCCCGGCGCCGAGCACGAGCACCGACATGATCGAGCTCGATTGCCCGTTGATCGTCACCCCCAGCTCCGAGACCCCGTACCCGATCGAGCGCGAGAGCGTCTCCGCGAAGACCACCGCGGCGAGCGGGATGAAGAAGAACATCGGCGAGCGGTAGATGACGATCAGCAGGAAGATCACCAGGCTGAGCGCCGCCAGCAGCAGGGTGGCGTCGAGGCCTTCGAAGACTTCGATCGCGTCGGCGGAGAAGCCGGCGCCACCGGTGATCTTCACCTCGAGGCCGCCGCCGGGGTCAGAGATCGCGTCGCGCCAGTCCTCGACCGGGTCGAGGATGCGGTCGCCCTCGCCGTTGCCCGCGATGTAGGCGGTGACGATCGCCGCCTTGCCGTCTTTGGAGCAGAGTGGGCCGACGAACGGCGCGTAATCGGCGGGCTGGCCCGGGATCGTCGAGGTCGAGGTGCCGCACTCGGCCGACTGGACGGGGGCGGGCGCCTGCTGCACGGCGCCGCTCGTGCCGGGCGCTTTGCCTCCCGCGGCCGCCGTGGCGCCGTCGGCGACGACTCCTGGGTAGCGCTCCTCCGTCATCGCTTCGACGTTCTCGACGATCGTGCGGCGGTCGGCGGCGGTCAGGCCGGCCTCGCGGCGGTAGATGATCACCGCCGGGGCGAGTTCCCCGTTCTGCAGAGATTCGGTGGCGTCGAGGGCGTGGGTCGACTCGGCGTCGCCCGGCAGGTATGAGGTCGCCTCGTTGCTTTCCGCCTCTTCGAACTTGCCCGGCAGGTTGGCGGGGCCGGAGGCGATGAAGATCGCCAGGAACCAGATCGCGAAGACGACCCACTTTGCTCGGCGACCTGCGGGGAAGGTGAAGAGGGAGCCGCGCACTGCGGGCATCCTTGCAAATGCGGCGCGCCGACTCAGAGCAGGTCTGCCAGCGCCTCCGGTTCGGTCACCGGCTGCCGGCAGGTGAAGTGCTCGCAGACATAGGCGGCGGGCTTGCCGTCGACCGTGGTCCGGTGCTGGAGGAGCGGCGGCGTGGCGGCCCCCTCGGGCCCGCCGGCGAGGACCAGGTGTGGCCTGAACGGGGAGCGGACGATTGCCGCCAGCTCACTCAGGTCGTCGCCGACCAGGGCGACCTCCTTGGTGGGGGAGAGGTGGAAGTCGAGGGCGCGCAGCAGGTGGGCGAAGGCCTCGGGGTGCCGTGCCGCGGAGGTGGCGAAGAGGCGGAAGACGCCCTCCGCCTGCTCCTCGTAGCGCCGCTCCCCGGTCAGGGCGGCGAGGCGGAGCAGGCCCATCGCCGCCGAGCTGTTGCCGGAGGGGATCGGGTGGTCGCCGACCTCCTTGCGGCGGGCGATCAGCGTCTCGTGGTCGTCCGAGGTCGAGAAGAAGCCGCCGTGCTCGGGATCGCCGAAGCGGGCGATCGTCGTCTCGGCCAGCTCTTGCGCCCGCTCGAACCAGCGCTGCTCGAAGCTGGCCTCGTAGAGGGTCAGCAGCGCCTCGAGCAGGAAGGCATGGTCCTCGAGGTAGGCGTTGAGGTGGGCGCGGCCGTCCTTGTAGGTGCGCAGCAGCCGTCCCTCTTCGTCGCGCAACGAGATCTGCACGAACTCGGCGCACTCGCGGGCGGCGTCGAGGTAGTCCTCGCGGCCGAGGACCGCTCCCGCCTCGGCCAGGGCGGTGAGCATCAACGCGTTCCAGGAGGTGAGCCGCTTGTCGTCGAGGCCCGGCCAGACTCGTTTCGACCGCGCCTGGTAGAGGGCATGTCGCGCCTCGGCCAGGCCTGCGGGCTCGGCCCCGCCAGCACCGCCGGCCAGGTGGAGGATGTTGCGGCCCTCGAAGTTGCCTCGCTCGGTGACCCCGTAGAAATCGATCACCGGATCCGCCTCTGCTCCCAGCACCTCGCGGATCTCCTCCGGCGTCCAGACGTAGAAACGGCCCTCCTCGCCCTCGGAGTCGGCGTCGAGGGCGGAGTAGAAGCCTCCCTCCGGGCCGCGCATCTCGCGCAGCGCCCAGTCGAGCGTCTCCTCGCAGGCCCGGCGGTAGCGCTCGTGGCCCAGGACCTGCCAGCCGTGCAGGTAGGCACGGGCGAGCAGCGCGTTGTCGTAGAGCATCTTCTCGAAGTGGGGGACGAGCCAGGCCGCATCCACCGAGTAGCGGGCGAAGCCGCCACCGAGCTGGTCGTAGAGGCCGCCGGCCAGCATCGCGTCGAGCGTCGTCTCGACCACCTGCCGCTCCCCTCGGGCGAGCAGCAGCTCCAGCGCCGAGGCGGGCGGGAACTTCGGCGCCCCGCCGAAGCCGCCGCGCTCGAGGTCGGCGCGGGCCACGAGCGCGGCGACCGCAGCGTCGAGCACGGCGGTGTCGAGCGGCTCGGGGGCCGGCGCGACCCGGCCCAAGGCGCCGAGGTGGGTCCGCATCTGCGGCGCCTTCTCACGCAGCTCCTCGCGCTTGTCGTGGTAGGCCTGGACCACCGCTTCCATCACCATGCGGAAGCTCGGCATCCCCCGGCCCTCGTCGGGCGGGAAGTAGGTACCGCCGTAGAACGGCACTCCCTCGGGGTCGAGGAAGACCGTCATCGGCCAGCCGCCCTGGCCGCTGATCGTCTGCACCGCCTCCATATAGAGAGCGTCGACGTCGGGGCGCTCCTCGCGGTCGACCTTGACGTTGACGAAGTGCTCGTTCATGTAGGCGGCGGTCTCGGGGTCTTCGAAGGACTCACGCTCCATCACGTGGCACCAGTGGCAGGCGGAGTAGCCGACCGAGAGCAGGATCGGCCGGTCTTCCCGTTGCGCGCGCTCGAGTGCCTCGGCGCCCCAGGGATGCCAGTCGACCGGGTTGTCGCGGTGCTGCAAGAGGTACGGGCTGGTCTCCTGCGACAGACGGTTTGTCATTAAGCCCAGGCTACCCGTGTGGCGCAATCGCTCACTAATGGGGAGCAGGGGTCGTCGAATACTGGGGGAACCCGTGCAAAGGGCGCTCCGATGCGGTCTGGAGAGGTTAACTTCAAGCAGAGTGACTTACGAAAAGCTTCTTGCTCAAAGCGATCCGGCGATCGAGGTGGTGCTGGCAAAGCTTGATCCCGAGGATCGGGAAATCGTGCGCAGCGCTCTCGCCAAAGCCGAGAAGACCGAGGCCGAACTGCGCTACATCGCCGATCACGACTCGCTCACCGGCCTGCTCGACCGGCGCCGCTTCCGCGCCGAACTGGACCAGTTCGTCTCCTTCAGCGCCCGCTACGGCGGTCAAGGCGCGGTGATGATCATCGACATCGACGGGCTCAAGGCGGTCAACGACGCGCTCGGCCATCACGCCGGCGACAACCTGATCCGCCGGATCGCCTCGATCCTGCGCGAGCGGGTGCGGACCACCGACATCGTCGCCCGCCTCTCCGGCGACGAGTTCGCGGTGCTGGTGCCGCAGACCGACACCGATGGCGCCGTCCAGCTCGGCGAGGACCTGCGCGCCCAGGTCGCCGAGAGCGCAGCACCGCTGCCCGACACCGAGAATGCGACGATCAGCGTCGGGATCACGATGTTCGGCGGCGAGCGGGACGTCGGCGCCGAGGCCGTCCTGGTCGCCGCCGACCAGGCGATGTACCGGGCCAAGGAGGAAGGGCGCAACCAGATCGCGCTCTTCCAGGACCCCGACGAGCCGCGGCGCGCCCAGGACCGGGTCAAGCAGACCACCACGGCGAGGATCCGCGAAGCGCTGACCCACGACCGGCTCAGTCTCCACACCCAACCGATCCGCAGCCTCGCCTCGGGCGGGATCGAGCGCTACGAGCTGCTGTTGCGGATGACTGGCGACAACGGCGAGCTGCTTCCCGCCGCCTCCTTCATCGGCGCCGCCGAGCGCTCGGGGATGGTCCAGGAGCTCGACCGCTGGGTCGTCGCCCGCGCCCTCGAGCTGCTGGCCGAGCGTGAGCGCGCCGGCGAGCCGGTTTCGCTGCACGTCAACCTCTCGGGCGCCTCGCTCACCGACGTTTCGGTGATCGAGTTCATCGAGCGTCGCCTCGACGAAGGCGACGCCGATCCCTCCCGCTGCACCTTCGAGATCACCGAGACGGCGCGGGTCGGCGATTACCAGGCGGCGGCCGGGTTCGCCGACCGGCTGACCGAATTCGGCTGCCAGGTGGCGATCGACGACTACGGCGCCGGCTTCGGCTCCTTCCACTACCTCAAATCGATTCCCTTCGACGTGATCAAGATCGACGGTGCCTTCATCCGCGACATGCCGCGCAACGACGCCGACCAGCTCACGGTTCAGGCGATCGTCCAGATCGCCCGCGGCCTCGGCAAGACGACGATCGCCGAGTACGTCCAGGATGACGCCACAACCCAGATGCTGCGCGAGTACGGCGTCGACATGGCCCAGGGCTTCCACCTCGGCAAGCCGGTCGCCATCGACGAGGCGCTGGCCGCGGCTTAGCGGCAGCGGTGCGCTTTCAGCTCTGCGCGAGGTCCTGCGCGAACGCCTCGAAGGCGTCGAGATAGCGCTGCAGGTCCTCGTCGGTGTGGGCGACCGAGAGGGTCCACTCCTCCTCGACCCCCGGGGTCATGAAGATGCCGTGGTTCATGTGGTAGAGCCAGGCCAGGGTCGAGAGCTCTTCGTCGACCTTGCTCAGGTAGTCGCGGTACTCGTACATCCGCTCCGGTGAGAAGACCACGCAGCCCTTGGCCCCGAGGCCCTCGGTGTAGGCGGGCAGGCCGTATGAGTCGACGATCTGCTGGCAGCCGTCGAGCAGGCGCCGGTTGGTGGCTTCGAAGCGCTCGTAGACGTCGCCGGTCAGCACCTGGGTCAGGGTCGCCTCGGCCGCTGCCATCACCAGCGGGTTGCCGTTGAAGGTGCCGTACTGCTTGACCGTGCCGTCGGCGACGATCGTCGCTAGCTCCTCGCTCATCCCGATCGCCCCGCCGGGGTAGCCACCGCAGCTGGCCTTGGCCAGGGTGATCACGTCGGGAGTGACGCCGAAGCGCTGGGTGGCGCCGCCAGCGGAGATCGTGCAGCCGGTCTTCACCTCGTCGAAGATCAGCTTGACCCCGTGCTGCGCGGTGAGCTCGCGGACCCGCTCCAGGTAGCCCTCGCGCGGCGGGATGATGTTGATGTTCATCATCGCCGGCTCCATGATCAGCCCGGCGACCTGCTCGCCGATCTTCTCCAGCACGCTCGCGAGAGCGTCGGCGTCGTTGAAAGGGACGGCGCGGGTCAGCTCGGTCAGCGCCCGCGGCGTGCCGCCGCCGTAGGGGACGCTGACCGGATCGTCGCGAGCGCCGAGCGCCTCCAGCGGCGGGTAGACCGAGACCATCACCGAGTCGTGGTGGCCGTGGTAGGAGCCCTCGATCTTGAGGATCGTGTCGCGCCCAGTGGCGCCACGGGCGAGGTGGACGGCGTCCATCGTCGCCTCGGTGCCGGAGTTGTTGAAGCGCCACTGCGGCAGCCCGAAGCGGCGCGTCAGCTCCTCGGCGACGGCGATCGAGCCTTCGGTGGGGGCGGCGAAGTGGGTGCCTTCGTCGATCCGCGCCTTGACCGCGGCGCCGACGGTTGGGTTGGCGTGGCCGATGCACATCACGCCGAAACCGTTGTGGAAGTCGACGTACTCGTTGCCGTCGACGTCCCAGACCCGGCTGCCCTTGCCGCGCTCGATGTAGGTCGGCCAGGGGTCGTTCTCCTGGAAGGAGGAGGGGACGCCGTTCGGCATCGTCTTGACGGCGCGCTCGAAGGTCTTCGCCGACTGCCCGGTGCGGTTGCGGAACTGCTCCTGCTGGGCCTCGGTCAGCGCCGCGACCCGTTTGCGGTCGATCTGCTCCACGACTTCAAGCCTAGATGGTTGATCTCCCGCTCCGATAGAGGAGCCCGGTCGTCCTCCAGTCGAATTGAGGGCGCACGGCCTTCGGCCTTAGCGCCGAAGTTCGAGCGCGGCTACGCCGCGCAAAGGACAGATTGCATATCGCCGCCTGTCGGCGACATTCGACTGGAGAACGACCGGGCTCCTTCAACGGGCTGCGGCAGCTCAGTTAGAGCTCGGTTTCGGGAGCTCGAAGCTGGTGTGCGTGAGGAGATGCTGGTGCCCCTCTCCGGGAACGTCGCCGACAGGCGGCGGAAATGCAATCCGTTTCTAGCGCGGCGTCAGCCGCGCTCCATCTCGGTCGCTAAGCGCGCGGAGCGCGCGTGCGACGCTAGTTCACGGAGAGAGGCACCAGCATCTCGCGCTGCGACATCTAGCTCTGGCGCAGCTCGGCTCGCTTGATCTTGCCGCTGTTGGTCTTCGGCAGCTCGGCGGCGAACTCGACGATGCGCGGGTACTTGTAGGGGGCGGTCTGGGCCTTGACGTGCTCCTGCAGCTCGCGGGCCAGTTCGTCGGAGGGCTCGTGGTCGGCGTCGAGGACGATGATCGCCCGTACCACCGCGCCGCGCTCGGGGTCAGGGGCGGCGACCGCGGCCGCCTCGGCGACGGCGGGGTGGGAGACCAGCGCCGACTCGACCTCGAAGGGGCCGATCCGGTAGCCGGAGGAGAGGATCAGGTCGTCGCTGCGGCCCTCGAACCAGAGGTATCCCTCCTCGTCCTCGCGCACCCGGTCGCCGGTCGGCCACCACTCGCCCCCGAGGCGCTCGCCGTCGAGGTAATGGGAGAAGAAGGTGGGGGAGGAGGAGGCGCGCAGCTGCAGCTCGCCGTCGAGGACGCGGGTCTCGAGCCCGGGCAGGGGCCGGCCCATCGAGCCGTCGCGGGCGGGGTCGTCCTCGCCGGGGCGCATGCCGCAGACGGCACCCGTCTCGGTCTGCCCGTAGCCGTCGCCGATCGCGAGGCCGAGGCGCTCGCGGAAGCGCTGGATCACCTCGGGCTCGATCGGCTCTCCGGCCGAGACCAAGCGGCGCAGCGAGGGGACCGGGGTGAGCTCGGAGCGGGCGGCGAGCATGCGGTACTCGGTCGGCGCCTGGCAGAGCACGTTGACGCCGAGCTCGGCGCAGATGCCGAGGCGCTCGGCCGGGTCGAAGCGACCGTCGTGGAGGACCGCGACGGCGCCGCCGAGCCAGGGCGCGACGAAGGCGTTGCGGGTCGACTTCGCCCAGCCCGGCGCCGCCGTGCACCAGGCGATCTCGCCCTCGCGGGCGCCGAACCAGTGCCTCGCCTGGAGCTCCTGCCCGAGCAGGTAGCGCTGCGGGTAGACGACGCCGCGCGGCTCGCCGGTGGTCCCGGAGGTGAAGACGATCGCCGCCGGATCCTCCGGGTCGAGCCGCTCGGCCTCGACCGGCGCCTCCTGCGGCAGGTCCTCGTCGAAGACCCGCGCCAGCTCCTGCATGTCCATGTAGGGGATGCCGTCGGGCAGCTCGCCCAGGTAGCGCGTCTCGCCGACCGCCAGCTTCGGGCTGGCGGCGCGCGCCCGCAGCTCGAGGTCCTTGCGGCGCAGCTGCGGGTTGCAGGGAAGCGCCACTGCGCCCATCCGCCAGCAGGCGAGCATCGTCAGCACCCACTCGACCCGGCTGCTGACCAGGGTCATCACCACGTCGCCGCGCTCGACGCCCCGCGCGGCGAAGGCGCCGGAGAGCCCGGCCGAGCGGGCGAACAGCTCGCCGAAGTGGTGGACCCGCCGCTCGCCCTCGGCGCTGACCTCGATCAGCGCCGGCCGCGCGGCCGGGAAGCGCTCGACCACGTCCTCGATGAAGTTCACGCGCGGCAGTTTGCCTCACGCGAGAGTGATGGGCGGGTCAGTTCGCTGTTTGTGGCGGTGAGCGCCACAAACAGCGAACGCGGCTCAGGCGGTGGACTCGCCCGGAGCGGTCTCAACCGGCTCGGACTCCGAGAAGCCAAACCGCTGCTGGAAGCGGGCCAGCGGTTTCGGCGCCCACCAGTTCCACTCGCCGAAGAGCCGCATCAGCGAGGGGACGAGCAGGGCGCGGACGATCGTCGCGTCGAGCAGCACACCGACCGCCATCCCGATCGCGATCTGCTTGACGAAGAAGACCGAGCTGACGGCGAAGGCGAGGAAGACGACGGCGATCGCCACGGCCGCGGCGGTGATCACGCGCCCGGTGCGACCGATCCCGATCGCGACCGCCTCCTCGTTGTCGTCGCCGAGGTCACGCCGTTCCTTGATCCGCGCCATCACCAGCACCGCGTAGTCGGTGGCGAGGCCGAAGAGGACGGCGAAGAGAAAGACCAGGCTGGTCACCTCGACCGCTTCGGGGCCGGTGTAGTCGAGCAGTCCCGTCAGCCAGCCCTCCTGAAAGGAGAGGACGAGGATGCCGAGCGTCGCACCGAGGGTCAGCGTGTTCATTAGCAGCGTCTTCAGCGGCAGCAAGACCGAGCCGGTGAGCAGGAAGAGCAGGATCAGCGTGGTGAGGGCGACGATCGCGACGACCAGCGGTGCGTGATCGGCCAGGCTCTGCTTCTGGTCGATGAAGCGAGCGGTGTTGCCGGAGACGAGCACGGCCGAGGCGCCGGGCGGACTGAGGCCGCGGATCTCCCGCAGCGAGTCCTGGGAGGCGCCGGAGAGCGCCGGCCCGTCGAGGGCGAAGTTGGCGTAGGCGACGTCGCCCGGGGTGCGGGTGAAGGGCGCCCCGCGGGTGACCCCGTCGACCGCTTCGGCGCGGCGGCGGAAGCCGGCCAGCTGCGCCGGTGCGGCACGCCCGTCGATGGCGATGGTCGCCGCCTCGGTGACGTCGCGCGGGTAGTGCGCTTCCAGGTACTCGTAAGCGTCGTAGGACGGTTGTCCGGGCGGCACGGCTTCGGCGCTGGGCCCTGTCAGCGTCGTCCACAGCAGCGGCGACGCTGCGGCCAAGAGCAGCGCCGAGCTGGCCAGGGCGACCGCGACCGGACGGCGCATCACGCCGCGGGCCAGCCGGTACCAGCCGTCGGAGGTGTCGGAGACGGCCGGGCCGCGGCGAATCGAGAGAGCGTCGATCCGCGTTCCGAGCAGGGCCAGCATCGAGGGCACGACGAGGATCGCGATCAGGGCCGAGAGCAGCGCCACCGCCGTGCCGGCGACCGCCATCGAGTAGAGGAAGCGCTGCGGCATCACGATCAGCGCCGCCATCGCGGCGGCGACGGTGAGGCCGGAGAAGACCGCCGTGCGACCGGCGGTCTTGACGGTGCGGCGGTGCGCCTCGCGGGTCGGCCCCTCGCGCCCGATCTCCTCGCGGTAGCGGGAGACGAGCAGCAGCGCGTAGTCGACCGCGAGGCCGAGGCTGAGCCCGGTCGCGATGTTGAGCGCGAACAGCGAGGTGTCGACGAACCCGGACATGATCCGCAGTACGAGCAGGGTGCCGACGATCGAGATCACCCCGATCAGCAGCGGGATCCCGGCGGCGACCACGCCGCGGAACACGAACAGCAGCAGGAGGGCGAGGATCGGGAAGGCGATCAGCTCGGCCTTGGTCAGGTCCTTGCGGGTCTGGTCGTTGGTCTCGTTGAAGCCGGGCGCGAAGCCGCCCATCGCGACGTCGAGCGAGCTCGCGGAAGCCAGGGGCTCGACCGCTTCCGCGGCGACGCCGCCGGCGTCCTCGACGTCCCCGTTCGAGAGGTGGCCGGTGATCGCCAGCGACTGCCCGTCGCGGGCGATCAGGGCAGTGCCGGCGCGGCGGTCGCGCAGCGGGTTGACGACCCGGCCGATGTGCTCGACTTGCGCCATGCCTTTGCTGAGCCGGTCGACCTCGCGACGTACGGTGGGGTTCCCCGGGTTGAGCGGGCCGCCGCCGGGAGAGCGGACGACCAGCACGATCGCCGGGTTCGGGTCGTAGCCGAGCGCGCCTCCGAGCAGCCTTGTGGCCTGCTCGCTCTCCGAGCCGCTGTCGGTGAAGCCGGCCGCTTTAAGGTGGCTCTCGACGTCGCGGCCTGCGGCGGCGGCTATCAGGACGAAGACCGCGACGGCTGCGAGGACGAGCTTCGGGTGCTTCCAGGTGAGGTCGGCGATCCGGCTCATCGAAGTTTCAACGCGAGCGCTCGGGGAAACGTGAGGGGGTCACGAGCGGGGAATGTACCAGAATTCAAAGTGAGTGCTTTGAATTACAAATCGAATGCTAAGATCCTCCTGTGTCGCCGCGCAACTACGGCCAGTCATGCAGTCTCGCGGGGGCTCTCGACCGAATCGGCGGGCGCTGGGCGCTCCTGATCGTGCGCGAGCTCGCGCTCGGCCCGCTGCGCTTCTCCGAGCTGGTTCGGGCCGTAGGCGGCGCCCCGACCGACGTGCTGACCAAGCGGCTGCGCCAGCTCGAGGAGGACGGCATCGTCCGTCGCTCCGAGCTCGATCCTCCTGCCGCCGCGACCGCCTACGAGTTGACCGCGGTCGGCCGCGAACTTGAGGGGCCGCTGCTCGAGCTCGGTCGCTGGGGGCTGAACTTCTTCCGTGCCGCCGAAGTCGAGGCGATCGAGCCCTCTCACCTGCCCAACTCGCTGCGGGTGATCCTGCGGCCGCCGGCTGACGCCTCGATCTCGCTGCAGCTGCGCAGCGAAGGCCAGTCCTTCCGGCTGCGGATCGCCAACGGCTGGATCGACGCCGAGCGCGGCAAGGCCTCCGATCCCGACCTGACCCTCTACGGGCCGCCGCGGGGAGTGATGGCGGCCATAGTCGGCGCCGCACCGGCCAGCCCCGAGGTCGAGATCGAGGGCGACCCCGAGGTGCTGGAGGCGCTGCGGGAGATGGTCGTCCTGCCCGAGCGGCTGCGGGCCGAAGCGCTGGCCGCGCTCCAGCCCGCCGCCCCCCAGGCCTAGCGCAGCTCCGCCGAGCTCTTGCCGAGCAGCTGGCGGGCCACGATCAGCAGCTGGATCTGCTGCGTGCCCTCGAAGATGTCGAGGATCTTCGCGTCGCGCGCCCACTTCTCGAGCAGCTCGTTCTCGCCGTAGCCGACGCTGCCGCAGAGCTCGACGCAACCGAGCGAGACGTCGACGCAGGTGCGTCCCGCCTTCGCCTTCGCCATCGAGGCCTGCAGCGAGTTGGGCTTGCCGTTGTCGGCCATCCAGGCGGCATGCAGGGTGAGCAGCCGCGCCGCCTCGTAGTCGGCCTCCATCTCAAGGTAGCGAGCGGCGGCGGCGTGCTGTGAGAGCGCCGGCGTCGCGTAGTCGATCTCGACACCGGCCTCTTCGAGGCGCCTGCGCGTCTCTTCCAGCGAGGCGCGGGCGACGCCGACCGCCATCGCCGCGACCAGCGGCCGCGTGTTGTCGAAGGTCTGCATCGCGCCGCCGAAGCCCGCCTTCATGTCGATCTCGGGGCTGCCCAGCAGCGCCTCCTTCGGCACGCGGCAGTCCTGCAGCGTGAAGTTGGCGGTGTCAGAGGCGCGGATCCCGAGCTTGTGCTCGAGCCGGTCGAGCTTCAGGCCCGGGTTGTCGCGCTCGACGATGAACGACTTGATCGCCGCCCGGCCCTGCTCGCGATCAAGCGAGGCCCAGACCACGATCAGGTCGGCGCGGTCTCCGGAGGTGACGAAGATCTTCTCGCCGTTGAGCACGTACTCGTCGCCGTCGAGCTCGGCCGTGGTGCGGATCGAGGCCGAGTCCGAGCCCGCCTCGGGCTCGGTGATCGCCATCGCCGCCCACTTGCCGCCGTAGCGCTCGAGCTGCTCGTCGCTCGCCACCGAGGCGATCGCCGAGTTGCCGAGCCCCTGGTGGGGCATCGAGAGCAGCAGGCCGACGTCGCCCCAGCAGAGCTCGATGATGCCGAGCACGGTGGAGAGGTTGGAGCCGTTGCGGTTGCCGCCGTCGCCGTTGCCGTTCGACTCGCGGCGCACGCCGCCGGCGCCGGCGGCGCTGTCTGAGCCCTCGTTCATCCCGTCGATCAGCGAGGCGAGCATGTCCAGCTCCTTCGGGTACTCGTGCTCGGCCACGTCGTACTTGCGGGAGATCGGCCGGAAGACCTCGGTCGCGACCTGGTTGGCCTGGCTGACCAGCGGCTTGAACTTCTTCGGTATCTCTAGGTTGATCATGTTCTGCCTTTCGCTCGTCGGGCGGCGCCTAGACAAGCAGGGCGCCCTCCATAACGCCCGCTGCGCGGAGATCTCGGTACCAGCGCTCGACCGGGTGCTCCTTGACGAAGCCGTGGCCGCCGAGCAGCTGCACGCCGTCAGAGCCGATCTTCATCCCCTTCGCGGCGCAGAGCCGCCGGGCCAGCGCCGCCTCGCGAGAGAAGCTCTCGCCCTGGTCGGCGCGGCTCGCCGCCCGGTAGACGGCGAGGCGCATCCCGTCGGTCTCGATCCCGATGTCGGAAACCGCGAAGGCGACCGCCTGGCGGTTGGAGATCGGTTCGCCGAAGGCGGTCCGCTCGTTGACGTAGGGGATGACGTAGTCGAGCACGGCCTGCGAGGCACCGACCGCGAGCGCGGACCAGGCGATGCGGGCACGCTCGACGCACTCGACGTAGGCCTCGCGCTTGCCCTCGGCCATCAGCGCGCCCTCGGGGACACGTGCGCCCTCGAGCACCAAGCGCCCGGTCGCGGCGGCGCGCAGTCCCATCGCCGGCTCGTCCTCGACCGAGAGGCCGGAGGCGCCGGACTCGATCACGAAGAGGGCCGGGCCGTTCTCCTCGGTCTCGGCGGCGACGACGAAGAGCTCGCACTCCCTGGCCCGGGCGACCAGCGACTTGACCCCGTCGATGACCCAGTCCGAGCCGTCGCGGCGTGCCCTGGTCTCCAGCTTCAGCGGGTCGAAGAGGGGTCGTGGCTCGAGGATCGCCAGGGCGGCCGTGGGCACGTCCTCGCCGGTGAAGGAGGGCAGGTAGGTCGCCTCCTGCTCGGCGCTGCCCCAGTGACCGATCGCGGTCGCGACCGCGCCGGGCGCAAGCGCCGCGTAGGCGATGCCCATGTCGCCGTGGCCGAGCGCCTCGTCGATCAGCGCTGCGGTGACGGCGGCCTGCTCTTGCATCACCCCGCCCAGCTCCTCGGGCACGCCGAGCATGTTGACGCCGAGCTCGTTGACCTGGGCGAGCAGCTCCGACGGCGTCTCGCGATCGGCGTCGGCGGCAAGGGCGGCGGGCCGCACCTCGTTGGCGGCGAACTCGCGCACCGCCTCCTGGAACATCTGTTGCTCGTCGTCGGGCGTTACGTCGAAGAGGCTGCGCGGCTTGCCGATCGCCTGGCGCGCCGGTTTACCTAGCTGCTGCGCCGCCTTGAAGGTCCGCCCGGCAGCTGTCGCCGAGCGGAAGCCGCTCCTGGTCGTGGTGAACAGCGCCCGCTCGACCTGCTTGCGGATCCGGATCCTGTCGAGCAGGTCCGAACCGGCGAGCCGGTTGAGCCAGCGCAGACCGAGCCCCATGCTGCGCTCGGCCATGCTCTTCTCCTGGGTGACTGTCATCTCAGTTGCTCCTCCCGGCTTTGGGACTGGGCCCCAGCGGCCGCACCCGGCCGTCGAGGTGGGGGGTTTGACGTTTTGCGTCGCGGACCGCGAACTCGACTGAGTCGCCTCGGGTGGCGCTCGCGAACTCGACCCGCGCGGGCAGCAGGATTGGCTTGCGGAAGCGGACCTCGACGTCAAAGGCGTCGGGCAGGCGACTCTCCAGCGACGCCAGGCAGCGGGCCTTGGTCCACATCCCGTGGGCGATCGCTCGCGGGAAGCCGAGCGGCTTCGCGGTCAGCGCGTGCATGTGGATCGGGTTGCGATCGCCGGAGACGGCGGCATAGCGGCGGCCGAGGTCGTCGCCGAGCTTCCACTCGGCGCTGGCTTCCAGGTCCAGCCCCTCGTCCTTGCGCTTGCCGGCGGCAGCGGGCTCGCCGCCGCCGCGGCGCAGCATCGTGCTGACGCTCTTCCAGGCGAGCTCGCCGCCGGCGCGAGCCTCGGTGACGAGGCTGAAGGTCCGCCCCCGCGGATGGGGTTCGAGCGCGGTCGGCCGCACGCGCAGGATCAGCTCCTCTCCCAGGCCGATCGGCCGCAGCTGCTCGATCCGGTTCTCGACGTGGACCAGCCCGACCGCGCCGAAGGGGAAGCTGCCGTCGGCCATCACCGCCATCTGCAGCGGGAAGGCGAGCACCTGCGGGTAGGTAGGGGGGAGGTGGTCGCGCAGGGCGAAGCCGCAGACGCGGGAGTAGGCGGCGACCGTGGCGGGCTCGGCCCGCACCCCGGTCAGCTCCAGCTCGATCTCGGGGATCTCCTTGCCGCGGCCAGGAACAAAAGGCAACAGTGAGGCGCCGGGGATCATCGGCAAAGCGGCGCGCGCGTAGAGCGGCAGGATGCTCGGCGGGCTGTCCAGGGTGCGAACGGCCATCAGGCCCCCAGCAGGTTCTGGCCGCAGACCCTGACCACGTTGCCGTTGACCCCGGTCGAGGCGGGGCTGGCGAACCAGGCGATCGTCTCGGCGACGTCGACCGGCAAGCCGCCCTGGGAGAGGCTGCTCATCCGCCTGCCCGCTTCGCGCGGGCCGACCGGCATCGCGGCGGTCATCTGGGTCTCGATGAAGCCCGGCGCGACGGCGTTGATCGTCGCGCCCCGCTGCGCTAGCTCCGGCGCCAGCGCTTCGACCATCCCGATCACGCCGGCCTTGGAGGTGGCGTAGTTGGTCTGGCCGGAGTTGCCGGCGATCCCCGACATCGAGGAGACGCCGACGATGCGGCCGTTGGCGGCGAGCAGGCCGCCGTCGAGCAGGGCGTCGTTGATCCGCTCCTCGCTGGAGAGGTTGATCTCCATCAGCTGGCTCCAGCGCTCCTCCGGCATCTTGGCGATCGTGCGGTCCCGGGTGACGCCGGCGTTGTGGACGACGACGTCGACCCCGCCGGCGAAGCGCTCGGCGATCCGCTCGGGCGCGTCGGTCGCGGTGATGTCAAGCTCGATCGCGTCGCCGCCGACCTTGGTCATGACCTGACGCAGGTCCTCGCCGGCCTGGGGCACGTCGAGGCCGACGACCTCGGCGCCGTCCGCGGCCAGGGTCTCGGCGATCGCTGCGCCGATTCCGCGCGAGGCGCCGGTGACGAGCGCGACCTTGCCCTCCAGTGGTTGCTCCCACTCGATCTCCGGCGGCGGCGCGACTCCCTCGCCAACCTCGACCACCTGGCCGGAGACGTAGGCGGAGCGCGGCGAGAGCAAGAAGCGCAGGGTCGACTCGAGCTGTTCCTCGCCGCCCTTGCGGACCAGGACGAGCTGCGCGGTCGCGCCGCGTCCGCCGACCTCCTTGCCGAGTGAGCGGACGAAGCCCTCGAGGGCGCGCTGCGCCGTGGCGGCGCGGGTCGAGCCGGCCTCGGCCGGGGGCGCGCCGAGGACGACGACGCGGCCGTTGCGGGCGAGCCGCCCGACGCCGGGATAGAAGAAGCGCTGTAGCTCGACCAGCTCGGTCGAGTCCGAGATCCCCGAGGCGTCGAAGACGAGCGCCTTGGCCGGCCCCTCGGCGCCCGCCCTTTCGACGCCGATGCGGTCGAGGACGGCCTTCAGCGGCCGCTCGAGCCGTCCGCCCGGCGCCGCCCCGGAGAGCACCTTGCCGCCGACGAGCGGGCCGCCGGAGCGGCGACGCTCCAGCGTCGCCGGCCGCGGCAGGCCGAGCTGGCTGGCGACCTGGCCGAGCACCGGGGCATTGACGAGCTGCGCGTAGCGGTCGCTCACGATGTACCCCCGGCGCTCTCGAGGATCGCGACGACGCCCTGGCCGCCGGCGGCGCAGATGCTGATCGCGCCGCGGCCGGAGCCGCGCTCGTCGAGGGCCTTGGCGAGGCTGGCGACGATCCGCCCGCCGGTCGCGGCGAAGGGGTGTCCGGCGGCGAGAGAGCCGCCGTTGACGTTGAGCTTCTCGCGGTCGATCGAGCCGAGCGGCTCGTCGCGCCCAAGGCGTTCCTTGCAGAACTCCGGGTCCTCCCAGGCGCGCAGCGTGCAGAGCACCTGGGCGGCGAAGGCCTCGTGGATCTCGTAGAGGTCGAAGTCCTGCAGCCCGAGCCCGTTGCGGCCGAGCATCGCCGGCATCGCGTAGGCGGGAGCCATCAGCAGTCCCTCGCGCTTATGCACGTGGTCGACCGCCGCGGTCTGGCCGTCGACGAAGTAGGCGAGAATCGGCAGGCCGCGCTCCTTCGCCCACTCCTCGCTGGCCAGCAGCACCGCCGAGGCGCCGTCGCTGAGCGGGGTCGAGTTGGCCGCGGTCATCGTCCCCTCCTCGCCGCCGAAGACCGGGCCGAGCTTGGCCAGCTTCTCGGTCGAGGAGGCGGGGCGCAGGTTCTGGTCGCGCTCGAGCCCGATGTAGGGGGTGATCAGGTCCGCCATGAAGCCGCGCTCGTAGGCGGCGGCCAGGTTGTGGTGGCTGGTGACCGCGAGCTCGTCCTGCTCCTCGCGGCCGACCTCCCACTCGGCGGCCATGATCGCGCAGTGCTCGCCCATCGACTTGCCGGTGCGCGGCTCCTCGTTGCGGGGGATCGCCGGCACAATGTGCCCGGGCCGCACCCGGGTCAGCTGCCTCAGCCGGCCGCCGGTCGACTTCTCGCGGTTGACGTCGAGCAGCACCCGGCGCAGGTCCTCGTTGAGCCCGATCGGCGCGTCCGAGGTGGTGTCGGCACCGCAGGCGATGCCGGCATTGATCTGTCCCAGGGCGATCTTGTTGGCGACCAGGATCGTCGTCTCGAGCCCGGTGCCGCAAGCCTGCTGGACGTCGTAGGCCGGGGTCTCCGCCGCGAGACGGGTGCCGAGCACGCTCTCGCGGGTCAGGTCGCGGTCGCGCGAGTGCTTGAGCACGGCGCCGCCGGCGACCTCTCCCAGTCGCTCTCCGTCGAGCGAGAAGCGGTCGATCAGCCCATCCAGGGCCGCGGTGAGCATGTCCTGGTTCGAGGCGCTCGAGTACACCGAGTTCGAGCGGGCGAAGGGAATCCGGTTGCCGCCGACCACGGCGACACGACGTGGCTTATCGATCAACTGCGATCACCTTTCATTGATTGGCGAAGCTGAGAGAGAGGCGCGCCAAGCGCGCGCATCGCATGTCCCGCGCGCCATAGCGCTGCAGGCATCCATGTAGAGGTTACCCCGACACCGATCGATGTCAAACATCGTGTGACGAGCCGCACGCATGAAAGCTGAAAGGGCTCAGCGTGCACAGAGCTGCTCGGCTATCTAGAAATAGGTCAATTTAACTATTTTTAGATCAATTGCTCTAAACTTAGGTCATGAATGTGGCTAAGCCTTTTGCGGCAATCTCCTCCGGTGTCGACGCTGACGTGCTCGTTGCCTTGGCCGGGTCGACGAGACCCCGAAGCGGTCGCGAGCTAGCACGGCGTGCCGGCCGCTCCAACACCGGCGTTCAGCATGTCCTCGAGCGACTGGTTGAGCATGGGCTGGTCAACCAAATCGAAGCTGGCCGGACCAACCTTTACACGCTCAACTGGGACCACTTGCTAGCCCCAGCAGTGGAGCAGATGGCTGGGGCGAGAGAAGAGTTGACCGAGCGATTGCGCGATGCGATCGGTGCTTGGGGCGTTCCAGCGGTTCATGCATCGCTGTTCGGCAGCGCAGCTCGCGGCGATGGGGACGCCGCAAGCGATATCGACCTCTTTATCGTCAGGCCGGCAGCCACTGGAGCCGACGATCCCGCCTGGCGTGAGCAAGTGGATCGACTTGCGGAATCCGTTCGTAGTTGGACTGGCAACAGCGCAAGCGTTGCCGATGTCTCGGAGGAAGAGCTTCACCGACTGCAGAAGGACCGTCCCCCGATAATGGAGGAGCTCAAGCATGACGCAGTCGACCTCTTTGGCCAATCGACGCGAGGCCTGTTGAGGCAGCTGTGATGGCGCAGAAGCGGAAGAGAGTTCAAGAATGCGGTACCACGCAGGCACGGCAGCGCCTCGCTCACGCGAAGAGCTTTCTCGAAGTTGCGGAACTCTCTGCCGATGTCGACGACCAGTCGCTGGAGTACGGGAGTGTGGCGGCCTCAGTCGCCGTTCTTGCCGGTATCGCAGCGGCCGACGCTGCGTGTTGCCAGGAGCTCGGTCAGCGATCTCGCTCAGATAGCCATCGCGACGCGGAGGCGCTTCTCGATCAGATCACGCCCGGGGGCAAACGCGCTGCTAGCCAGCTACGTCTGTTGATCAATCTCAAGGACACCGCGCACTATGGCTTCATCAGCGTCACGGCGCCGCAGCTCAAGCGCTCCCTGCGCCAGGCGCAGCATCTGGTCCAGTTCGCCGACCAGGTAGTCCGTCGCTAGGGAGGCTCTAGCGAATAGCTAGCTGACCCGCCTACACACGTTGTGAACCGCTGAGAGGCCATCCGGGCCCGCCAAGAGGCTGTGGGTGTCGAAGCTCACGACCTCGAGGAGGACCCGGATGGATGTTCACGCTAACGCCGTTCTCGGACCGGCGGGA
>DATMDR010000087.1:0-16248 GCA_035557635.1 Solirubrobacterales bacterium | reverse complement strand
TCCCGCCGGTCCGAGAACGGCGTTAGCGTGAACATCCATCCGGGTCCTCCTCGAGGTCGTGAGCTTCGACACCCACAGCCTCTTGGCGGGCCCGGATGGCCTCTCAGCGGTTCACAACGTGTGTAGGCGGGTCAGCTAGCTGGGGTTCCCGCCCCACCAGGTGAACCTCGTGACGATTCGGCTCATGGCGCTGCGTTCCTCTCTGCCGCGCCGGAGCTTGGTACCCCGTTGGCTCCTAAGGCTGCGCTCGGCGACAACGACCAGGATCGCGATCAGAACTGCGAATCCGATGAGGCTGGCCAGGGCCGCCGCTAGAGACATGTCGGTCTCGATTCTAGAGCGGGGGGCCAGGCGTGAGCTAACTCACAGACAGCTCGTCGCCGCTGCGCGAGGCTGGCTAACCAGCCAATGCGTGAGTCGATGGTCCAGCTTGCAGGGTTTCTCGGGCGACGCCGCCGCTGGGTTCTCGGCGCCTGGATCGCGATCATGCTCCTTGCGCTTCCCCTCGCTGCGCGGCAGACCGAGCACCTGACCGGCGGCGGCTTCGACGTCCCCGGCAGCCAGTCGCAGGCGGTCAGCGAATCGCTCGAGCGGGAGTTCGGCGAGAGCGCCGACGGCATCGTCGTGCTGCTGCGAGCCGACCCGGGCGCCGGCCGGTCCGAGCGCGCCGCGGCAGTCGACCGGGTTCGCGCAGAGGTGACGAGCCTCGACGAAGTGACCCTGGCGCCCGGTGCCGCTGCCCGCGCCGAGCTCCAGCTGGCCAGGTCCGACATGGCGATGCTGCCGCTGCGCAGCGAGCGCTCACCCGACGAACTGGTCGACTCCGCCGTCACCCTGCGCGAAGACCTCGGCCCAGGCACGGCCCAGGGGGGCGTCACGCCCTACCTCGCCGGGCAGCCGACGATCTGGGCCGGGATGCAGGAGCTCTCCAAGGAAGACCTGGCGAAGGCTGAGGCGAGCGGCTTCCCGATCGTCGCCCTGATCCTGCTCGTCGTCTTCGGCTCGCTCGCCGCCGCGGCGCTACCGCTGGCGCTTGGCTTCGTCAGCGTGATCGTCACCGGCGCCCTGATCTACTTCATCTCGCTGGAGATGACCACCTCGGTTTTCGTCACCAACATGGCCTCGATGATCGGAATCGGGGTGGCGATCGACTACTCACTCTTCATCCTCGCCCGCTATCGCGAGGAGCGCCGCGCCGGGCGCGACTGTGATGAGGCGCGCGCCGAGGCGCTCTCCACCTCCGGCCTGGCCGTCGCCTTTTCCGGCCTCGCGGTGATCGTTTCCCTCGCCGGCCTCTGGATGGTCGACAACCAGGCGCTGCGCTCGATGGCGCTCGGCGCGATGACCGTGGTCGCCGTCTCGATCCTGACCGCGACCACCCTGCTGCCGGCCCTGATCGCGATGCTCGGCGACCGGGTGATGCCGGGTGGCATCGTCGCCCGGGCGCTGCGGTTCGTGCGCCGTCCGTTCCGGCGGGGCGGCGGCAAGGGCCCGGCTACCGAGGAGCGCGCCGCGTTCTGGGAGCGCTGGGCATCGACCGTGATGGCGCGCCCCTGGCTCGCCGTCGCCGGCGTCTCGGCGGTACTGCTCCTCCTTGCCTCCCCGATCCTCTCGCTGGAGACCGGCACGCAGGCGCTGGGGCAGTTCCCCAAGGGCAGCGACGTGCGGGTGGGCAACGAGCTCGCCGGCAAGCAGGTCGGCGGCGGCGCCGACCCGGTCCAGATCGTCGCCACCTTCGACGGCGGGTCGACGCCCACCGCAGATCGCGCCGCAGTCGCCGGCTTCGTCCGCACGATCGAGGCGACGCCGGGCGTTAGCTCCGTGGCGCCCCCGGCCTTCGCCGGCGACGGCGTCCTGATCAAGGCGACGCCGAGCGCGCCCAGCGAGTCCGACGCCACGGTGGCCCTGGTCGAGCGCCTGCGCGAGAGCGTCGTGCCGGCCGCGGCGCTGAGCGAGCGCGCGGCGGTGAGCGTCGGCGGCGAAACTGCGCGCAGCCAGGATGCGCGCGCCCAGATCAGTGGCTCGATGTGGAAGATCGTCCTCTTCGTCCTCGCGCTCAGCTTCGTCGTCCTGATGCTGATGCTGCGCTCGCTGCTGCTGCCGCTGAAGGCGGTGCTGATGAACCTGCTCTCGATCGGCGCCGCCTTCGGTGTCGTCGTCGCGATCTTCCAGTGGGGCTGGCTCGACGGCCTGCTCGGCTTCGAAAGCCAGGGTGCGCTGGACACGATCAACGTGCCGCTGATCTTCACCATCGTCTTCGGCCTCTCGATGGACTACGAGGTCTTCCTCATGTCCCGGATCCGTGAGCGCTACCTGGAGCACGGCGACAACGAGCGGGCGGTCGCCGAGGGCCTCGCCTCCAGCGCCCGCACGATCTCCTCGGCGGCGCTGATCATGAGCTCCGTCTTCGCCGTCTTCGTCCTCACCGGCGTTCCCTCGATCAAGGAGCTGGGGCTGGGCTGCGCCGTCGCGATCGCGATCGACGCGACCCTGGTGCGGCTGGTTCTGGTGCCGGCGGCGATGAAGCTGATGGGCGAGTGGAACTGGTGGATGCCGTCCTGGCTCGACCGGGCGCTGCCCGACGTATCGTTCGAGGGCGGGGCCGCCGAGCCTGAGCCGGCGGAGGCGTAAGGGGATATCCCGACAGAGGCTCCACTTAACTTTTTCGGTTGACGAGGGTGGCCGTCCGAGGATGGAGTGGCCGAAAAAGTACAAGACGTTCCGCCTCTATCGGGATATCCCCTAACGGGTTCCCAGCTAGGATCCCGGCCATGGGAGCGGGTGAGGCTGTGCGGGTTGGTGAGGACGTTGCGTTCGCCGGGGCGGCGCGGCAGGCGGAGATGGTGCGGGCCGGTGAGGTCTCACCGACCGAACTGGTTCGCCTCAGCCTCGAGCGGATCTACCGTCTCGACCCCGAGCTGAACGCATTCCGCAAGGTGTTCGCCGAGAAGGCGCTGCTCGAAGCAGAGCAGGCCGAAGCACGCTTGAAGGCTGGGGAGGAGCGGCCGCTGCTGGGCGTGCCGATCGCGATCAAGGACGAAGTCGACATCGCCGGCGAGGTCAAAATGAACGGCACCGACGCCTTCACCGAGCCGGCGGGCAAGGACTCGGAGATGATCCGCCGACTGCGCGAGGCCGGCGCCATCATCGTCGGCCTGACGAACCTTCCGGAGCTGGCGATCTGCGGCTTCACCGAGTCGGCGACGCAAGGTGTGACCCGCAACCCGTGGAACCCCCAACGAACCCCGGGTGGCTCCAGCGGTGGCTCCGGCGCCGCGGTCGCCGCTGGGCTGGTTCCGATCGCCTCGGCCGGCGACGGCGCCGGGTCGATCCGCATCCCCGCCGCCTCCTGCGGCCTCTTCGGGCTGAAGCCGTCGCGGGGCAGGGTCTCGCTTGCTCCCGAGCTCGAAGGCTGGAAAGGCCTAGCCGTCCTCGGATGTCTCAGCCGCACGGTGCTCGACACCGCCCTCTGGCTCGACATCGTCTCGGGCGGCTCACAGGAGCCCGAGGCGCCCCCGCTCCCCGATCGGCCCTTCGTCGAATCGGCCAAGGAATCTCCCGGCAAGCTTCGCGTCGCCTACTCGACGCTCGCTCCTCGCGCGATCGCGCCGCCGACCGTCTCCGACGACGCGAAGGGGGCCGTCGCCGACGCCGCCGAGCTGATGCGCTCGCTCGGGCACGAGGTGGTCCAGCGCGATCCCGAGTGGGGCGCGATCGGCGACAACATCAGCGCGCGGTTCCTGCACGGGGTCGCACAGACCGTCAGGGAAGTGCCGCACCCAGAGCGGCTCGAAAGGCGGACCCGAGGCTTCGGCCGGCTCGGGAGCATCCTTCCCGAAGCCCTCTACGAGCGCGCGATGCGCGGCCGTATCGCAGACGTCGCCCGAGTCAACGCGATCTTCGACTCCTGCGACGTGCTGGTCATGCCGGTGATGGGCGGCACGGCGCTGCCGGTCCGTCGCTGGGAGAGCCGGGGAGCGCTGCGCACCGTGCTCGGGATGAGCCGCTTCTATCCCTACTGCGTCCCCTGGAACCACCTCGGCAATCCGGCGATGGCGACCCCGGCCGGCTTCGCCGCCGACGGGATGCCACTCTCGTTTCAGGTCATCGGCCGCCACGGCGACGAGGCCACGCTGCTCTCCCTAGCCGCCCAGCTTGAGGCCGAGCGTCCCTGGGCAGACAAGCGCCCGCCGATCTCTTAGCGCCTACTAGCTTGGGAAGACCTTGCGCATCCGGGCCAGCTCGCGGATCGAGCCGCTGGGACGGATGCGGCGCTGCAGCACCATCTTCAGCGGGCTGGAGTCGGGCTTGCCGGAGAGGACCCAGTCGCGCCAGCTGCTTTCCAGGACGAGGTTCGGGTTGGGCGCCTCGCCCGGCTCGGCCCTGGTCGAGCCGTTGTCGATCACCAGGTGCCAGGGGTCGGCGTCGGTGAAGCGCCACTGGTAGACCAGCGGCGATCCGTTGGCGCCCCGCGGGTCGGCGACCCGCTCGATCACGTCGAAGTAGAGGCGCTGCAGCTCCGGCGAAGCCTCCGGCGTGGCATCGGGCGGGCCGAGGATCCCGGCCATCATCAGCTTCACCTGGCGCTCGGCGACCTGCTCCTCGGAAGCCTCCGGGTCGAAGGGGAAGACGCCGGGCGGCATCTCCTCGGTCGGGTAGCCGATCGTGCGCCAGCGCTGGCGGATCAGTTTGAGGCCGAAGGCGAAGATGTCCTCGAGCGAGAAGCCGTAGCACTCGGTGTACTCGCGGTCCAGGTTGGGCGGTGAGAAGACGGCCGGGCCGTAGGGGAGCACTTCGCGCAGCAGCTCGGTCACCGCGGCGCGGTTCTCCTCGCAGCCGGGCTTGCCCTCGCCGAGCAGTTCGGAGAGGACCTTGACGCCGAAGCCGATGTGGCGCTGCTCGTCGCGCGAGACGTTGGACATGCCGGCGCTGAAGCCGGGCATCGTCTCTTCGGAGGCGAAGAAGTCCTCGATGAAGTGCTGGCCGGGCTGGGCCAGCGAGCCCTCGACGATCAGGTGGTAGAGGGTGATCGCCTGCGCGTACTTGGGCAGCGAGCGGTCCTTGCGCAGTTCCTCGGCCATCACGTCGAGCCGGTCGAAGATGCCGCGGTAGCCCCAGTTCAGCTGCGGCAGGGTGGAGGAGAGGGTCTGCTGGATCGAGTCGCCGCCGACCCCGATCACCTCCTTGAAGAAGCGGTGGAAGAAGACCGAGTGACGGACCTCGTCGACCTGCTGGGTGGCGAGGAAGTAGGACTGCTCCTCGGTCGGGGCGGCGGTGATGTAGGGAGCGAGGGTGTCGGCGACCCGGTCCTCGCCGTAGAAGAACATCGAGTAGATCCACATCGCCGAGCGGCGCTGGATGTCGCTGAGCGAGTCCCAGCCTTTGCGGTCCCCGGAGAAGTCGATGTCGTAGGCGCTCCAGTTGCCCCCCTCCCAGCGCTGGTAGAGATCCTCGTAGGTGATGTTGTCCATCAGCTTCTGGGACGCGACGCTCATATCTCTCCTTTGACACGGCGCCGCTGGGGAAGGCGCCTTCCGGGGGTCTCCTAGGGGCAGGTTACCGCGATCCTGGCCAGCCAGCCAGTCCTCGTCAGGTGACGTCGCTCACGGAGGCCGGCAGCTCGATCTCGCGCTTGAGGATCTTGCCGGTGGGGCCCTTCGGCAGGTCGTCGAGGAACCAGACGACGCGCGGGTACTTGTAGGCGGCGATCCGCTCCTTAACGTAGGAGCTGACCTCCTCGGGGGCGAGCTCCTCGCCGTCGTGGAGTACGACCGCGGCGCCGATCTCCTCACCCCACTCGTCGTGGGGAACGCCGACGACCGCGGCTTCGCGGACCTTGGGGTGCTCGTAGAGCACCTCCTCGACCTCGCGCGGGTAGACGTTGTAGCCGCCGCGGATGATCAGGTCCTTCTTGCGGTCGACGATGTAGAAGTAGCCCTCCTCGTCGGTGCGGGCCATGTCGCCGGAGTGGAACCAGCCGCTGCGCATCGCCTCCTCAGTGGCGTCGGGGCGCTGCCAGTAGCCCTTCATGATGTTGTGGCCGCGGATCACGATCTCGCCGACCTCGCCCTGGGCGACCGGGTTGTCTTCCTCGTCGACTACTTGCATCTCGACCCCGTCGATCGGGGTGCCGATCGAGCCGGGCTTGCGCTCTTTGCCGGGATGGTTGGAGCAGGCGACCGGCGAGGTCTCCGATAGCCCGTAGCCCTCGAGCACGACGGCGCCGAAGGCGTCCTCGAAGCCGCGCAGCACCTCGATCGGCATCGAGGCGCCGCCGGTGACGCAGGTGCGCAGCGAGGAGGTGTCGAAGCTCTCGCGCTCGGGGTGGTGGAGAAGGGCGCCGAACATCGTCGGCACGCCGTAGAAGTGGGTGACGCGGTCGCGCTGCATCGTCGACAGGGCCTCGCCTGGATCGAACTTGGGCACCAGCGTCAGGCAGGCGCCGACTCGCAGCGAGGCGTTCATCCCCACCGTCTGCCCGAACGAGTGGAAGAGGGGAAGGGCGCCGAGGACGACGTCGCCCTGGGCGATCTCGCAGGTGGTGCGGCTGGAGACCTCGGCGTTGCGGGCGAGGTTGAGGTGGGTCAGCTCGGCGCCCTTCGGCTTGCCGGTCGTGCCCGAGGTGTAGAGGATCACCGCCGTGTCGTCCTCGGCCGTGTCGGCGAGGCCGCCAATCGGCTCATGCTCCGCCAGCGTGGTTGCAAAGGAGGCCGGCTCGACCTCGATCAGCTCGGCGCCGGCCTTGGCTGCGCCCTCGCGCGCCTCCTCGGCGAAGCCGTGCCAGGCGAGCAGCAGCTTCGCGCCCGAGTCTTCGAGGTAGAAAGCGATCTCGCGTCGCTTCAGCAGCACGTTCATCGGCACCACGACACCGCCCGCACGCAGCACGCCGTAATAGGCGATCGGGAACTGGGGCACGTTGGGCAGCATCACCCCGACCCGGTCGCCCTGCCCGACCCCCTTCTCGCGCAGCAGCGCCGCCAGTCGCGCGCTGGCGTCGTCGAGCGCGGCGTAGCTCAGCTCGGCATCCCCGAGCCGGATCGCCGGACTGTCGGGTGTGCGCTCGGCGCTCTCGGTGACTGTCGAGGCCAGGTTCATCTCATCCCTCCCACGCGGAAGTCTAAGCCTCGGCCGGCTCCACGCGGTGCGCCTTCTCCTCCAGGCTCCCGTTGCGGCGGCTCATCACCCAGGCAAAGGCGCCACCGGTGAGGAGCATGAAGGAGGCGTAGACGGCGGCGGGGATGCCGACGTTCACCGCGAGGGGGGCGGCGACGGCGATCGCCAGCGCCGAGTTGTGGATTCCCAGCTCGAGCGCGATCGCCGTCGACTGGCGATCGTCGAGGCGGGCGAGCTTCGAGATCGCGAAGCTGAGCGTCATCGCCGCCACGTTGAGGGCGAGCGCCGCACCGGCGACCTCGGCGAGGTTCTCGCCGACCGTGTCGTACTCGCTGGCGATCGCGCCGAGGACGACGAGCGCAAACAGGACGAGCGAGGCGCGCTGCACCCGCGGATAGACGGCGGCGACCTGGGCAGGGCGCCGCCTGCGCATCTCCATTCCGATCGCGACCGGGACGACCGTGATCGCGAAGACCCGGGCGACGACGCCGAGCATGCTGACGTCGCCGATCCCGGTGGCGTTGAAGTGATCGGTGGCGAGGCTGAGGAAGAGCGGAACCGTGATCGTCGCGCCGACGCTGCTGATCGCGGTCATCGTCACCGACAGCGCCGTGTCGCCACGCGCCAGGTGCGTCAGCATGTTGGCCATCATCCCGCCGGGGGACGCCCCGAGCAGGACCAGGCCGACCGCCAGTTCGGGCGGCAGCGCGAACAGCTCCGCCATCGCGAAGGCGAGGAGGGGCGAGATCAGCGCCAGGTTGAGCATCCCGATCGCGACTCCGCGCGGCGCGACGAGGACGCGCCGGAAGTCCTCTCGGGTGAGCGTCAACCCAAGGCTGAACATGATCACCCCGATCGCGCCCGGCAGCACCACCGAGGTCAGGAATGGGCTGTCCACGCCGCCGAGCGTAGCTTCGCGTAGGATTGCGCGCCGTGAAGGCGCTGCTGACAGCACTCATCGCCTGCGCGGCTCTGGCTTTTGCCGGCTGCGGCGATGACGACTCGACGGATACGGGCGGAGAAGAGACGACCGCCGCGCAATCCGGTTCGACGGATACGAAAACCAAGCCCGTGGTCGAAGTTCCCGAGGGCGCGCCGCCGACGGTCCTGGTCGAGGAGGAACTGGTCGAAGGATCTGGCCCCGAGGCGAAAGCCGGCGACGAAGTCACCGTCCAGTACGTCGGCGTCGGCTACGAAAGCGGCGAAGAGTTCGACGCGTCCTGGGGCCGCGAACCGTTCGCCTTCCAGCTTGGCGCCGGCCAGGTGATCAAAGGCTGGGATGAGGGCGTCGAAGGGATGAAGGTCGGCGGCCGGCGCCAGCTGACCATCCCGCCGGATCTCGCCTACGGCGAAGAAGGCTCCCCGCCCGCGATCGGCCCCAGCGAAACGCTGATCTTCGTGGTCGATCTGCTTGTGATCAAATAGAGCGCTTTCGCTCTGGTCGAAAATTTCGTAGTATTAGCCGCCATGAAGGCGTTGATGCTGACGATTGCCGTCTGCCTGGGGTTGCTGATGGCCGGATGCGGAAGCGACGATTCCTCGAACGAGACGACGGGATCCGGCGGCGCGACCACGGAACAGAGCACCGCCTCGGAAAGCACCAACCCGGAAGAAACGGACCCGATCCCGGTTGAGGTCAGCACCGATCCCGATGACGCGAACGCGGAAGGGGCGGAGCCCGACGACACCGGCAAAAGGCCCAAGCCCACGATCGAGGTCCCCGACGAGCCGCAGCCGGACGAGCTCGTGGTCACCGACATCGAAGAGGGCGACGGCGCCGAAGTCAAAGACGGCGAAGAAATCTTCGTGGACTACGTCGGCGTCTTCTACAAAGACGGCAAAGAGTTCGAAAACAGCTGGAAAGGGGAAGCGCAGGAAAGCTTCGTTAAGGGCAATGGCATCCTGATCGACGGCTGGGAGCAAGGCATCGAAGGGATGAAGGTCGGCGGCCGGCGCGAACTGATCATCCCCTCTGAGCTCGGATACAAAACGGGCGTCCTGATCTACGTGGTCGACCTGCTCAAAATCGCCCCGCCACAGGTCAACACTGGACCTTCGGGCGGCGGCGGGCCCTCGGGTGGAGGCGCCGGCCCCTCAGACGGCGCCGGCTCGTCGGGCCAGTGAGCCGCTCGGGTGCCCGCGACCCCCTGATGAGATACCTGACGTTGGCCGCTGTGCTCTGCGTGTCGCTGGCGCTTGCCGCGTGTGGCGGCGACGATGCCAGCTCCTCGGATGAGGTCGAGGGGTCGACGCAGACGCAACCGGTCGCCAAGCAAACCCCCGACCCCAACCCTCCGAGCAGCCCACCCTCGCAGCTCGTGCTCCAGGACCTCGAAGAGGGATCGGGTCCGACCTCCAAGAAGGGTGACGAGCTGTCGGTCCACTACGTGGGCGTCGACATCAAAGGCAAAGAGCTCTACTCGAACTACACCTACAACAAAGGGAAACCGCTCGAGTGGGAGCTCGGCTCGGGCGCCTACTTCCGTGGCTGGGAAGAAGGCCTGGAAGGCATGAGGGCCGGCGGCCGCCGCGAACTGTGGGTGCCCAAACACCTCTCGCAGGAGGAACTGAAGCCGCTGTTCTACGTCGTGGATCTCTTAGAGATCAAAGAGGGGGAACCCAACGACGGATGGCAACCGAACAGCAGGCCCGACATCGATCCTCCCCAGAACCCGCCGGACAGGCTCGTGATCCGTGACTTGACGGAGGGGTCGGGTCCGGGCGTCAAGAAAGGCGACGAGATGTTGGTCCATTACCTCGGGGTGGACCAAAACGGGAAAGAAGTCTTCTCGTCCTACAGATACGGCCGGCCGCTCGATTACACCCTCGGCTCCCGGGCATCTGCCCGCGGCTGGGAAGAAGGCCTGATAGGGATGAAGGCCGGGGGGCGGCGCGAACTGTGGATCCCAAAACGTCTCGCGCAGGGGGGGCGGCAGCCGCTGTTCTACGTCGTCGATCTCTTAGAAATCAAATAGGGCTCGTGGTCCGGTGGCCTGGAGATACCTCGGACTGATAGCCGGGCTCTGCCTGGCGCTCGCGCTTGCCGCCTGCGGAAGCGGATCCGCCGATGAGGGGAAGCCGACCAGGCCCGAGATCGAGGCGCCGGACGAGCCGCCCAAAGAGCTCATCGTCGAGGACCTCGAGGAGGGGTCGGGACGTCCGGTCCAGCGGGAAGACAAGCTGACGATCCACTACGAGGGCGTCGGCATGGACGGCGAGACGCTCTACTCGTCCTGGCGCAACGGCAGCCCCCTCGAAATGACGCTGGGAAAAGCAGGATTCGGCGAGGGCTTCGAAGAGGGAGTGGAGGGGCTGAAAGTCGGGGGACGGCGGGAACTGCAGATCCCAGCGGACCTGGCTCCTTTCGAAACGCCCGTGGTCTACGTGGTCGACCTGCTCAAAATCGAACCGCCGCGCGGCCCGAAAAAACTCGTCGTCGAAGACTTGCAGAAAGGCTCGGGCCCCCAGGCGAAAAGGGGAGACAAGTTGACCGTCAACTACGAGGGCGTCGGCTATGACGGCAAACTGCTCTACTCCTCCTCCCAGTTCAGAGGCAGTCCACTCACCTTCAGGCTGGGCGTGGAACGCTATGGGGAGAGCTTCGAACAGGGGATAGTGGGGATGAGAGCCGGGGGACGGCGGGAACTGCAGATCCCGGCGGACATGGCGCCCTCCGAAATACCCCTGATCTACACGGTCGAGCTGCTCGAGCTCGAAAAGCGATCCTCCGCGGAAGGGGCTCGGTAGGCATGGGGCGCTGGCTGCCGACTCTGGTCGCCGGAGTGGCCCTTGCGCTCGCCGGATGCGGAGGCGACGACTCGGGGGCCGCCGACAGCGGCGACTCGATCGCTCCCAAACGGGCGGAGCCCACGGTCGAGATTCCTGACGAACGGCCCCCCACGAGGCTCCTCGTCAGCGACATCGAGGAGGGAGACGGCGAGGAAGTCGGGGACGGGGACACCATCCGCGTCGACTACGTCGGCGTCTACTACGAGAGCGGCAGGGAGTTCGAAAACAGCTGGGCCAACGATGCGTTCGAGACGTTCACCATGGGCTCGCGGAGGCTGATCGACGGCTGGGATCAGGGTCTGGAAGGGATGAAGGTCGGCGGTCGGCGGGAACTGGTCATCCCCTCCGATCTCGCCTTTGGGAACGGCGCCGTGGTCTACGTGGTCGACCTGCGCGGGATCGAGTAGCCCGGAAACGAGCCCTGCGCGATCATCCTGCGGTGTCTGCCACCCAGTCCGTCCACGCAGAGCGGTTCGTCGCCCAAGGCCTCGCTGGCCCGCCGCTGCCCGATCCGGTCGCGGTCGCCGAGCGGTTGCTCGCGGTGCAGGGGCAGGACCCCCGTGCGGTGCGGCTGGCGATCCGGGCCCGGACCTCGGGGCTGACCGCCGCTGACGTGGACCGGGCACTGAGCGAGGACCGCTCGCTGCTGATCACCTGGCTCAACCGCGGCACCCTGCACCTGGTGCGCAGCGAGGACTACCCCTGGCTGCAGGCGCTGACCACGCCACCGCTGCTCACCTCGTGCGCACGCCGGCTCCGACAGGAGGGGGTCTCGCCCGAGGACGGCGAGCGAGCGCTGACGACGATCGAGCGGGCGCTGGCGGACGAGGGCCCCCTGACCCGGCAGCAGCTGCGCGAACGGCTCGACTCGGCGGGGGTGCCGACCGAGGGCCAGGCGCTGATCCACCTGCTCTTCCTTGCCGCCGTGTGCGGGATCGTCGTGCGCGGCCCGATGATCGGCAAGCAGCACGCCTACGTCCTCGTGCCCGAGTGGCTCGGCCCGCAGAAGCCGGTTGAGAGGGAGGCGGCGCTGGCCGAGTTGGCTCGTCGCTACCTCGTCGGCCACGCGCCGGCTAACGACCGCGACCTGGCGCGTTGGGCGGGGCTGCCGCTGCGCGACGCGCGCGCCGGTCTCGGGGCGATCGGATCCGAGCTTGTCGAGCGGGAGGACGGGCTGGTCCATCTCGCCAAGTACCCACCGACGGCGCAGGTCCCGGAGCCACGCCTGCTCGGCGCCTTCGAGCCGGTGCTCCTGGGCTGGACCTCGCGTGAGGCAATCCTCGGCCCCCACACGCACATTGTCACCCGCAACGGAATCTTCCGCCCCTTCGCCCTGGTCGACGGCCGCGCCACCGCGACCTGGGGCTACGCCACCGGCGAGGTGACGGTCGAGCCGCTGGGCCGGATCGGCAAGCCCGCCGCTACGGCACTGGAGCTGGAGGCTGCGGATGTGAGTCGCTTTCTGGGGACCCAACCGGTCCGGTAGGGACGAAGCCGCCGTAGCGACGCGTGAGCACGAACAGCCCGACCGCACCGGCCAGTGCCGAGAGCCCGCCGGCATAGGCCAGCGTGCCGCGCGGCCCGATCGCAGCGACGAGCAGGCCGCCGGCGGCGAAGGCGCCGAGCTCGGCGGTGTTGCGGATCCCGTTGTATGCGGCGAAGGCGCGGCCGTGCAGGTCGTCTGGGACGCGGACGTGGATCAGGCTGCGGAACATCACGTTCTTGAGGCCATGGGCGAGGCCGCCGGCGAACGAGCAGGCGAGGAAGAAGGCGAAGCTGAGCCAGAGCGCCGGCAGGGCCAGCGCCGCTCCCTGGATCGCGGCGGCGGCGAGGCCGACGGCGCCGACGGCGGCCGCGACGACCCGTCGCGAGAGCAGCATCGCCCCGAGGGCCATGCCGGCGGTCCAGATCGAGAGCATCGCGCCGTAGGCGAGATCGCCACGGCCGAGCACGTCCTCGACGAAGAAGAGCTCGGCGACCCAGACGGCGGACATGAAGAGCAGCGAGCTGAAGGCGACGACCATCACCAGCGCCAGCAACTGGTCGCGGAAGAGGAAGGCGATTCCGTCGCGGGCGCGGGGCGTTTGCTCGGCGTCGCCCAAGGACTTGGGATCTCGCCGCACCCTCAGAGCCAGGGCAGCGAGCGCGACGAAACCGAAGGTGGCGGCGTCGACCAGCATCGCCAGCTCCAGCCCGCCCGCCGCGAAGAGCAGGCCGCCGAGCAGCGGCCCGATCCCGAAGCCGAGGTAGCGCGCCGTCTCGACGTGCCCGTTCGCCTCCTGGATCCGTGTTTCGCCCGCGAGCGGCGGCACCAGCGCGAACTCAGCCGGCTGCGAGGTGGCGAAGACGACACCCAGCGTCGCGGTCAGCGCCAGCACCAGGCCGATGCCGCTGCTGAAGGCGAGCGCGGCGGCCGCGAGGGCGCCCAGGGCGGAGACCGCCGCCAGCAGCCGTGTCGCCTCGAGGCGGTCGACGAGCAGGCCCACGTATCCGGCGACGGCGACCGAGGGCCCGAAGAGACAGATCCAGAGCCCCGCGACAGCCAGCCCCGAGTCGGTCGCCTCCTTGACGTAGAGCCCGAGCGCGACGATCGCGACCCAGTCGCCGAGCGCCGAGAGCCCGACCGAGCCCGCGACGAGGAGGAAGTCTCGGTCGCGGAGCAGGCTGGGCTGCATCGGGCGAGGATATGCGTCGCGTTGCCAGCCGTCCACGCGCGTGCTTCGATACAGCCGTGAGCGAATCGATCTCGATCCCCAGCCGCTTCAACGGACCGCTGCAGAGCGGCAACGGCGGCTACTCGGCCGGAGCCATTGCCCCTAACGTCGGGGGTGACGTTGCCGAGGTGAGCCTGCGCAGTCCGGTCCCGCTCGACACCGAGCTGGCCATCGACGCGGCGGGTGATGGTTCGATCCGGATCAGCGACGGCGAGACGCTGGTCGCGGAGGCGCGCTCCGTTGACGATCTCGGTGTCGAGCCGCCGCAGCCCGTGAGCCTGGAGGCGGCGCGTGAGGCGGCAGGCCGCTACCGCGGCCAGCGCGGCGGGCAGTTCAGCCGCTGCTTCGTCTGTGGGCTGGACCGTGAGGACTCGCTCGGCGTCTTCGCCGGCGAGGTCGTGGGCCGCGAGATGGTCGCCTCGCCCTGGACGCCGCCCGAGTGGGCGGCCGATGGCGACGGCTTGGTCCGTCCCGAGATCGTCTGGGGAGTCCTCGACTGCCCCACCTACTTCGCCGCCTACCTGCGGCGCGAGGAGCTGCCGGTCGGCTTCCTGGTCCGCCAGGCGACCCGTATCGACGCCCCCGTCAAAGCAGGCGAGGAGCACGTCGTCGTCGCCTGGCCGCTCGAGTCCGACGGCCGCAAGAGCGAAGCCGCCTCAGCCGTCCTTTCCGCCGATGGCGAGACCCTCGCCATCGCCCGCGCCCTCTTGGTCGAGCCCGCCGGGACTAGCCCAGCTTCGGGCTCTGCCAGGGCTGGGCGAGGCGGGTGGCCAGGTCGTCGGCCAGGCCCTCGATCGGGACGCGGGTCTGCTCCAGGGAGTCGCGGTCGCGGAGGGTGACTGTGTCGTCCTCCATCGTCTGGCCGTCGACGGTGATGCCCCAGGGGGTGCCGATCTCGTCCTGGCGGCGGTAGCGCTTGCCGATCGAGCCGCCCTCGTCGAACTCGGTGGGCAGGCGGCGGCGCAACTGCTCGAAGACCTCGCGCGCCTTCTCCGGCATCCCCTCCTTGGAGACGAGAGGGAGGACGGCGACCTTGACCGGGGCGAGGCGAGGGTGGAGGCGGAGCACGGTGCGTTTGCGCCCCTCTACCTCCTCGACGTCGTAGGAGTCGACGAGGAAGGCGAGGGTGGCGCGATCGGCGCCGGCCGCCGGCTCGATCACGTGGGGGACGTAGCGCTCTTTGCTCTGCTGGTCGAAGTACTCGAGCTTCTCGCCGCTGAACTTGGCGTGCTGTGTCAGGTCGAAGTCGCCGCGGTTGGCGATCCCCTCCAGCTCTGACCAGCCGATCGGGAAGAGGTACTCGATGTCGCTGGTCGCCGAGGAGTAGTGCGAGAGCTCGTCCTCGCCGTGGGCGCGGACCCGCAGGTACTCGGGCCGGAGGCCGAGCTCGGTGTACCAGCGCTCGCGCTCCTCCATCCAGGCCTGGTGCCACTTCTCGGCTTCGGCTGGTGGCACGAAGAACTCCATCTCCATCTGCTCGAACTCGCGGGTGCGGAAGATGAAGTTGCCGGGGGTGATCTCGTTGCGGAACGACTTGCCGATCTGGGCGATGCCGAAGGGCGGCTTCTTGCGGGCGAAGCCGAGCACGTTCTTGAAGTTGATGAAGATCCCCTGTGCCGTCTCCGGTCGCAGGTAGACCTCCGAGCCCTCGCCCGCCACCGGGCCGACGTGGGTCTCGAACATCAGGTTGAACTGGCGCGGCTCGGAGAGCTCGCCGCCGCACTCGGGGCAGCGCAGCTCAGCGGCCGGGTCGCCGCCTTTTGCCTCGACGTCCTCGCGCAGGTGGTCCTCGCGCCAGCGCCTCTTGCACTTGCCGAGGCACTGGACGAGCGGGTCGGTGAAGCCCTCCAGGTGCCCTGAGGCCTCCCAGACCCGCGGGTGCTGGAGGATCGCCGAGTCGAGGGCGACGACGTCGTCGCGGTCCTGCAGCATCGCCCGCCACCACTCGGCCTTGACGTTGTTCTTCAGCAGCACCCCGTAGTGGCCGTAGTCGTAGGTCGAGCCGAGGCCGCCGTAGATCTCCGAGGAGGGAAAGACGAAGCCGCGCCGCTTGCAGAGGGCGACGACCTCCTCCATCGTCACCTCGGTGGCGCTGTTCTCAGGGGTGCCGGCCATCGCGGGAACCGTATAGCGGGGCGGCAAGACGTGAGGCCTTGTGACGACGGCTGCGATAATCCCGCCTCCCGATGCCGATCTACGAGTACAAGTGCGACAACGGCCACGTCTTCGACGTGATCCAGCGGATGAGCGACGAGCCGCTCTCCAAGTGCCAGGAGTGCGGCGCCAAAGCGGTGCGCGTGCTGCACCCGGTCGCGATCCACTTCAAGGGCTCGGGCTTCCACAACACCGACTACGGGAAGAAGGGGAGCGGCGCCAACGGCGGCTCCTCATCCGAGGGCTCGGGCGAGTCCAAGGGCTCCGAGTCCAAGTCCTCCGAGTCGAAGTCGGGCGACTCGAAGAAGCCCGAGACCAAGACCGCCGCCAGCGGCGACTAGCTGTAGTTCCTCACAACGTTGTTCATCCGGGCCTCCTTGAAGGCTGGGGGTGTCGAGCCACCCACCCAACAAGGAGGACACCGGATGAAGATCCACGCTAACGCCCGCACCTGCCCGAACAGCCGCAAGCTGCTGGT
>DATMDR010000086.1:0-26206 GCA_035557635.1 Solirubrobacterales bacterium | reverse complement strand
CTCGCTGCCGCGGTCGAGCTCGGCGACCGGCCGCAGCTCGTCCGCCAGGTCCACCCCCCACTGGTACCAGGTCAGCTCCCAGGCGACCGTGATCCGGATCTCGCTGGGAGAGCCCGCGGCAGAGCCGACCGAGACCGACGGCTCGCCCAGCGTCCGCATCAGGCCGGCGACGGTGCGGGCAGCGTCGCTGGCGTTGAAGCGAGCGATAGCCCGCTCCAGCCGCCCCTGCGGAGACTCGCCGGGTTCCGCCTCCTGGCGACCCACGTTGGCCCCGGCAGCCGCCGGGTCGACCCAGCCCTGGCGCTCGGCGCCCTCGCGGCAGAGCTCGCAGACCAGGCGCGGCCCCTCCTTCGGGCTGATGTAGCTGCGCGTGCGCTCTCCGGCGAGAATGGTCCTTCCACAAAGGGAGCAGGCTTCACGAGAGCTCACGAGTGCAAATTAGTGGATGGCGTGACGCGCGCGGCCAAGCAGATCAAGGACGCAAGGAGCGTGGCGTGCTCTGCACGCGAGCGACTGAGGACGCCGATATGCGCCGGCCGCACGCGTCACGCCACGGCAACGACTTTCGCAGCGAGGTGCTCAGGCACCTCCTCGTAGCGGTCGAACTCCATCGAGAAGTCCGCCCGGCCACCGCTGATCGAGCGCAGGTCGGGGGCATAGTCGAGCACCTCGGCCATCGGCACCTCGGCCTTGACCTCGGTTGCCGAGCCCTTCGGCTCCATCCCCAGCGGGTGGCCGCGGCGCGAGTTGAGGTCGCCGATCACGTCGCCGACGACGTCCTCGGGGCAACTGACGGCGAGCCGGACGATCGGCTCCAGCAGCACGGGCTCCGCTTCCTCCATCGCCTCGCGGAAGGCCATCGAGCCGGCGATCTTGAAGGCCATCTCGGAGGAGTCGACGTCGTGGTGTTTGCCGTCGACCAGGCGCACCCGCACGCCCTTGACCGGGTAGCCGGCGACCGTGCCGTGCTCCATCGCCTCGACCACCCCCTTCTCGACCGCGGGGATGAAGCCGCCGGGGATCGAGGCGCCCTTGATCTTGTTGACGAAGTCGAGACCCACCCCGTCCTCGGCCGGCTCGATCTCAATCTGGCAATCGGCGAACTGGCCACGGCCGCCGGACTGCTTCCTGTAGCGGGCGTGCGCCTTGGCCGGCTTGCGGATCGTCTCCTGGTAGGGCACCCGCGGCGGGTGCAGTTCGATCTCGACCCCGAAGCGCCGCTTCATCCTGGCGACGACCACCTCGACGTGATCGCGGGTAAGGCCAGCGAGGATCTGCTCGCCGGTCTGGGGATCGCGGTGGATGTCGAGGGTCGGGTCCTCCTCGGCGAGGCGGCGCACCGCCGCGGCAGCCTTCTCCTCGTCGCCCTTCGACTTCGGCTCGTAGGCGAAGGCCATCACTGGGTTCGGCAGGTCGAGCGGCGCGAAGGCGATCTCCCCCTGGCGCTCGCAGAGGACGTCGCCGGCGTGGGTCTCCTTCAGCTTGGCGACCGCGCCGATGTCCCCCGCCCCGAGCTCGGTCGCCGGCTCCAGCTCCTTGCCCAGCGGCTGCCCCAGCTGCCCCACCCGCTCCTTCTGCTGCTGGGTCACGTTGACCGCCTGCGAGTCGGAGCGCAGGGTGCCGCGCTGGACGCGGAAGAGGTTGACGCGGCCGGTGTAGGGGTCGGCGAGCGTCTTGAAGACGTAGGCGACGAGCTCGCCCCCCTCATCGGGCTCGACCTCGATCGGCTCGCCTTCTGCCCCCGTAGCCGCCACGGCGCCGCGCATCGCCGGCGAGGGCAGGTCCTCGACCAGCGCCTCGAGCAGGCGGCCCGTGCCGAGGTTGCGCGTCGCCACGCCGCAGGTGACCGGGAAGATCCGCCCCGCTGTAACTCCTTGCTTCAGGGCGCGGACGATCTCGTCGTGGTCGATCTCCTCGCCCTCGAGGTAGCGCTCCATCAGCTCGTCGGAGTTCTCCGCCACCTCGTCCATCAGCTTCTCGCGGTACTCCTCGGCCTGGCCGCGCAGCTCCTCGGGGATTTCCGTCTCCTCGGCGCCGTCGCGCTCGACCCCCTCGTAGACGAATGCCTTGAGGTCGATCAGGTCGATCACCCCCCGCACCTCGTGCTCGGCGCCGATCGGAATCTCGGTGGCGACGACGTGGGGGCCAAAGGCGGCCTTGAGCGAGTCCAGCGCCTGCTGGAAGTCGGCTCGCTCGCGGTCGAGCATGTTGACGAAGACGAGGCGCGCCAGCCCCTCGGCGTCGGCGCGGCGCCAGAGCCGCTCGGTGTGCACCTCGACCCCGGTCACGCCGTTGACGACGACGACCGCGGCGTCGGCGACCCGCATCGCGGCGATCGCGTCGGCGACGAAGCTGGGCTCGCCCGGGGTGTCGATCAGGTTGATCTTGCGCCCGTCGTGCTCGAAGCTGGCGACCGCAGCGCCGATCGACATCTCGCGCTCCTGCTCGTCGGGCTCGTGGTCGGAGACAGTCGAGCCGTCCCCCACCGTGCCGAGCCGGTTGACCGCGCCGGCCTCGAACAGCATCGCCTCGTGCAGGCTGGTCTTGCCGCAGCCCCGGTGCCCTATCAGGGCGACGTTACGAATCCGGTCTGCAGCCTTATGAGCCACATGGAGAAGCTACACCTGTTGCAATCCGGACTTCAAGCGCATCACAGCCTTGGTGTGGAGCTGCGATACGCGCGACTCGGTGACCCCGAGAACCTCGCCGATCTCCCTCAGCGTGAGGTTCTCGTAGTAGTAGAGAGCGACGACTAGCTGCTCACGCTCGGGCAGGGTCGCAATCGCCTCGGTGAGGCGATCCTTGACCTCACTGCTGGCGAGCGATTCCTGCGGATCCTCCGCCCGGGGGTCGGAGATCGTGTCGAGCAGTGAGACGGTGTCCCCGGAGGAGTCAGAGACAGTCCAGAGCTCGTCCAGCGCGTAGACCGAGGAGTTGGCGATCTCGAGCAGCGAGGCTTGCAGTTCTTCCTCGCTGATCCCGAGCTTCGCCGCCAGCTCCGCCTCGGTCGGCGCCCGCTGCAGTTCGTGCTCGAGTTTGGCCTGGGTGGTCTCGATTTCACGGGCGCGGGAGCGCACCGAGCGCGGCACCCAGTCGAGCGAGCGCAGCTCGTCGATGATCGCGCCGCGGATCCTGGTCATCGCGAAGGTCTCGAACTTGATCCCCCGCTCCGGCTCGAAGCGCTCGATCGCGCCGATCAGGCCCATCAGGCCGTAGGAGATGAGGTCGGCGTCGTCGACGTGCGAGGGCAGCCCGGCGCCGAGCCGCCCCGCGACGAACTTGACCATCGGCGAGTAGGCGACCACGAGGCGCTCGCGCGCCGCGGCGTCGCCATCTCCCTTGTAGCGGCGCCAAAGATCGCGCAGCTCCACCTCTTTTACGCCAGTTTCCATGGCCTTTTGCTCGATTCTATGTTCGCTGGCGGCATTTCAGTACGTCAGGCGCGGGGATGGGTGGAGGCGTACGCGTCGCGGAGGCGGGCCGCGTCGACCCGAGTGTAGACCTGAGTCGTCGAGATCGACGCGTGACCGAGCAGCTCCTGGATCGTGCGCAGGTCGGCGCCGCCTTCAAGCAGGTGGGTGGCGAAGCTGTGCCGCAGCGAGTGCGGCGAGACGCCGGCGGCCAGCGACGCCTGGCGGACCCAGAGCCGCAAGCGGCGGGTGATGTCGGAGTTGGAGAGGCGCCGGCCGCTCTTGGAGAGGAAGAGGGCCTGCTCGCGAGGGTCGGCCACGAGGCCATGGCGGCCCTTCTCCAGGTAGCGCCGCAGCGCTTGCTGCGCCGGCTCCCCGACCGGGAGCAGGCGTTCCTTGCCACCCTTGCCCAGGACGCGCAGCCGCTCGCTCTCGAAGTCCATCGCACTGAGATCGAGGCCGACGATCTCCTCGCAGCGCAGCCCGCAGGAGTAGGCGAGCTCGAGCATCGCCCGGTCGCGCAGCTCGAGCGGGGTCCGGGCGGGGATCCGCTCCAGCAGCGAGCGCAGCTGTTCGGCGCTGAGGACCTGGGGCAGCTTCTGCTCCCGCTTCGGACTGGAGACGAGGTCGGCCGGGTTCTGCCCGAGCCGCTCGCTTCGCACCAGGAAATCGAAGAGGCCGCGGATCGAGGCCAGCTTGCGGGCCACCGTTGCCGGTGCAGCACCGCCCTCCGAGAGCCCCGCCGCATAGCGCCGCACATCTCGGTGGCGCACCTCACCCGGTGCCAGCCCCCTCCCCTGCGACCACTCGACGAACTGGCCCAGGTCGACCCCATAGGCCTTGCGCGTGCGCTCCGACGCGCTGCGCCCGGTCAAATCACGGTCGTACGAAGTCAAGCATTCGGCCCAGGTCACCAGACCGGATTCGCCTTTCTTCGTTTACGTCCTCCGCACGGGGGTTATCCGATGTAGATCGGCGTACCGACTTCGACGAGGTCATACAGCTCTTCCACGTCGGGGACCGCCATCCGCACGCAGCCGTGCGAGGCAGCGGTGCCGAGCGAGGAGGTTTCTTCGGTGCCGTGGATGCCGGCGCCTTCGTAGATCCCCATCCAGCGCGCCTTCAGCGGGTTGGATGGCCCTGGCGGGATCGACTGCCCGGCGAGGCTGCCGGCCCAGTCGGATTCGGGCACGTTCCAAGTCGGGTTTTCCTGCTTGTCCTGGATCGCGTAGATCCCTTCGGGCGTTTCGAGGCCGACCTGGCCGACGGCCACCGTGTAGGTCTTGGCCAGCTTCAGGTTCTTCCAGAACCGCAATGTGTAGGAGCTGCGGTCGAGGGTCAGGTAGGTCGGGTACTCATCGGCGACCTCTTCGCCAGTCACCTCCGGCTTCACCGGGTTGGTCCGGGCCGCGATCGTGTGGTCGGCGTCAGCGTTGAGGACAGCGGCCTTGAGTTGCTTGGTGAGCAGGTTGTCGCGCAGCTTGCGTCCGTACTCGGCGGGAACGACCGCGAGTTCGGCCCCGTTGGCCTCGACCGTCGCGTCCTGCGCTTCGACGCCAACCTCGGCGGCGACCTTGCGTACGAAGCGGTTGACCGCGGGCTCGGAATAGGTGACGGGGGCGGCGATCTGCTCGTCGACCTCGTCACCGCTGACGTAGCGCACCACGCGCCCCGGCAGCCCGCCGTCGCGACTGGCAGCGAGCGCCTCGTCGACGGCACCGGCGATTTCGGCGCGGACCTTGAGGTCGTCGCCGGAGAGCTCCCAGCCCTCGCCGTCGTAGCTGACCCGCAGCGAGTGCCGCAGCGGCGCGACGAGTTGCTTGCGCACCGCACGTTCGGCTTCGGCGGCATCGAGACCGCCGACGTCGACCCCGCCGATCGTCACCCCCTCGGCGATCTCGTCCTTCTGCGAGCTGTCGTAGGCATAGGCGCCGACGGCGCCGAGCAGTAGCGCCACGACACCAACGACGATCGCGATTTGAGTCTTGCGGCCCATTAATTTTCCTCAGCCTGAACGGCCCTGCAGACGAATCGGCTCAGCCAGAGTTTAGGCATACCGATCATTCGGCCAGATAGCCTGCATTCCCTGCAAATCGGCGCCCCGGTTACGGACAACCGGGCGCGCGGATATCGTTGGCCCCGGTGGCCGCCAAAGGCAGCAAGGACGAGATCCGGGGCGAAGTCTGGAAGGCGATGGAGCGTGAGGGCGTCTCCCGCTTCCCCGGCGCCGAGGGACGAATCCCGAACTTCGCCGGGGCCAAGCTGGCGGCTGAGAAGCTGGCCGGGAACCGCGCCTGGAAGCGGGCGCGGACGATCAAGGCCAACCCCGACTCGCCCCAGACCCACGCCCGCCGCATGGCGCTCGAAGAGGGCAAGACGGTGATCATGGCGGTGCCGCGCCTGCGCGATCCCCACCCCTTCCGCGTGCTCGACCCGAAGAAGCTGACCAAGGCCGGAATGAAGGAGGCGGCGACGATCAAGGGCGCGCTCAAGCACGGCCGGGTGACCGCCCTCGATGATCTCCCCGAGATCGACTTCGTCCTCTGCGGCTCGGTGGCGGTCAACCTGAGCGGAGCGCGAGTCGGCAAGGGCGGCGGCTACTCGGACCTCGAGTACGGCATCCTGATCGACGCCGGCAAGATCGACGGCCACACCACGGTGGCGACCACCGTGCACCCCACCCAGGTGCTGCGACGCCACCTGATGATGACCTCGCACGACCTGCCGGTGGACCTGATCGCGACGCCGCGGGCGGTGATCGAGGTCGAGAGCCAGTACGAGCGGCCGCGCGGCATCCTCTGGGACCACCTGCAACCGCCTCAGATCAGAGAGATCCCAATCTTGGAACGGATGGGGTACGCGTAGGCGCTTCGTCCGTCAGGTGGTGACGGCACCGGCTGAGGCAGAACTCACCGTCGCCGCGTACTTCGACATCACGCCGCTGCCGAAGGGCGAGGGCGGCGATGCGTAGGCGGCGATGCGCTGGGCGATCTCCTCATCGGGGAGGTCGACGGCAAGGCGGCGCGCGTCGATGTCGACCGTTATCTCGTCGCCCTCGCGGATCGCCGCGATCGGCCCGCCCCTGGCAGCCTCGGGAGCTACGTGGCCGATCATCAGGCCGCGGGTGGCGCCGGAGAAGCGGCCGTCGGTGACCATGGCGACGCTCTCCCCCAGTCCCTCGCCGACGATCGCCGCGGTGACCTGGAGCATCTCCCGCATCCCCGGTCCCCCGACCGGGCCCTCATTGCGAATCACGACTATGTCGCCGGCGTTGATCTGCTGGTCCTTGACCGCGCAGAAGCATTCCTCTTCGGACTCGAAGACCCGGGCCGGGCCGGTCTGCTGAGTCCGCTCGGTGCCAGCGAGCTTGACCACTGCGCCTTCGGGGGCCAGGTTGCCTTTGAGGATCGCCAGCCCGCCTTCGGCCTTGAGCGGGTCGTCGAGTGGCCGCACGACTTCCTGGCCAGGCGCCTCGCTCGCTTCTGCGGCGACCTCGCCGATCGTCTTGCCGGTGACGGTGACCGCGTCCTCGTGCAGGTTGCCGTTTTCGGCGAGTCGCTCGAGGATCAACGGCACGCCGCCGGCGGCGAAAAGGTCGGTGGCGACGAAGCGGCCGCCGGGCTTGAGGTCGGCGAAGAGCGGCGTCGCGCGGGAGATGCGCTCGAAGTCGTCCATCCTCAGCTCGATCCCGAGCTCGCGGGCGAGCGCGATCAGGTGAAGGACCGCGTTCGTCGACCCGCCCGAGGCGCAGACGCAGGCGATCGCGTTCTCCAGCGAGTCGCGGGTGATCACCTTGCTCGGGGTTATGTCCTCGGCGAGGACATTGAGGACGAGCTCGCCGATCCGCTCCGCCACCGTTCCCTTCTCGCTGGCTTCGGCGGGGACCATCGCCGAGCCGCCGGGGCTGATCCCCAGGGCCTCGAAAGCGCAGGCCATCGTGTTGGCGGTGAACTGGCCGCCGCAGGCGCCGGCGCCGGGGCTGGCCACGCCCTCGAGCTCGTTCAGTTCCTCGTCGCTCATGTCGCCGGCGGAATGCGCGCCGATCGCCTCGAAGATGTCGAGGATCGTCACGTCGCGACCGTGCCAGTGCCCGGGCGCGATCGAGCCGCCATAGAGGAGCACGGAGGGGACGTCGAGCCGGGCCAGAGCCATCGCGCACCCCGGGATCGTCTTGTCGCAGGCGCAGATCGCGACGATCGCGTCGAACTGGTAGCCGCGCGCCATCAGCTCGATCGAGTCGGCGATCACCTCGCGGCTGACCAGCGAGGCCTTCATCCCCTGGGTCCCCATCGTCACCCCGTCGGAGACGGCGACGGTGTTGAACTCCATCGGCGTGCCGCCGGCGGCACGCACGCCCTCTTTGACATGCTCGGCGAGCCCGCGCAGGTGGAAGTTGCAGGGCATCGCCTCGGTCCAGGTGTTGGCGATGCCGATCGTCGGTCGGCTGAGAGCGTCGTCATCGAAGCCGACGCCCTTCATGTAGGCGCGCGCGTGGGCGCGATCGGGCCCGTCGAAGACGACGCTGGAGCGCGGGCGCGGCAGCGCGGGCGCGGTCTTGCCGTTCGTGCTCATGGGCGAAATCTACTGGCAAGCCCGAGGGCGTCGACCGGGCCAGCTCCGGCGCCGAGGCCCCGGAGGCCAGCGGCTACGGCGTCGGAGGCGACCGCACGGGCCCCTCGCGCGGCCTCCAGCGGCGGCTCGCCGCGGGCCAGGAATGCGGCGAGAGCGGAGGAGTGCGTGCACCCCGAGCCGTGGGAAGCTCCGTCGGGGTGGCGCTCGCCCTCGATCTGCTCCGCCTCGCGACCGTCGAAGAAGAGGTCGACCACGGCCTCGCTGTGGCCGCCGGTGACGACCACGGCCGCCGGCCCCAATGCCAGCACCTCGCGCGCCAGCTCCTCCTGCGAGTCACGCTCGTCGGCGCCGCTCAACACCCGTGCCTCGGGGATGTTCGGCGTGACGACCGTCGCCAGCGGCAGCAGGCGCTCGACCAGCGCCTGTCGCGCGGCGTCGTCGAGCAGGACGGCGCCGCTCTCGGCGACCATCACCGGGTCGAGCACGACCGGGGCGTCGCCGACCAGCGACAGCGCCTCGACCACGGCCTCGACCGTCTCCGCGGTGCCCAACATCCCGATCTTGACTGCGTCGACGCCGATGTCTTTGGCCACTGCCGCGACCTGGGCGACGATCGTCTCCGGCAATACCGCCTCCACCGCCTCGACCCCCATTGTGTTCTGCGCCGTGATCGCCGTGATCGCAGTCATCCCGTGCACGCCGCAGCGAGCAAAGGCCTTCAGGTCGGCCTGGATGCCGGCGCCACCGCCGGAGTCGGAGCCGGCGATCGAGAGCGCGGTTGGTATGCGGGCCACGTCCACGCTCTGCAGCCTAGATATCTGCCGAAGGTTTCAGCATGGTGCGGGTATACGACCCAACCAGGGAACAGGAGACGTAGCCGTGGGCCTCGAGGGAGGCAAGCGCGGCGGCAGCCTCGGCCCCGGAGAGATCGAGTGCGGCGGCGAGCGCGTCGGGAGAGTCCGCGCCTCCCTCCACCGCTTCGAGCACCGCCCGAAGTTGCGGGTCAAGGCTCGGACCGGAGCGCTCGAGCCTGCGCGCGCCGGGCCCCAGCATCGCGTCCAGCACGTCCTGGGCGTCGCGCACCAGGCAGGCGCCGCCGGCGAGAAGGTCGTTCGGCCCGGCCGAGGTGCGGGCGGTGACCGGCCCCGGCACGGCGCCGAGGTCCCGGCCCAGGTCGGCGGCGAGGTCGGCGGTGATCAGCGAGCCCGAGCGCCGCGCTCCCTCGACCACCACGGTCATGCCGGCGATCGCGGCCATGATCCGGTTGCGTGCCGGAAAGGTCCAGCGCCAGGCGCCGGTCCCCGGCGGCAGCTCGGAGAGGACGAGGCCCTGCTCGCAGATGCGGCGCCACAGCGAGCGGTGAGCCTGCGGGTAGGCGACGTCGGCCCCACAGCCGAGAACGGCAACCGTCTTTCCCGCGTCGAGCGCGCCGCGGTGCACGCAGCCGTCGATGCCGAAGGCAAGGCCGCTGACCACGACCAGCCCAGCCGCAGCGAGCTCGCGGCCCAACTCGCGCGCCACCTCACGGCCGTAAGCGGTGGCCCTGCGAGCCCCCACGACGGTGACCGCGTCATCGGGCTCGATCCCCTCGAGCAGGGCCGGGTCGCCGCGCCCGATCAGCGCCCGCGGCGCGTCGGTCGCGTCGCGGAGCCCCTCCGGGTAGAGGGTGTCGTGACGACAGCAGGCCCAGCACTGCGCCGCCCGCAGCTCATCGCGGAGGCGGCGCTCCTCAATCTCCCTGACGCCGGCCAGCACCTGCGTGGCGACGCTTGGCGCCGCCACAGCCGCGAGGTCCTCGTCCGAGAGCCGCAGCAGTTCCGGCGAGCGTGAGCCCGGCGCACCGGTCGCGATCCGCTCGATGTAGGGGGCGAGGCGGGCGAGCAGCCAGGCGCGGCGCAGGCACTCGGGACATGCGCGTGGATCGCTCACGCCTCCCTCCGCCGCAGCTGAAGGGCCTGGGCCATCTCCTCGCGCCCGATCGCCTCGGCGCCGGCGAGATCGGCAATGGTCTGGGCCAGGCGAAGAACGCGGTCGTGAGCACGGCCGCTGAGGCGACGCCGCGAGTAGGACTCGGCCAGCAGCGCCGCCGCGCCCTCCGAGAGGACGCACTCCCGCGCCTCGGCCGGGGTCATCTCCGCGTTGCAGCGCCCATCGCCGAGGCGGCTGGCCTGGCGCTCGCGCGCCTCCCCCGCCCGCTCCCGTACGGACGCCGAAGGCTCGCCGGCCTCACCACCCATCGCCTCCGCGCTCGGCTGGCGAACCGTGGCGAGGATGTCGATGCGGTCGGCGAGGGCTCCGCTCAGCCTGCTCTCGTACCGTCGCACCGCCTGCGGCGCGCAACTGCACTCGGCATCCGTCTCACCGCGCCCGCAGGGACACGGGTTGGATGCCGCGACCAGCATGAAGCGGCACGGCAGGCGCCGGGCCGAGCCGGCCCGGGCGATCGATACCCATCCCGACTCCAGCGGGGCTCGCAGCGCCTCCAGCGTGTCGCGGCGGAACTCGCAGAGCTCGTCGAGAAAGAGGACGCCGCGATGGGCGAGCGTTATCTCGCCGGGGCCGGGCGGGTTCCCGCCGCCGACCAGCCCCGCCGGGCTAACCGTGTGGTGCGGTGCCCGAAATGGCCGGGGGCCGGCGAAGTCGTCCGTGAGCTTGCCGCAGGCGCTGGCGATCCTCGCCACCTCCAGCGCCTCCTCTTGAGCGAGCGGCGGCATGATCGAGGGCAGGCGGCTGGCGGCAAGCGACTTGCCCGCCCCGGGCGGGCCGACCATCAGCAGGCTGTGACCGCCTGCCGCCGCGACCTCCAGCGCGTAGCGCAGGTGCGGCTGGCCGCGCAGGTCGGCGAGGTCTCCCCCTCCCCGGTCGGCGTCGAGGGCGAGCGGCAGGGGCTGCGGCGACGCCGGCCGCCACTTGCCCGCGGCGAGCTCCGGCAGCTGCGCCAGGCTCTCCAGGCCGACCACCTCGATCCCCGGGGCCAGGGCCGCCTCGGGCCCGTTCCCGGTGGGCACGAGGAGCGTCTCGGCGCCCAGCTCACGCGCCGCTTCGGCGATCGCCAGCGCGCCCGGCACGGGCCTGGTCGAGCCGTCGAGGGCCAGCTCCCCGACCATCGCGACCTGGGGAAGCGCTTTCCACTCCAGCTGCTCGGAAGCGGTCAGCAACGCCACGGCGATTGCCAGGTCCAGCCCGGGTCCGGCCTTGCGCAGGCTGGCGGGGGCGAGGTTGGCGACGATCCGTCGCAGGGGGAACTCGAAGCCGCAGTTGGAGAGCGCGGCGCGGACCCGCTCGCGCGCCTCCCTCACCGCCGGGTCGGGAAGGCCGACGACGGAGAAGGCGGGCAGGCCCCGGCGCACGTCGATCTCGACCCGGACCGGCCGCGCCGAGATGCCGTCGAGAGTGAACGTTCGCGCCGTGGCGAGCATGGCGACGACGCTAGGGGGCGAATTCGCGCGCGTGGCGCGCTTATGCAAGAAGTGTGTGAATTCTCTCCCCCGAGACGATGACCGAGCGGCGGCGCAGGCTCGGCGAGGCCGCCGAGGAGCTGGTGGCGGCACGGCTCGCCTCAGCCCACTGGGAGATCCTCGAGCGCAACGCCCGCACCCGCTTTGGCGAGCTCGACCTCGTCGCCCTCGACGGGCGAACGCTCGTCTTCGTCGAGGTCAAGGCCGGCCGCGCCGGCTCCAGCTTCGGCCCCGAGCGACCGGTGCTGGCGGTCGACCGCCGCAAGCAGCAGCGCATCCGCCGCCTCGCCGCCGCCTGGATGGCGGAGCGCCGCCTCGACCGGCGCTACACGGAGATCCGCTTCGACGCGATTGGGGTGACCTTCGACCGTGCCGGTCGTGTCACCGACTACGAGCACATCGAGGACGCGTTCTAACCGGCGAGCTCCAGCTGCGAGTAAGCCACGGATTGGAACGAACGCCGGTGCAGGGGTGAGATCCCGATCTGCTTGATCGCCCGGCGGTGCTCAGGGGTCGAGTAACCGACGTGCTCGTCGAATCCCCAGCCAGGATGGTCGCCGGCGATCCCGCGCATGTAGCGGTCGCGGGTGACCTTGGCGAGCACCGAAGCGGCGGCGATCGCGGCGCTGGTGGCGTCCCCTTCGATCACCGCCCGGTGCGGCACGGTGCAATCGCGCAGCGAGAAGCCGTCGACCAGGCAGGTGGCACCCTCCTCCGGCTGCAGTCGCTCGAGCGCCGCCGCGAGCGCCCCGATGTTGGTGACGTGGAGGCCACGCGTGTCGATCCCGCGCACGCAGCGGATCACGATGCTGGTCCGCGCCGCCACCCGCAGCACCGCCGGGAAGAGCTCCTCGCGCCGCTCCGGTTTCATCTGCTTGGAGTCGTGCAGGCCGGAGAGCGCGCGACGGTCGGCGTGGGAGAGCGACTCGTAGTCGAGCAGCACGGCGGCGGCGACCAGGGGGCCGGCGAGACAGCCGCGGCCGGCCTCGTCGGCACCGGCTACGAAGCGGCTGTCCAAGCCGCGGTCGAAGGCAAAGAGCCGGCGCGAGCGTGCCAGCCTGCGGCGATGGGCCTTAGAAGATCCCGATCCGGTCGGGCGGCCAGTAGGTGGCGAAGGCCTTGCCGATGATCCACTCGCGGGGGACGGGGCCCCAGAAACGGCTGTCTTGGCTTGCCCCACGGTTGTCGCCCATCATGAAGTAATGGTCGGGTGGAATGGTGATCGGATCCGGCAAATTGCAGGCTCCGGCGGCACCGCAGGGGTTGGTGTAGGGCTCGTCGGTCTTCTCGACGCCGTTCACGACCGGATGCCCGTTGCGAACGCTGAGCGTGTCCCCGGGCCCGGCGACGATCCGCTTGATGAAGTTTTCGCTCGCCTGCTCCTCCCTCGGCAGCGGGCAGGCCTGCTGCGGCGGGTGCGAAGCCCCGCACACTTTGCCGTTTTCGGCGCCGACCGGCGGGTGGAAGACGACGATGTCGCCCACGCCTGGATCGGTGAAGTGGTAGAGGAAACGGTTGACGAGAACGCGTTGGCCGACCTCGAGAGTCGGTTCCATCGACTGCGAGGGGATCTGGTACGGCTTGACCAGCCAGGCCTGGATCGCCAGGGCGAGGCCCAGAGCCAGCGCCACGATCACGACCAGCTCGACCAGCCCGCCGCCGCGGCTTTTCGGCTTGGGGATCGAAGGGTTCAGGCCGAGTCCTCGCCGGAGTCGCCGTCCTTCTTGGACGGCTCCTCGCTCTCGGCGTCTTTCGCCGCGGCGGTGTCCTCGGTCTCCCCTGCCTCGGGCGCCTCCGCGTCCGCTCCTGCCTCAGCCTCAGGCTCTGCCTCTGGGTCCTCGGCAGCCTCAGGCGAATCGTCCCGAGGGCCATCCGCAGAGGCATCGTCCGCGGGTGGTGTCGAGGGTGAGCCCTCCGGCGGGTGAGCCGGAGGGTCGCCCTCGGCGACAGGACCCGCGGCCGCTGCGTCCTCGTCCTGCGGCGCTTCGGCCTCCTCCGGCGGCGTTTCCTCGGTTTCGACGTCCTCCTGGTTCATCCCCTCGGCGTCGACCGCCTCCGGCTCCTCCGCCGCGGCGGGGGTCGAGATCAGCTCCTCGTCGATGCCCCAGCGACGCTCGGCGACGCGGGCGGCCTTGCCGACGCGGCCGCGCAGGTAGTAGAGCTTGGCGCGGCGCACGTCGCCGCGGGCGGCGATCTCCAGCTTCTCGATCTTCGGCGAGTGCAGGGGGAACGTTCGCTCCACCCCGACCCCGAAGGACTGCTTGCGCACCGTGAAGGTCTCGCGGGCGCCGGAACCTTGGCGCCGCAGGACGATTCCCTCGAACACCTGGGTGCGGCGGCGACTGCCCTCGACCACCTGGAAGTGGACGCGGACACGGTCGCCCGGGCCGAAGGAGGGAAGTCCCTTCCTCAGCTGGCCCCGCTCGATGCTGTCGATGACGCTGCTCATTGGCGTGAAAAAACCGCGGGTGCCCGGACCGGACGCCGCGCGGTGGCGGAATGGTAGTCGAGTCAGCCTTCTTCGAGGGCCCTGGCCCTGATCTGGCTCTGCTCCGCCCGCCAGCGACGCACCCGCTCGTGATCTCCCGAGACCAGGACCTCGGGCACCTCCCAGCCCCGGTAGGCGGGCGGGCGGGTGTAGTGGGGGTACTCCGGAGCGCCCTCGAGGACCTGGCTGAACGACTCCTCGACCGCGCTCTGCTCGTGGCCGAGGGCGCCTGGGAGCTTGCGCATCACCACGTCGGCGAGCACCATCGCCGGCAGCTCTCCCCCGGCCAGCACGTAGCGGCCAATCGAGACCTCGTCGTCGGCGAAGTGCTCGTGCACCCGCTCGTCGAACCCCTCGTAGCGGCCGCAGAGCAGGGCCAGGTGCGGCTCCCGGGTCAGCTCATCCGCCAGCGCGTCGTCGAGCAGCCTGCCAGTGGGAGAGAGCAGCACGATGCGCGGCCTCTCCCCGTTCGAGTAGGCGGCCTGCAGGGCGGCGTCGACGACGTCAACCCGCAGCACCATCCCGGCGCCGCCGCCGTAGGGGGCGTCGTCGACCTGCCCCGCCCCCAGCGGCGTCGTGTCGCGGTAGTTGAACAGCCTTAGCTCGTTCCCCTCGCTCAACGCGTTCTGCACCGATCTCTGGCCGCTAAACCAATCGAACGCCTCGGGGAAGAGAGTGAAGATGTCGAGCTTCACGACAGCGTCGAGCGGGATGTGGGTTGGGGGTGAAGCGTCTTGTACTTTTTCGGCCGCTCCGTTCCACGGACGAACACCGGCGTCTCCCCGAAAAAGTTAAGCGGAACCCTCAACCCACATCCCGCCTTCGCTCCGTCAATCAAGAATGTCGACGATGACGCGGCGATCGAGGCGGACGGCGGCAGCTTTGGCGATCGTGCGGATCGCGTTAGCGATGCGCCCGCCCTTGCCGATCACCCGCCCCAGGTCGTCCTCGGCAACCGAGATCTCGTAGACGAGATCGCCGTCCTCTTCGAGCTCCTCGACTTTGACCGCCTCAGGGTCCTCGACCAGCGCCCGGACCAGGAACTCGAGCAGCTCGGTCACGTCAGCAGCTCAGCTGCCCGAGGCGGCGATGCCCTTGGTGCGCAGCAGGTTGGCGACCGTCTCGGAGGGCTGGGCGCCGTGCTCGAGCCAGTGCTTGGCGCGCTCCTCGTCGAGCTCGATCGTCGAGGGCTCGGTCTGCGGGTTGTACTGGCCGATCGTCTCGATCGTGCGCCCGTCGCGCGGCGAGCGCTTGTCGGCGACGACGATGCGCCAGATCGGGTTCTTCTTCGAACCCACCCTTCTCAGTCTGATTCGTACGGCCATGGGACTGCGGCAGGTTAGCGCCTGCGCATCTTCGGGCGCGGTGCGCGCCCTTCTCCGCTCGCCATCTGGGCGAGCTGCTGCGGATCGGGCATCTTGCCCGAGGCGACCTGCCGCATCAGCTTGCGTACCTGGTCGAACTGCTTGACCAGCTGGTTGACGTGCTGCACCTTCGTCCCCGAGCCGCTGGCGATCCGTTTGCGCCGGGAACCGTTGATCAACCCCGGGTTGGCGCGCTCTTCGGGGGTCATCGAGAGGATGATCGCCTCGACCCTGTCGAGCTCGCCCTCGTCGACGTCGGCGTTCTTCAGCTGCTTCATCGCGCCCATGCCGGGCATCATCCCGAGCAGGCCGCTGAGCGGCCCCATCTTGCGCACCTGTTTCATCTGCTGGAGGAAGTCTTCGAGGGTGAAGCGGTCGCTGCGCAGCTTCTCCTGCAGGTCGAGCGCCTGCTTCTCGTCGACCTGCTTCTCGGCTTTCTCGATCAGGCTGAGGACGTCGCCCATGCCGAGGATCCGCGAGGCCATCCGGTCGGGGTGGAAGCGGTCGAAGTCCTCGAGCTTCTCGCCGGTCGAGGCGAAGAGGATCGGCTTGCCGGTCACGGCCTTGACCGAGAGCGCGGCGCCACCACGGGCGTCGCCGTCGAGCTTCGACATCACCACGCCGTCGAACTCGGCGGCCTCGGAGAACGCTTCGGCGACGCCGACGGCGTCCTGGCCGGTCATCGCGTCGACCACAAGCAGCACGTCGTGCGGCTTCACCTTCTTGCGGATCCGGGAAAGCTCGTCCATCAGTTCCTCGTCGACGTGGAGGCGCCCAGCGGTGTCGACGATGAGGACGTCGCGGTTCTCCTCGCGGGCGCGGTCGAGCGCCCAGGCGGCGATGTCCACCGGGTCGCGCTCGGTCCCCTGCTCGTAGACCGTCGCGCCGGCACGCTCGCCGACCGTGACCAGCTGGTCGACCGCGGCCGGACGGTAGACGTCGCAGGCGGCGAGCGCGACCTGCTTGCCCGACTCGCCGAGGTGGCGGGCGAGCTTGGCGCAGGCGGTGGTCTTGCCGGAGCCCTGCAGGCCCGCCATCAGGATCACGGTCGGTCCGCTGGAGGCGAGGGCGAGGTCGCGACTCGCCCCTCCCATCAGCGTGGTCAGCTCCTCGTTGACGATCTTCACTACCTGCTGGCCGGGATCGAGGCTCTCCAGCACCTCGGAACCGAGACAGCGCTCCTTCAGGGTCGCGGTGAACGACTTGACGACCTTGAAGTTGACGTCGGCCTCGAGCAGGGCGAGGCGGATCTCGCGCATCGCGGCATCGACGTCGGACTCGCTCAGCTTGCCGCGCGAGCGGACGTCGGAGAGCGTCGCCTGGAGGCGGTCTGAGAGCTGGTCGAACACCCGTCCCAGGCTACTCGCCGAGCAGGGCGCGGGCGAAGTCGGTGGGGTCGAACGGGCGCAGGTCCTCGAGCGACTCGCCGGTGCCGATCAGCTTCACGGGAATGCCCAGCTCGCTGGCGATCGCCAGCACGATGCCGCCCTTGGCGGTGCCGTCGAGCTTGGTGAGGACGACGCCGTCGACATCGGCGGCCTCGGCGAAGACCTTCGCCTGGCGCAGCCCGTTCTGCCCAGTCGTCGCGTCGATCGTCAGCAGCGTCTCGTGCGGCGCCCCCGGCATCTGCTTGGCGATCACCCGCCGCACCTTGGCCAGCTCGTCCATCAGGTTGCCCTGGGTATGTAGGCGCCCCGCGGTGTCGATGATCGCCACGTCGGCGTCGCGGGCGCGGGCGGCGGCGACGGCGTCGAAGGCAACCGACCCGGGGTCGGCGCCGGACTCGGCCCGCACCAGGTCGGCGCCGGCCCGCTGCGCCCACTCGGCGAGCTGCTCGGCCGCCGCGGCGCGGTAGGTGTCGGCGGCGCCGAGGACCACGGAGAGGCCAAACTCCTGCGAGAGGTGCCAGGCAACCTTGCCGATCGTCGTCGTCTTGCCGGTGCCGTTGACGCCGACCATCAAGACCACCGCGGGCTGGGCGCTGAGGTCGATCGGAGCGCGGCCGGTGGCGGCCACCTCGGCGACGATCTCGATCAGGCGGTCGTGGACGGCGGCGCCGTCGGCCGGCACGGTCCCCGCCTCGACCTCGCGCTCGAGGCGCTCGACGATCGCGGCGGTGGTCGGCGCTCCGGCGTCGGCGTAGATCAGCGCCTCCTCCAGCCGCTCCCAGGTTTCCTCGTCGATGCGGTCGAAGAGACTGGCCGAGACCTCCTCGCTGAGCGCCTGGCGGCTCTTGGAGAGGCTCTCGCGCAGGCGGCGGAAAACCCCCCGCCGCTCCTCGGGCTGCTCAGCTTCCGCCGAAGCGTTCGCGCTCTCGCGCGAACCGAGGTTGAGTATCTCCTGCCAGCTGGTCGCCATCGGACTTGTCGGGGGAGGCTATCCGGGCGGCGGCGAGGAGCTCCTCCACGGCCTCGTCGAGGTAGGGGGAGAGCTGCTCGGCGTCCGGCATCGCGACGCGGTCGGCGAGGATCCCGAAGTTGACCTGGCCGTTGTAGCTGATGATCGCGATCGCCAGCGCGTGGCGGCGGGCGAGGAAGCCGATCGGGAAGACGCCCGTGAGCTCCCGCCCGAGGATGTAGAAGGGAACCTGGGGGCCGGGGAAGTTGGTGACGAGGAGGTTGAAGAGGCGGGTCGAGAAGTTGATCGCGGCGGTCGGCGAGAGCAACAGCGGCGGTGCGAAGTCGCGGAACCAGTCGTTGAGGCCCCAGATCGCTTCCGCTCCCAGCGGCTGCTTGGACGACTTCAGCCCCTCCATCGCGGCGTGGACGACCTGGAGGCGCTCGACCGGGTCGGCGATGCCGACCGGCAGCGGGCCCCGCATCGCCGTGAGTTTGTTGCCGAGCTCGCCGTGCTCGTTCAGGGTGCGGATCGAGACGGGCACGAGCGCCTTCAGCTCCATCCCCTCGGTGTCCACCTCATGGTCGTGGAGCCAGCGCCGCAGAGCCCCGGCGGTCGACGAGAGAATGACGTCGTTGACGGTCACCCCGAGGGCGTTCTTGATCAACTTGAAGTCGGCGAGCGTAAAGCCCGCCCAGGAGAAGCTCCGCTCGGTGGATATCTCGACGTTGAGCGGCACCTTCGGTGCCGGTCGCGCCAGGTTCCAGGTCACCTCCCAGAGACCTATGAGGCCGTCCGCGGCGCGCTTCCTCGCCCGCGCGGGCTGGCGGGCCGCCCTGCGCAGCCAGCGCGCCAGGCGCCGCACGGTCGCCCAGATGCCGGTCGCGGCGTGTACGACCAAGCCCACGGCGGAGGGCGTCCTGTGGGGATCCCAGGGCGCCTCCTCGCGGGAGGGCTCGGACTTCTGCTCGACGTCGAAGAGGAGTGTGCCGATGTCGACCGCCGAGAACCCGTCGGCCATCGCGTGGTGGGTCTTGTAGACGATCGCGAAGCGGTCGTCGGCGAAGCCCTCGACCAGGACCAGCTCCCAGAGCGGCTTGGAGCGGTCAATGGGTGGTGAGAGGATCTCGCCGACGAGGTCGTGGAACTCGGCGTCGCCTCCGGGCGCGAGAAGGCTCACCCGGCTCAGGTGGTTGGCGAGGTCGAAGTCGCGGTCGTCGACCCAGAAAGGCGTGCCGAGGCGCAACGGCGGTAAAGCCAGCCGCTGACGCAATCGCGGCAAGAGGTGGAGGCGGCTGCGGATGTGAGCGTCGAAGTCCCCGTGGCTGGGCGGCTCGCCGGTGCAGACCAGCACGGCGCCGATCGCCATATGCCCATTGGACCTCTCGTTGGTCAGGAACGACGTGTCGAACGACGTCAGCCTGTCCATGTGGCGTTGCATGGCCCTCCTTTCCCTGTTCCGAGTATCGACGTAGCGGAGCAGGACTGCATAAACGGAGGGTTAAGGGGCCATCCGGCAGAGATTCCGTTAGGAGCCATCCCGGCAGGGGTTTCACTTAACTTTTTCGGAAAGTGGACGCTGCCGTCCGAGATCGGATCGGCCGAAAAAGTACAAGACGTTCCACCCCTGCCGGGATGGCTCTTTACGCAGCTTCGGTTCTGCTGGCAGAAGGGGGGCGCTCGGTGGCGGGCGCCTCACCTAGGAGGGCCCCAGCTGCGCTCGGTTCTTCATCCTCGGCCAAGCCGGCGAATGGGGGTGGGGCTGTCGCCTCCTCCGCTTCGCGGGGAAGGCGGCGGGAGACGACCTTGGTGACACCGTCATCGCCCATCGTCACGCCGTAGAGGACGTCGGCGGCGTCCATCGTCCGCTTCTGGTGGGTGACGATCACGAACTGGGCGCGATCGGAGAAGCGGCGGATCAGCTGCAGGAAGCGGTCGATGTTGGCGTCGTCGAGCGCCGCCTCGACCTCGTCGAGGATGTAGAAGGGGCAGGGCCGGGCGAGAAAGACGGCGAAGACGAAGGCCAGCGCGACCAGTGACTTCTCGCCGCCGGAGAGCAGCGAGAGCTTGCGGGTCGACTTGCCCGCCGGGGTCACCTCGATCTCGACCCCGAGCTCCTCACGTTCCTCTTCGGCCTCCTCCCCGTCCTCGGCATCCGTTCCCTCGGCGGGGTCCTCGGCATCGCGGACGGCGCGCAGGGCAACGCGGCGCAGCCGCCCGCGACCGCCGGGGAAGAGGTGCTCGACCATCTCCTCGAAGTTCTTCGCCGTCCCCTCGAAGGTCTGCTCGAAGGCGCGCTCGATCTCGCGGTCGATGTCGCGGATCAGCGCCTCCAGCTCGTGCATCCCCCGCTCTGTGTCCTCGCGCTGGGCCTGCAGCGTCTCGACGTGGTCGCGCGCCTCCTCGTACTCGCGCTCGGCCAGCGGGTTGACCGGGCCGATCTGGGCGCGGCGGCGCTCCAGGCGCTCGAGCCGGCGGTCGATCTCGGCCCGCTCCTCCTCGCCGACCGGCTGCTCCCAGCCCTCGATCGACTCGCCGAGCCGCTCGACGATCGCGGCCAGATCTTTCGCCGCCTCGGAGCGGCGGTCGCCGAGATGGGCGGCTTCGACCTCCGCCGCGGTCAGCTTGTCGGAGGCGATCTTCATCTCCGCCTGCAGCTCGTACTCGCGCTGCGAGCAGGCGCGCATCTCCTCGGCGATCTCGTCGCCGTCACCGGCATCGCCGACGACGCGGCCCTCGATTCGCTCTACGCGGGCGCGAATCGCCGCCTCGGCGACGAGGGCGGCCTCCGCCGCGGCCTTGACGTCATCGAGCAGCGCCTCGCCGGCGGCGAGCCGCGCCCGCAGCGCCTCCCGGTGGCGCTCGCCGAGCAGCCCCTGCGCCCGCCGCGCGTGGCGGGCCGCCCGCTCGGCGCCGCTTCGGACCGCGTCGAGCGCCTTCTCGCGGGTCGGCTCGGCGGCGTCTGTGGAGCGGGCCTGCGCCAACCCCTCGGCGGCCCCGGCGAGGCCGGACTCGACCTCGGCCAGCTCCTCCTCCAGCTTGCGGCTGCGCTCCCCAGGTGCGGCGCCGGCGCCGACGTCGAGGGTCAGCGGGCCGAGCTCGGCCCGCAGCGACTCGATCCCGGCGGCGAGCTCACGCTCGCGATCGGCGAGGCTCGCGCCCCTCACCGCGATCCGCTGCTGCTCGCCGCGCAGGCTGGTCAGCTGACCCCAGGCCTGGGTGCGCTCACGGTCGCGGGCCGCGAAGCGCTCCTCCGCCTCCCGTCGCCGCTCGCTGACCTCGGCGAGGCGACGCTCGAGCTCTGCCCGCTCGGCCCGGGCCTGCTCCGCCACCCGCTGGGCGGCAAGCGCGCGGTCCTCGCCGCTGCGCAGCTCCTCGGAGACCAGGTGGCCGCGCAGCTCCAGTTCCTCGCGCTCGATCCGTGCCCCCAGCTCGGCGGCCTGTGCCTGGCGCTTGAGCGGCCGCAACCGGCCACGCGCCTCGCGCTCGAGGTCGAGCGCCCGGTCGAGGTTGTCACGGGCGGCGCGCAGCTTCAGCTCGGCGCGGCGGCGGCGCTTGCGGTGCTTGCCCAGCCCGGCCGCCTCCTCGATCAGGAGGCGGCGCTCACGCGGCTTCGAGTGGACGATCGACTCGACCCTGCCCTGGCTGATCACCGAGTGCATCTCCCGCCCGAGGTTGGCGTCGGAGAGGACCTCGACCACGTCGACGAGACGGCAGCGGGCGCCGTTGAGGCGGTAGCCGCCGTCCCCGGCGCGGTCGAGGCGACGGCTGACCGCGATCTCGGAGAGCTCGGTGGCGGCGCGGCCCTCGGAGTTGTCGATCACCACCTCGACCTCGGCGGCGCGGCGCTGACCGACACCCTTGCCGCCGGCCGAGATCACGTCCTGCATCGAGGCGCCGCGGATCGCGCCGGGGCTCTGCTCGCCCAGCGCCCAGAGCACCGCGTCGGTGATGTTCGACTTGCCGGAGCCGTTGGGCCCGACGATCACGCTGACGCCAGGCGAGAACTCCAGCCTCGCCCGCTCGGGGAACGACTTGAACCCCTTCATCTCGATCGATCTCAGATACATCTCAGCCCTTTGGGATCTCGTACGGAAGCGTGTCGGTGGACAGAGTAAGGCTCGCGGGTGGGCCGGACGCGAAGCACGCCTAGACCTCTTCCAGCCGCCGAAGCGCCTCCTCCGCCGCGGCCTGCTCGGCGGCCTTCTTGCTCCTGCCCTCTCCCCTGCCCACCCGCTCGGAGTCGACGATCGCCTCGACCTCGAAGCTCCGCTTGTGCGGCGGGCCCGCTTCGGCGACCACCTCGTAGGCGACCCGGGCATGGCGACGCGCCAGCAGCTCCTGCAGCGCCGACTTGAAGTCGGTCGTCGTCTCGGCCGCGAGCTCGACCCGGGCGGTGAAGGCGTCCGCGACCGCAGCCGCGGTGCGCTCGTAGCCGAAGGCGAGGAAGCAGGCGCCGATCAACGCCTCGGTCACCTCTGGCAGGGGGCGCTCGCCGGCAAGCAGCACCGCTGCCGGGATCGCCTCCTCGCGCTCCGGCTCGGCCTCTTCGAGCATCGCCGGGACGCCGAGCTCACGCCCAACCTCGGCGCAGGAGACACCACTCACCGCCTGGTTGTGGATCTTGGTCAGCCCGCCGGCGTCGACCGCGGCGAAGCGCTCCAAGAGGTCGGATGCGACGGTCAGCGCGAGCACGCTGTCGCCGAGGTAGGCGAGGCGCTCGTAGGAGTCGACCCGGTCCTCGGTCCAGGAGGAGTGGGTCAGCGCCTGCCGGCGCAGGTCGCCGGGCAGGCCCTCGACCAGCTCAGCCAGCGTGCCCTGCGGCGAAGCCGTCAAACCTTGGCGTGCTCCACGACGAACCCGACCGCGTCGCCGACGGTCTCGATCCGCGCCGCCTGCTGCTCGGAGACCGAGATCCCGTAGCGGTCCTCGAGCTCCATCACCAGCTCGTAGAGATCGAGCGAGTCCGCGTCGAGGTCCTCCTTGAAGCGGGTCCCCTCCTCGATCTTGGTCGCGTCCACTTCCAGCTCCTCAGCGAGGTGGCTGCGGACGAGGGTGAGGATCTCCTCGCGGGTCACCCGACGGTTCCTATCACGCGGCGCCGTCGCTCAGCGAGCCACGGGTGGCGCCGCCGGCCTCGAGCAGGGCCGCGGTCCGGCCGACCGCGTCGACCTCGGCGCAGCGGGCCGCCAGGCGCACCGCGTTGGCGACCCCCTCCGCCCCCGAGCTGCCGTGGCCGACGACGGCGACGCCGCGCAGGCCGAGCAGGACGGCGCCGCCGGTCGCGTCCGGGTCCATCTCGCGCCGCAGCCCACCCAGGGCGGGGCGCAGCAGCAGGCCGCCGAGGGCGGCGAGCGGGTTGGAGCGAGCGGCCTCGCGGATCGCCCCGGTCAGGGTGCGCGCGGTGCCCTCCATCAACTTCAGGGCGACGTTGCCGGTGAAGCCGTCGGTGACGACGACGTCCGCCGCACCGGCCGGGAGGTCGCGCCCCTCGACGTTGCCGATGAAGTCGATTCCGGCGGCCGCGGAGAGCGTCTCGCGCGCCGCGACCACCTCCTCGCGACCCTTGCCCACCTCCTCGCCAACCGAGAGCAGGCCCACACGGGGTCGTGCGGCCCCCAGCACCGCCTCGCTGAAGGCGGCGCCGAGGAAGGCGAACTGGACCAGGTGCTGGGCGCGCACCTCGACGTTGGCGCCGACGTCGAGGAAGAGCGTGGGCTGCCCGCCGGGGGTGGGCAGCTGCACCGCGAGGGCGGGGCGCTGCACGCCGCGCAGCCGCCGCAGGCCGAAGGTGGCGGCCGCCATCGCCGCCCCGGTGGAGCCGACGCTTGCCATCGCCGCGCAGCGTCCCCCGGCCACATCGGCGACGGCGCGGACCACCGACGCCTCCCCCTTCGCCCGAACCGCCGGCACCGCCTCCTCCTCGTTGGAGATCCACTCCGCGCTCGGCGCGACCTCGACGCCATCCACGCCGTCGAGCCCCAACTCGTCCGGGGGGCCGAAGACGCGTACACCGATCCCATCCGCAGCGGCCCGCCTCACCCCGTCGGCAAGCACGTCGAAGCCCTGCTCGGCCCCGAACCCGTCCAGGGCGACGGTCAGGCCGCGCCCGGCCACGGCTACTCCGCTTTGTCGGTGGCGGCCGCGGTCGGATCGGCCACTTTGTGCACGATCACCTCCCGCCCGGCATAAGTTCCGCAGGTGGGACAGACGCGATGGGGCAACCGGGGGCTGTGGCAGCGCGGGCAGTTGTTCAGCCTTGCCTTCCCAGCTTTGTGCTGCGCACGCCGCTTATCGCGCCGTGCGCTGGAGGTTCTCTTCTTCGGGACCGCCATCGGCCGTGCATCGTAGCGGGTGATCAGAGGCGTCGGGCACCCCTCAAAGCGGCTTGTACTTTTTCGGCCGTCCGCTTTGCGGCAGTCAGTGAGGCTCACCGAAAAAGTTGAGCGACGAGGGGTGCCCGACGCCTCTCTACTCCAGCTTCAGCTCGTCCAGCTTGGACCAGGGAGAGTCGCCCCCCGTGTCATGTTCGTGGGCGGATGGGTCGGCGTCGTTGAGGGATTCGCCGCAGACCGGGCAGAGGCCGGCGCAGTCGGGGCGGCAGAGGACGCGGGTCGGCGTGGCGAGCGCCGCCGCGTCGTGGGCCCAGCGGCTCAGGTCGAGCTCGTCGTCGACCACGTAGGGACTGCGCAGCTCCTCGTCGTCGGTGTCGCGCTGGTCGACCTCCCGGGCGTCCACCTCGGCGTCCACCGCAGCGCCCTCGAGGCAGCGCATGCACGGGCCGTCGAGGTGGAGGGGGAAGCGCAGGCGGAAGGCGTAGCCGCTGCTCTGCCGCGAGACGTCGATCCTGGCGTCGACGGACTCGGCCTCGACGGCATAGGACTGCCCACCGAGCTCGAGCGCCTCGAGGCGAACCCGCAGATCCAGCCGCCTGCCCTCGCCGTAGGCGAGATTGAGGCGCGCCAGGTCGACGATGGTGGTTGGGGTTCGAGCCATCAGCAACTCCTCCGCTTCGCCCGCTCTTACGATGGCACCTCGGACGAGATTACGAAATGGACCGATTCGACTGGACACCGGATGAGTACTTGACGCGGATCCGCGCCCGGATCCCGCGCTATGACGAGCTGCAGGAACAGGCCGTCGCGGCGATCCCCTTCCCGCCAGAGCGCGTCCTCGAGCTGGGGATGGGGACCGGGGAGACGACGCAGCGGTTGATCGAGGCCCACCCCGACTCCTGGGTGATCGGCCTCGACTCCAGCCCCGACATGGTCTTCCGCGCCCGCCAGACCTACGACGACGTCCAGCTGGCTCGCATGGAGGACCCCCTCCCCGACGGCCCCTGGGACCTGGTCCTCTCAGTCCTCTCAGTCAACGACCTCAACGACGTCCAAAAGCAAGCCCTATTCCGCCGCGTCAAGGATCACTCCCGCTCACTGGTAATCGGCGACGTCTTCGAGGGAGACCAGCTTTCCGATCTCGTCAAATGGTCCGGAGGCGAGATCACCTGGCAGGCCGACGACCTGACAGTAGTACGCGCCGTGTATTGAGGGGTCGGGGCGCCCCTCAAAGCGGCTTGTACTTTTTCGGCCGTCCGCTTCGCGGCAGCCAGAGACGTTCAACGAAAAAGTTGAGCGACGAGGGGTGCCCCGACCCCTCTACCGCCGAGAATTACTGCTGCTCGTCCAGCTCGGCGACAGGCTGCTGCTCTTCGTCGCGCCCGGCGAGCCGGTCGCGCCCGCGCTGCACGGCGGCGAGGAACTTCTGCAGGTTGACCTCGAGCGTGTTGAGGATCTCGTCGGCGTAGTCCTCGGCGCCGAGGCGAATCTCACGCTCGCGGGCGCGGGCGTCCTCGACGATCTCGTCGGCGGCGCGCTCGGCCTGCTTGGTGACCTCCTCGTCGGAGATCAGGCGGGCCTGCTGCTCGCGCGCCTCACGCACGATCCGCTCCGCCTCGCGTTTGGCCTCGGCGAGCATCTCCTGGCGCTCCTTGACGATCCAGCGCGCCTGCTTGATCTCCTCGGGGATCGTCGCCCGCATCTGGTCGAGGAGGTCGTAGATCTCCTCGCGATCCACGCGCACCTGGTCCGTCAGAGGGACGGGCCGGGCGTTGTGGACGACGTCGTCCAGCTTGTCTATGAGGACCAGAACGTCCATAAGAAGATCGTAAGCCTACGTGTCAGGGGCATTTTCGGTGAAGAAGCGGTTATTTCCACGGCTTTTTGCAAGCTATCTCCCACCGCAGACCATGTCGCGAAAGCCTACCTGTCGCCCAGGCGGTCCGCCATCGCCACCGCGACGGGGGTCGGGACGAGATCGGAGACATCGCCGCCGAAGGTGGCCATTTCCTTCACCCCGGTCGAGGAGAGAAAGCTGTACTGAGCCGAGGCGATCACGTAGATGCTCTCGATCCCGGGGTCGAGCTTGCGGTTCAGCTGTGCCATCTCGAACTCGTACTCGAAGTCGGAGATCGCCCGCATCCCCTTGACGATCGCCTTCGCGCCGAGTTCGCGGGCGAACTCGACCAGCAGGTTGGAGAAGATCCTCACCTCCACGTTGGGCAGGTCCGCCGTCGCCTCT
>DATMDR010000085.1:0-35032 GCA_035557635.1 Solirubrobacterales bacterium | reverse complement strand
CGCCGGAGTGGTACGAGGCGCAGGGGATCGAGGTGCGCGACACCGATCGCGGCGGCCGCGTCACCTACCACGGGCCGGGCCAGCTGGTCGCCTACCCGATCGTCTCGCTGAAGCCGTACGACGACGACGTCCACGAGTACGTGCGGCGCCTGGAGCGCGTCGCGATCGAGGCGCTGGCCGAGCACGGCGTCGCCGCCGGCACGATCGAGGGGCTGACTGGGGTCTGGGTTACGCCTTCCCGCCGACGGGACGAAAGGTCCATTCCGTCCGGCCGACGGGACGAAAACTCCACCGTAGATGGACTTCCCGGCCCGTCAGCACCCGAGGAGGCCCGCAAGATCGGCTCGATCGGCGTCCACGTCAGTCGCGGCGTCACCACCCACGGCCTCGCGGTCAACGTCAACAACGACCTGCAGCCGTTCGAGTGGATCGTGCCCTGCGGGATCGAGGGCTGCCAGGTGACCTCGCTGAGCCGCGAGCTGGGGACAGAGCAGGACCTCGACGCCTTCGCCGCCACCGTCGTCGCCCGCTTCGCCGAGGTCTTCGAACGCACCCCAACGGCGACCACCCCAGCCGCCCTGGGACTCGACAACGCTAGGCTCGGAGTCGCATGAGCGAGACGGCGACAGAGGCGGCCGAGCGCGTCCACGTCACCCGCTCCCGCGCCAAGCCGGGCGGGACCGCGGCCGACGCCGAGGGCGCCGTTCCCTTCCGCCGCGCCCGCAAGCCGCCGTGGCTGAAGGTGCCGGCGCCGGGCGGCCCGACCTACCGCCGGCTCAAGGCCGAGATCGGCGGCGAGGGACTGCACACCGTCTGCGAGGAGGCCAACTGCCCCAACGTCGGCGAGTGCTGGGAGCGCGGCACCGCGACGTTCATGATCCTCGGCGACGTCTGCACCCGCCGCTGCGGCTTCTGCAACGTGAAGACGGGCGTTCCGAGTTGGAACGACCCGCTCGAGCCGCTGCGGGTGGCGAACCAGGTGAAGCGGATGGGGCTGCGCCACGCCGTCGTCACCTCGGTCGACCGCGATGACCTGCCCGACTACGGCGCCGGCGCCTTCGTCGGCACGATCCGCTCGATCCGCATGCAGGCGCCCGGCTGCAAGGTCGAGGTCCTCACCCCAGACTTCCGCGGCCAGGAGATGCCGCTCGCCAAGGTGATCCACGAGCGGCCCGACGTTTTCAACCACAACGTCGAGACGGTGCCGCGGCTCTACCCGAAGGCGCGCCGCGGCTCCAAGTTCATGCGCTCGGCCCGGGTGCTGAAGATGGCCAAGGAGATGGGCGGCGAGGGAGTCGTCACTAAGTCAGGGCTGATGGTCGGCCTCGGCGAGTCCTTCGACGAGATGGTCGAGACCTTCGAGATCCTCCGCGAGCACAAGGTCCAGGTGCTGACCGTGGGCCAGTACCTGCGCCCTACCGAGAACCACCTGCCAGTGGTCCGCTACTGGCATCCCGACGAGTTCGAGGCGCTGGAGAAGGCCGCCTACGAGCTCGGCTTCGAGTCGGTCGCCTCCGGCCCCCTGGTCCGCAGCAGCTACCACGCGGACCAGAACCTGCCCGAGCCCAAGCGCGACGCTGCCTAGGCGTCGAGCCGGCTTGCAATCGAACCGGGGTGCGCATACTGTGCCGCGAATGCGCCTCGCACTCATCCCGAAGGCTGCGTTCGTCGTAGCCGTCGGCGCGCTCCTCGTCCTCCCGTCCGTAGCCAGCGCGGTCCTCTCGGGGGCCAATGGGCGGATCGCTTATGTGAGCGGGCGCGGTGCCACCGATGCCCAGGCGAAGATCTACCTGCGTGTCGCCGCCGGCAGCTTTGGGCTCGGACCGAACACCGGACCGGTCAGCCTCGCCTCAGGGCAGCACCGCCACCCGACCTGGTCGCCCGACCGCACCAAGATCGCCTACGCGCTCGGAGACGCGAGCTGCGCGACCGACTGCGATATCTACGTCCTCGACTTGACCAGTCCGTTCCCCCTCCCCGAAAACGTCACCAACACGCCGACGGTGACCGAGGACCGGCCGGCCTGGTCACCCGACGGCACCCGCATCGCCTACGAAAGCGAGGTCAGCGCTGGCAGCGGCCAGGTGGACATCCAGGTCGACCCGGTCGGCGCGGGTCTGACGCTCAACCTGACCAACACCGCTGGGGCAGGGGAAATCGAGGGCAAGCCCGCCTGGACCCCTGACTCGTCGGAGATCTACTACCACACGGGTGACCCGGCGGTGGACAACTCGCTCGACATCGTCAAGGAGCCCTCCGGAGGCGGCACCGTCACAAAAATCGTCGCCAACCCCCTGGTAAACGAGTTCCAGCCGTCGCTCTCTCCCGACGGCCAGCAGCTGTGCTTCACCAGAGGCACCGGCAAAGGCTTCAACGGAACCGCCGACGTGATCGTCTCGCTGGCAAACGGCGGCGCCCAGAAAGACCTCTCCGACAACGTCGGCACCGAAGCGAAACACGGCGACTTCAACTGCACCTGGTCGCCCAACGACGTCTTCGTCGCCTACGTGCGCGGAACCTTCGGGAACGGGGACCTGGTCATGGAGCGCGCCGACTTCTCCGAACCGATCCCGATCGAACTCGAGACGAGCCTCAACCTCTTCGACGGCAACCCCGACTGGGCGCCGGACGGCAGGCCGGTCTGCAAAGACGCGACCGTCGACACGGGCTTCAACCAGCCGGTGACAATCGAGCTGCAGTGCTTCGACAGCGGGCCCTTCTATGAGCGGACGCAGGTGCAGGAGTCCGCGCCCGAAAAAACCGCAAACGGGACCCTCAGCGCAATAACTCAAGGGGACCAGGAGCCGTCGACGGTGATCTACACGCCGAACGCCGGCTTCTCGGGCAAAGACACTTTCCAGACCAATTCCTTCGACAAAATCGCCGGCTTCGGCGAACCGAAAACGGTGACGATCAACGTCGCGCCGCCGCCCCCGGCACCCAAAGCGCCGGTGGTCAGCAGCGTGAAAGTGACGCCGCGTAAAGCTAAAGCCGGCGCCAAACTCACCGTCCGCTGGCAGCTCGACGAGGCGGCCTCGACGAAATTGACCTTCGAACGTGTGGTCGGCTTCCGAATGAGCAAAGGCTGTAGGCAGAAACCGGTTAAACCTCGTTGCTATCGCTATGGCAACGTCGGCGCGATCAACGTTGCCAACGCCAAAGCCGGTGCCAACACGCTGAGCTTCCGCAAACTGCCGAACGGCCGCAAACTGCCACCCAGCCGCTACCGCGTCTCAGTCCAGGCTCGTGACGCGGATAACCTGCTCTCGAACACCAGCCTCAGCCCGATCTTCCAGATCGTTCCCAAAAAAGGCTGAGCCGCTGAGCAGCAGGCTGTTGTTGGCCGAATCACTGGAATCACTGATCCGGGGTGAATGGAGCCAGCCGGATTCGAACCGGCGGCCTCCTGCTTGCAAAGCAGGCGCTCTGCCAACTGAGCTATGGCCCCTCGCCTGAAAGTGTAGGCGGCTAGGCGACGGCGAAGCGCTCGAGCAGCTCTGCCCGATCAGTCGTCGAAGTCGAAGTCCTTGGGTGGTTTCTGCTCGAACCAGAGCTCGTCGTCTTCGGGCGCGTCCTCGAGGAAGTCGGGGGTGTCCTCGAGCACGTCGTGGTCGGCGGCTGAGCCGCCGGAGGGTGCCGGGGCGTCCTCGTCGTCCTCCTCCGCGGGCGGCGCGGTCTCCTCCGCCTCGGCCGCGGGCTGGGGCTCCTCGGGGAGCGGCGCGTCGAGGGCCTGGTCGAGCTCCTCGGAGAGGCGCTGGTCGCTCCAGAACTCGTCCTCCTCGTCGTCGTCCTCCAGCTCGGCCTCCGGCGTCGCCTCGACCTCGATTTCCTCGACCGCTTCCATGTTCGCCAGCGGATCGACCGGGGCGAGTCGCGGCTCGCTGATCTCCTCCTCGACCAGCTCCTCGTCGCTGGGGCCGGGGTTACTCTCCGCAGCCGCCAGCTCCTCCTCGACGTCGAAGTGCTCGGTCGGCTGCTCGGCGATCGCCTCGCGATCCTCCTCTTCGACAGGAGCCTCCTCGTCGGAAAGCTCTTCGTCAGCGGGTTCCGGGGGCGGAGGCGCCTCCTGAAGATCGGCCACCGAGGGCTCCTGCCGCTGCTGCGGCTTCTCGCCGGCCTCGGGGACGGACATGAACTCGGTTGGCGCCTCAGCGGCCGTGTCGCTTCCCTGCCCGGCACCTGGCCGCTCTGCCTGCCCGAACGCCTCGTCCTCGAGCTGCTGCAGCTCGGAATCGGCGGCGCCGTGCTGCCGCTTCAGCTCCAAATGCTCTCTGATTGCCTCGTCGAGAATGCCCATTGGACTCGTAGCCGGAGAACCTAAAGCCTATGCGGTTATCCTTGCCGTTGCGAGGGCTTTGGGATGATCCTCCCAGCCCGCGCCGAGGGGCTATAGCTCAGCTGGCAGAGCGCCTGGATCGCACCCAGGAGGTCGGCGGTTCGAATCCGCCTAGCTCCATCAGCAGAACCCCTGCACGTCGGGGTCTTCTGTTCAGAGCCATTTTCCAACCATCGCTGAAATGCGCTCCACTTCGGGCACGAATGCCTGAAAATCGGCCGGCTCGCGGGGATTAGCGGCGATTACGGAGTATTCCGGCTTGCAATTGAGCGACAGCGGAGCTACGGGCGCGTAAGCTTCAGCACATGAGCATCGAGCCGAGTATGAGATCGTCCTGCAACCGGAGCCCGAAGGGGGCCTCAGCGTCCTCGTTCCCGAGCTGCCCAGTGTCGCCACCCAGGGCGAGTCGATCGAGGAAGTTACGGAGATGGCCAAGGAGGCCATCGAGGCTTACCTCGAAGTGATGAACGAAGACGGTCTCCCGGTCCCGACCGTTCACCGCAGCAGCCACGCGGCTTGAGCGCCAAGCTCCCGGCGGTCAACGACAAGCAGGTCATCGTCACCCTCGAAAAGCAGGGCTGGTACGTGAAGCGGGTGCGCGGCAGCCATCACGTTCTCCGGCATCCGAGCATCCCCGACGCGATCCCCGTGCCCGTCCACGGCAACCGGCCGCTCAAACGCGGCACGCTCGCAAGCATCCTCGAGCCGCCGGGATCAGCCGAGACGAGTTCGCACAGCTGCTCCGATAGCTATCGGTGTCTTTGGTTGCTCGGCACCCGATAACACCCTTTGCGTAGAGCGCACCGTCCCCGGTAAGCGAGCCTCGCCCGCGTAAGCGCCGACGGTAAGGACCACCCTCGTCGCTTTGTAGAGCTCGCCTTGATCGGAGCCGTCCAGGTCAATCACTTGTTCTGGTCTAGGCAGAGGTGCTTGATACCGATCTCCGGGGCTCTTCGAGGCACAGAGGAATCCAGAACTGGGCGCCTGGGTCTGGGGGGACCGAACTTTGCTCCAGCGCTTGAGATCATGGTCGATGTCTAATGGGTACTGCCAAGGTCCTTAATGAGATAGTTTCCCAGCGGTGACGGAGGGCACACGTTTCGAACGGTCGCAGCGGTTTACGAGCAGGCCCCGAGACATCGCCTGGGCCACCGCAGTCGAGGGATTCGAAGAGACAGTCGCCGCGCGGCGGGGTGCCGAAGGTCGCTGTGCGGGCTCTTCGCTATCGCCTAGAGCGTCTTGGACCATGACGCTATGACGCAGGGAATGGTTGAAGCGTCTGCACGAGTGGCGTCCCCATTGCGATGGGCGGGGGGCAAGCGCTGGCTGATCCCGAAGCTCAACGAGCTGATCGGCGACACCGAAATCGGGGCGTATCACGAGCCGTTCCTGGGCGGAGCTTCCGTTTTCCTTGGACTCGGCCAGTTCTCGCAGGCATACCTCAGCGACACGAACGCCGAGCTGATCGAAACCTTCTTGGCGATCAGGGACCATCCCAAGCGAGTCGGCGACCAGGCTCGCGTCTACTCCAATGACGAGAGCACCTACTACGAGGTCAGAGAATCGGTTCCGAGCGGGAAGATCGCTCGTGCGGCGCGCTTTCTTTACCTGAATCACACCTCGTTCAACGGCATCTACCGAGTCAACCTCGCCGGCGTCTACAACGTCCCATTCGGACAAGGACGCACCGCGAACATCCCAACCGCAGACCGCCTTCGAGAAGTGTCCGCTCGACTGAAGAAGGCAACGTTGCGAGTCAGCGACTTTCCGGCTTGCATCGAGCAGATTCGCGCCGGTGACCTCGTCTTCCTCGACCCGCCGTATACGGTCGCGCATAATCACAACGGGTTCATCAAGTACAACCGACGACTCTTCTCGTTCGAGGATCAAGCTCGTCTGAGCGACCTCATCGACGCGATTAAGGAGCGCGGGGCCTACTACATACTCGCCAACGCCGCACACGACTCGATCGTAGAACTGTTTGACAAGGGAGACACGCTGATCGAGACCAGTCGGCGCAATGCGGTGGGTGGGACCAATGCCGCGCGAGGGAGCGTGACGGAGTACTTGTTCACAAACTTGGGATCGGGAAACGGATGAGCGCGGCGAGCAGCATGCCGTCTCCCGGAGACGCGATCAGGGACCACCTGCTTCAGGTCAACAAAATCGCTGCGGAGGCGCGCCGGCGTCTCCTGCCCCATACGTTCGAGACGATCGCGAAGAGCAAGGTCCAAGACTACGAAGGAGCCGGCTGGGTCATCGAGAGGGAGCTAAAGACGCGGACTAAGATGCGCAAGGAGAAGCCCCACGACTTGGCCTTCGAGGACAGGGTCTGGGCGACCTTCGCTCGTCTGCAATTCACCCACCTGAATCGCGACAGGTCCTTCGAGCTCAGGTACGGGGCCGCGCCGACTCAGACACAGCAGATCGACGTGTACGCCGCCGACGAGGAGGTCGTGCTCCTAATCGAATGCAAATCGACCCAAACGATCCGCTCCGGTCAGTTCAAGAGGGAGATTGAAGCAATCTCAGATCAGCGAGAGGGGATCATCCGAAGAGTCAGGAAGGAGTATCCGCACCACAAGGTCAAGTTCATTCTCGCTACTAACAACTACACCCTTTCCGAACAGGTCGCAGAGCGCATCGAACAGTCCGGCATATTCCACGTCGATGAGGACACGATTGAGTATTACCTCCGGCTCGCCGATCACCTGGGAGCGGCGGCGAAATACCAGCTGCTCGGGGCTCTTTTCGCCGGAACCAAGCTCCCGAATCTCGCGCCGATAGTTCCTGCTATCCGCGGCTCGATGGGTGGCCACACCTACTACTCGTTCGCGATAGAGCCCGCACGGCTCCTGAAGATGTCCTACGTGCTGCATCGCAACCAGGCCAACAGCGCGATGATGCCCACCTACCAGCGCCTGATCAGGAAGTCGCGTCTAAAGAAGGTGGCCGAGTTCGTCGAGGGCGGCGGATTCTTCCCGAACTCGATCATCCTCAACGTCGAGACCAAGAGGAAAACAGGGAATCTGAAGTTCGACTTGGCGGGCAAGTCGCGGGGCGAGGCTAAGATTGGTTTCCTCCACCTCCCGCAAACGTATCGTGCCGCGTACGTGATTGACGGCCAACACCGCCTGTATGGGTACGCAAACTCGGATCGCACGGAGACGGACCTCGTCCCCGTGGTCGCGTTCGTCGACCTCCCTCGCGAGGAGCAGGTCCGCCTGTTCATGCAAATCAACGAGAACCAGCAGGCCGTCCCCAAGAACCTGCGGAACACACTCAACTCGGATCTGCTCTGGGATTCGGACGATTACAGACAGCGAGCGAAAGCCCTGCGCCTGAGAATCGCGCAGCATCTCGGCGAGCAGAAGACCTCGCCGCTGTTCGATCGAGTGATTATCGGCGAGAACGCGAAAACGCACACCAGATGCATCACGATCGACGCGATCGACAATGGCTTGTCGCGCGGCAACTTCATCGGCAGCTTCACCAAGACGGGGGCTAAGGATGTCGGCACGTTTTACGCGGCGGGCAACCAGCTCACCGCCCATCGCCTGATCCCGTTCTTGGAGGCGGCCTTCGGGGTCTTGCGAGACGGCCTGCCCATGCAGTGGCAGCTCGGCGGTGCGGAGGGAGGCTTCGTCTTCATGAATAACGGGGTCCAAGCCATCTTGCGGATCCTCAGCGACATCGTGGACAATGTGATCGAAAGCGAAGGGATCTCCCCTCTAACGGCCTCGGCCGAGGAGGTGCTCGATGCGTGTCGGCAGTTCTTGGACCCGCTCATCGACCACCTTGAGGAGCTTAGTCTCGAGGAGGGCGCGACCTATCGCAAGCTCTACGGCTCGGGCGCCGGCCTGCAGTACTACCGCAAGCTCCAGCAGGCGCTATGTGCTGCGCGACCCGCCTTTAAAGCACCCGGACTCGAGGAGTGGATGAAAGCTCAGGACAAGCAGTTCACGAATGAGGCGCGCGAGATCGTCAACGATCTCGAGGCCTTCTTCAAGAAGGACATCAGGGAACGGCTCGAGGATGAGTATGGCAGCGACTGGGAGCGCAAGGGAATCCCGCGTGCTGTCCGGAAAGCCAGCGGAGAGAGGGCCAACGAGAACAATCTGGACCTTGACCCAAGTGAGCAGGCGACTCCATGGGACATGATGTACATCGCTGACTACCACGACGTGCTCGTTTACAACAGCCACACGGTATGGGAAGGTCGATTCGCGGCGCGCTACACGAGGCCAGCAGATCAGGATCTCTCCGGCAGTTGGAAACATCGCGCGGCGTGGATCAAGGAGCTCATCCCCATCCGCAATGACGTTTCGCACGGACGCGCGGTCAGTGAGCAAGACTTCGCTTTCCTCGTCGAGTTGCGGGAGTGGCTCCTTAGTCCGGAACTCGACAGCGACATCTAGTCAACTTTGAGATCGCTTCCGGCTAGGGAGTTGGACAGGATTTCCGGAGGGGAAACTTCTCGCTGTCCGATATCTCGGCGCTCGCAAGCGTGGCCACCCCTGCGATCAACGCGATCGTCGACGATCTGGCTAGAGACAGGCGCTCAGGTCGCCCCCAAGCCGAGCGGACCCAGCGCCTGTCCAACCAAGGCCTAGCAATTTCAGGCACTTCTCGCCGAAGTATCTGACTCCCGCATATCCCTGCTAATCCTCCGCATCCGGCTAGATTTACCGCTCGGGCACGAGTTATGAATTTCCCTGTATCAACGTGGATCGCACCCAGGAGGTCGGCGGTTCGAATCCGCCGACCTCCATTTGGTCGAAGCTCACGCACAGCGGGGGCTTCGCAATTTTCAAGCCTTTCTAACCCGGCCTCATTGCGTCCATTCAGGCACGAGTGCCTAAATCGCGCCGATACGAAGGATTAGCGGAAACGTCCGGGGGCGGCTGGCGGATTCTCAGTCAGGCTGATCGAGAAAACGTCGTTCGATGCCGTCGAGCACGGTCTGCAGGCCTAGTTCGAAGCGCTCGATCGAGGAGCGGTTGCGGAGGTTGTCGGGGAGGGCGGCGAGCTCGGGGAACTCGACCACGTCGCTGGCGGCGATCGCCGCCTCCATGTCCTCCGGATTCACGGTACCCACGGTTCGAAACGAGTAGCCGATGACGTAGTCGTTGACGATCCCCTGCACCTGCCAGACATCCCCATGCTCGAGCGGGAGAGTTGCGAGCGCTCGCGCCATCTGCTTGGCGAGCTTGATGGCGTTGGGTCCCGGGCCGACCCGCTCGGCGGCGACAAAGATCGCCCAGGGGTGAGAGGCATAAGCGGCGTACATCTTCCGCGCGGAGACCGCGACCGCCTCACGCCAGCCCTTCGGCAGGGGTTGGAAGACCAGCATCTCCCCCACCACCTCGTCGGTCATCGAGGCGAGCAGCTCGCGCTTGCTGGCGAAATGGTCGTAGAGGCTCATCGCCCGCGCGTCGAGCTCGGCAGCGACACGCCTGATCGAGACCGCCTCGAGGCCCTCGGCGTCGGCCAACCGGATCGCCACCTCGGTGATCGCCTCGGGCGACAGTCGCCGTTTTTTCGCCTGTTCCCCGGAGGGCTTCGTATCCTGCACGCTTGAACCGTAGTCCCGACTGACCGGTTCGCGTGAAGGAGCCCCCCCTTTAACCGCTTCACCGTATCCCTTGGGTGCTACAGTGTAGCGGGGCCACGCCAGGGAGCCGGACGTGAGCCAGCATGTCGCAGTACCCACGCAAGCAAAGAACAGCGGAGGGACATCGATGAGTCAAGGGGGAACCGGGTTGGGGGATAAAGCGGCGGTCGGCCGCAGAATGCAAGCCACGGGGGCGATCGCGCTTGTCTCGCTCTTGGCGCTGGGTGTCTACGTCTCGTCGGCGAGCGCCGCGCCTCTCTCGATGACGTTCACCGAAGCCCGCGCCAACGTCGGCATCCAGCTCTCCGTCACCAACGACGAGGATGCGCTGTTCAAGGCGCCCGATATAGCACCATTCGAGGCCCAGATCGATCCTGGAAGTGGCTCGATAGAGAACGGAGTCCTGGAGGTTCCCGACTTCACGACGTTCATCGAAGAAGATCCCGTCAATGCCGACGTCACCGTCGAGTTCGATATCGGGGTCATCACGGGGAGCTTCACCCAGACGACCGGCGCACTCGCCCTGAGTGGCGACGCCGGCGGGACGCTGACGGCTGTCACCGAATCTGGCGAAAAGAAATGCATCGTCTCCATCCCGGAAACCCTGACCCTCACGACCGCAGGGAACACCGGAGGCCCGAGCCCGCTGTTCGGAGCGCCGTTCACCGCGGGGCTCACCGGAACGGGAGCGATCGCCGGGCAGTGGGACGACATGGAGGCAGAGCCGGTCGACCCGGAACCTGGAGGGGACACCGCTGCTTGCGCCGAGGTCGATGAGCACATCGGCGGGCCGGGAGGCATTTGGCTCGAGCAGAAAGACTTCTTGGCGCCGTTGGCGCCGCAGCTCACGAGCACCGACCCGGCCTCGCCGAGCTCGAGCGGCACGCCGCGGATCCTCGGCGCCGCCGAGGCGGGATCGACGGTGCGCGTCTATGCGAGCCCGGCCTGCGCGGGCACGCCGATCGCCACTGGAAACGCAGCCCAGCTTGGCTCGCCCGGCATCGCCGTCGAGGTTGCGAAAGGCGTTACCGCCGCCTTCTCGGTGACCGCCACCGACGCAGCCGGCAACACCTCGGCCTGCTCGGCGCCGATCTCATACACGCGCCTGAAAGAGGGCGACCCGCCCCCGCCCCCTGCATGCACCGTCCCGAAACTGGTCGGCAAGACGCTGGCGCGGGCGAAGGCGGCGCTGAAGGCGGCCGACTGCAAGGTTGGCAAAGTCCAGAGGCCAAAACAGCGGAAAGGCAAACGGCGAGTCCTCGTCGTCAAGTCCTCGAACCCCACAGCGGGTGCGAAACCCGCCGACGGCAAGGTCGACCTCAGGCTCGGGCCGAAGCCCCGAAAAGCGCGCCGCTAGGATCGCCCAGCTAAGCCCTTCAGGCACTCGGCGTTAAGAGCGCGCGCCCGAGGACCCGGGCTCGCGGAGATCCCAGGGACGGCCGGTAGGCTCGCTGCAGCGTGGATGCGATGAGCGAGGACAGGGCACTAAACGAGCTGAAGGCCTCCTTCGCCGGCGAGCTCGTGCCGCCGGATGACGCCACCTACGATCGGCACCGGGCGGTCTGGAACGGCTCCATCGACCGGCATCCCGCCCTGATCGCGCGGTGCACCGGCGCCTCCGATGTGAGCGCTGCCGTGACCTTCGCGCGGCGGACGGGTCTCCCCCTCGCGATCAAGGGCGGCGGCCACAGCTTCCCCGGCCAGTCGGTCTGCGACGACGGCGTCGTCGTCGACTTGGGGGAGATGAAGGGCATCGTCGTCGACCCGCAGGCGCGCACGGCAACGGCCGAGGCCGGCGTGCTCCTCGGAGAACTTGATCGCGAGACGCAGGCGTACGGGCTCGCGGTCCCGGCCGGAATCGTCACCCACACGGGTCTCGCCGGGCTCACCCTGGGCGGCGGCATAGGTTGGCTTCAGCGCAAGTACGGGCTGACGATCGACCAGCTCCTCTCGGTCGATCTGATCACCGCCGAGGGGGAGCTGGTGAAGGCGAGTGAGACCGAGAACGCCGATCTCTTCTGGGGCGTCCGCGGCGGCGGCGGGAACTTCGGCGTCGTCACCAAGTTCGAGTTCCGCCTCAACCCGCTCGGCCCGAATCTGGTCGCCGGGCCGGTCTTCTGGCCGATCGAGGAGTCGCCGGAGGTGCTGCGCTTCTACAGGGATTGGATCGCCGCGGCGCCGGACGATCTGATGACGATCGTGATGCATCGCAAGGCGCCGCCGCTTCCGTTCATCCCGTCCGAGCTTCACGGGAAGCCGGTCGTCGCCGTCGTCTGCTGCTACGCCGGATCGGTGGAGGAGGGGGAAGAAGTGATCGCGCCGCTGAAGGCATTCGGATCGCCAGTGCTCGACCTGTGCGAACCGAAGCCCTTCCTCGAGCACCAGTCGATGTTCGATCCCTCCTACCCGCACGGCCAGTGGTACTACATGCGGGCCTGCGACGTGGCGGAGCTCACCGATGAGGTGATCGACATAACGGTGGAGCACGCGATGCGCATCCGCTCCCCCCTGACGGCGTTTCCGATCTGGCAGATGGGCGGTGCGATCTCGCGGGTGGGCGAGGACGAGACGGCGTTCAGCGGCCGCGGGGCCGGCCACACCTTCAACATCACCGCGGCGAGCGCGGGGCGCGACGGCTTCGACGAGGAGCGCGAGTGGGTGCGTGATTTCTGGTCGGCCCTCGAGCCCCATCACACGAGCGGCGTCTACGTGAACTTCCTCATGAACGAGGGTGAGGACCGGGTCCGCGAGGCCTACGGGACGAAGAAGTACGACCGCCTGAAGGCGCTGAAGCGCCGCTACGACCCCGACAACCTCTTCCGGCTGAACCAGAACATCCCGCCCGACTGAAGCTCCTGCTTGCGGCCTCCGCGGCTCCTATTCAGGCCCCGACCGCGTAGCCCTCCAGCCCGCCGAAGTCGACCATGACGCAGGCCTCGTCGCCGACGGTCCAGGCATCGTGGCCCGGGTCGATGTGGGCGACTTCTCCAGGGCCCACTTCATCCTCTGTGCCGTCGTCCATCACCACCTTCATGCGGCCGGAGATCACATAGCCGACGTGCGGGACCTGACAGCTGTCCGTGCCCGCGAGTGGCTTGACGTCCTGCGACCAGCGCCAGCCCGGCTCGAACGTGCCCTTGCCGACCGGCCCGCTGGGCAGGTTGACCAGCTCGACACGACCGTGGTCGGCGAACTCGCGCACCTCGTCGGGGGAATCGAGACTCTTGAATTCGAGTGCCATGGTGACCTCCATTCGATCTTTTGCAGTGTCCGCCTAAGAGAGTGATGCACCCGGCGCCGGTAGGCAAGGGCGACGACTAGACTCGACCTAGGTCGAAAATCCACATCGCATTGTTGGAAGCAGGCTGATGACCGATCGTCCGAGCGGCAGTCAGGGGGGTCCGACGGACCGCCGGCCCCTCGACGGGATTCAGGTACCGATGCGGCGCCGCGAGATGGTGGCGCTATCGGCCGGGGCGCTGGCGAGCCTTGCCCTCTACGGCTGCGGCGTTGACGAGGACGACGCGGCCAGATCCGTGGCGGATGGGACCGTGACCACCCCCGACTGCGTGCTCACGCCCGAGCAGGAGGAAGGACCCTTCTACATCGATTTGGCGCAGGTTCGACAGGACATCGTCGAGAACCGTCCCGGGGTACCGCTCGCTCTCGCACTCACGATCGTTGACTCCGCTACCTGCGAGCCGATCCGCGATGCCGCGGTCGACATCTGGCACTGCGACGCGCTCGGCGTCTATTCGGGCGAGCTCTCGGAGGGCAGCGAGGGCGAGACCTACCTGCGCGGGGTGCAGCTGACCGACGGGAACGGCGTCGCCGAGTTCGCGACGATCTACCCGGGCCACTACCCGGGACGCACGACCCACGTCCACGTCAAGGTTCGTATCGGCGGGCGGCGGAGCGACGGCACCTACTCCGGCGGTCGAGTCTCGTACGTCGGCCAGCTGTTCACCTCCGACCGGCGCGACGCAGAGGTCTTCGCGCTCACCCCCTACAACCGGAACCCGGCCGGGATCGTCTCCCGCAGCACGGATGGCATCTTTCGAGCTCAGGGCGGCTCAAGCTCGGTGCTCTCCCTCGCACGGGCCGGCAACAGTCTCGCGCGGGATGGATTTAGGACAAGGGTGACGCTGGGCGTGGATCCCAGCGCCTAGAGCGAACGATGGAGGCACGATGGATCCATTGAAGACGGAGCTGGACGAGCGTTTCAGCGATCCGGGCGCATCCGCCACGCCATGGGAGGAGGTGCGGAATGCGATCGAAGAGGCGCAGCTGTTTTGGATCTCGACCGCGCGCCGGGACGGTCGGCCGCACGTGACCCCACTCGTCGCCGTCTGGCAGAACGGAGCGCTCTACTTCTGCACCGGACCCGGGGAGCAGAAGGCCGTCAACCTCCAGAGCAACCCGAATGTGGCGCTGACCACGGGCTGCAACAGCTGGCAGAAGGGGCTCGACGTGGTGGTCGAGGGCCGAGCAGACCGCGTCACGGAGGTAGCGACCTGACGGATGCCTGGAAGCGTAAGTGGGATGGCAGCTGGCAGTTCGAGGTGGGCGAAGGCGGCTTTAGTCATGCGGACGGCGGGACAGCCCACGTCTTTGCCGTGCGACCGGCAAAGGTGCTCGCCTTCGGCAAGGGGGGCTTTAGCCACACCCGGTACTTCTTCTAGCCTCGCCGAAGGAACAGCTTGACTCCGCAAGTCGCTCAGTCGCCAAATGAATTCCGGGTTCGAGAGTCGTCCGGCTAGCTCCATCGCAGAAGCCCTTCCCTCCGCAGCCCATAGCCTTTGGCCACCGAGTACTCAGCTAGTTCTGTGACAAAACGGTAGCGTTCCCTCTCCCGCCTTCCCGCCAGAGCCCCGCAAAGCGACGCGCATGAACATCGACCTACTCGCGGGCCGCTTCGAGAAGCTGAGACTCATCGACAGCGGCGGCATGGCCGAAGTCTGGCTCGCGAAGGACCATGGCCCGAAGCCGTTCACCCCCGACCGGCGCGTCGCCCTGAAGATCCTCAAACGCGACGACATCGAGGACGAGACCGCCCTCGCTCGCTTCGAGTTCGAGGGCGAGGCGATGAGCCGCTTCGACCATCCCAACATCGCCAAGGTCTTCGAGGCGACGCAGGACGGCGATCGGCACTTCCTCGTCATGGAGTTCGTCGACGGCAACTCGCTCCACAAAGTGCTGGATGGGCGCAAAGGCCCGATCGCGCCCGAGGACGCGGTCGAGATCGTCTCCCAGGTCTGCACCGGCCTCGAGTACGCCCACCGTGAGCAGATCATCCACCGCGATATCAAGCCGCACAACGTCCTGCTTGACGGGGGCTACACAGAGGGTCAGCGCCCGCGGATCAAAGTCACCGACTTCGGCATCGCCCGCGTCAAGGAAGCGACGCGGATCACCCGGACCGGGGGTCTGATTGGCACGCCCCCCTACATGGCGGCCGAGATCTCCAAGGGCGCGGAAGCCTCCTTCCAGTCAGACGTCTTCGCCTGTGGCGCCCTGCTTTACCAGCTCCTCACCAACACCCTTCCGTTCGAGGGCCACGGCGTCTCCGAGATCGTGCGGAAGCAGGAAGAGGGGGAGCCAAAGCCTCCGGCGGCGCTCAACCCAATGGTTCCCCTGGCGCTCAGCGAAGCGACCCTGGTCGCTCTGAGCTACCGGCCGGAGGCGCGCTACGAAAGCGCCGAGGAGATGAGCTTGGCGATCGAGGCCGCCTGGGAGGGCGAGGATTTCAGCCAGCACCTGCCAACCCGCCACCAGGCGCGGAGCGGGTTCCCCACCGGGCCCACGCTCTACCGGCCCGCCCCGGGGGTCGCGGCGCCGCGATCCGATTACGAAGGGCGGGGGCCATGGCTCCCCCTGCTCAAGTTCTTCGCCACGCTCGGTGGGCTGCTGGTCCTGCTCGCCGTCGTCCTGCGGCTGACGACAGCGGTCTTCGCGCTGCCGATTTGGGTCCTCGCCGTCGCCGCTCTGTCCACCCTTGCGACCTTCGTACTGATTCGCAGCCCCGTCTTCGCCCCAGACCCGGCTGTGCGCGCGACCGCCCGAATGCACCTGAGAAGAGGGATCCGCACGACCTTCCGTACCCTCGTTGTCTGCGCTTTGGCGGCGTACTGGTGCCTACTCGGCTACCACCTCCTGACCACGGTCAGGGAGGCGATCGAGCGGCAGCCCCCGGCCTCCCAGCTCTGGCTCGAAATCGGCAGCGCCCTGCTCTGGATCGCGATCGGCCTCTTCCCCCTCAGATGGCTCTTGCGCTCCCGCATGCAGGTGGGCCGCCTGGCCGTCGCCGCCACCGTCCTCGCCCTCGCCTGGACCGCCAGCGCAGAAGTCCTGCCCGAAGCTCCCGGAACCGTGGCTCCACTCTTCTGGCAGAACAATTACTCACCCAAGCAGCGAGTCGCATCCGAGGGCAAGCGCTGGACGGCGATGCTCCACAATCCGAACTCACGCCTCAACAACTCACAAACGCAAGCGCTGACTACGGCCCTCCGGCACAGCCGCAACGCCGTCCTCCGAGCCCTCCGCCGCGCAGAGACCCCCCACACCCGCCACCTGGCCCGCAAGCGAGCCCGTCGCTGGACCCGCTCGATGCGCCGTGCAAGACACAGCTGGCAAAGACCCCGTTGCCGCCGTTACGGAGGGCAACTCACCATCGGCGCGAGCGGGGCTGCGGCAAGGTGTTCGTGAGGGCAAGGCTCGAGGTTGCGCGGGGGTGGAGCCGTGGTGCATTGACACGCGTGGGCGGGTTCTGCTCGAACGGCGTTACGCAGCGGCGAGCATCGCACGGACCAGCTGCTCGAACTCGCCACGATCGATCGAGCAGTAGCCGGCCTGCACGGACTGGCCGCTCTTGTCGATTGCAGTGAGCGGCGCCCCCAAGCCGACCGGGACCTCACCCACTACCGAGGTACGCGTCACGTAGGGCCAGCGCTCGGCCGCCTCAGCATCGCGATGCTCCACTACCCATTTGCGGTCGAGGTGCGAGGGAACGGTGACCTGGACCACCGCGGGACAGCGGGCGGGGCCGCCATCGCGGGCGCTCAGGTAGAGGACGATCAGGTCGCCTTTCTCGTAAGGGCCGAGCCGCCAGTCGCTGATCCAGTCCCGGTGCCACCAAAGCTCTTCGTCAGGGCGGTGATAGTTGGACTTGATCCAGTAGCGGCGAGATCCGGCGAGATCCTCGTTCTCGGCGAGTACGCTTTCGAGATCCCCGACCCCAGTCAGGCCCAGTGGAGTGCCGGGCACGGGAGGCGTGGGCTTGGTCTTCGGGAACCTGGGCAGAGCTTCGTAGGCTGCGATTTCCTCGACACTGACGAGCTTGGCCCTGCGCTCCCACCAGCCGCTGAAGAGCGCGGCAGCGGAGCGGCGCTGCCCGCGATCGAGGACGACGCCGAGCTCGACGTTGCCACCCTCGGCGCCGCCCAGCCCGGTGCCAGTGAGGTTGCCGGAGCCGACCAAGCCCCAAGTGGAGTCGACGAGGCTGACCTTGGCGTGCAAGTTGGGGACGCTGGCGATCTCAAAACCACATTCCCGCAGGAGCGAGAGCGCCGCCGGACTGAGCACACCGACCTGGACGCTGCGCGGATTCAGCGCGGTGAGGAGCCTGAGGTCGGTCGCGGCAGTTGCAGCGTCGCGAATCTGCACGGCGATCGGCGCGGTCAGGAAGGGGCTGGCCAGCCAGACGCGCTCCTGGGCGGCGGTAATCCGCTGTAGCAACTCCTCACGGGCGAACGTCAGCAGCCCGCCGGGGGCGCCAGCCTCGATCACATGCGCCACATCGTCCACCTGTTGGCGATTTTGCCGCCCTTGAGCGGATTGACATCACTCGAATCTTCACCGTTCCCGTTTGCCTCGGGTTCGGGCTCCACTGGCTCTTCCACTATTGGATCAACCTATGCCGAGTGGGTGGAATATGTCAAGCTTCCTTGAGCAACTAGTGAAACGACAACGGAAGAAATACCTCAAAGAGTGATACTCGCGTCCTCTTGGTTCGGCGACATCGTTTCGATCGCTTGGCACGTCGTCGCCCTAGTGGTGATTGTCGCCGGTCTGGGTCTAGCGGGATATGTCGTGCTCGCGCTACTGCTATGGGCAGCCACTAAGGTGGCGCACCAAGCGCTGCAAGCCACGCGCGAAGCTGTTTACAGAGAGCGCGGTACGGGCGTCCCCGCGCTGTTCACCTTGATCGGAGCTGCGGGCGCGGCGGCGACACAGGTGGTCACGACGTCAGAGATTGCTGCTCTGCTGGCTATCCTTGTGGCGGCAGTGACATTTACGTGCGCGTGCCTCGCGGAGAGCGGGAAAGATCGGGGCGCTCGTGCGCTAGGCATCGCCGGCAGTGTGCTTCCGTATCTCGCGTTTACGGTCGCTTGTTTCGCCTCCGGCAGGTTCACCAACCTGACCATGGAAGAGCAAGTGCTCGTCGTAGGCGGCCTTGCGGTCGGTTGGCTCGGTGTGCTCGCGGCCATAGTGAGGCACATTGGCCAGCCCGAATCTCCGGCCATCTAGCAGTCTCATGGCATCCGCACGCGACCACAGGTGGACGTGAAAATAGCAGGGGCGGGATTCGAGCCCCGCGACAGTTATCTCGCAGTTCGGCCTGATGGCTGTGGCCCACTCGGCGGCAGCGATAATCGACAGGCGATGCACGAGACCGCCGCGGAGCTGGAGGAGCTGCAGCGCCTCCTCGACAGGAGCTATGAGCGCGCCGGTGCGCACCTTCGGGGGATCTGGGGCGAGGACTCCCGGCTCGACGCACAGGGCCTGGTCGACGAGCTGCCCGGCGTGCAGGTTCTCGACCTCGCGACCGTCACTCCCCGCAGCGAGCCGCGTGTGGCCCCCGTCGATGGGTTCTTTTTTTTCGCGGCCACTTCTGGTTCGGCTCCTCACCGAACTCGTTCCGCTTCCGGAACATCCGCTCGAACCCGGCTGTAAGCGCCGCGATCACGCGCGGCCTGGAGACCTTTCTCGTCCTTGCTCACGGCGAGGCGATCGAGACCGATCCGAGAGGCCTGGAGGCCGGCGGATTCGCCGACTACGCCCGCGAGAGCTATGACTTCGACTGGGATGCAGCCCATCCCGGCGCTCCCTACGCCCGCATCGAGGCAAAGACGCTTCTGGCATTCAAACGGCGCTAGCACCGCTCGCCTTATTGCGAGCTGCCTAGATAGTTCCTGACAACCGCCCCCAGCAAACGTTTCAGCCCTCATAGGAAACAAGAGCGAGAGCCTTGTGCGACTGAGAGGAGGAGGCCCATGCACCGTCCAGACTCGGAACCCTTGCGCCCGAAGCGATGGGCGCCCTACGCGTGGCTTCTCCTGTTCGTGCCGGTCCTCGCTCTCGCCTTCGCCAGCGGAAGCGTGTGGGCAGCGCCCGGCTCGAGCGACCTGAGGATCACGAAGAGCGACAGTCCCGACCCGGTCAACACCGGATCGGTCCTCACCTACACCATCCAGGTGCGAAATTTCGGGCCTGACGCGGCGAGCGGCGTCACCGTCACCGACCAGCTCCCGAAGGGCGTCGACCTCGTCTCCGCTACCGCGAGCTCAGGCCAGTGCACCCAGAAAGGGAGGAAAGTCACCTGCGATCTCGGCGGACTCGGCGTGCCGACGATCGATTACGGCAGCGTGCCGACCGTGACCATCTCCGTCATTCCTCGCAAAGTCGGAACGATCAGCAACACGGCTTCGGTGAGGGGAGGCCAGAAGGACCCGGACGCATCGAACAACAGGGCTACCGCGACGACGCTCGTCATCGGCCCAGGGGCGACCTGCCGCGGCGTCCCCGCCACGAAAGTCGGAACTGCGGGTGACGACGCCATCACCGGCACGGCTGGCCCTGACGTCATCGCGACCCTTGGCGGCAATGACACGATCGCCTCGCTGTCAGGGCGGGACCTGGTCTGCGCAGGGCGTGGCCGCGACTACGTCGGCGCTGGCTCCGCGGCCGACCGCGTCTTCGGCGGAGCGGGCAAGGACCGCCTGCTCGGCCGCGGCGGCCCCGACGTGCTCAGAGGGAGTGCCGGCAATGACGTGCTCAGGGGTAACCGCGGCGCCGATCGCCTGCGCGGCGGAGCCGGCTCCGACCGCTGTCGCGGCGGTACAGGAGCGGACTCGATCCGAAGCTGTGAGCGATAGACGCCAGGCCGATCGGCTCAATCGGCTGATAGCGCCGGCTCAGGGCTGATTCGGCTGCCCCACCAGCCCGAGTGCCTCGGCGTGGGGTTCCAGCGCGGCGATCACGAAGGCGATGTGCTGGTCGAAGTCCTCGCCGAGGGCCGCGGCCGCCTCGCGCATCTCCTCGCGGTTGACCGCCGCCGCGAAGCTCGGCTGCTTCAGCTTCTTCTTCACTGACTTCGGCGTCATCCCGGCGATGCCGGTCGGCCGCACGAGGGCGACGGCGGCGATGAACCCGGTCAGCTCGTCGACCGCGAATAGCGTCTTCGCCAGGCGCGTCTCACGCGGCACCCCGAGGTAGGGAGCGTGGCCGGCGACGGCGTCGATCAGCTCCTCCGGGTAGCCCTTCTCCTCGAACAGCTTCAGCGCCGGCCGCGGATGTCCGCTCTCCAGGTCCGGGTAGCGCTCGTAGTCGAGGTCGTGGAGGAGCCCCGTCACCGCCCACAGCTCCTCGTCCTCCCCGTACTTGCGGGCGTAGGCGCGCATCGCCGCCTCCACCCCGAGCACGTGCCTGCGCAGCGATTCGGACTCGGTCCACTCGCAGAACAGGCTCCAGGCCTCGTCGCGGCTCGGCGCACTCATTCAGAATGAGGTTAGCTTTACTCGCATGTCCGGCAGCGACGGAAGAGAGCTGGTCAGCGTCGCCCATGCCAACGATCGGGTCAAAGCCGAGATGATCCAAGGCCTGCTGGAGGGCGCCGGCATCCCCAGCGTTCTGCAGCACGTGGGCATAGACGGCCCGCAGCTCGGCTTCGGCCTGCTGAACCCAGGCGGGGGATCGCGGCGGGTGATGGTTCATGCTCACCAAGCCGAGGAGGCAAGCACCTTGCTCGCACAGACGTTCACTGAGAACGAGCCGGAAAACTGGGCTGAGTCCGCCGACGCCATGCACCCGGAAGAAGCGGAAGGGCGCGGGCCCCGCAACTACGGCCTGATCGGCGCCTACGCCCGGATCTGGGCCTGGTCGTTCGGCGTCATGGCCCTCGCTTTCGTGGTGTTCATGCTGCTACGCGGAGGTATGGCGTGAAGGCCTGGATCGCGGAGTGAGGCTGGAGGCCTTCGCCTCCTCCGGCGGGTAGAGACGCCTATATGAAGTCGCGAACTGACGGGGGGCGATGAAGGAGGAGGGGACAATCGAAGCGGATGGCATGATCGTGTGGCGTGACGCCGGGGGCCGGCTCAACCGCGCAGACGGACCGGCCCGAGTCTTCCCCAGCGGCCGCGAGGAATGGTTTCGCCATGGCCGTCCAATACATGTTTCGCCGCTTGGCATAGTGGGGTAGCTATCGCCCATGCTCAGAGAGGGAAGATCGGGAAACGCGACGCCACGGCAGCGCTCGACGGCTTCCCTCGCCCGTGCCGTGCAGGCCCTACGAACGCTCCGCGGTCAAGAGTCGCGCATAGAGCCCGAGATGCGAATCATCGCGATTCGCGGCAGCAGGCGCTTGGCCTAGAAGGTCATCGAGGCGCTGCCGGCCGGCCACCCCGGACGGGCGCGGCGACGCTAGCGAAGGCAGAGGTGCTCGCGGGCGATCCAGTCCGAGCCCGAGGGTGGCGGCTTGGACGTCGGGGGGCGGGCTTTGCTGCACTCGAGCTGGCGCTGGCTGTCGCCGGCGCGAAGGAAGCGGGCGGCGAAGGACTCCAGCAACAGCGGGACGGGGTCGATCGGCGTGTCGTAGCGGCGCAGCTCGAAGTGTAGGTGCGGCCCGGTGGAGTACCCGGTCGAGCCGACGTACCCGATCCGCGTGCCGCCGACGACCTGCTCGCCGACCCAGCTCGTGATCGTCGAGAGGTGGGCGTACCAGGTGGTGAAGCCGAGCCTGTGCTGGATCACCACCAGGTTGCCGTAGCCGCCGTTGTTGTAGCCGGCGAAGATCGTGGTGCCGCGGCCCGCGGCACCAACTCGCGTCCCGTAAGGGACCGGGAAGTCGAGTCCCTGGTGGCGGCGGCCGCCGTCCCTCGGGGCGCCGAAGCCGTCGCCGATCGGGCCCGGGACCGGTCGCAGGAACCGCACGGAGCCCTCCGGCGGTTCATTCCCGTGCCGCAGCGAGCCGATCGTCGCCGGCCCGGCGAGCCCGTCGGCCCCGATGCCCGCGACGCGCTGCGCGCGCAGCACCGCTCCCCTGGTCAGCGGGCCGAAGACCCCGTCGGCCCTTCCCGGCCCGTGGCCCGCGCGCTGGAGCAGGAACTGCAGCGCCGCGACGTCCCAGCCCCGGTTTCCGAACCGCATCGTCCGGCTGCCGAGCGGCGGCCTCCCCCTCCACCCGAGCGCCCGCCGCGTCCGCGGCCCGGCGATGCCGTCCGCCGCCAGGCCGCGGCGGCGCTGGAAGGCGTTGAGCCCACGCCGGGTGAGAGGGCCCCTGATCCCGTCGACGAACCCCCTGTAGAGGTGCAGCCCCTTAAGCGCCGCCTGCAGGGCGGCCACGTTGGCGGGGGAAGCATCCGCGCGCGAGGGAGCGGCGATCACCACGACGGCGATCAGCGCCGCTGCCCCGATTCCTCGGATCGTGCGCATCTCCCAAATGGTCGGTAAGGCCGCTCCGGCACACAACCCCCCGCAACGATGCGTGCATTTCACGCCCCGTGGCGGCTACGGCAAACCGCCGTCGGAAGCGCGCATCGCCAGCCCGCAGATCAGGTAGTCGCGGGGTCTCGGTGGTTTGGACGAAGTGGTGGCTGGGGTATCGACTCTCATCGGGGTTGGACGAGAGAGGAGGGGGTAACGATGTTCAAGTGCGAGAGGTGTGGGAGCCGCTACAGCGCCATGCATGCACCGACCGAGAGCTGTCCGCGCTGCCGGATCCGCGACCGGATCTCAGCCCCTCTGACGATGTCGCAGATCGAGTTCTCTGGGCACACCGAAGCTTCCGTACTCCCATCGGAGGAGCCGGGCTTGCACGCGAGCGAAAGCTCGGCTCCTTCCCCGCACCCGTAGTTTGCGCCCCAGTCAGGGCGGGGTAGCAGGGCCGGCATGGGGATGACGGGGACCGAAGGCGCGTCCGATCGTTACGCGCACCGCTTTGGCGCCTCGCCGCCGCTCTCCCTCGGCGTCGAGGAGGAGCTGCTGCTGGTCGACGAGCGTCTCGAGCTGACGACGGCGAGCGAAGCCGTGCTCGACAGCGTCCCGGCCGCGCTCGCAAAGCGCGTCTCCTCCGAGATCTTCACCGAACAGATCGAGCTGAAGACGAGCGTCTGCCACGGGCCCGGCGAAGCCCTCGAGCAGCTGGGCGAGCTGAGGCGAGCGATCGACGAGGCCGGCTTCGGCCTGCTCGCGGCGGGACTCCATCCGTCCGCCCCCACCGGCCAGGCGAAGCTGGTGGCGAAGCCGCGCTACGACGTCGTCCGCGACGACTTCGGCGACCTGCTGTCGAACCCACCCTGTGGCCTCCACGTCCACGTCGGCATGCCCGAGCCGGACGTCGCGGTGCGGCTGGCCAACGCCTTCCGCCTCTACCTGCCGGTGCTGCAGGCGCTGAGCGCCAACTCCCCTTTCCGCGTGGGGGCCGATTCCGGCCACGCCAGCGCTCGCACCTCGGTGGTGCGGGCCTACCCGCGCTTCCAGGTGCCGCGACTCTTCCGCGACTACGAGGACTTCTGCCGGGTCGCCGACCAGCTGATCGCCGCCGCCGGGGTCGACGACTACACCTACATCTGGTGGGACGTCCGCCCCCACCCCAAGCTGGGGACGGTCGAGGTGCGCGCCCTCGACGTGCCCACCGACCCCCTCACCTCCAGCGCGATCGCCGGCCTGATCCAGGCGATCGCGGCGAAGGAGCTCGACGAGCCGACCAAGCCTGCCCTCTACCGCGAGGCGCTCGAGGAGTCCTACTTCCAGGCCTCCAGCCACGGGCTCGAGGCAGAGATCGTGCTCGACGGCGAAACCCCGAAGCCGGCCCGGCTGGTCGCCCGCCGGGTGCTCGACTCGGTGCGGCCCTACGCGCGCGAGCTCGGAGGAGACGCCGTCCTCGACGAGATCGAGCGGATCCTGCGCGAGGGCAACGGGGCAGACGACCAGCGCCGGGTCCACCGCGAGCGGGGGATGGACGGGCTGCTCGGCGACCTCGCCGAGCGCACGCTGCCGCCGCGGTAGCTGATACCTAATCAGGTATCATCCCTCCATGGAGAACCTTGGCGTCCTGGTGCGGAAGATGAGGGTCGCCGCCGGCCTCTCGCAGAGAGCCTTTGCCGAGCGGGCGGAAACGTCGCAGCCGGCGATCGCGCGCTATGAGCGCGGTACGGCAACGCCGTCATGGCGAACCCTCCAGCGGCTGGCGGCGGCCGCCGGACAGCGGATCGAGGTCAGCGCCTTAGCGAGGCCGGAGCCCCATGACGTCGAGCTGGCCGAGATGCTGCTCGGACTTACCCCACTGCAGCGGCTCCGCGCGCTCCCGCGCTACGCCCGCCTGCAGGAGCTCGCAAGAGCTGCGCGATGAGCGCGCTCGACCCCGAGCGGCTGCTTCGCTCCCTCCTCGACCACGAGGTGGAGTTCTGCGTGATTGGCGCGGTTGCCGCCTGGCTGCAGGGGAACCCGACGGTCACGCTCGACCTCGACGTGATGCCGAAGCGGGACCTCGACAACGCCGAGCGCCTTGCTGCGGCCCTCAACGCGCTCGAAGCTCGCCCTCACAGCAGTGACGGCACGCCCGAACTGGAGGGCGCCGACTTCCTCGGCTGGCAGGTGCAGCGATTCGACACCGAGGCAGGTCCTGTCGACGTGGTCCCGCACGCCGCCGCTATCGGCGGCTTCGAGGACGTCGCGACGATAGAGCTCAACCTCGGCGATCTTTCGATTCGCGTGCTCTCGATAGACGACGTGATCGCCTCGAAGGAAGAGCTCGGGCGGCCGAAGGACACGGCGGCCCTGCCCGCGCTCTACGCCACCCGCGAGGCGATTCGCCGCTCTAAGCCACCGGGCTCCCGCTCGGCTTGACGACCAGCCAGAGACCGCCGAACTCGGCGACGTTCTGGCAGAGGATCGTGCCGGGCGAATCGTCGACGTAGTAGTAGAGCGGCTGGCCGGCGTAGGTGACCTGGAGCCTCCCGTTGGTCCTCTTGGTGGTGCCGAGCAGGTTGGCCCTCACCCCTTTGCCGGCACGGGGCTGTCCCTTGGTCAGGACTGGAGGCCAGGCGGTGGCGCAGGCTCCGTAGCACTCGCTCCTCGTCGAGTCCTCCTTGTCGAAGAGGTAGAAGGCCTCGCCCTTGGCGTCGGCGAGCACGCGGCCGTAATCGGATCCGACGAGCTCGATCATGCGACCGGTGGCAGGCCTCGTCGCCGCGCCCGATCCCGCCGTCTCCTCGACTGGCATCTGCTTCACCTGGGCACCCGATTGGCCGCCGCCCTGGCCGCCATCGGCGTCATCGTCGCCGCAACCCATGCCCAGCGCGGCGAGCGCGGCGAGAGCCGCCAGCGCGATCCACCTCATCTGACCGAGCAGGCCCGCACCACGGTCCCGGAGACGCGCGGCCCGCCGGCGAAGGCGACGGTCCCGAGGGCAAAGAAGCGCCCGTTTGCACACCTGGCGAGAAGGTAGCTCTGCCTACTGCCGTTGCGCCTGAACGAGCGCTGGATCTTGAGGTCGAAGCTGGTGACCGAGCCGCTGCCGCCGGCGATCGTGGGGATCGCCGCGATCGCCCGGGTCCCGAAGCGCCCCTTGCGGATCTTCTTGATCTTCACCGTGGTGACGAGCGCGGTCGGCGCCGGGACGTTGACGTAGGCGTGGATGTACATCGTCGTCACGCCGCCCCTGACCCCGCCGTTGACGAGGACCAGGGGGCCGGTCGAGAAGAAGGGCCTCTGTTCGGGGAACGCAACCCTCACCGTCGTTTTTCCGCTGCCGACGATCGCGCTCCGGCAGGCCGCCTTGGCCGCGCGCGTGTCGCGGGCGACGAGCTGGCCGATCCTGCAGACGGGCAGGCCCCGCGCGTTGACCGTCCCGTGCCTGTCGAAATCGGCGATCACGGTGCGGGCGGCGGGCGGGTGCGAGCCGTCGACGGTCAAGATGTCCCCCGAGACCCGCAGGGCGATCGGCGCCAGCCTGTTCCTCGGCAGGCGTTTCGGCGAGACGCCGCCGTTGAGCTTGAGGATGAGATTCCCGGCCCGCACCACGGTGGGCTTGGCCGCGGGCGCCACGCCGGCCACCGAAAGGCCGGCGACGGCGACTACCGCGGCGAGCACCACGGGGAAGGCTCTGCGTCCTGTTCTGCCTCTGTTCCGCATGCATGGAGAAAACACATCCGCGCGCCGCTAGGAGCGGCAGGACGAGTGACCCGATGTCAGCTTTCTGACAACGCTGCGCAGCAAACGCGGACGGGCGGTTTTCGGCAGCCACAAGGCAACCATCTGCAGGGAGGCGAGAATGTTCGTTCGACTGATCGCCGGCTGCGCGCTGGCGTGCGGCCTGATCGCGGCGGACGCCGGGGCGCTGACCGACCCGGCCGAGGCTCGGATGTTCAAAGGGAAGACGGCGCAGGGCTACCGGATCAAGCTCGCGGTCAAGGATCGCAAGTTCAAGATCCTCAAGTTCGAAGCGGACCTTCGTTGCGGGGACGGGGGCACCCTGACCCTGATCGAGAGCGGATTCCTCTGGACGCCCGTGCGCAGGAATGGGAACTTTCGCGACGCCCAGTTCGGCCGCACGGACAGCGTCTACTTCCGCGGACGGGTCGACAAGCGGCGCCTGGGCGGCCGGGTGCGCCTGACCGACAAACTGCGCGGCGGGCTCAGGTGCAAGTCACGGTGGATTCGCTTCAATGCGCAACCGCGCCGCTGACCGGCGCTGAGCGCTCAGCAGGGCGGGTCACCGAAGAGGACCCAGCAGCCATCCGAGGAGGAGGCGAGGCGTCCGGACTGCTGCAGCTCCGTGAGAGCGCTGGTAACGGAGGGGCGGCGGGCGCCGACCAGCTCGGCGAGAAGGCGGTGCGGCAGCTGGATCGTGATGTGGACGCCATCGCCTTTCGTCTCGCCCCAGGTCTCGGCGATCCGCCAGAGCAGGATCAGGAGCCGCTCCTCGACGCCGACGATGCTGGCGATCGCCGCGTCGGCGGCGACGGCCCGCGAGCGCCTGACTCCCCGCGCCATCAGGTTCGAGACAATCGCCGGCCACCGCGCGGCGTCACGGGCCAGCCGCGGTCCCAACGCGACCACGATGGTGCGCTCGAGAACCTCCCAGGACGCGGTGCAGAAGGAGGACGCCTCTTCCTGCCACGGTCTCAGCAAGTCCCCCCGACCCAGCAGCTCGATGCTCGAGCCCGGGCCGATCTCGATCCGGCGGACGAGCAGCCCGGCGGCGATCAGATAGCCGAGATGGCCCGGCTCCGGCGAGCGCGTGCCGGGCCGCCATGGGCCCGGCTCCAGCGAGATCGCCTGCGCAGCCAGCGCCGCCAGCGCACTCGCCCGCTCCTCCACGGTAAGGCCGTCGCCGAGCCCTGGGTCGCACTCGAGCAGCTGGACGACGCGAACTTCGCTCACCTCTTCCCCTCTGCCGCTTGCCTGCGAAACAGCGAGCAGACCAGGAAGTTGCCTTTTGCAAGGACGAGTCGCTGCGGAGTGCACCGACCCGGTGCCAGGTCAGGTCCCGTCGCGGCGGCGCTCGTCGCGGCGATGACGACGGACTACCGGGGCGACGTAGCCGATCAGCGCTCCGACCGCTATGGCGACCAGCAGCGTCACGACCAGGGGAGCGTCGATCGTGACGAAGAGGACGTCGACCCTGACCTGCTGGGAGTTCTGCAGGGCGACGATCAGGGCGAGGGCGACGAGGATGCCGACGACCCAGGTGCGCCAGTTGGTCTGCTTGCCGTTCGCGGGCATGGCGTGCCCATCACGCTACCGCCAGCCGGCGGTGCGTAGATTGGAAGCGTGAGCCCGGAGGTGACCATCCGCCGCGCGACCGCTGCCGACGCCGGCGACATCGGGCGCCTCCTGCACGACTTCAACACCGAGTTCTCCGAACCGACCCCCGACGCCGACGTGCTGGCCGAGCGGGCGGCGGCCTTCATTCAGGACGGGACCCTGACCTTCCTGCTCGCCGGCGACGGTCCGGACGGGATCGCCCAGATGCGCTACCTGCCCTCTATATGGAGCGGTGAGCTCGACGCCTACCTGGAGGAGCTCTACGTAATCCCCGAGCTGCGCGGCAACGGCATCGGCCGGGCGCTGCTGGAGGCCGTGATGGAGACGGCCCGGGCCGCCGGCGCCACCCACATGGACCTCAACACCGGCGAGACCGACACCGCGGCCCGGGCGCTCTACGAGAGCACCGGCTTCACCAACCGCGAAGGCGGCGAGGACGGCCCCTCGATGCTCTACTACGAGCGCGACCTCTGACGAGTGCGACGCGACCTAGTCGAAGTCGATGACGCCGAAGAGGAGCAGAAGGATCAGCGTCACCACCGCGGAGACGAGCAGCGAGCCGCCGCAACCGAGGTTGTTGGAGAAGAAGAGGAACACGGGCCGGGTCTACCCTTTCCTTGACAACGGGAACCCGACGAGGTGAGATCACCAGACGACGATGAAGAGCTGGGACCTGAGGAACATAGAGACGGACTCGCACGAGCCGCAGATCCTCTCCTCCGCGGAGGATGCCCGGGCGGTCCTCCTGCACCTCCCCGCAGGCGAGCAGATGCAGGAGCACGAGGTCCACGAGCGAGCCAGGGTCGTGGTGGTCGACGGCGAGGTCGAGGTCAGCACGCCCGAGGGCGAGAGCGTGTCCGCCGGGAGCGGCTGCCTGTTCGAGTTCGCGCCGGGCGAGCGGCGCACGATCGTCGCCGGCTCGGACGCCCGGCTCCTGCTGCTCCTCAGCCCCTGGCCAGGTGACGGGCACCCCGGTGCGATGACGCTCGAACAGAAGGAGAGCGTGCGCGAGCGGGCAGCCGAGCGCGCCGATCAGTAGCGGGCTCTGGGCTAGCGGCTCATCGCCCGGGGCGGCACGATCGTTCCCCGCTCCTCGTCCGGCCGGCCGAAAACGATGTCGGCGAGGGAGATCATGCCGACCACCTTGCCCGCCAGGCAAACAGGGAGGTGCTGGACTTCGTACTCACGCATTCGCGAGGTGGCGGTCTCAACGTCCTCCTCAGGCGTACAGGTGACCGGATCCATCGTGGCGACGTCGCGGACGAAGACCGCGCGCGGCTCCCGCCCCTCGGCCAGGACCCGGACCACGATGTCACGCTCGGTCAGGATCCCCACGCACCCCTCGCCTTCGCGATCGAGGACCAAAACGCCGCCGACTCCACTGCTGCGCATCAGCTGGGCCGCTTCGACCAGCGAGGTGTCTGGGCGAACAGGCGAGACGTCGGTGCTCATGCACTCACGCACAGCGATCGTTCCCACTCGTCTCTCCTTGGTTCGGCCTTACCTGTCCGCTACCCCGCTCCTCGTCGTACAAAACGCTCGGGCGGGTCGCTCCTCGGCGGCGCCGACCGGCTCTCAGGATCTCCGATCGATTTTGTTCGCGGCCGGGTAAGTTCCCGGGGTGAACAGCCACATAAAACGGCTTCGCTCTTTGGCCCTCGCCACCGGGTGCCTGGCTGTACTGGCGGGAGGGGGCTGCGGCGGGGACTCGGAGGCTCCTTCAGCTGAGGAGCCCTCGCTCGAGATCGAGGGCCTCTACCCGGCCTTCGACCCGGCCGAGTCGCGCTACGTCTCACGCTGCGGTCGCAATGGGAGGCCGATCCGCGCCGAGGCGGAGGATGGCGTCAGGGTCGCGGTCAGCTCTGCCCCGGCGCGCACAGGGAGCTTTCCGGTCGATCCCGGCGTGCGACCCGGCGAGGACTTCCGGATCGCGGTCAGCGACGGGGGGAAGCGGCACGCATACAAGGTGCGTTGCCTCCCCGCAGACTTCCCGGCCTGGCGCTTCGAGCGCCTCGGCAACATCTCGCCGGGCCTGTTCGCGGTCAGCTTCAGAGCCTCGCGGGATTCGCGCCCATGGGTGATCGTCTTCGACCACGAGGGCGTGCCGCGCTGGTGGTACAGCCCCGGGACGCGCGCGTTGTGGGCGCAGGTCCTTCACGACGGGACAATTTCCTGGGCCAGGTCGTTCGGGGACGGCTACGGGCTCGACCCGCGCATGGCGCACGAGATCCGCTCGCCGGCGGGCGAGCTGCAGCGGCTGGTCAGGACGAGGGGGCCGATCATCGACGGGCACGAGCTCCGCGAGCTGGGCTCCGGCAACTTCCTGGTCGGCTCCTACGTCCCGGAAACCGCCGATCTGCGGCGTTTCTGCGCCAGGCCCCCCAAAGAACGATGCGGTCCCGCTCAGGCGGCGATCGTCTCCGCCGAGGTCCAGGAGCTCGATCCGCGCGGGCGACTGCTGTGGCGCTGGAACTCCCGCGAGCAGATAGCCCTTGCGGAGACCGGGCGCTGGTGGCGCAACGTGCTCAGCAATCCGAGGCGAAGGCTGCAGGGGCGCCAGGCATTCGACCCGGTTCACATCAACTCGATCGAGCCGCGCGGAGCGAACGAAGTGGTGATCTCGACGCGCCACACCGACGCGGTTTACGGGATCCGCCGCTCGACCGGCGAGATCCGCTGGAAGCTGGGCGGCAGCAAGACGGCCAACTCGCTGCGGATCGCCGGCGACCCGGCCAGGAAACTGCTCGGCGGGCAGCACGACGCTCGCATCGCCGACGACGGCAGCCTCAGCATCTACGACAACGGCAAGGACCGGCCGCGGCGGCCGCGGGTCGTCTTCTACCGCCTCGACCTCGAACGCGACAGGGCGACCTACCTCGGCCAGCTCAACGATCCCGCGGTGCGCGCCAGCCATTGCTGCGGCTCGGCGAGACAGCTCGAGGACGGTGGCTGGCTGGTCAGCTGGGGAGACAATCCCCTCGTCACCGCGTTCGACCGCAACCGGCGGATCGCCTTCCGGCTGAGGCTCCCTGCTTCCACCTTCCGAGCCGTCCCCGCCCCCGCCGGTGCGGTCACTCCCGCCGAGCTCGACCGGGGGCTGGAGCAAATGGAGCAGGGGCGGTGAAAAACCGCTGCACTGAGGGTCGGCTGCTACGGTGACTGAGTCGGGCAGGCGCTCAACGCTGCCCGAGAGGTTCCGTTTCCTCCGTGCGCTGCTTTGCGTTTAGGGGTCGCTGGATCTCCCTACAACGCTCATACAAGGAGCCACAACAATCACTTCCTTTGCCGATCTCGGCATCTCTGAACCTGTGGTGCGCGCGCTCGCACGCCGCGACATCACCCAACCTTTTCCCGTCCAGCAGCTGGTCGTCCGCGACGCGCTCGCCGGCCATGACCTGCTCGTCCAGTCGCCGACCGGCTCGGGCAAGACGCTCGCCTTCGGCATTCCCCTGGTCGAGCTCGTCGAACCCGGCCGTCTCTCGGCGCTCGTCCTCGCCCCCACTCGCGAGCTGGCGAGCCAGATCGTCGACGAGCTCGAATCCGTCGCCGAGGCTTGCCGACTGCGGATCGCGGCCGTCTACGGCGGGGTCGGCTTCGGCCCCCAGAGCAAGGCCGCCCGCAACGCCGACGTCATCGTCGCCACCCCGGGCCGCCTCGAGGACCTGATCTCCCGCGGCGTCGTCTCGCTCAAGCACGTCGACGTCCTCGTCCTCGACGAGGCCGACCGCATGCTCGACATGGGCTTCAAGCCGGCGGTGGACCGGATCGTCGCCCAGACGCCGAAGCAGCGCCAGACCCTCTTCTTCTCCGCGACCCTGCAGGGCGCGACCGGCAAGGTCGCCAGCGCCTACACCCGCGACGCCCGTCGCCACACCCAGGCCGCGCCCAAGCAGGCGAAGGCCGACATCGAGCACCATTTCTTCCATTTCGACGCGCAGAGCGACAAGCTCGACCGGCTGGTCGAGCAGCTGCGCGGCGAGAAGGACGGCCGCACGCTCGTCTTCGTCCGCACCAAGCGCGGCGCCGACCGGCTGGTCAAGCGCCTGCTCAGCCGCGGGATCGACGCGGCCGCGATGCACGGCGACAAGAACCAGCGCCAGCGCGAGCGGGCGCTGGCTCGCTTCGAGGCAGGTCAGATCGACGCGCTGGTCGCGACCGACGTGGCCGCGCGGGGGATCGACGTCCCCGACATCACCCACGTCGTCAACTTCGACGCCCCCGGCGACCACGAGTCCTACGTGCACCGCGTCGGGCGCACCGGCCGCGCTGGCCGCCGCGGCACCGGGATCAGCTTCGTGCTCGCCGACCAGACGGACGAAGTCCGGCGCATGGCGGGCACGCTCGGCCTCTCCCGGGAGTTCGACCAACACCACAAAGGCGGCGGGCAACGGAACGGCTCCTCGCACCAGGGCCAGCGCTCCCACCGCCGGCGCCGGCGCCCCCGGGTTGCCGGATGACCACGACCCACGACACCGCGCTGAAGTGGACCTGCGATCGCTGCGGAGTGGCGGTCAGCCGGATGCACGGCGAGCGCGTCCCGCTGCCGGACACCTGGGCCGATTCCGCCGATGGCTGCTACTGCCTTGGGTGCAGGCGGGAACGCGCCGGGGATGAGGCTCTCGACGCGGCGCCGAGCGACTGGAGCCGCGACTCCCGCGCCAAGCTGCGCCGCGCGAGCCTGATCGAGTTCGAGATGCAGCGGGCGCCCGACCACACCAACAACGTGATCGCGAAAGCGTGCCGCACGACGCCCGCCGCGGTCGCGGCGGTGCGCCGCCGGCTGCAACCCGCGGATCGGCAGTAGGACTTGGCGCAGGCCGGAATCGCACTTGCCCTTCTCGCCGCGCTGCTGACGAACCTCGCGTCGCTGCTCAAGCACCGCGGCTGCCATCGCCTCGAGCCGGTCCGCATCCGGCAGCCGCTCCGCAGCGCCCGGCGGCTCGCCGGGTCCCCCTGGTTCGCGGCCGGCTGGAGCCTCGCGGCGGTCGCCTGGCTGATTCACGTCGCGGCACTCTCGATGGCGCCGATCTCGATCGTGCAGGCGGTGCTCTCCGGTGGCGCGGTGACCCTGGCGGTGATGTCGCAGCGGATCTTCGGCGACACGGTCGAGCCGCGCCAGTGGCTGGCGCTGCTCGTCGGCGGCGCGGGCCTCGCCCTGCTCATCCTCACCGTGCCCCACCTGAGCGGCAGCCACTCCGAGTTCTCGCTTGCCGCCATCCTCGGCTTCGAGGGAGGGCTGGCGCTGATCGCGATCGGCCTCGCCCTCGGCCACCGCTCGGAGCGGCTCGTCGCCCGGCGCGGCCTCCTCCTCGCCGCCCTGGCCGGGACCCTGGTGGCGCTGGCGGGAGTCGCGATCAAGGGCCTGACCGGCGCCGACGGAGTCTCGATCGCAATCATCCTTCCCTGGATCGCGCTCATCGTCGCCTGCGGCGCGCTTGCCCAGTACGCGGTGGTGGCGGCGCTCCAGGGCGGACAGGCGATCGAGACGATCGGCCTGATGGGCCTGGTCGCCAACACGAGCCAGATCGCCGGCGGCATCCTCGTCTTCGACGATCCCCTCTCCGGCAACCCGCTCGGAATCGCCCTCCAGGCGACCGCCTTCGGGATGGTCTGCCTCTCGGCCCTGCTCCTGCCGGCGCGCGGCACCCGGCCGCAGCTGGCCACCTAGCTGCGCCGGCTCCAGCGACCGTCCCGCTTTGGGATGGCTTCCTTTGACATACATGTCAGCCGATGCCGACGCCCCGGTCGATCCAGCGCACCTACCTGACCCTCCTGCTCGGGAACACGCTGGCGGCGTCGTTCATCTGGGGGATCAACACGATCTTCCTGCTCGACGCCGGCCTCTCGAACCTGGAGGCATTCGCGGCCAACGCCTTCTTCACGGCCGGGATGGTGCTGTTCGAGGTGCCGACCGGGATCGTCGCCGACACCGTCGGCCGCCGCGCCTCCTACCTGCTCGGCACGGTGACGCTGACCGTGTCGACGCTGCTCTACGTGCTGCTGTGGCAGGTCGGGGCGCCGTTCTGGCAGTGGGCGGGCGTCTCGATGCTGCTCGGCCTCGGATTCACGTTCTTCTCCGGCGCGGTCGAGGCCTGGCTGGTCGATGCGCTCGCCGCGACCGGCTTCACGGGAGAGCTGGAGTCGGTGTTCGGACGCGGTCAGGTCGTCACCGGCGCGGCGATGCTCACCGGTTCGGTCGCGGGAGGGTTCATCGCCCAGCAGACCAGTCTCGGAGTGCCGTTCGTGCTTCGCGGCCTCGTCCTGATCGCGATGTTCGGGGTCGCGTTCCGGCTCATGCACGACATCGGGTTCACGCCCGAGAAGGGCGGCCGGCCGCTGGCCGAGATGCGCAAGATCGCCTCCGCATCGATCGACTACGGCTGGCGCGTCCCAGCCGTCAAGTGGCTGATGGTCGAGTCCCTGTTCACGGGCGGCGTCGGCATCTACGCCTTCTACGCCCTCCAGCCGTACCTGCTCGAGCTCTACGGCGACCCGGAGGCCTACCAGATCGCCGGCCTGGTGGCCGCAATCGTCGCCGGCGCACAGATCCTCGGCGGGATCGCCGCGCCGTGGATCCGCGGGCTGTTCCGCCGCCGCACCTCGGCGCTGATCGCCATATCCGGCATGAGCGTGGTGACGCTCGCACTGATCGGGACGATCGAGAGCTTTTGGCCGGTGATCGGCCTGACCGTCGTGTGGGGGCTGCTGTTCGCGGCCTCGATGCCGATCCGCCAGACGTACATGAACGGCCTGATCCCGTCACGCCAGCGGGCCACGATCCTGTCGTTCGACTCGTTGATGGGCTCGACCGGCGGCGTCTGGGCGCAGCCGGTGCTGGGCCGGGCCGCCGACGTGTGGGGCTACGGGCCGTCGTACCTGATCGGGGCGGGGATCTCGGCCGTCGCGCTGCCGGCGCTCGCCATGTCGCGCCGGCAGAACGCCGCCGCGGACACCGTCGAGGTCGCCGAGGCGCCGGTCGTGCCGGTCTGAGCTACGGCAGCTCGCCGCGCAGCGCTCGCACGTAGCGCTCCGCCGAC
>DATMDR010000084.1:0-12688 GCA_035557635.1 Solirubrobacterales bacterium | reverse complement strand
CGAGCAGGATGTGCTCGGTGCCGATGTAGTTGTGCTTGAGCGTCCGAGCCTCTTCCTGCGCCAGGACGACGACTTGACGGGCTCGCTCTGTGAATCTCTCGAACAAAAGGCCTCTCTACCTAGTCCAACTCCAACGGTCGTTGTAAGTATCGGCGGGGCGCCCTGTCGGTATCGGGAAGCGCCTATGTGCCCCGTAAACGATACCGACCGCCACCACCCGGTCTCGGGGCGCAAAGATCCGCTCAGAGCGGCTTTTTGGGCCGTTCAGGAGCGCATCGCGGGGAACAGGACGACCTCGCGCAGGCTCTTCGCGCCACCAAGCAGCATAACGAGACGGTCGATCCCGATCCCGACTCCGCCGGTCGGCGGCATCCCCTGCTCGAGCGCCTCGATGAAAAGCGCGTCGAACGGCTGCGCCTCTTCGTCGCCGCGCTCCATCTCCGCAGCCTGCTGTTCGAAGCGCCGGCGCTGCTCGTCGGGGTCGTTCAACTCGCTGAAGCCGTTGGCGATCTCGATCCCGCCGGCAAACGCCTCGAAGCGCTCGGTCACGCCCTCCTCGGAGCGGTGAGACTTGGCGAACGGCGAGAGCTCGGTCGGGTAGTCGAGCAGGAACGTCGGCTGCACCAGGTGCGGCTCGACGTCGCGCGAGAGCAGGCCGTCAACGAGCTTGCCCCAGCCCTCCGCCGGGTCGGGCTCGGTGTCCATCGCCGCGGCCAGGGCCTCGCGGGTCGGATGCTCGGCGATGTCGATGCCGCTGCGCTCCCGGATCGCCTCGCGCAGCGTCAGCCGCTTCCAGGGAGGCGCGAAGTCGATCTCGACGTCTCCCCGCTTCACCTTCGTCGTGCCCAGGACCCGCTCCGCCACCTCGGCGACCATCAGCTCGACCTTGTGCGCGGTGTCCGTGTAGTCCGAGCAGGCCTCGTACCACTCGAGCATTGTGAACTCGGGGTTGTGCTTGTGGGAGACGCCCTCGTTGCGGAAATCCTTGCCCAACTCGTAGACGCGTTCGATGCCGCCCACGACCAGCCGCTTCAGGTAGAGCTCGGTGGCGATCCGCAGGTAGAAGTCGCGGTCGAGCGCGTTGTGGTGGGTGACGAAGGGCCTGGCCAGGGCGCCGCCGTAGAGGGGTTGCAAGACCGGGGTCTCGACCTCGACGAAGCTGCGCTCGTCGAGCCAGCGGCGCACCTCGCTGACCGTGCGGGCGCGGAGGGCGAAGATGCGGCGGCTCTCCTCGTTGGCGATCAGGTCCAGCTCGCGCCGGCGGTAGCGGGTCTCGACGTCCTCGAGGCCGTGGAACTTGTCGGGCGGGGGGCGCAGGCTCTTGGCGAGCAGGCGCCAGCGGTCGATCGCGAGCGAGAGCTCGCCGCCGCGATTGGTCGCCAGCGCGGTCCCCTCGACGCCGATGATGTCGCCGATGTCGAGGTCGACCAGCAGCTCGTAGGGCTCGGGGCCGAGCAGGTCCTCGCGAGCATGCAGCTGGATCTGGCCGCCGCCGTCGCGGAGGTCGAGGAAGCAGGCCTTGCCGTGGCCGCGGCGGGCGACGATCCGGCCCGCGACCCGGTGCCGCGAGTCGGTCTCGATCCCGGCCGCGAGGCCCTCGTGGGCGGCGCGCACCTCGGCGATGTCCTCGCGTTCGGCGAACTCGTGCGGGAACGGCTCGATCCCCGCCTCTCTCAGCCGCTCGAGCTTCTGGCGCCGGTCGCGGAGAACGTCTGAGAGTTTCTGCTCCTCGGGCTCGCTCATGCGACGGCGAGCCTACCGGCGCTAAGCACTCTCGATCTTGGTGATCTTCAGTTTCTTCTTCGGCCCGCGCGGGACCTCTACCGAGACGACGTCGTTGCGCTTGTGGCCGATCAGGGCTTTGCCGATCGGCGACTCGTTGGAGAGCTTGTGCTCGAGCGGGTTGGCCTCGGTGGAGCCGACGATCTGGAACTTCTGCGAGTCGCCGGTCTTCTGGTCCTTGACATGGACGATCGAGCCGAACTGGACCTCGTCGGTGCCGAGGTCTTTCTCGTCGATCACGGTGGCGCGGCGCAGCCTCTCCTCGAGCTGGGCGATCCGCTGCTCGAGCAGCGCCTGTTCGTTCTTGGCGTCGTCGTACTCGGCGTTCTCCGAGATGTCGCCGAACTCGCGCGCTTCCTTGATCCGCTCCGCCACCTCACGGCGCCGAACGGTCGAGAGGAGGTCGATCTCCTCCTTGAGCTTCTCGAGACCCTCGGGGGTGATAACGGACTGGCGACTCACTGGCCTGACCTCGCTTTAGCTTGATTGGGGAACGGCTCCCAGACACCAAAAACGCCCGGACATGACGGCTGTCGCCACCGTGCCAGGGCCGGAAGTCGCGGGATTATAGCGAGGGTTCCAGGCCGGCAATCAGGGTTTTCCGCGCATCTTCGAGCGGGGCCGTGGCGGCGATCAGCTCGCGGGCCCGCGTCAGGTCCGCGCTGCGCTGCAGCTCCTCGGCGAGCGCCGGCGGAAGCTCGAGCGACTCGACGTACCAGGGGTAGAACTTGCGCAGGTAGCGCGAGGCGCGATCCGTGCCCAGGTGCTCCTCTGCCCGGTCGATCGTCCAGAGCAGCTCGGCAGCCACCTCATTCCGCGCGGGCGGGGCGCTGCGGCGGCCCGTCAGCTCCTCGAAGACCCACGGGTTGCCGAGAGCGCCGCGGGCGATCATCACCGCGTCGGCGCCCGACTCGCGATAGGCGCGCCGCGCCGCCTCGGCGTCGCTCAGCCCGCCGGAGACGATCACCGGCACCTCGACGCGCTCGACCAGCTCGCGGGTGAGCGCGTAGTCGGGGCTCCCCTTGTGCCCGACCGCGGCGGCCCGCGGGTGGAAGGCGATCGCGGCGACGCCGGCCTCCTCGGCGAGCCGCACGGCCAGCTCGAACCCAGAGCGGTCGCCGCTGCGCAAGCCGGAGCGGAGCTTGACGGTGACCGGCAGGCCGCTGCCCTCGATCGCGCCGCGGGCAAGGGCGAGGGCCAGCTCGGGGTCGGCCAGCAGCTCGGCGCCGGCGCCGGTCTTGCGCACCTTCGGCACCGGGCAGCCCATGTTGATGTCGATCAGGTCGGCGCCGGCCTCGGCGGCGATCGCCGCGCCGGACCGCATCACCTCGGCGTCGTGGCCGAACAGCTGCACCGAGACCGGGTGCTCGTCGGGATGGATACGCATCAGCTCGCGCAGGGTGCGCTCGTTGCGGTGGTGCAGGCCGAAGCTCGAGACCATCTCGGAGACGGCAAGTCCGGCGCCGTGTCGCTTCGCCTGAAGGCGCACGAACCAGTTGCCGATTCCCGCCAGCGGCGCCAGCAGGACGCGGTTGGGGATCTCGACGTCGGCGATCCGGAAGGGATCAGTCAGTGCGGGCTGTTTGGCGGTTCCGCTCATGGATCAGACGCAGCCCCTTGAGGGTAAGCAGGTCGTCCACCTCGTCGATCGTCTCTGTGAACGGGACGACAGCCGAGGCGTACCCACCCGTGGCAAGCAGCCTCGGGTTCGGGAGCTCCTCTTCGATCCGCCTGACGATGCCGTCGATCAGGCCGGCGAAGCCGAAGATGAAGCCGGAGTGGATCGCCGCGCGGGTCGAGCGGCCGATCGCTTCCCGTGGCTCTTCCAGGTCGATCCGGGTGATCCGGGCCGCCCGCTCGATGAGAGCGCTGAGCGAGGGCGCGAGTCCGGGGCCGATCGCGCCGCCGAGGTACTCGCCCTCAGCGGAGACGACGTCGATGTTGATGCCAGTGCCGAAGTCGACAGAGACGCAGGCCTCGCCGAAGCGCTCGTAGGCGGCGATCGAGTTGACCAGGCGGTCGGCACCAACCTCGAGCGGATTGTCGATCCGGATCGGCATGCCGGTTTTGATGCCCGGGCCGATCGTCAGGCACTCGCCTTCGACATAGCGCTCAACCAGCCGTTCGTACTGGCTGCCGAGCGGCGGCACCACCGAGGAGACGCAGACCGCGTCGACTTCCTCGAGCGACATCTCGCAGAGCGAGAAGAGGCCGGCGATGCGCTCGGCCAGCTCGTCGCCCGTCGCCCCCGAGCGGGTCTGGAAGCGCCAGTGCTCGACGAGGGTCTCACCCTCGAAAGCGCCGAGGTGAGTCTGGGTGTTGCCGACGTCAACCGCGAGAAGCATGGGGCGCGATTATGATGGCTCGCCGTGAACGTGCGCCTCTACACGATCCCCGGCTCGCACCCCGGCGTGGCGGTGCAGATGATGCTGAAGCAGAAGGGAATCCCCTTCAAGCGCACCGACCTCTTCCCGGTGATCTCGAAAGCGGTCGTGCGGGGGCTCGGCTTCCCCGGCTCGTCCGTGCCGGCGTTGAGGATCGACGGGGAGAAGCTGCAAGGCTCGCGGGCGATCTCCCGCGAGTTGGAGCGGCTGCAGCCCGAGCCAGCTCTGTTCCCAGCCGACCCAGAGAAGCGGGCGGCGGTCGAGGAGGCGGAGCGCTTCGGCGACGAGGAGCTCCAGCACCCCGTGCGCCAGATGATCTGGTGGGCGTTTCGCAAGAACCGGGCACCCCTTCGGAGCTACTCGGCAGGGGCAAAACTGGGAATACCGATCGGCCTCGCAGTGAAGACGGCTGCGCCGATCGTCGCTTTGGATGCCCGTCTCAACAAGGCGACCGACGAGAACGTCCGCGCCGACCTCACCGCCTTCGGCAGCCTGCTCGACCGCGTCGATGAGCTGATCGAGACCGGCACGATCGGCGGCGAGGAGCTCAACGCCGCCGATTTCCAGATCGCGCCCAGCCTCCGCCTCGCGATGACCTTCCAGGACCTGCGCCCGCTGATCGACGCGCGACCCGCCGGCAAGCTGGCCCGCCGGGTGCAACCCGAGATCGCCGGCGACTTCCCGCCGGTCTTCCCAGCTGACTGGCTGGAGCCGCTGCGCGGCACGTCGCCCGCGGCGGCCTAGAGCGAGCCGACGCGCTCGGCGCGCTGGCCGGGACCGAGGGCGTCGAGGGCATCCATCAGGCGCGTGCCTTCGGGCAGCGTCAGCTCGGGGTCGAGCTCGAGCAGGGGCGCGAGGACGAAGCGGCGACTGGTCACCTCCGGATGGGGAAGGGTGAGGCGGTCGGTCGAGAGCTCGATCTCGCCCAGCAGCAGCAGGTCGACGTCGAGCGGGCGCGGGCTGTGGCGGGGGGCGTCGAGGGCGCGGCCGCGCTCCGCCTCGATCTGCTTGCAGACGTCGAGCAGCGCCTCCGGCTCCAGCTCGGTGCGGATGCGGATTGCCGCGTTGAGGAAGTCGGGCTGGTCGAGCACCTCGCCGACCGGCTCGGTCTCGTAGGCCGAGGAGACCGCTTCGACCTCCACCCCGCGCTCGCCCAGCATCCGGATCGCCGCCCGCAGGTTCTCCTCGCGGTCGCCTACGTTCGACCCAAGCCCGAGATAACCGTGACGCAAGCCCCTACGCCTCGCCGTCTTCTTCCTCTTCAGCGTCCTCGTCGCGCTCGTGGACGACCTCGACTGCGACCTCCTGGACGGCGATCGGGAGCGGCGGCTCGGGCTTGGCGGCGCGAACGCGGACCGAGTCGCACCCATAACGCACCATCAGCCGCTCGCCGACCACCTGGGCAAGCCGCTCGAGCGTGCGGTAGCTGCGCTCGGTGGCGGCGAGGACGACGATGTCGCAGACCTCGGCGTAGTCGACCGTGTCCTCGATCCGGTCGGTGAGCACGGCGTCGCAGTCGGGCACGTCGAAGGAGACGTCGAACTCGAGCCGCTGGCCGATCTCCTGCTCGGCGTCGCTGACGCCGTGGTGGGTGTAGATCGATAGCCCGCGCAGCTCGACCTCAACCCGCGACTCGATCCCGTTGCCGTTCGGATCCATCAACGCACCATTTTCGCGCTTCGCTCGCGGCGCGAAGAGTCAGATATGCACGCTTGCTCGCTCCGCACTCAGGTGAACCTATCCGAGCATGGCATCGGCGACCGTGATCGCCTGCCGAACCTCGGCGACGTCGTGGACCCGCAGCACGTCGGCGCCATCGGCGGCGGCGAGCACGGAGGAGGCGATGGTGCCGCCGATCCGGTCTCCGGCATCCGAGCCGTCGATCTTGCCGATGAAGCTCTTGCGCGAGGTTCCAATCACGATCGGCCGCCCAAGCTCGCGAAGCTCGCCGAGACGCCGCAGCAGCTCCAGGTTGTGCTCCAAGGTCTTCCCAAACCCAACCCCAGGATCAAGCCAGATCCGCTCCTCATCGACCCCGGCCGCGATCGCCGTCTCCAGCCGCTCCGCCAAAAAAGCCCTCACCTCGTCGACCACATCCCGGTAGACGGGGTTCTCCTGCATGGACCGCGGATCGCCCAGCATGTGCATCAGCACGAGCCCAGCATCTCTCTCCGCACAGAGCGCACCGATCTCAGGGTCATGTCGCATCGCCGTCACGTCATTGACGATCGACGCCCCGGCATCGAGCGCCGCCTCGGCAACCCCCAGCTTCGACGTATCGATAGAGACGGTTGCCGTCCCCACCAGTCCCTCGACCACGGGCACGACCCGCCGCAGCTCCTCGTCCTCCCCAACTTCCTCCGCCCCAGGCCGAGTCGATTCCCCCCCGACGTCGAGGATCTCCGCCCCCTGCTCAGCGAGTTCTTGGCCATGGGCGATTGCGGCAGCAGGATCTAGATAGAGGCCGCCATCAGAGAACGAATCTGGCGTGACGTTGACCACGCCCATGAGCTTGGGAGACACAGATGCAGTATCGCGGCGCAGCCGCTCCGCGGGTGCAGACGTGGGCAGCGGCGCGGTCGGGAGAGGGGCGTTGGGCGCCTCTCGAACGGGCGGATACTCAAAGTGCCGGTCTCATTAGACCGGCACTTGTCCGGGTGAGAGGCGCCCAACGCCCCTCACGCCTAACTAGCGTCGCCGCCCGCGAACCCAGGCCGCGGCCGCGGCTGCGCCACGGGCCCCTCGCGCTGCGCCCGTTCCGGCTCCGGCGCCGTCTCAGCCGGCTGCTCGGCCTCCTCGTCCTCGCGGGCGAAGACCTCGTCTTCCGACTTACCGTCGAGCAACGCCAGGAACTGCTCGGCGTCGATCGTCTCCCGCTCGAGCAGGATGTTCGAGATCCGGTCCAGCTCCTTGCGGTTGTCGGTGAGCAGGTCCTTGGCGGTCTGGTGGGCCGACTCGACGATGCGGCGGATCTCGTCGTCGATCTCGCGAGCGATCTCGTCGGAGTAGTCGGGCTCGGCGGAGAACTCGCGGCCGAGGAAGGGCTGGCTGCGGTCGTGGCCGAAGACGCGCGGGCCAAGCCGCTCGGACATGCCGAAGCGCATCACCATCTGCTTCGCCGTCGCGGTCACCTTCTCGAGATCGTTGGAGGCGCCGGTGGTGATCTCGCCGAAGACGATCTCCTCGGCGGCGCGGCCGCCCAGGGTCATCGCCATCGTGTCGGTCAGCTCGGCGCGGCTGGTCAGGAACTTGTCTTCAGTCGGCAGGCTGATCGTGTAGCCGAGCGCCTGGCCGCGGCTGATGATCGAGATCTTGTGGACCGGGTCGCAGTTGGGCAGCATGTGGCCGACGATCGCGTGGCCGAGCTCGTGGTAGGCGGTGATCAGCCGCTCTTTCTCGCTCATCACCCGGGTCTTCTTCTCGGGCCCGGCGATCACCCGCATGATCCCCTCCTCGAGCTCCTGCATCGAGATCTCGCGGCGGCCCTGGCGGGCGGTCAGCAGCGCCGCCTCGTTGACGAGGTTGGCGAGGTCGGCGCCGGTGAAGCCCGGCGTCTGGCCAGCCAGCGCGTCGAGGTCGATCGACTTCCCCAGCGGCTTGCCGCGGGTGTGCACCTCGAGGATGTGCTTGCGGCCTTTGCGGTCGGGACGGTCGACGACGACCTGGCGGTCAAAGCGGCCGGGCCGCAGCAGGGCGGGGTCGAGGATGTCGGGGCGGTTGGTGGCGGCGATCAAGATGATGTTGTCTTTCATCTCGAAGCCGTCCATCTCGACCAGCAGCTGATTGAGCGTCTGCTCGCGCTCGTCGTGGCCGCCGCCCATGCCGGCACCGCGGTGGCGGCCGACGGCATCGATCTCGTCCATGAAGATGATGCAGGGCGAGTTCTGCTTCGCCTGCTCGAAGAGGTCGCGGACGCGGCTGGCGCCGACGCCGACGAACATCTCGACGAAGTCCGAGCCCGAGATTGAGAAGAAGGGGACGCCGGCCTCGCCGGCGACGGCGCGAGCGAGCAGCGTCTTGCCGGTGCCGGGCGGGCCGTAGAGCAACACCCCCTTGGGGATGCGGGCGCCGAGCGACTGGAACTTCTTCGGGTTCTCGAGGAATTCCTTGATCTCCTGCAGCTCCTGCACCGCCTCGTCGACCCCGGCCACGTCGCGGAAGGTGATCTTCGGCGCGTCGACCGACATCCGTTTGGCTTTGGACTTGCCGAAGTTCATCACCCGCGAGCCGCCGCCCTGCATCTGGTTCATCAGGAAGATCCAGAAGCCGAAGAAGAGGACGAAGGGAAGGACGTAGGTGAGCAGCGAGAGCAGGCTCGAGCCGCCCGTCCCCTTCACCTCCGTGGTGACGTCGTAGCGCTCGATCAGGTTGAGCAGCGACTGCTCGGTATTGGACGGATAGCCGGTGGAGAAGCTCTCGCCGTTGGTGCGCTTGACGTCAAGCGTGTTGTCCTTCGGGTTGACCGTGATCTCTTCGATCTTGCCTTTGGCGATCAGCCCGGACTGGGGCGCGATCAGCTCGTTGTAGGACGGCGCTTTGGTGTCGTCCGGGCTGCTGATCACCCGCTGCGCGACGAAGGCGAGGATCACCACCAGCAGGATCGGAAAGGCTGCGCTTTTGAAGAAACGCCTCACAGGGAAAAATCAGCGTACCAGGGCAATTTCGCCCTCCTAGCCGAGCTTCAGAGCGGTCACCGATCGTCCAACGCGGCCACGTAGCCAAGGTTGCGGTAGCGCTGGGCATGGTCGAGGCCGTAGCCGATCGCGAAGCGGTTGGGGATCTCGAAGCCGACATAGCGGGGCGAGAGGTCGACGCGCAGGCGCTCCGGCTTGGTCAGCAGGGCGCAGACCTCGAGCGAGGCCGGATTTCGCGCCTTCAAATTGCGCATCAGGTATTGCAGGGTGAGGCCGGAATCGATGATGTCCTCGACGATCAGCACGTGGCGGTCTTCGATCGGCGCGTCGAGGTCCTTGAGGATGCGCACGACGCCCGAGGAGTCGGTCTGCGACCCGTAGCTGGAGACCGCCATGAAGTCGATCTCGCAGGGGACGGAGAGGCCCCGCATCAGGTCAGCGAGGAAGAGGACGGCGCCCTTGAGGACGCCGACCATGAAGAGGTCGCGTCCCTCGTAGTCGCGGCTGATCTCCTCACCGAGCTCGGCCACGCGCCGCTGCAGGTCCTCGCTCGAGACGAGGGTCTCGCCAATCCCGGGCTCGCTCACGGGCGCAGTCTAGATACAGCCATCAACGCTCGGCGTGCAGGACCCCGCGCTCGGCGACCGCACGCACGCCGCCGCCGAGGTCGAGCATCGCCGTGCCGGTGCGGCGCAGCGCCGCGACCTCGTCGGCATGACGGGCGGCTCCGGGAACCGGCCGCCCGGCGGCCCGGTCGGCGAGCTGCTGGACGACGAGGCGGCGCAGGGCCCGCGGCAGCTCGGCCAGGCGCTCGAGCTTGATCGTGCTGCGGGGCGTCCCACCCGAGCCGTCGATCTCGGCGGCGACGAGGGCGTCGAGGACCTCGGCCTCCTCCCGCAGTAGCTCGGCGGTGCGCAGCACGTTGCGGGCCGCCGCCGGGTGGATCTCGGCCAGGGCGGGCGCCAGCCTGTGGCGAACGCGATTGCGGGCGTAGCCGTTCTCGTCGTTGGTCGGGTCGTCGCGCCAGGCGAGCCCCCGCTCCTCGCAGTAGCGCGTGGTCTGCTCGCGCGTGAAGTCGAGCAGCGGGCGGACCAGGCTGCCGTCGCGGGGGCGGATCCCGAGCAGGGCGCGGCGACTCGGCGATGAGGCAAGCCGGTAGAGGATCGTCTCGACCTGGTCGTCGGCGGTGTGGCCGGCGGCGATCGAGGAGCCGTGCGGCAGGGCCAGCCGAGCCGCCGCCGCGTAGCGGGTGTCGCGGGCCCAGGCCTGGAGGTTGCCGGGCCCCTCGGGCCGGCGCGGACGCTCGAGCGCCAGCTCGACTCCGAGCTCGGCGCAGAGCGCCGTGCAGTGCGCCTCGTCCTCGTCGGAGTCGTCGCGGAGGCCGTAGTTGACGTGCAGCGCGGTCACCGAGCCGGAGCCGAGCAGCCGCACCGCGAGGTCGAGCAGGCAGACCGAGTCGCGCCCGCCGGAGAGCAGCGCGACCAGGGACGACCCGGCCGGCAGCAGCCCGCCCTCGCGAACGTGCTCCAGCATCGCCTCGCTGATCTTTTGATCCTCGCTCATCTCTCGTCTGCGGTCACGAAAACGTGACCGCCCCCGAAATTGTGACTTGACTGCTCAGGCGGCGCGAACGATGTAGAGCGAGGTCGGCTCGGGGAAGCCCTTCAAGTTCACCTCGCCGATCGGTTCGCAGGACAGCTCCCGGCCGCCGAGCATGTCGGCGACGCGGTCGGTGACCAGGACCTCTCCGGCGTGGGCGCGGCCGACGACGCGGTGGACCAGGTTGACGTGGGTGCCGAAGTAGTCGCCGTCGCGGTAGACGGCCTCGGCGTAGTGGATCCCCACGCGAGGCCGCGGGCGCTCCGGCAGCCGCTGCAGCAGCTGCACCGCCCACTCGCTGAACGAGGCGGGATCGGGCGAGACGACCATCACCTCGTCGCCGATCGTCTTCACGATCGTCGCGTCAGGCGGCAGTGTCGCTTCCACCGTTTCGACGAAGTTCTCGACCACGTCGAGCGCCTCCAGGTCGCCCTCCTCCTCGGTGTACTGGGTGAACCCGGTGAGGTCGATGAAGCAGAGGGTGACCGGGACCTGGCCCAGGTGAGGAGCGGCGGCGCCGAGCTCGCTCTCCATGTGTCCGACCACGTCCTGCTCGAGGAAGAAGCGCAGGTAGCGAGTGTGCAGGTACTCGGTCAGCGGCGCCGCCAGGGGAAGGATGTCGGCGGCAAGCCCACCCATCTCCTCCGCCATCTCCAGCTCTGGCACGCCGTCGAGGATCATCGGTTCGTGGACGTAGAGGTGGAAGAGCCGCACCTCGGCGTCGGCGATCCGCCGCAGCGACTGCACGTAGACGCGCACCAGCTGGAGGAAGGCGACCAGCGGGAACCCGGCGGCGAGCACCCGGGCGCAGTGGCGCATGGCGGCGACGTCGGCGGGCCCCAGCATCCGCTCGCGGCCGAAGGGGGTGCCGAGGATGACCAGGATGCGCTCGATCAGCTCCGGCTCGAGGCCGGTCTCCCGCGCCACCTCCTCCACCGTCGCCTGCGCCTCCTGCTCGGGCAGGAGGTCCTCGGCGAGGCCGAAGGCGAGCCTTCCCTCCCGGCCCGCTTTCTTCAGGTCGTCGAGCGAGTGGCCGCGCTCGCGCATCCGCGCCACGACGCGGGCCTGTGCCGCCGCCGCCGCGGTCCAGCGCCCCCGCCGCACCGGCACGACTTTCTCCGCCGCCCAGCGCTTCAGCGTGCTGGCGGACACCCCCGCCCGCCGCGAAGCCTCACTAAGCGATATCCGCTCCTCGCTCATCTGGCGGCCGAGGCTAGACATCGAGGCCGACGGGCCTCGGCGATGTGTTGGGGGCCTATCCCGGGAGGGGTGAAACGTCTTGCACTTTTTCGGCCATCCGCCCCTCGGCCGGCGGCAGCGGCTCTCCGAAAAAGTTAAGTGAAACCCCTCCCGGGATAGGCCCGTACCTCACGCCGGCATCTCCGACTCCTCGTGAGCTTGGAGCACGGCCTCCCCACCCTCGCCGGTTCGAATCCGCACCGCTTCCTCGACCGGCAGGACGAAGATCTTGCCGTCGCCGACCTCGCCCGTGCGGGCGTGCTTGAGGATCGTCTCGACGACCAGCGGCTTGTCCTTGTCCTCTACCACGACCTCCAGCTTCAGCTTCGGCCGGACGTTGACGGTCAGGGTGGAGCCGCGGTACTTCTCGACTATCCCCTTCTGGCGGCCCGAGCCCTTGGCCTCGCTGATCGACAGGGAGGGAAATCCCTTGTCGAGCAGCTCGGCCCTGATCGGCTCGAACGCCTCGTGGCGGATGAACGCCTCTATCTTCTTCATGCGTTCCCTCCCTCCTATCGCGACTCGGTCGCTGTCATCTGTGCAGGAGCCGCCGCCGGCACCGGGGGCGGCGCCCCGATCGCCGACGGAAGGCCCGTCGAGTACTCCGGCTGCGGAATGAACTGCTCCGGATACCCGTACATGCCGTGCGAGCTGATGTCCAGCCCGGCTTCCTCCTCCTCCTCGGAGACCCGCAGCCCGATCGTCGCCTTGATCAGGGCGAAGGTCGTGATCGAGATGACGAAGACGACGACGAAGGTGAAGAGGACGGCCAGCCCCTGGACCCCCAGCTGCCCAACGGCCGTGCTGAAGGAGGCGTCGCCGAAGATCCCGTACCAGATGCCCGGTCCGGCTCCTTCGACGATCAGCCGCGGTGAGGCGAAGATGCCCACCGCCAGGGTGCCCCAGATTCCGGCCAGGCCGTGCGCCGAGAGGGCGCCGACCGGGTCGTCGAGGAGCTTCTCGATCGCCAGCACGGCGTAGACGACGATCAGGCCGGCGATGAAGCCGATGATCGGCGCCGCCCAGAACTCGACGAAGCCGGACGGGGCG
>DATMDR010000083.1:0-7858 GCA_035557635.1 Solirubrobacterales bacterium | reverse complement strand
GCAGGATCGAGATCGAGCCCGGGGAGGAGGGCGCCGGCCTCGAGTTCGTCAACCGGATCAAGGGCGCCGCGATCCCCGGCGGCTTCATCCCCGCCGTCGAGAAGGGCGTGGTCGAAGCGATGGAGCACGGCACCGTCGCCGGATATCCGGTCAGGGACGTGCGGGTGCTGCTGGTCGACGGCAAGCATCACGACGTCGACTCCTCCGAGATGGCCTTCAAGATCGCCGGCTCGATGGCTTTCAGGGAGGCGATGGAGGAAGCGGACCCGGTCCTGCTCGAGCCGATCGTCCGGCTCGCCGTGAGCTGTCCCGAGGACGTCGTCGGCGACGTGATCGGGGACCTCAACTCGCGCCGCGGCCACCCGTTGGGTATGGAGCCGAAGGGCTCGGCGACCGAGGTAAAGGCCGAGGTGCCGATGGTCGAAGTGCTCGATTACGCCCCTGACCTGCGCTCGATCAGCGGCGGGCGGGCGGACTTCTCGATGGAGTTTGACCGCTACGAGGAGGTGCCTGCGCAGATAGCCGAGAAGGTGGTTGGGGGGTGACGTGCATGGCACGGCGCATCTCTGCGTCCTCGGTCGCTCGCGTGCAGAGCACGCCACGCTCCCTGCGTCCTTGACCTGCTTGGCCATGCACGCCACTGCATGAACTACTTTCCAGTTCATGAATGTCGGTGAAACCTGTGCCGTCTGCGGTCGCACGATCCTCGCCGGTGAGCGCATCCGCAGCTACATCAGCCCGAAGGATGGGCCGCGCCTCGTCTGCGAGCTCTGCCGGGACCGCGCCGAGCGCCAGGGCTGGGTCGACCCGGCGGCGGCGGGGGCGAACGTGGGGCGCCAGGAGGCCGAGCCGGGGGAGACCCCGCAGGGCCGGCTGGAGCGCGCGATCGACCGTTTCAACGCCAGCGATGCGGCCCGCACGGTCGCCGGGCTGATGCGGACCCTGGGCGAGCCGTCCGTCTCCGTGGGCGCCGCCGCCGGCTCGCCCAGCGAGGCCCGGATCACGGTCGCCTGGGAGCTGACCTGGTACCAGTGGGCGGTGAGCCTGGCGGACGAGCTGCGGCCGGTCGCCGAGCTCGACCGCGGCAGCGAGATATCCCAGCTCGATGCTTCCGCCCGCCAGTGGAACGCCAGCGCCGCCCCGGGCGGGCAGCTGCTACTAGGGGCACCAGTCGGCTGATCGTGAAGAAGCTTGTGGTCAACGTCGACGGCGGCGCCCGCGGCAACCCGGGCCCGGCGGCGATCGCCGCCGTCGTCCAGGACGGCGACGGCGAGGTGCTCGAGGAGCGAGGCGAGCGGATCGGCAAGGCGACCAACAACGTGGCCGAGTACCGGGCGCTCCTGCTCGGGATCGAGCGGGCGGCGGCGCTCGGTGCGGGCGAGGTCGAGCTGGTCGGCGACTCCGAGCTGGTCGTGCGCCAGGTGAAGGGCGAGTACAAGGTCAAGGATGCGACCCTGCGCGAGCTGCACGCCGAGGTGAAGCGCGCTCTTGCTCCGTTCGAGCGGTGGTCGATCCGCCACGTGCGCCGCGAGCAGAACGTCGAGGCCGACCGCTTGGTCAACGAGGTGCTCGATGGGTCCTGAGCCGATCGATCCGAGCGTCGACATCGGCCACGTCCACCTCAAGGTGGCCGACATCGACCGCGCCCTCGACTTCTACTGCGGGGTGCTCGGCTTCGAGCTGCAGCAGCGCCTCGGCGACGAAGCGGCCTTCGTCTCGGCGGGCGGCTACCACCACCACATCGGCCTCAACACCTGGCACTCGAAGGGCGGCTCGCCGCCGCCCCCGGGAAGCACCGGCCTCTTCCACTTCGCGATCCTCTATCCGAGTCGCCGCGCCCTCGCTGATGCGATGCACCGGCTCTCCGAGGCGGGCGTGCCGCTCAGCGGCGCCTCCGACCACGGGGTCAGCGAGGCGCTCTATCTCTCCGATCCCGACGGCAACGGCATCGAGCTTTACTGGGATCGCCCGCGGGAGGAGTGGCCGCAGCCGCAGCCCGGTCAGAAGGTCGAGATGTACACGCGGCCGCTGGACCTACGCAGCCTGCAGGCCGAGCTGGACCGCTAGAAGCCGAGGATCGCGCCGACCAGATTCGGTTTGAACGGCTGTGTGCCGGGCACGAGCTGCACCCCGGTGAGCGAGGAGTTCGCCTGCATGTAGGCCAGCTCCTTCGCCATGTCGCCGACCCCGTTGGAGCCAGCGAGCGGCGCCAGCTGGAGGGTGCTGAGCGTCCCGATCGCCTGGCCCGATTCGTTCATGAAGCCGCTGCCGGAGTCGCCGGGGATGCCCGGCGTCAGCGTCACCACGTTGTGACTCCAGCCGTTGCCCTGGCTCTGGACGACTACGCCCTGCTTCGGGCTGAGCAGGGTGACGCCGCCGCGCAGCGAGGAGTTGCCGTAGGAGTAGACGGTCGAGCCCAGCCCGCCGGCTGCGCCGACCCCGGTCGGCCCGCCGAAGCCCGGCACCGATGGGTTGACGCTGCCGACGTCGGCCGGGTCGATCCGGATCAGGGCGAGGTCGTTGAAGGCGCAGGCGTCCGGATCGGTCTCGCCGTTCGCCTGCATCGCCAGCCAGGAGCTGTAGGCGAGCGTGCCCGGTTTGCTCGCTCCGGTCACCTCGACCGGCGTGCCGAACGGCAGCGAGCCGCTCGTGCAGCCGTCGGTTTCGGTCTGCCCGCCGGTCCCGGCGCAGTGCGCCGCCTGACCCAGGTAGACGTCGCCGCCTCCCTGGAAGACGAAGTTCGCGGTGCACTGGCCGCCTTCGGTGAAGACCTGTACTCCGGGGTGCACCGTCGCGGTCTCGGTTGGCGCCCACGCCGAGGCGGCCGCTGGGGGGAGGAGTCCAGCGCCAAGTGCCAGCGATGCTACGACGACAATGACCTTGCTTCGATTCATCGGAGCCTCCTGACGATTGGCTTGGGGCCGCCTCGGCGATCAGGGCTTCGGTGAGACTACCAAATACTTGGTAGGGGCTCGGAGGGCTGCACGCCGAGCCTCATACCCGCAGCATCGGCGTCGATGCGCGCCGCGCGCCTATAATCCACCGCTCGTGCGGCTGTAGCTCAGCTGGCTAGAGCGTCTGCTTGCCATGCAGAAGGTCGAGGGTTCGAATCCCTTCAGCCGCTTCGAAGGAAAGCCCCGCTCCGGCGGGGCTTTTCGCTGTTTGGATCAGGTCTAAGTCGTCGCCGTGACCGCTTGACTTCCGCTCTCGCTGCCCGTTGCTGCCCAATCGATTGGGTCAATTGCGCTCGCTACGCTGGCCGCAGAATGCGATTCGACCGCCGCGCTCAGCCAGAGCATGAGGACGATGCTGCCTGCCGTGTCTGTGGGCGTGTCACCGATTTGACCTTCGAGCACGTTCCCCCTCGGAGCGCTGGCAATCGGGGCAGGGCGGAGATGCTTGGCATTGAGGAATGGCTTGGCCGGACGGAGGATGGCTCAACCGAGAGAGGAACGATCAGCCAGCGGGGATCGGGCGTTTACACCCTGTGCGCGGACTGCAACAACCGCGCCGGGAGGCTCTATGTGCCCGAGCTAGTCAAGTGGGCTGGGGCTGGCAACTCGACCCTGGCCCAGATTGACCCTTCCCCCACTCACTTTGACGCGCAGCTTGACCCCACCTACGTCTACATGAAGTTGCGCGACTTGCGGCCAGGTCGCCTAATGAAGCAGATCGCGACCATGCTGCTCGCTTTGGCACCAGGGAGTTTCCCGCCGCTGCATCCAGAACTGACTCGGTATGCGCGGGAGCCTGAGGTCACCGGCCTGCCGCCCAGCTATCAGTTCTATCTCGCGTTCTTTCTAGGGCCGATTGCTCGCTTCAATGGGGGCACGGCGGTGTGGCGGGAAAAGGGCGGAATGGCTTACACGCTGGAACTGGGATTCCCTCCTTATGCCTACATCCTCAGCGTGGATGAGGAGTCGCCCGCGCTCTCGACGGGAAACATCACGAGCTTCACTGAGCTTGGCCTGGATCAGACTGCCGAGGTCGAGATGCAGCTTCAACTCGGGTTCGGACATACGCCGCTGCCACTGGATTTCCGATCCAAGGCTGCGCTGGAACGCGACCGCGCGGTCAATGAATCCGATTCGCTTGATTTGACAGACAGCTAAGCCGAATGAATGCTGCCAGGCTGGTCTCGGTTTCGATGAGGCCAACCAGTGTCCGTGCATTCGGCCAAGCTGTTTATTGGAATGGCGAAGGACGTAGCAATGTGGAGCGCCGCTGTCAGCGCTGCCGGGGCGGCAATAGCCGCCTTCTTTTCGTGGCGCAGCAATGTTCAAACGCGCGCGGCGGCACGGGAGCAGCAGTTGCCTTACCTTCATGCTCAGCTTGTAGACGTAAGAGGGCAGCGGGCCGTTTCGATAGAGAACGGAGGACCGGGGATTGCCAAGGGTGTCGGCTTCCTCGTGATCGACCTGAGCGAGAGGTGCGCGGGTGTCGTGCCGCCAGCGGGCTTCCTCCGACCGGGTGAAGGCGTCACGGTGGAGATGCATTTCACGATCCCCCGCCCGCAGCATCTGCGGGATTCACAGAAGAACTACGGGGTGTTCTATTGCCGTGATCTATACGAGCGGCCCCATTATTGGACGCTCCAGGGCGAGCATCGCGTTTTCACTCGGTTCTCCTGGAAGCGGCTTCGCAGGGTTCCGAGATACCCAGGCGTCGAAAACGCGATGCGGAGTCTCTACAAGGGGGACGAGGCCATCGATCAGTTGGATCGGCTGCGGGAGGTGGGCTTCTCGTATGAGCCGAGCCTGGATACGTCGGGCAGGCTGTTTTCGAGTTCTGATCCGCCTGGTTGACACCTCCCTCTAAGGGGGGTCACGGTTCGCCGTAGGATCAAAGACATGGACTCAGAACGAAAGATGATTAGCGTCGTAAAAAATCTGCTTCGGGTCGTGGACGAGCTAGCCGAGGAGCACGGAGTCAGCGAGGTTTCCCAAGCGGCCCTTGACAAGGCCAAGCAAGAAGCAATGGGGCTTCGTACTCGCGCTGACGAAGCGGCACGCGAATAGGCGGTTCCACGCAGCTAAGCAGCGACAGGTGAGTCGATTTCAATGAGGCCATCCAAGGCCGCGCCGTGGTCCGTCTTGGACGCGATTACCTGGGCGTAGAGGCCAAGGGTCATCTTCGGGTCGGTATGGCCCGCCTGCGCCATGACATACGGCACATCGGCCCCTGCGGCGAGCAGGAGAGAGATGAAGGTCCGGCGTAGCGAGTGCGGCGTCAGGTCCGGCATCGGCTCCCGCTTCGCCGCTCTCAGGTCGGCATTGGCGACCTTCGCCGCTGAATCCAGAAAGCGATTGCGAACGTTGGATGGGTTGTCCCGCTTGCCTTCACTGGTCGGGAAGACCAAATCCCCGGGCTTGGTGTACGGGCTGCGACTCCGGTACTCGGCCAAGAGTGCTTGCAGGGCGGGAGTCAGATCGACCTCGCGGACCCCTGCGTCAGTCTTCGCCGACGCGATCCGCAAGCGCCGCCCCTCTAGGTTCACGTCGCGCCATCGCAGATCAAGCGCCTCACTGATCCGCAGTCCCGCCAGCGTCAACGTCGCGAGCAGCGGACGGCGGCGACCCGTATCGCCCTCCCGCCCTTCGGCGTCGAGCTTGCCCGCTGCGCCCAACAGCGCCGCGACCTGATCGGGTTGCAAGTAGCTGCGGCTCGGCTTCTCCTCTTTCAGCAGCCGCTTCCGCCCCCTCGCCGGGTTCCGGTCTATGTAGCCGTACTCCACCGCCTGTTCCAAGACAACCGCGAGCAGCCGAATCGTCTTGTTGATCGAGCCGTTCGACAGGGGCCGAACGAGCCGCTTGCGTTTCTTCTCGGGAAGCGCAAGCTGCCGCGCCCGCGCCGCCGCGACTGCCTTGCTCTCGCGCACCTTCTCGCGTCGGTAGCGATCCACTTCCTCAACGGTGATCGCCGACAGCCGATGTTTGGCGAAGTACGGCAGCAGGTGATTGGAAAGCCGCCACTGGTAATCGACTCGGGTCCGCTCGCGAAGCTCGGGCGCGATGCCCTCAAACCACTCGGACGCGAACTCATGGAAGGTCGGCTCGGTCGTCGGTCCCTGATCGGGCGGCGGCGCTTCAGGCTTCCAGATGCCCCGCTCCACATCGGCCAGCACGTGGCCGAGCTTCTTTTCTGCTTTCTCTTTGGTCCAACCTTCCCCAGCCGAGCCGAGCGCGACATAGCGGCGCTTCCCGTAGGCCCGGAACCGGATCGCCCATCCCCGTCCGTCCTTGGGTTCGACGACGCTGCCGCTGGCTTTGCGGGGCATCAGGAATCGCCCCCGAGCGCGATAAACGGTCGGCGATGAATGGAGGTGCTTGGAGGAGCGGCGGCGTCGCCGCGCTCCATAGGATCGCTATCAGCCATGAGGAGCCACGTCTCCTTGTGGTCAGGCTCCCGGTTGGCGTGAGCGCGCCGCCGGGGGCCGTTTATGTTCAAGAAACGGTACACCCGCTTTTGGACGGCGGCAACCTTCATCGCTGGCGAATCGGGAGAAGGGACGAGCTGCGTCGAGTCGCGCGCCGCCGAGTGTGCCGCCGACTCGCGGGAGTGGGCTTCTCGGGTGGCCTGCGGAGGACTCGGCCCACCCTCGTCGGATCGAATCGAAGCCGGGCCTTGGGACCGTCGCCGAGTCGTACCGCGCCGAGTTCGTCGGCGTGCTGGTAGACGAAATCGCGGCTTACGCCGAACAGGCGCGCGATCGCGGCGGCGTCGACCAGTTCAGCGTCTGGCTGCTGCTCTTTGAGAAGGTCGGCGACTCGAGTAGCCACAGCCTCTATCTCCGCGTCACTCAGGCCCAATGGCTAGGACCCGCCGCGTTCGTCGCGTTCGCCTAGCCAGTCCACTGCCCGATCCGATCCGCCGACCGCGTGGAAGATCGGGGCGAAGGGACCGCGATCCGTGAGGTCGTCCAAGAGGCAGAAATCGATCCTCACTCCGTAGGCCCGGTCGAGCGCGGGATGGTCGGTGAGCAACCCGAGCGCGATGTCCAGCCGCCGATAGAGCGACTTGCGCCAGGCACCCGTCAGCGCGCAGATCACAGGCGGGAAGATCCTGTAGTGGTCGCCCCACAGGGACTTGCCGCTTTTTTCGCGTGCCCGTTCAAGCTGGCCGTAGCGGGCCAACTCGGCCACCAGGCGTTCGACGGAGAGCGTGGCGCGATCCACCTCAACGAACCGCTGCTCGATGAAGATCGACTGATCCTCAACGCGGGCGTAGGTGAAGACCGCGTCCGCGATCAGCTTCCGGCGAGCGCGGCCGCGGCCGCGGTTCAAGGGATGGGACACCTCATGCCGCCATGAGAGCGGGCCGAACTCGTCACCGCGCTGGCGCGCTGCCTGTAGAAAGCTGATCCCCACCTCGTTGACGCCGAGAGTGTGGGAGCGCAGCGGTCCCGCTGCCTGCTCGGGGGTGAGGACTTTCGGCCGGCGATCCACGTCGCCGGCGTCGGCAACCCAGTCAGCGCCGCGCTCGGTCAGGAACCACAGGCGCCGGGGAGAGCGGCGAGCATCGACATAGGCAACGAGCTCCGCCCGCCGCAGATAGGAGAGAACCTGCTGAGTGCGGCGCGGGCTGCGATCCGGGAAGTGGATCGCCCGCACCTGGGCGGTGGAGAGGACGCGATGCTCGCCGATGGACGCAAGCACCTCGCCGGTCGCTTCCGGGGTTCGCAGGCGATTGCCTGCCTGCCAGTTCACGCCAACCCCTGGGGCAGCGGTCGATTGACGGCGAGGTGCTGCGGAGCCAGCGCCGAGCCGGTGATGATCGTCTGTGGTTCTGGTGTTGCAGGCACCAAGGCGATTCCGGTCGCCGAGGTGATGCAGAAGCGTTGCCGAGCCAGCGCGGAGGT
>DATMDR010000082.1:0-22778 GCA_035557635.1 Solirubrobacterales bacterium | reverse complement strand
AGACCAAAGGCGGCGTGATGACGAAGCTGATCGAGCGCAACACGACGATCCCGACGAAGAAGTCGGAGATCTTCTCGACCGCCGACGACAACCAGCCCTCGGTCGAGATCCACGTGCTGCAGGGCGAGCGCGAGATGGCCGGCGGCAACAAGAGCTTGGGCAAGTTCCAGCTCACTGGGATCCCGCCGGCGCCACGCGGCATGCCGCAGATCGAGGTCACCTTCGACATCGACGCCAACGGCATCCTCCACGTCACCGCGAAAGACCTGGGGACCGGCAAGGAGCAGAAAATCGAGATCAAGTCGGGCTCCGGCCTCTCCGAGGAGGAAGTCGAGCAGATGGTCGCCGACGCCGAGTCGCACGCCGAGGAGGACCGCAAGCAGCGCGAGCTGGCGGAGACTCGCAACCTCGCCGAGCAGGTCGCCTACCAGTCCGAGAAACAGCTCGAGGAGCTGGGCGACAAAGTCGACTCGTCGGCCAAGGAGGAGATCGAGGCGGCGATCAAGGAGGTGCGCGAGTCGCTCACCTCGGAGAGCGTCGAGGAGATCAAAACCAAGACCGAAGCGCTGACCGCGGCCTTCCAGCAGGTGTCGGAGCAGATCTATGCGGCGGCACAGGAGCAGGCGGCGGCGTCCGGCGACGGGGCGTCTGCGGATGGGGAGTCCTCCGATGAGGAGGAGGTCGTTGATGCGGAGGTCGTCGATGAGGGTGACGAGAAATGACGGAGGAGCCCCGGCCCGCGGGTCCTATCGGTGCAGGGGACCCACCTCCCCTTCCGGTAGCTAAAGCTTCCTCAGGGGAGGTCCCCCCTACACCGCCACCCGCGGGAGAGGCCGTTTCGGCTGATCTCGATGCCCTACTTGCTGACGTCCAGCGGGAGCGGGACGAGTATCTGGATCTCGCCAAGCGGACGAAGGCTGACTTCGAGAATTACCGCAAGCGGATGACGGCAGAGGTTGAGGCCGCTGGTGTGCGCGGGAAGGCCGAATTGGTCGCCGGGCTGCTCGACGTAATCGACAACCTCGAGCGGGCGTTGGCGGCTACTGGGATCGATCCGGATGCGGAGCAGCAGCCTGAGGAGCCGCTGGCGCAGGGGATCCTGCTCACCTATCGGGAGCTGTGCTCTGCTCTGCAGCGAGCTGGGGTCGAGTCCGACGATCCTGCCGGGGAAAAATTCGATCCTGCACAGCACGAGGCACTGCAGAAGCTTCCGGCCGATGGCGCTGAGTCGGGCACGGTGTTGGAAGTTCTTCAGAAGGGCTATCGGATGAACGATCAGTTGATCCGACCTGCGCGGGTGGTCGTTAGCGAGTGAAGACTTTGGATCGCGAGAGTCCATTCCGAAGCTCCGCGTGTGCGGCTGGCGAGCGCCGGACCAAGCGGGGCAAGGACGCAGGGAGGCCGAATAGCAGCGCTATTCGGCCGACTGAGGACGCCGCACCGCGCCGTGTCCGCCGCCGCCAGACGTGCGCGAGGAGATTCTGAATGGACTCTCGCGATCTCTACGAGATCCTGGGCGTCTCGAAAAAGGCGTCGGACGACGAGATCAAGAAGGCGTACCGGAAGCTGGCGCGCAAATACCACCCGGACCGCAACCCCGACGATCCCGAGGCCGAAGAGCGCTTCAAGGAGGTGCAGGGCGCCTTCGACACGCTCTCCGATCCCGAGAAGCGCAAGGAGTACGACGCCGGCGGGGCGTTTGCCGGCTTCGGCGGTGGGGGCGGCCCGTTCGGTGGCTTCGGCGGGCCTGGAGGCCCCGGCGGCGGACAGCCCTTCGGCGGCGGAGGTGGAGGCTTCGGCGACATCCTCTCCGACCTCTTCAACCGTGGGGGGGGCGGCCGGGCGCAAGCGCAGCAGGCGCGCGGGCGCGACCTCGAAACCGAAGTCAGCCTCAGCTTCGACCAGGCGGTCAACGGCGCCCAGGTCAGCGTCACCGTGCCGAAGGCGGAGCGCTGCCAAACCTGCCACGGCAGCGGCGCCAAACCCGGCACCACCCCGATCACCTGCCCGCGCTGCGAAGGCAGCGGCATCGACGCCCAGAGCCAGGGCATCTTCTCGATCAGCCGGCCCTGCCCGCAGTGTGGCGGCGCCGGGCAGGTGATCGAGGACCCCTGCCCCACCTGCGGCGGCTCGGGCCTGACCCAGCAGTCCAAGCGCTACAAGGTCAACATCCCCGCCGGGGTCAAGGACGGGGCCCGCATCCGCCTCGCCGGCAAGGGCGAGGCCGGCCCGCGCGGAGGGCCGCCGGGTGACCTCTACGTGGTGACGCGGGTCACCCCCTCCCCCGTCTTCAAGCGGCTGGACGACGGCAACCTCGAGGTGACGGTGCCGATCACGGTCGCCGAGGCCCTGCGGGGCGCGACGATCGAGGTGCCGACCCTGAAAGGGACGAAGAAGATCAAGGTCCCGCCGGGGACCAGGCACGGGACGATCCAGCGGCTGCGCGGCGAGGGAGCGCCGAAGCGCGGCGGCAAGGGCAGCGGCGACGTCCGCTACCGGCTCGAGATCGAGATACCGCAGAAGCTGACCGAGGACCAGCAGAAGGCGATCGACGAGCTGGCCGAGGCCTTCAACGGCTCCGACCCGCGCGCCGAGCTGCTGGCGAAAGCGGCCGCACGATGAATGCCAGGGGTGACGGCCGGCGGGTGACGCGGCGGGTCGAAGCGACGATCGATGCCGAGCGCGGGGTCTTCATGATCTCGGTCGCCGCCGAGCTCGCCCACATGCACCCGCAGACGCTGCGGATGTACGAGGCGCGCGGGCTGATCGAGCCGAAGCGCTCGCCGAAGAACACCCGCCTCTACTCACAGCGGGATCTCGAGCTGCTGCAACGCATCCAGCAACTGACAGCCGAGGGGCTGAACCTGGCGGGAGTCGAGAGGGTCCTGGCGCTGGAGCGGCGGCTCGCCGAGCTCGAAAAGGCCATGCCTGAGAAGGGAGTGCACTGATGCAGCCCGACCGGTTCACCGTCAAGTCGCAGGAAGCCGTCGCCGAGGCCCAGCAGCTCGCCGCGCAGCGGCGCAACACCGAGGTCGACCCGGCGCACCTGCTGCTGGCCTTGATCAAGCAGGCCGACGGCATGGTCGCCCCGATCCTGCAGAAGGTCGGCGCCGACCCGGCGGCGGTCGCGGCGCGGGCGCGCGAGGCGGTCGAGACGCTGCCGACCCTGAGCGGCGACGAGGCGCCTGAGGCACGACCCTCCTCGACCCTGGTCAAAGTGCTCCAGGCCGCCGAGAAGGAGATGGCGAAGCTCGGTGACGAGTACATCTCGACCGAGCACATCCTGCTCGCGCTGACCGACAAGGGCTCCGGGGTCGCCGGCGTCCTCCCCGACCGCGACGGGCTGGAGAAGGCGATCGCCGAGGTGCGCGGCCCCCATCGCGTCACCTCCCCCAACCCCGAGGACAGCGTCCAGGCGCTGGAGAAGTTCGGCCGCGACCTCACCGCCGAGGCCGAGGCGGGCAAGCTCGACCCGGTGATCGGCCGCGACGAGGAGATCCGCCGCGTGATCCAGGTCCTCTCCCGCCGCACCAAGAACAACCCGGTGCTGATCGGCGACCCCGGCGTCGGCAAGACGGCGATCGTCGAGGGCCTGGCGCAGCGGATCGTCGACGGCGACGTGCCGGAGAGCCTGCGCGACCGCCGCGTGATCGCGCTCGACATCGGCTCGCTGCTGGCCGGCTCCAAATACCGCGGCGAGTTCGAGGAACGGCTGAAGGCGGTGCTCTCCGAGGTGCAGGATGCGGAGGGCCAGATCGTCCTCTTCCTCGACGAGCTGCACACGATCGTCGGCGCCGGTGCCGCCGAAGGCGCGGTCGACGCCGCCAACCTCTTGAAGCCGATGCTGGCCCGCGGCGAGCTGCGCGCGGTCGGCGCCACCACTCTCGACGAGTACCGCAAGCACATCGAGAAAGACGCGGCGCTGGAGCGTCGCTTCCAGCCGGTCAACGTCGGCGAGCCCGACGTTGGCGACACGATCGCGATCCTGCGCGGGCTGAAGGAGCGCTACGAGGTCCACCACGGAGTGCGGATCGCCGACTCGGCGATCGTCGCCGCGGCGACCCTCTCCGAGCGCTACATCGCCGACCGCTTCCTGCCCGACAAGGCGATCGACCTGATCGACGAGGCGGCCTCGCGGCTGAAGATCGAGATCGACTCGATGCCGACCGAGATCGACGAGGTCGAGCGCCGGATCCAGCAGCTCGAGATCGAGCGCGAGGCGCTGAAGAAAGAGAAGGACGATGCCTCGAAGGCGCGGCTGGAGGCGATCGAGTCCGAGCTGGCCGAGCTGCGCGAGCGCTCCGGCGAGATGAAGGCGCGCTGGCAGAACGAGAAGGAGGCGATCGACGCGATCAAGGCGGCCAAGGCGCGGCTCGAGGAGGCCGGCCGCGAGGCCGAGCGCGCCGAGCGCGACGCCGACCTCGAGCGGGCGGCGAAGCTGCGCTACGGCGAAATCCCGGAGCTGTCAAAAATAGTCGCCGAGGGGGAGGCGAAGCTGGCCGAGCTGCACGCCAAGGGCGGCTCGATGCTGACCGAGGAGGTGACCGAGGAGGACGTCGCCGAGGTCGTCGCCAAGTGGACGGGGATTCCCGTGACCCGCCTGATGGAGGGTGAGGTCGGCAAGCTACTCCACATGGAGGAACGGCTGCACGATCGGGTGATCGGCCAGGACGAGGCGATCGCCGCCGTCTCCAACGCGCTGCGCCGCTCGCGCGCCGGTCTCTCCGACCCCGACCGGCCGATCGGCTCCTTCCTCTTCCTCGGCCCGACCGGTGTCGGCAAGACCGAGCTGGCCAAGGCGCTGGCGGAGTTCATGTTCGACTCCGAGCAGGCGATCGTCCGCCTCGACATGTCCGAGTACATGGAGAAGCACACGGTGGCGCGGCTGATCGGGGCGCCGCCCGGCTACGTCGGCTACGAGGAGGGCGGGCAGCTGACCGAGGCGGTGCGGCGGCGCCCCTACGCGGTCGTCCTGCTCGACGAGATCGAGAAGGCCCACCCCGACGTCTTCAACACCCTGCTGCAGATCATGGACGACGGCCGCCTCACCGACGGCCAGGGCCGCACGGTCAGCTTCACCAACACGGCCCTGATCATGACCTCGAACGTCGGCAGCGACCGGATCGTCGCCGAGTCGGTCGACGAGAAGATCCGCGAGCAGATCGAAGAGGTCCTGGCCGCGACCTTCAAGCCCGAGTTCCTCAACCGGATCGACGACACGGTGATCTTCCACCGCCTCTCCAAGCAGGACATCGGCCGCATCGTCGAACTCCAGGTCGAGCAGCTGGTCGGCCGCGTGCGCGAGCGCGGGATCGAGGTCGAGCTGACCGAGGACGCGCGCACCCTGCTCGGCAACCTCGGCTACGACCCGACCTACGGCGCCCGGCCGCTGAAGCGGGTGATCCAGAAACAACTGGTCGACAAGCTGGCGCTGAAGATCCTCGAGGGCGAGTTCGGCGAAGGCGACGCCGTCCGGGTCGACGCCGCGGGCGGCGAGCTGACGTTCGGGAAGGCCTCCAGGCCCGCCGCGGCTGCGGCTGCGTAGGCACTCATCGCAACACCGCATCGACGCATTAACAATGCGTTTACCTAGTTGTCGCATCATGCAATTGGTATTTCGGGGAGCAACAGCGCCTGGGAAGCGCAATCCAGCCGCCCGGGCTTGAGGAGACGCAGCGAAATTCCGACGTAAGATTTCAGCGAGCCTGTTCAACCACATGGCCAGACGAGATCCGACCAACTCAAACCCCGGCGCCTCGCGCCTGCGCTCGGTGCCGGCTGCCGTGGGGCGGTTGCTGCGCAACGCGTACTGGGCGGTGGAAGACCGCGTCCTCTGGAACGGGCGCAACGCCCTTCGCCGCGTCTACGACGTGGCCCGCTGGCCCTTCGAGCGACTCGTCTGGATATTCGAGGCGAAGCTGGTCTGGCCTCTGCGCGAGCGGCTCGCCGGACGGAGGGGGCCGACAGGCGCCGCCGCCGTTCTCTGCGCGGTCGCGGTCGGCGCGATCGCCCTGGGCGCGATCCAGACCACGGGAGACAGCAGCGAGAGCCCCTCACGCAAAGCGCTGGCGTCGTCACCGCTGAGCGAGAGCGAGCCCACGGCCACCGCGAACGCCGAGCCGGCCGAGCCGGTGCTCCAGGGCGCTCCGCCGGTGCTCGGGCTCGACGGAGCCGTGGCGACGACCCCGCCACCCGAGGACCCCGCGACGGAAGAAGTTCTGCGCAGCACCGAAGGCGACGGCGGTCCCGACGACGAAGTCGCGTCCGCGAGCGCGAGCACCGAGCCGGTTCCCGCCGGACCCGACGCGATGAAAGTGGCCCGTCGCTTCGCCGAGGCGTTCGTCGTCTACGAAGTCGGCGAGCAGCGCGCCCTCGCCCGCGAGACCTTCGACGAGACCGCTGCCCCTTCGCTCGCAGGCACCCTCGCCAAGCGGCCGCCGCGACTGCCGGAGCAGGTGAAGGTGCCGCAGGCGAAAGTCGTCAACCTCGTCCCCGGGCCGCGCCGCGGCAAGGCCTACTCGGTCAGCGTCTCGCTGCTGCGCGTCGGGGTGACCAGCGAGCTGCGGCTCGAGCTGAGAAGGAACGTCGACGGCTGGCTGGTAACGGACGTGCGAGGCTGATGCGACGCTCGAGGAGAATCGCGGCAGGGGTGGCAGCGACGATGGCACTTGCCGCCTCGCCTGCGCTCGGCCAGGAAACGCCGACGACGATCGCGCCGCCTGCGGCGAGCCAGACCCAGGCGCCTGCGCCCGGCCCGACGATCGCGCCGCCGTCCCCGGCCCTCCAAGAAGGCGCGACGATCGCGCCGCCCCCGGCGCAGCCGCAGGAGAGCGACGGCGGGGTCGAAGCCAAAGAGCCGAAACCGGCGCCGACTCCTGGGCCCGAAACCGTTCCCGACGGCGGCACCGTCCCCGCCCCGCCTGCCGCCCCCTTCGCGATCCCCTACGTGCCCTCGCCGAGCTGCTCGCCGGCGGCGGTCCCGGCAATCCTCGTGCCGATCTACCAGCGCGCCGCCGCCGCCTACGCGCTTGGCCCGCAGGGCCCGGCCGTGCTGGCGGCGATCAACGAGATCGAGACCGCCTTCGGCACCAACCTCAACGTCTCCTCGGCTGGCGCGGTCGGCTGGATGCAGTTCATGCCGGAAACCTGGGCGGCTTACGGGGTCGACGCCAACGGCGACGGCGTCGCCGACCCCTTCGACCCCGAGGACGCGATCCACGCCGCCGCCAACTACCTCAGCGCCTCCGGCTTCCCCGAGGACGCCTACGGCGCGATCTTCGCCTACAACCACGCCGACTGGTACGTCGCCGACGTGCTCGCCGGCGCCGCCTGCTACGGCTCCCTCAACGGCTTCGCCTCCTCCTTCGCGCTGACCCCGAAGCTGCAGGTGCTGCGCTGCGAGGCGGCCAAGCCCTGGCGCAAAGCGCTGCCGACCGAGTACCTCAACGCCTTCGAGGCCGCCGCCGCCCGTTACGGGCTGGGCAACGACGGGGTCTGGGCGCTGGCCGCGGTCGCCCGGCTCGAGTCGAACTTCGGCAAGGGGATGAGCAAAGCGCAGCTCGAAAGCAGCGGCCCGCTCGGCCTCGACGGCTCCGAGTGGCAGCGCTACGCAGTGGACGGCGACGGCAACGGCCGCATCGAACGAGCCAATCCGGACGACTCGGCGTCGACGCTGGCGCGCCTGATCTGGTCGCGCGGCGGCCTGCGTGCAGGACTCTTCAGCCACAACCAGGCCTCCTGGTACGTACAGGCCGTCCTCGCCGACGCCGAGCGCCTGCGCGGCAGCTGCGAGGCGAGCGAGGTCGAGTGGGCGCTATCGCTGCCCGAGGCGGTGATGGCGCCGATCGAATGGGAGAACCTGACGATCCTCAACGAGGAGGCGCAGCAGGACCTGGAAGGCGGAGCGGTCGACCCGCGGATAGTCGGGCTGATCGGCGCGATCACCCAGGAGCACACGGTGGTGATCTCCTCGCTGCGCTCGGACCACTCGATGTACACGGTGTCCGGCGGCGTCTCCAACCACTACTACGGGCGGGCGATGGACATCGCGATGGTCGATGGGGTTTCGTGCACCGACACCGCCCCCACCTCGCCCTGCGCGGAACTCGCCACCACGCTTTCCCAGCTCCCCGAACCGGCGATGCCGACCGAGCTCATCTACTGCTACGACGTCGACGGCCCCGGCCCGGCCTTCGCCCGTAGTGATCATTGCGATCACATCCACGCCGGCTACGACGGCTGAGCCGCACCCGCTCGCAGTAACGTAGGCACTGTCCCCCGCCGAGAGGAGAGCTCATGCCTACCTACCTGATGCTGACCAACCTGACCGCTGAGGGCATTCGCACCCTGAAGAACAACCCAGGGCGCGTCGCCGAGGTCAACAGCGAGGTCGAACAGATCGGCGCCAAGGTGGTCGCCCAGTACGCGACCCTCGGCCAGTACGACTTCGTCACCGTGGTCGAGGCGCCCGACGAGAGGACGATGGCCAAGGTCTCGGTCGAGCTCGGCTCGCGCGGGACGATGACCAGCCAGACGCTGGCGGCGATGTCGGCCGAAGAGCTCGCCAGCTCTTTGTAGGGCGTCCGAGACTTGAGGATCCTGGTCGTAGGCGGGGGCGGGCGCGAGCACGCGATCGTGCGGGCGCTGGCGCGCTCGCCGCGCTCGCCCGAGCTGCTCTGCGCGCCCGGCAACGCCGGGATCGCCGCCGACGCCGAGTGCCTGGCGGGGGTCGGAGCGGAGGACGTCGAGGCGATCGTCGCGGCCGCCCGGGAGCGACAGGTCGACCTAGTCGTGGTCGGGCCCGAGGCGCCGCTGGTCGCCGGCGTCGTCGACGCGCTCGAGCAGGCCGGCGTGCCGGCCTTCGGCCCGAGCGCCGCGGCAGCCGAGCTCGAGGGGTCGAAGGCGTTCGCCAAGCAGCTGATGGCCGATGCCGGAGTGCCCACCGCCGTTCACACCCTCCTGCACGACCGCGAGCAGGCGACCCGGCAGCTCGCCGGCGCCTCCTACCCGACGGTGCTGAAGGCCGACGGCCTGGCGGCGGGCAAGGGGGTCTTGATCTGCGAGACGGAGGAGGACGCCCGCGCGGCGATCGACGTCTTCTTCACCGAGCGGCGCTTCGGCGCGACGACGGTGGTGCTGGAGGAGTTCCTCGAGGGCGAGGAGCTCTCCCTGCTCGCCCTCTGCGACGGCGAGAACGTGGTGCCGCTTGCCCCGGCCCAGGACTACAAGCGGATCTTCGACGGCGACGAGGGCCCGAACACCGGCGGCATGGGCAGCTACTCGCCGGTGCCGGGGTTCGGCGCAGCCGAGGTTGAGCAGATCGTCGACGCCGTGCACCGGCCGGTCGTCGCCGAGATGGCGCGCCGCGGCACCCCCTTCCACGGCGTCCTCTACGCCGGGCTGATGATCGGTCCGGACGGGCCGAAGGTGCTCGAGTTCAACACCCGCTTCGGCGACCCGGAGACGCAGGCGGTGCTGCCGCGGCTGCGCTCCGACCTCGCCGGCCTCTGCCTGGCGGCGCGCGAGCCCGGCGGGCTCGCCGGGGTCGAGGCCGAGTTCTCGGACGAGTGGGCCGTGACCATCGTTCTCGCGTCGGCCGGATATCCCGAGTCCTCCTCGAGGGGCGATGCGATCGGCGGCCTGGAGGCGGCGGGGGGGCTGGCCGAGGTGACCCACGCCGGCACCGCCGAAGAAGGGGGCGAGATCGTCACCGCCGGTGGCCGCGTGCTCAACCTGACGGCTCTGGGACCCACTCCTGCGGCGGCCCGCGATCGTGCGTACGATGCCGCCAGCCGGATCGAGTTCGACGGGATGCAGGTGCGAACCGACATCGCCGCCCGCGCCGTCGAGCGAGTCCCGAGCTAAAGACGAATTGATCCAATAGTCGTCTGACCCGACCAGCCAGAGAGGAAACGATGAGCGAGATCTCAGAGGAGCCGCAGCGGACCCCGGTGACGATGCCCGCCGTCGAGGAGGCCTTCGAGGAGATCAACGTTGACGAGCCCTTGGTCGGAATCATCATGGGCTCGAAGAACGACAAGGAGAAGATGCAGCCGGCCGGCGCCGCGCTGCACGACGCTGGCATTCGCTACGAGGTGCGGGTGATGAGCGCCCACCGCGACCCCGAGCTGGTCCGCGATTACTGCACCAACGCGCGCCTGCGCGGGCTGAAGGTGATCATCGCCGGCGCCGGGATGTCGGCGGCGCTGCCCGGCGTCGCCGCCGCCCACTCCGACCTGCCGGTAATCGGCGTGCCGATCCTGGGCAAGAGCCTGGGCGGCCTCGACGCGCTGCTCTCGGCGGTGCAGATGCCCCCCGGAATTCCCGTCGCCTGCGTGGCGATCGACGGCGCCAAGAACGCCGGCATCCTCGCCGCCCGGATCATCAACTGCTGATGATCCCCCGCTACACCCGCCCCGAGATGGGCGCCGTCTGGTCCCAGCAGCGCAAGCTGGAGTGCTGGCTGGAGGTGGAGCTGGCAGCGACCGAGGCCTGGGCCGAGGAGGGTGCGGTGCCGCGCGAGGCGGCGGAGGCCGCGCGCGCGAACGCGGCCTTCACGGTCGAGGCGGTGAACGAGCGCGAGAAGGTGACCGACCACGATGTCGCCGCCTTCGTCGACGTCGTCGCCGAGTCGGTCGGCGAGCACGGCCGCTGGATCCACTACGGCCTCACCTCCTCCGATGTCCTCGACACAGCCCTGGCCCTGCAACTGCGCGAGGCGGGCGAGGTGCTGCTGGCGAGCGCCCGCGCCTTCCGCGACGCCCTGGTCGAGCGGGCGTTGGAGCACCGCGACACACTCTGCGTCGGCCGCACCCACGGCGTCCACGCCGAGCCGACCACCTTCGGCCTGCGCCTCGCCGGCTTCGCCTTCGAGGCCGACCGCAACCTGGCCCGGCTCGAGAACGCCTTCGAACAGCTCGCCTACGGCAAGCTCTCCGGCGCCGTCGGCACCTACGCCTCGATCCCGCCCGGGGTGGAGGTTCGGGTGATGGAGCGGCTGGGATTGCGGCGCGAGGACGTCGCGACCCAGGTGATCCCCCGCGACCGCCACGCGGTCCTCACCTCGCGGATCGCGATCGCCGGCGGCGGCCTCGAGCGCTTCGCCACCGAGGTGCGCAACCTGCAGCGCACGGAGGTGCGCGAGGTCGAGGAGCCGTTCGCCTCCGGCCAGCAGAAGGGCTCCTCGGCGATGCCCCACAAGCGCAACCCGATCCGCACCGAGCGGATCACCGGCCTCTCCCGGGTGCTGCGCGGCTACGCCCAGGCGGGGCTGGAGAACATCGCCCTCTGGCACGAGCGCGACATCTCCCACTCCGGCGCCGAGCGAGTGATCCTGCCCGACTCGACCACCGCGCTCGACTACATGCAGGACCTGGCGGCGAAGGTGGCGGTCGGGATGACCGTCCACGGCGACCGCATGCGCGAGAACCTCGAGCACACCCACGGCGCCCTCTTCAGCCAGCGCGCCCTCACCGCCCTGGTCGAGTCCGGCATGACCCGCGACGAGGCCTACCGCGTGGTCCAGGAGAGCGCCCAGAAAGCCTGGGACACCGGCACCCACCTCCGCGACCTGCTCGCCGAGTCCGCCCCGGCCCTCGACCTCGACGCCGTCTTCGACTACGACGCCTACCTCACCCACCTGCCGGAGATCTTCGAGCGGCTGGAAGCGCTGCGGGACTAGACCGGGATCACGGTCAGGCCCATGACGCCGTTGAGGACGTAGTAGTCGCGATCCTGCGTAATGACCGGGAGCTCATGCGTGGCGGCCGTGGCGGCTATCCAGATGTCGTTCACACTGACGCTTCGCTCGGAGGCCGCGAGATACGCCCGCATCGCAGCCCAGGCGCGAGCCACTTTGCCTTCGATTGGCAGGATCGTGGCCCCCCGGACCCCTTCGAGGGTGACGATGCGACGGTCTCGGCTTTCGATGTCCGGCGCCGCAAGTACACCAGCGCGCAGCTCGGCAACCGTGACGATCGAGATCGCGGAGCGTTCGGGCAGGCCCTCATCGCGCAGCGGCCGGCCCTTCTCGACGGCGACCAGGACGGATGTGTCGATTAGCCCGGCCGAGGCGCGGTCGGTGGTCACCACAGCTCGTCGAGACCGTCTTCGTCCGTCGTTTCGCCGGCCAAACGGTCGAGGTCGGCGCGAAAGGTGGGGTCGGAATCTGCGACCTCACGAATCGCGAGTACTTCCGAGGGGGTGAGCCATCGCGGTGTGTCGTCATCGTGGGGCACGAGATTCGCCACCGGCTTCCCGCGAACCGTGATCACGAAGCTCTCCCCCGCCTCCACCCGCCGCAGCACGCCGGCGGTGTCGTTGCGCAGCTCTCTTGTCGCTACTTCTACGATAGTGCTACAAGCGTAGCAATTGCCCCTGAGGCCGCAAGCAGAGTAGGCTGCACAGCGATGATCCTCTACACCTGCGGGCAGAAGAAGGCCGGGCCTGGTTTCGCACACCCGTGCGCGAAGGCGGGCAAGGCGCTCGACGCCGCCGGGTACGAGTACGAGCTCAAGGCCGTAGGCGGCTACCGGCTGATGCCCTGGACCTGGGGCAGCCGCGGCGACGACCGTTCCGAGGTGAAGAAGCTGAGCGGCACCAACGAGGTGCCGATCCTCGTCCTCGACGACGGCGAGGTGATCTCCGGCTCCGGCGCGATCGCGCGCTGGGCGGAGGAGCACCCGGCGGCGCGCGCCGCCGACGCGGGCTAAGCCGCGACCAGCTCGCGCTCGCGCGCCGGGTGGCGCGCGGTGAGGACCACCGGGGTGCCGTCCTTGGGCGAGAGGGTGATGTTGCGGCGGCCAATCTTCTCCGGCGCTGGGCTCACCTTGTGCAGCTCGCAGCGGCCGAGGACCTCTCGCAGCACGATCCGCATCTCGAACTCGGCGAAGGCGGCGCCGATGCAGCGGCGAATGCCGCCGCCGAAGGGAATCCAGGCGTACGTGTCCGGCCCGTCCTCGAGGAAACGCTCGGGCTTGAAGGCGAAGGGCTCGGGATAGACGTCGGCGCGGGTGTGGGTGAGCCAGATCGCCGGCGTCACGTCGGTGCCCGCCGGCAGCGTCAGCCCGTCGGCGACCAGGTCCGCGGCGAGGCGGCGCCCCGCCAGCGGCACCACCGGGCGCAGCCGCAGCGACTCGGTGATGACGGCGCGCAGGTACTCGTCCTCCCCCGCCTCGAGCGACTCACGCAGGCGCGCCAGCTGTGCCGGGTGGCGAAGCAGTAGGTCGAAGGTCCAGGCGAGCGCGGTCGCCGTGGTCTCATGGCCGGCCAGCAGCAGCGTCATCAACTGGTCGCGCAGGTCCGTGTCGCTCATCTGGGCCCCGCCGTCCTCGAAGCGGGCCTGCATCATCAGCGAGAGGATGTCCTCGCGCTCCTCGAAGTCCCCGCGGGCGCGGTGCTCGGCGATCTCGGCGTAGAGCAGCTCGTCGACCGCGTTCAGCTGGGCTTCGAACTTCCCCCACGGCCCGCGGCCGCCGAAGCGGCGGGTCGCCAGGCCGATCAGCTGGGAGAAGGGTGAGGCGGTCTCCTCCAGCACGTTGGTGAGCACGACACGCAGCCGCTCCAGCCGCGGCCCCTCGGCGACGCCGAAGACCACGCGCAGGATCGCCTCCAGGGTGATCGACTGCATGCGCGGGTGGATCGCGAGCTCCTCGCCCAGCGGCCACGAATCGATCTCGGCGTCGACGATCTCCTCCAGGACCGGCCCGTAGGAGCGCATCCGCTCGCCGTGGAAGGGCGGCAGCATCAGCTTGCGGTGGGCGAGATGGTCGGCGCCCTCGAGGATGAGCAGCGAGCGCTCGCCGAGGATCGGCTTGAGGATGATGTCGCGCCCGGGAGGCAGGCCGTGCGCCCGCTCCGTGTACAGGGCCTTGATCGCGACCGGGTCGGAGATCATCACCATCGGCCGCTCGAAGCTGAGGAATTTGACGCTGAAGCTGTCCCCGTAACGCTCGCGGCACTCCTGCATGAAGGGAAGCGGCCGCAGGCCCCAGCGCAGCGTCTGCACCAGGGGAGAGCTCTTGGGTTCCGGGGGCAACGACACGCACCGAAGGATCGCAGAGCTGCCCTCGCCCATGCTCCGCTCCCGCGGTGGTTAGCATCGACTTAATGGCGCAGGTGGCCGACCTCCAGCTTCACTCCTCGGGCAAGGTCCGTGAGATCTACGAGTGGGAGGACGACCTGCTGATGGTCGCCTCCGACCGGATCTCGATCTACGACGTGGTGATGCCGACGCCGATCACGGACAAGGGCAAGGTGCTGAACCGGATCTCGGAATTCTGGTTCGAGCTGACCGCCGACATTATCCCCAACCACTTCGTCTCCAGCGACGTGCCGGAAGAGGTCGCCGAACGGGGGATGCGGGTGCGCAAGCTGGAGATGTACCCGGTCGAGTGCGTCGTGCGGGGCTACCTCTCCGGGTCGGGCTGGAAGGAATACAAGGCGAGCGGCTCGGTCTGCGGGATCGAGCTGCCGCCGAACCTGCTCGAGTCCGACAAGCTGCCGGAGCCGATCTTCACCCCGGCGACCAAGGCCGAGATCGGCGACCACGACGAGAACGTCGACTTCGACCGCGCCGCCGAGATCGTCGGCGACCGGGCGCTGATGGAGGAGCTGCGACGGATCTCGATCGAGGTCTACGTGCGCGGCGCCGAGCACGCAGCGGAGCGCGGCATCGTCCTCGCCGACACCAAGTTCGAGCTCGGCCGTCACGCCGGCGCCGAGATCGTCCTCGCCGACGAGGTGCTGACTCCCGACTCCTCGCGCTTCTGGCCGGCCGACCGCTACGAGCCCGGCCGCACGCAGCCTTCCTTCGACAAGCAGTTCGTTCGCGACTGGGCCGACGAGGCCGGCTGGGACCACACCCCCCCGGCCCCGGAGCTGCCGCCCGACGTGGTCGAGCAGACCCGCGCCAAGTACGTCGAGGCCTACGAGCGGATCACGGAGCGCTCCTTCTGATGGCGCGGGCCAGGGTCCTGATCCGGCCCAAGGAGGGGATCCTCGACCCGCAGGGCAAGGCGGTCGAGCGGGCGCTGCCGGCACTCGGCTTCGACGGGGTCGAGCACGTGCGGGTCGGGCGCATGGTCGAGCTCGAGGCTGAGGACCCCGAGCGCCTCTCCGAGCTCTGCGAGAAGCTGCTCGCCAACCCGCTGATCGAGGACTACGAGATAGAGAGCCTCGACGGCCCCTGATGCTCTGGGGCGTCGTCCAGTTCCCCGGCTCCTGCGACGAGCGGGACGCGCTGCATGCCTGCTCGCTGCTCGGCGAGGCGCGCATGGTCTGGCACGAAGAGTGTGACCTCGCCGGCGTCGACGCGGTCGTCGTCCCCGGCGGCTTCTCCTACGGCGACTACCTGAGAGCGGGGGCGATCGCCCGCTTCTCGCCGGCGATGGAGGCCGTGGCGGAGTTCGCCGCGGCGGGCGGGCCGGTGCTGGGGATCTGCAACGGCTTCCAGGTGCTCTGCGAAGCAGGGCTGCTGCCGGGGGCGCTGCTGCGCAACGAGGACCTGCGCTTCACCTGCCGCCAGCTCGAGCTCCTGGCCGCGCCGTTCGATCGATTGACCACACCAGAGGGTGGTCAATCGATCGAACGGCTTGCAATTCCCGCCAAGCACGGTGAAGGTCGCTACTACGCGCCGCAGGAGATGCTCGACCAGATCGAGGCCAGCGGCCAGGTCGCCTACCGCTATGCCCCGGGCCAGAACCCGAACGGCTCGCTGCGCGACATCGCCGGGGTAAGGAACGAGGCCGGCAACGTGCTCGGCCTGATGCCCCACCCCGAGCACGCGGTCGACCCGCTGACCGGCTCGACCGACGGGCTGCGGGTCTTCGAAGCGGTCGCGGCGGTGCGGGCGTGACGGTCGAGACCTCCAAGCACCGCGAGCTGGGACTTACCGATTCCGAGTTCGAGCTGATCGTCGAGAAGCTGGGGCGCGAGCCGAACGACGTCGAGCTGGCGATGTTCAGCCTGCTCTGGTCCGAGCACTGCGCCTACAAGCACTCGCGCAAGCTGCTGCGGCGGCTGCCGACCGAGGGCGAGCGGGTGGTGATGGGGCCGGGCGAGAACGCCGGCGCGGTCGACGTCGGCAGCGGCTACGCGGTCGCCTTCAAGGTCGAGTCGCACAACCACCCGAGCGCGGTCGAGCCCTTCCAGGGGGCCGCGACCGGGGTCGGCGGCATCCTCCGCGACGTCTTCGCCCTCGGCGCCCGGCCGATCGCGATCCTTGACTCGCTGCGCTTCGGCGAGCTCGACTCGGTCCGCTCGCGCCACCTGCTCGACGGCGCCGTGCGCGGGATCGGCCACTACGGCAACTCGATCGGGGTGGCGACGGTCGGTGGCGAGATCTACTTCGAGGCCCCCTACGAGCACAACTGCCTGGTCAACGCGATGTGCGTCGGGCTGGCGAAGCAGGAGGAGATGGTGCGCGCGGCGGCGGCCGGTGTCGGCAACGCCGTCGTCCTGATGGGCGCCTCGACCGGGCGCGACGGGATCGGCGGCGCCTCGGTGCTGGCCTCGGCCGAGCTCGGCGACGGCGACGAGGCGAAGCGGCCGACGGTGCAGATCGGCGACCCCTTCGAGGAGTCGAAGGTGCTGGAGTGCTGCCTCGAGCTGCTCGGCAAGGGACTGCTGGTCTCGCTGCAGGATCTCGGCGCCGCGGGCCTAACGTCATCGGCCGGCGAGATGGCCTCGGCGGGCGGTGTCGGCATCGACATCGACGTCGCAAGGGTGCCGCTGCGCGAGGCCGACATGGAGCCCTTCGAGATCATGGTCTCCGAGTCGCAGGAGCGGATGCTGGCAGTGGTCGAGCCGCCGCGGGTGGCCGAGGTGCTCGCCGTCTGTGAGAAATGGCAGACCGGTTCAGCCGAGATCGGCGTCGTCACCGACACGGGCCAGGTGCGGGTCCTGCGCGGCGAGGAGGTCGTCGGCGAGATGCCGGTCGAGGCGCTGGTCGACGGCTGCCCGCTCTACGACCTCAGCCCGGCCGAGCCGGAGGGATGGATCTACGGCAACCGGCGCACGCTCGACCCGGGCGCCTCGGCGGAGGAGACCCTGCTGGCGCTGCTCTCCTCGCCCAGCATCGCCTCCAAGCGCTGGGCCTTCGAGCAGTACGACTCGGTGGTCGGCTCGCGCACGGTGCGACGGCCTGAGTCAGCCGACGCCGCGGTGCTGCAGCTGCCTGAGGCCGGCAACGCGATCGCGGTCTCGATCGACGGCAACGGCCGCCGCGTCGCCTGCGACCCCTACGCCGGCACGATCGAGGCGGTGCTCGAGTGCGCGCAGAACCTCGCCTGCGTCGGCGCCGAGCCGCTCGGCCTGACCAACTGCCTCAACTTCGGCAACCCCGAGAAGCCGGCCGGGGCCTGGCAGCTCGACCGCGCCGTCAGCGGCCTCGCCGACGCCTGCGAGGCGCTCGGCGTCCCCGTCGTCGGCGGCAACGTCTCCCTTTACAACGAGGGCCCCGACGGCCCGATCTACCCGACGCCGGTGGTCGGCATGGTCGGCGAACTGCCCGACCCTGGGCGCGCCTGCGGCGGCGCCTTCGCCCGCGAGGGCGACGCGATCGCCCTGCTCGGCCCCTTCGCTCCGTCGCTCGCCGGCTCGGAGCTGGCCAAGCTGCGCGGCGAGCTCACCATGGGCCTTCCCCGGTCCGACGTCACCGCCGTGGCGGCCGCCTGTGAGACGGTCCGCGAGGCGGTCCGCGCCGGCAAGCTCTCCTCAGCCCACGACGTCAGCGACGGCGGCCTCGCGTGCGCCTTGGCCGAGTCGGCGATCGCCGGCGGTCTCGGCTGCCGCGTCGACCTCTCCCCCCTCCTCAACCGCGGCTTCTCCGCCGAGGAGGCGCTCTTCGGAGAAGGCCCCGGTGGCTTCGTGCTCAGCGGTGAGCGTGCAGCGCTGGAGGCACTCGCGGGCGATGGCATCGAGGTCCTGGTCCTCGGTGAAGTCGGTGGGGAGATCGAGATCGCCGGCGGCGAAGCCTTTCTTGCGGTCGGCCTCGACCAGGCCGAAAGAGCCTGGACCGACATTTCCAGGGCAATTGCGCTTTAGCCAAGGATTCCGCTCGTCATGCGGAAATTTCGGCTATATGCTGCCCGCAAAATCTGACTCTAAGACTACGAACAAACTCAAAACCAGGCTGAAGGGCCAAGGGGAGAGCAATAAATGATTAAGCGAAGCCTCGCAGCAACCATAGGACTTGCCGTGGCACTTGCGCTGTTCGCAGCGCAACCCGCCGCTGCCGCCACCCAGGTGGGCAATCAATGCGTCGGCAACTCCTCAGCGGAAAATGCCACCATTCTCTCGACGGCAAATGGTCCCGGTAATCCGTTCCCAGCCACGATACCCAGCTCGGGAGTGGTTACCCGCTGGACCTTCAACATCGTGCCCATTCCTGCCGGAATCCTCAGCCAGACACTGAAGATCTTCCGTCCAACTGGGGCTCCCAGCCAGTTCCAGGTGGTCGGAGAAAGCTCACCGGGCTCAATCGCGGGCGGCTTGAACACATTCTCGACGAGGATCCCCGTTCAGGCCGGTGACTACCTCGGCACCTCCGGAACGGCTACAGGAAAAGTGGTCACGGTGTACTGCGAAACGCCCAATCCCGGCGATCGGGTGGGCGTCTTTCCCGGTAATCCGACCACGGGCGGGACCGTGAGCAGTATCGGAGAAGAAGGAGAACTCCAGAATCCGATCACCCTGACGGTTGAGGCCGACGCCGACAACGATGGCTTCGGCGACGAGACGCAGGACAAATGCCCGCAGAGCGCAGTTTCACAGGGCGACTGCCCGACCGTCGCCGTCGACGCTGCCTCGGTGATCAAGCGCAAAGGCTCGGTCGTGGTCCTTCTCACCACCACCGCCTCGGCACCAGTCAAAGTCGCTGGCACCGTCAACCTCGGCAAAGGGAAAAAAGCCAAACTGGGGAGCAAAGCTCAGACCGTCGTTCCGGGCAAAGTGAGTCGCTTCACGCTCAAATTCCCGAAAAAGCTGAAGAAACGACTCGAGGAACTCAGTCGTAAACAATCGCTGCGGCTGAACATCACCGCAACCGCCACCGACCTGATCGGGCGCGTCACCACCGACAAACTCAAAACCAGGCTGAAGGGCCAGGCGAGCGGCTAACGCCCTCCCCCCAGCGAGCGCGCTCTAGAAGGGAGCCTTGGAGCGCGCTCGCTGCCCGGCGGAATGGCTCTTGTCGGCGGCCTGCCGCGACTTTCCGAACGACTTGCTGAACAGGCGCCCCAGCGGGCCCGGAGCCTTGCCCCCGGCATGCTGGCCGAGCGAGAACCCCTTGTCGGTCCCACGGCGGGCGTGATTCGAGAGCCTGGGGAGCAGAAATCCCAGGATCAACAGAAGTACGCAAATCCCCACTACGGCAGCAATCAACACGGTGGTCCCCCCTTGTCGGCTATGAAGCCCTCCTCTACCCGATTCCACTCGACTTAGGCGACGCCGCTCGTTGGCCAGCGATCGAGTTGACAGCCTAGTTATTTCGCTTTTCCATGCGAAATCTGGATATGCTGCCGCGAAACTTCAGCGTCCTATCTGGGGGGAAATGAAATGAAGGCGAAGTTCGCAGGTCTGGTGGTAGCAGCGTTGCTCACAATTTCTGCTTTGGGCGCGGCAAGCGCCTCGGCGGCGACTGAATTTGGGGACAACTGCGTGGCGGATGAAGCTACGTTCGAACCGCCAATCACCCTCTTCGACATTTCGGCACCGGGCAATCCGCTGCCGCTCACCGCACCGGTTTCCGGCGTAATCACGCAATGGAAATCGAATCTAGCTCCTGTTCCGGCCTTCGTACCGCAGACGCTCAAAGTGCTGCGCCAGAACGGGCCGAATACCGTTCAGGTCATCGGAGAATCCTCTGGAACCATCACCGGGGGGCCCAATACCTTCAACGCCCGGATTTCGGTCCAGGCTGGCGATCGTCTGGGCCTTTTCGGGGACGGCACCACATACGGAAACCTCTTCTGCAATACGCCAGGCGTCGAAAATCTGATCGGCGCCTTTGCCGGCGGTGGCCCCGGGGCGACCGTCGCCTTCGCCCAGTTCCCTGAAAAATTTCGAATCCCCGCCTTCGCGGTAATCGAGCCCGACGCCGACAACGACGGCTTCGGCGACGAGACGCAGGACAAATGTCCCCAGAACGCCTCCTTCCAGGTGCCCTGCCCGGTGGCCAAACTGAGCGCCTCCGCGATCGTCAAGAAAGGCTTGGTGACGGTTCTCGTCACCAGCGACGTCCAAGCCTCGGTGAACGTGGCCGGCAAAATCAGACTCGGCAAAGGGAAAACGGCCAAACTGAATGGCGGCACGCAGATCGTCGTTCCCGGGACGATCTCGAAATTCACCATGCTGTTCCGGGGAAACCTGAAGGCAAAGCTGAAAGAGCTGAGCCGCAAACGGTCGCTGACCTTGAACATCACCGCCACGGCGCCGAACCCGGTCGGTGCGCCCAGTACCCGCAAACTGAAAGCGAAACTGAGAGGTCAGAAAAAACCCGCCGGCAAAAGCAAAAGGAAAGGCGGCAAACGGCCCTCCAGCCGCTGACCGCGTAGGCACGTACCGAGCCCGGTGGGAACGCTCAAGCGATCCCACCGGGCTCTTCTTCGTTTAGAGCTCGACCGATCCGGGCATCTCAATTCGTGCGCCCCGGCCCCTGAGGCCGGGGACGACGAAGGAGGAGCGGTTGACAGCACGAGCGGCGATCGGGCTTCTGGCGGTCCTTGCGGTGGCGGTCGTCGCCATCGTCGCGTTGATCTCTTCCGGTGGGGAGTCGGCGGGCTCAGGCCGCACGCTGACCTGGTTCGTCGCGATCCAGCCGGGCGGGACGATCGAGGAAGTTGCGGCGCGCTGCTCGAAAGAATCGGGCGGGCGCTACACGGTCGAGCCGGAATTCCTGCCGACCGATGCGAGCCAGCAGCGCGAACAGCTGGTCCGCCGCCTCGGCGCCGAGGACAGCTCGATCGACATCGTTGGCATGGACGTGATCTGGACCGGCGAGTTCGCCAACGCGGGCTGGGTCGAGCAGTGGAAAGGGGCGATGGCCAAAGAGGTCACCGACCAAGTCTTCCCCAACGTGATCGAAACCGCCTCCTTCGAGGGCGGCCTCTACGCGGCGCCGTTCAACACCAACACCCAGCTGCTCTGGTACCGCAAGGATCTGGTCGAACAGCCGCCGACCACCTGGGACGAGATGATCGACCAGGCCGAACAGCTGGGATCGGACAACGCAGGCACGATCCAGGTGCAGTCCAACCGCTACGAGGGCTTCACGGTCTGGGCCAACGCGCTGATCGAGAGCGCCGGCACGCAGATCCTCTCCGGGCCGGAAGCCGTCGAACTGGCGGAGGGGCCGACCACCAAGGCACTCGAGGTGATGGGCCGCCTCGCCAACTCGAGCGCCGCGCCCGCCAACCTCTCGACCTCCAACGAGGACACCACCCGCATCGGCTTCGAGAGCGGCGACTCAGCCTTCATGACCAACTACACCTTCGCCTACGCCAGCGCCAAAGAAGAAGCGCCCGACATCTTCAAAGTGATGGGCTTCGCCCGCTTCCCGCGGGTCGACGCGAAACGGCCGAGCCGGCCCCCGCTGGGCGGCTTCAACCTCGCGGTCAGCTCCTTCTCTGAGAACAAGGACGTCGCCTTCGAGGCGGCCGCCTGCCTGGCCGGCAAACAGAGCCAGCTGACCGCAGTCGAACTCGACGGCCTGCCGCCCTCGCGCGCCGACCTCTACACCGACAAAGCGGTCCAGACGGCCTACCCCGGCTTCGCCGGGCTGGTCAAAGCATCGATCGAGGGCTCGGGGCCGCGGCCGACCACGCCCGCCTACCAGGACGTCTCGCTGGCGGTCCAGCGCACCCTGCACCCGCCCGACAGGATCGACCCCGACGACGCCAGCTCGGTCTATGACGAACTGAAGTCGAACCTCGAAGACGCGGTCAAGCGGGAAGGGCTGCTGTGAGCTCGCGGACGCGCTCGGAACGCAAGCTCGCCTGGCTGCTCTGCGCCCCGGCGGTGCTGGCGATGCTCCTGGTCACCGCCTACCCGATCGTCTACGCGGTCGCCCTCTCGCTGCAGCAGATCGACCTCCGCTTCCCCGACGAGAGCGGCTTCGTCGGCCTCGACAACTACGTCTCGGTCCTCACCTCGCCGCTCTGGTGGGAAGACGTCTTCAACACCGTCTTCGTGATGGTGATCTCGGTCGCGATCGAGCTGGTCCTGGGGATGGCGATCGCGCTGGTCATGTTCCGGGCCATCTTCGGCCGCGGCGTCGTCCGCACCTCGGTCCTGATCCCCTACGGGATCATCACCGTGGTCGCCGCCTTCGCCTGGCAGTTCGCCTTCGCCCCTGACTCCGGCTTCGTCAACGGCCTGCCGCTGATCTCCGACGACATGGACTGGTTCGGCGGCCGCTTCAGCTCCTTCGCGGTGATCATCATGGCCGAGGTCTGGAAGACGACGCCGTTCATGGCGCTCCTCCTCCTCGCCGGCCTGGTGACGATCGACGGCCAGCTATACGAGGCGGCCAAGGTCGACGGCGCCAACGCCTGGCAGCGCTTCACCCGCATAACCCTGCCGCTGATGAAGCCGGCGATCCTCGTTGCCCTGCTCTTCCGCACCCTCGACGCCTTCCGCGTCTTCGACACGATCTTCATCATGACCCGCGGTGCGCAGGACACCGAGTCGGTCTCGATCCTCGGCTTCAACCAGCTGATCTCACGCCTCAACCTCGGCCTCGGCTCGGCGGTCTCCGTGCTGATCTTCCTCTGCGTCTTCAT
>DATMDR010000081.1:0-6593 GCA_035557635.1 Solirubrobacterales bacterium | reverse complement strand
TCTCCTGATCGTCGACTGGGCAGGGTTGCAGGCTGACTATCTCACTCCGGGGCTCTACCCGCTCACCGGAGCGGTAAAGCGTCCCTCTACCGGGCTGTGGTCGGAGAGGCGCAGGGCGAGGCCGGCGTAGGTGACCTCACGCTGCTCGGGCGGCCACTGACGCGCGGGCTCGATCGTCTCCAGGCCGCGCGCCAGCAGGTGGTCGATCGCCCGCGGCGCGGTCGTGCCCGCGAGGCCGAAGCGCACGCGCAGCTGCCCGAAGGCATCCGGCGCCTCGGCCGGGCGCAGGTTGAGGTCGCCGCCGAAGAGGAGCGGCGCATCTCCCGCCCACTCGGTCGCCGTCTCCGCCGCCAGCAGCACGTCCCCGGTGGCGAGCCGGGGGTCGTGGGCGCTCGCGTGCAGGTTGGCGACGCAGAGGCCGGAGGCGGTGCGGGTGAAGGCCATCGCCCGGCGCTCCTGCGACCCCTCGTGGATCGCGATCTCGCGCCGCTCGGCGATCTGGCCGAGCGGGCCGTCGGCCCGCACCAGCGTCAGGTTCGAGCCGCCCTCGCCGGAGGCGATCAGGTCGGGGTTGATGCGTGCGGCGAGGGCGCGCAGGGCGCCGAGCGAGTTGCGCGAGGTGAGCACGCGGTGCTGCTCCGCCCCGCAGGCGCGGGCAAGCCGCTCGGCGAAGCGGGGCGGACACTCCTGCAGCAGCGCCACGTCCCACTCGGCTGCCGCCAGCATCGTCGCGAACTCGTCGAGCAGGTCGCGGTTGACCTGGACGTGGGTCGCGCCCCGCTCGCTCACGCGCAGCAGTCGCGAGCGCCAGGTGAACAGGGCCGGGTCGGGCGGGAAGTCGCGCCCATGGAAGAGGTTCCAGGCGACGGCGGTGAATTCCACGGCCGTAGTATCCGCGGCTTGAAGCGCGATTTCCTCACAGGCGAAGAGCTGGGTGCGTTCGAGCTGGGCAAGCTGCTCGACCGCGCGCTCGAGCTGAAGGCCGGCAGGAGGGAGGGGGCCGGCGGCGAGGCGCTGGCCGGTCGCAGCGTCGCCCTTGTCTTCGAGAAGCCATCGACCCGGACGCGGATCTCCTTCGAGGTCGGCGTCGCCGAGCTGGGCGCGAACCCGATCGTCCTGCGCGGCGACGAACTGCAGCTCTCGCGCGGCGAGTCGGTCGCCGACACGGCGCGGGTGCTCTCGCGCTACCTCGACGCGATCGTGATCCGCTCCGGCTCGCACGAGGCGGTCGCCGAGTTGGCGGCTGGGGCGCAGGTGCCGGTGGTCAACGCGCTGACGCCGCTTCACCATCCTTGCCAGGCGCTGGCCGACCTGCTCACCCTGCGCGAGCGCTTCGGTGAGCTCGCCGGCCTCCGGGTCGCCTACGTCGGCGATGGCAACAACGTCGCTCGCTCGCTGGCGATCGCCGGCGCGCTGGCGGACGTCGAGGTCGTCGTCGCGGCGCCGCCCGGCTACCAGCTGGACGACGACCACGGCGCGACGCTGACCGATGACCCGCGCGCCGCGGCCGCGGGCGCCGACGCGATCTACACCGACGTCTGGGTCAGCATGGGCGACGAGGAGGATGCCGAGCGCCGGCGTGCCGACCTGGCGCCGTTCCGGGTCGACGCCGACCTGCTCGGCGCCGCCAAGGACGAGGCGATCGTCCTGCACTGCCTGCCGGCGCATCCCGGCGAGGAGATCACCGCCGAGGTGCTCTACGGCGAGCGCTCCGCCGTCTGGGACCAGGCGGAGAACCGCCTGCACACCCAGAAGGCGCTGCTCGAGTCGCTGGTCGGCGACGGCTAGCCGGCCGTGTACCCCGAGATCGACATCGGGCCGCTGACCCTGCAGACCTTCGGCCTGATGTTCGCGCTCGCCTTCCTCGCCGCGGGCGCGCTGATCGCGAAGCGGCTGAAGGAGCTTGGCCGGCCGGTGGACTGGGCGTATGAGATCGGGTTCGCGGCGCTGATCGGTGGCATCGTCGGCTCGCGCGTCTACTTCTTGGTCGAGAACTGGGACAGCGTCAGCGACGACCTGCTCGGCAACGTCTTCTCCGGCTCCGGCCTTGTCTGGTACGGCGGCGCGATCGGCGGCGCCATCGCCGTGCTGCTTTGGGCTTGGTACCGGGGCTTCCTCGGCCTCGCCCTGCTCGACCTGGTGGCGCCCGCACTCGCGCTCGGCTACGCGGTCGGCCGCGTCGGCTGCCAGCTCTCGGGGGACGGCGACTACGGCAAGCCCTGGGACGGGCCCTGGGCGATGGCCTACCCCGACGGGACCGTCCCCACCGAGCAGGAGGTCCACCCGACGCCGGTCTACGAGGCGCTTGCGATGGGCTTCGGCGCCTGGCTGCTCTGGCAACTGCGCGACCGTTTTCGCACCGGCGTCATCTTCGCGCTCTACCTCCTCTACGCGGGCGGCGAGCGCTTCCTGGTCGAGTTCGTCCGCCGCAACGACGACGTCGCCCTGGGCCTGACCACGGCCCAACTGGAGAGCCTGGCGATGGTCCTCGCCGGGGCGATCTGGCTGGCGGCGGTCCGCCGCCGGCACGGCACGCTCGCCCGGCCCGCATAACCCCTGTTACTTTCCGCCGCGTGTCCGAGCGCCTCGAAAAGGCCGAGCGGCTTCGCGCCGAAGGGATCGAGCCGTACGCCCGCTCCTTTCGCGACCGCACCAAGATCGCGACGGTCCTCGACGCGCACGACCCGGAGGAGCTGGGCGCGGGGGAGCACTCGCAGTGGTCCTACCGGATCGCCGGCCGGCTGACCGGGCAGCGCGGCCACGGCAAGACCGCCTTCTTCGACCTGCGCGACCTCTCCGGCACGATGCAGGCCTACGCCCGCCGCGACGCGCTCGGCGACGAGGCCTTCGAGCGGATCGAAGCACTCGACATCGGCGACGCCGTCGGCGTCGAGGGCGATCTCTACGTGACCAAGCGCGGCCAGCTGGCGCTCGAGGTGCGCGAGTGCACGCTGCTGGCCAAGGCGCTGCGCGACCCGCCCGACCTCTTCCACGGCATCTCGGACCCCGAGACCCGCTACCGCCAGCGTGAGCTCGACCTGATCGCCAACGAGCGCACCCGCGAGATCTTCCTGCTGCGGGCGAAGCTGATCGCGGCGATCCGCGGCTACATGAACGAGCACGACTTCGTCGAACTGGAAACGCCGATGCTGCAGGGGCTGGCGGGAGGCGCCGCGGCGCGTCCGTTCGAGACCCACCACAACGCGCTCGGCCAGGACTTCGTCCTGCGCATCTCCTCCGAACTCCACCTCAAGCGAGCAGTCGTGGGCGGCTTCGAGAACGTCTACGAGCTGGGCAAGTTCTTCCGCAACGAGGGCATCTCGCCCCAGCACAACCCCGAGTTCACGATGATGGAGTGGTTCAAGGTCGGGGCCGAATACAAAGACGTGATGGCCTACACCGAGGGCCTGATCTCGACCGTCGTCGAGCAGGTGCTGGGAACGACCAAAGTGGAGCGCGACGGCGAGACGATCGACTTCGCCGCCCCATGGGAGCGGGTCTCGCTGCGCGACGCCGTGCGCGAGCGGGCCGGAGTCGACATCCTCGAGGCGAGCCGCGAGGAGCTGATTCAGATCCTCGACGAGGATGTCGACCCGCGGGCCGACTGGGGCTCGGTGGTGGAGACGATCCAGTCCAAGCTGGTAGAGCCGACGCTGAGACAGCCGACCTTCCTCTACGACCTGCCGCGGGAAGTCTGGCCGCTGGTGCCCGTCCATCCTGAGCATCCCGAGCTGGCGGAGGCCTTCGACGGGATCGTCGCCGGGATCGAGGTCCTCGGCGGCGGCTCGGACATCAACGACCCGGTCGAACAGCGGGAGCGCTTCGTCGAGCAGCGCAAGCGCCAGGAAGAAGGGGCGGAGGAGGCGCCGCAGCCTAACGACGAGGAGTTCGTGCGGGCGCTCGAATATGGAATGCAGACGATGAGCGGCTCAGGGGTCGGCATCGACCGCCTGCTGATGATCCTCGCCGAGGCGGAGAACCTGCGTGAGGTGATCCTCTTCCCGACCCTGCGCGAGGCCTCAGAAGGCTGAGTGCAGCAGGCCGCCGTCGAGCGGGATCACGGTGCCGGTGAGGTAGGCGGCGCGCTCGGAGCAGAGGAAGGCGACCAGGTCGCCGTACTCCTCGGGGCGGCCGAGCCGGCCGGCCGGCACTTCGTTTCGCGCCGCCTCTTCCGCCGCATCGAGGGAGCCCCCGGCATCCGCCAGGCGCTCGGTGGCGAAGCGGCCGGTGGCGACGGTGTTGACGGTGACGCCGTCGCCGGCGACCTCGCGCGAGAGCGTCTTCAGGAAGCCGACCGCGGCCATCCGGTGGGAGTTGGAGAGGTTGAGGCCGGGGATCGGCTCGCGGGTCGAGGTGGAGCCGACGTTGACGATCCGGCCCCAGCCGCGCTCGCGCATCCCGGGCAGCACGGCCTCGGCCAGCACCCGCGGCGCCAGGACGAGGGAACGGTAGGCGGTCTCCCACTCGTCGAGCTCGTGGTTGAGGGCGCCGCCGAACGGCGGGCCGCCGGTGTTGGCGACGAGGACGTCGACCGGGCCCAGCGCCGCCTCGACCTCGCCGGGGAGCTCAGCGAGCGGCCCCAGGTCCGCGGTGTCGGCAACAAAGGGGGTCACGTCACCCTCGATCGCGGCCGCCGCCTCGTCGAGCCTCTCCCGCGAGCGGCTGGCAATTGCCACCTTCGCCCCTTCCCGCGCCAGAGCCGCCGCGATCCCGCGCCCGATCCCGCGGCTGGCGCCCATCACCAGCGCCACGCGTCCTTCCAGCCCGAGCTCCACCGGCGCTCAGTCCGCTACGCGGTACTTGAGGTGGGCGGCTTCGGGGCCTTCGATCGCGCGCAGCTGCTCCAGCTCGATCCCAGGCCCGACACCGCCGTCGAAGAGCCGGGTGCCACCGCCGAGCAGGACGGGCGCCACGTTGATCCACATCTCGTCGACGTGTCCCGCCGCCAAGTACTGCTGGATCGCGCTGGCGCCGCCTCCCAGCGCGACGTCCTTCCCGCCCGCCGCCTCGCGGGCTCGCTCCAGCGCCGCCTCGATCCCGTCGGTAACGAAGTGGAAGGTCGTCTCCCCCTTGACCAGGGGCTCGCGCTCGTGGTGGGTGAGCACGAAGACCGGCACTCCGAACGGCGGCTCGTCACCCCACCAGCCCTGCCAGGGATCCTCGCCCCAGGGACCGGGACCGCCGCCGAACATGTTGCGGCCTATCAGGATGGCGCCGACGTTCTCGGAAGCCTCCTCGAAGACCTCGGTGCTGGCGTTGACCTCGCCGCCCTCCCGGCCGTGCGGCTTGCGCCAGGCGGCGAGCTTGAGTGCCCAGTCGTGCAGCGCCTCCCCGCCTTCGCCGAGCGGGTGCTCCTCGCTCTGGTTCGGTCCGGCGACGTAGCCGTCCAGCGAGATCGAGATCTGCAGCTTCAGCTTCGCCATCGCGTTCGGCAGAAGCTACCCGTTTCGGGCTGGCGGATTCCACCCGCTTCAGCGACAATCGAGTCCTGGGCGGTTAGCTCAGTTGGGAGAGCGCCTGCCTTACAAGCAGGAGGTCACTGGTTCGAGCCCAGTACCGCCCATCGGTCCGTTGCGGCAATTGCCGTGTTGCGTTAAGGAACGAAGAGACGCGGGGTTCTGTGCATGAATCGGCGTTAACCTCCTTGAGAGGGAAGCTAGCTATAGGGGGCATTGGGGAATGAAGCTGAAGATCTTCGCGTTGGTTGCGGTGGCGGCACTGGGCGCACTGGCCGTGGTCGGCACGGCGAGCGCGATCAAAGTCCGCGTGCGCGCTGGCGACATGATCCTCGACGCCCATGGCGACTTCTTCCCGAAGGCGTTGCCGAAATTTAAAAACGCCCCGATCATCACCGAAGGCGGCGGCAAAATCTCGACCGTCTCCGGCGAGCTGCCGCCGATCCTCGACACCTTCATGCTCGAATTCGACAAGCACGGTGCCCTCGACACCACCGGCCTGCCGGTCTGCACCCAGGCCAAACTCGTCGCCACCGACGTGCCTGCCGCGCGCCGCGCCTGCGGCCCGGCGATCGTCGGCAAGGGCTTCGGCAAGGCGATCGTCAAGTTCCCCGAACAGGGCCCGATCCCGGCCGGCTCGCCGCTCACGATCTTCAACGGCCCGAAGAAGGGCCGCAACGACACGATCATCGCCCACGCCCATCTCGACGTCCCGGCGCCGACCACCTTCATCGTTCCGATCGTGATCGAAAAAATCAGCAATGGCGTCTACGGCTACCGAGTCATCGTCAAAATCCCGAAAATCGCTGGCGGCTACGGCCACCCGGTCTCCGGCCGCGCGCGAGTCGGGAAAAAGTGGGTCTTCAAGAGCAAGAAACACAGCTACATCAACGCCCGCTGTGAAACCGGCCACTTCCAAGTCCGTGGCGAGTTCAGCTTTAAAGAGACGGACGAACTGCTGAAGGCCAGCTTCCTCTTCCCCTGCAAAGTCCGTAACTAGGTGTCCTGCCCACGGACGTTGTGAACGCGGCTGATCGGCGGCCGGCCCCCCAGTGAGCTGTGCGGCCTTGTCTCGTTGTAGTGCTCAAGCCAGTGTGGCAGGGCCCGGTTTCGATGGCGGTGGGATCGGTAGGCCAT
>DATMDR010000080.1:0-57105 GCA_035557635.1 Solirubrobacterales bacterium | reverse complement strand
ACGTTGCCGCTCTCGTCCTCGACCCCTTCGCGCAGCAGCGCGCAGCCGTAGAGGCGCGCGGCCGAGCGGGCGCCGAGCGCCGCCCAGGGCCGCTCGGACTCGCTCACCATCCGCACCGCCGCGGCCGTGCTGCTGACCGCGCGCTGTTCGACCCCCGGCAGCGCCTCGCGCAGGAAGCGGGCGCACTGGCCCAGCGGCTGCGGGTGCGAGAGAACCGCCTCGACCTCGTCGATCCCGACCCCCTCGCGGGCGACCAGGTGGACGCGGACGCTGTGGTCGTGCTCGCCGACGATCGCCACTCCCTCGGCCTCGAAGGCGAGCGTGTCGAGGGTCGGCCGCACCGAGCCCTCGATCGAGTTCTCGAACGGGACCAGCGCCCGCTCGGCCTCGCCTCTCTCCACCGCGAGGATCGCGTCGGGGACGGTCGCCGTGCGCAGCGCCTCGAACTGCTCGCCGCTCGTCGCCTCGATCAGCGCGTCTTCGGTGAAGGTCCCCGCCGGCCCTAGGAAGGCGAAGCGCTGCACGACTTATTCGAAGACGACCGTGTAGCTGGCTTTGTTGTTGGTGGAGACCCGCTCGCCCGGAACCGGCTCGGCTTCCACTTCGAGCGTCACTTCGCCTTCCGGCGCTGGGGTGAGGGGGATCGAGGCGCTCTGGGCTTCGCTCGGGCCGATGCTGCTGATGTCCTGCTGGAGCGTGTTGCCGCCGTTCACGGTCACCGAGACGGTCACTTCGTTCTCGGTCGATTCACCCTGGTTTTCGACTTGCACTTCGACTTCCGGGGTTCCTTCGCCGACGACCCCGGTCGCTCCGCCTTCGACCAGTTCGGTGCCGTTGACGCTGACGCCGGCGAGGCCCAGTCCGTGCACCCCCGACGTTTCGCCGCCGCCGGCGCTGAGCGTGCCGAGTGCGGCGCTCACTTCGGCCACGTCGAGCCACCTGATCCCGTCCGGGACGAAGACGCTCTCCGGCACGTCGCTGCCCGAGATCCCGTTGTCGCCGAGGACGCCGTTGATTTCCGGTCGCACCACCGATTTGTAGAGAACGTCGCTCGCGTGCAGGAGCTGCATCTGGTTGGCGATGATCGCCATCGCCTGCTCCGAGCCGACGTCGCCAAGCGCAGTGCTCATCCGGTCGGCGATCTCCCCCATCGCGCTGCTGCGCAGCTGGTAGACGAGCTCGAGGTTGTCCTGCGCGTTCCCCATGTCGCCGGGGGCGTCGAGGCCGTCGATGCGGCTGGCGTAGTTGTCCATCGCGCTGCGGTCGGCGCTCACCTCGGCGACGAAGTCGGTGACCGAGAGGCTGCCGGGGTCTTCCAGCTTGCCGAAGAAGGCTTTGCTGGTCTGGTCCGTCTCGTCGACGATCTGGGTGACGTCGTCGGCGTAGTCGCTCAGCGCCCTGTTCTTGCGCGCGTCGAGGCAGCCCCTTACCCCCAGCACGATCAGGATCAGGACCAGCAGCCCCGCTCCGAGAGCGAGTCCGCGCCGGATCAAGATCTGCTGTCGCTCCGGCCGCCGAGGCGCACGCCGCCTCCGCTCCTGCCGAGCTGCTGGGAAATCCTCCAAGGTGCAGGGAGTATGTCGCAGGAAGAAGCGGATTAGCGGCGAAGTCGAAGAATGCTTTGGTTGGTTCACTCGTCCTCAACCGCTTTCTGATCGAGCGCCGCATCGGCAGCGGCGGCTTCGGCGTCGTCTACGAGGCCTGGGATGGACGCCTCGAGCGGCCGGTGGCGGTCAAGGCGATCGAGTCCCTGGGAGAGGCCGGCAGCCGCGTGCTGCGCGAGGCCCAGGCCGCGGCACGGCTCAACCATCCGGGGATCGTGACGCTCTACGAGCTCGGTGAAGAGGACGGCAACGCCCTCCTCGTGACCGAGCTGGTCGAGGGTGACACCCTCGCCCGTCTGGCCCGGGAAGGCGAGCTGAGTGACCGCGAGATCGGCGAGATCGGCGCCGATCTCTGCGAGGCACTCGACCACGCTCACTCGCGCGGCGTCGTCCACCGGGACATAAAGCCCCAGAACGTCCAGGTCACCGAGGGCGAACCGCGGGCCAAGCTGATGGACTTCGGCGTCGCCCGCCTCGCCGACGGTGCCTCGCTCACCGCTCCCGGCGACGTCGTCGGCACGCTCGCCTACATGTCGCCGGAGCAGGCGGAGGGCCAGGCGACCGGCCCGGAGACCGATGTCTACTCGCTGGCACTGACCTTGTACGAGTGCTGGAGCGGCGAGAACCCGCACCGCCGCTCGACCCCCGCAGCCACGGCCCGCGCGATTGGAGCCCGTGTCCGCCCCCTGCGCCGCCTCCGCACCGACCTCCCTGCCGAGCTGGCCGCGACCGTCGACGCCTGCCTCGACTCCCGCCCCTCGCGCCGCCCGCCGCTAGAGCAGCTGGGCGCCGCGATCGAGGATTCGCTCGAGGCGCTCTCAGACCACCTCCCCGGCGCAAACCGGCCGCTGGGCCTGCGTGTGGGGGTGGCCGCCGCCGCCGCGCTGTTCGGAGCCTGGCTCGCGACCGGCCACGGGGTTTTCCTCCCTTGAGATGGCCACACCTGGCCCAGGGGTCCACCATCTAGGATTCAGCGCGTTCGCGGCCACCCGCAGGGCGTGCGAAAAGGAGCCATTCGATCAGCGTTCTACGCAACCTCGAGAGTCGGATAGAAGGCCTCGTCGAGGGGGTGTTCAGCCGCGCCTTCAGCTCCGAGGTGCAGCCGGTCGAGCTGGCCCGCAAGCTGGCCAAGGAGATGGATGCGCACAAGACCGCCGGGATCGCCCGCGTCTACGTCCCCAACGAGTACACCGTCTACCTCTCCAAGGCGGACCGGGCCAAGCTGGAGGGATATGAGCGCTCGCTCGAGCAGGAGCTCTCCGGCTACCTGCTGGAGCACGCGCGGCGCAGGAGCTACGATCTGCTGACCCGGCCGGCGGTCGAGTTCAAGACCGATGAGCGGCTCCGCCTCGGCGAGTTCGGGATCCAGACGCGCCTGGTCAAGCCGCCCGCCCACGAGGGCGAGAGCCCGCGTCAGGGAGAGGAGGGCCACACGATGGTCTACTCGGCGGTGCGCGAGAGCGCCGCCCAGCCCCCGGCTCAGCCTGCCGCCGCCGTTGCGACCAGGGCGGTAGTCGGGCTCGACGACCGCCGCTACGTGCTCGAGGGGCCGCGTGCCACGATCGGCCGCTCCAAGGATGCGGACTGCGTGCTGCGCGATCCCAACGTTTCGCGTCACCACGCCGAGCTGCGCCAAGCCGGATCGGGCGAGTGGACGATCGCTGACCTCGGCTCGACCAACGGGGTCAAGGTGAACGGCCGGCGGGTCACCTCGACCCGGCTAAACCCGGGCGATCAGGTGACCTTGGGCACGACGACCTTCCAGTTCGACGTTGAGCAGTAGCCCAGTGGTGTTCTGGACCCGTCATTAGGGTGCTGACGTGGACTACGACCCGATCTCGGTGGCACTCAAGTTCGGCTTTCTCGCCGTTCTGTACCTCTTCCTGCTCTGGGTCGCCCGCAGCGCCCTCAAGGACCTGCGGCGGACGATGGCCCCCGCCCCCGACGCGACCGGCTTCCATCACGTGCCGGCCTTCACCGACGCCCCGTCTTCGGCCGAAGCCTGGCTGGTGGTGGAGCGCGGCGGCGGTCTCACCGCCGGCGAGCGCTTCGACCTGATCGGCGGGCTCTCGATCGGCCGCTCCGGCGAGGCCGACGTGCGGATCGACGACCGCTACGCCTCCGGTCTGCACGCAAGGATCTTCTCCCGTGAGGGCCGCACCTATGTCGAGGACATGAGATCGACCAACGGCACGATTCTCAACGAGGCGACGCTCCACGGCGAGGCGGAGCTGATCGACGGCGACGTGGTGCGGATCGGCGACACCGAGTTCAGATACGAGTCGGGAGGCTAGCCGAGTGCTGAAGATCATCGACCAGGCCTTCCGCACCGACACCGGGCGCCAGCGCAACGCCAACGAGGACGCGCTCTTCGTGCGCGCGCCGATCTTCGTCGTCGCCGACGGGATGGGCGGCGCCCAGGCCGGCGAGGTCGCCTCGAAAGCAGCTGCCGAGGCTTTCGACGTCGATCTTCCCGACGAGGCGCCGGAGCGGGTGCTGCGGGAGACGATCGCCACCGCGAACCGGCAGATTCACGACCTCGCCCGCACCGATCCCTCACGGGCCGGGATGGGGACGACGATCACCGCGGCGATCGTCAACGCCCAGAGCGAAGAGGTGGGGATCGGGCACGTCGGCGACAGCCGCGCCTACCGGCTGCGCGGCGCCAAACTGGAGCGCCTCACCCGCGATCACTCGCTGGTCGAGGAGATGCGGCGCAAGGGGCAGCTCACCGAGGAGCAGGCCGAGGACCACCCGCAACGCTCGATCATCACCCGCGCTCTGGGCCCCGAACCCGAGGTCGAGGTCGACGTGCAGACGGTCCCCGCCGCGCCCGGAGACGTCTTCCTGCTCTGCTCCGACGGCCTCACCACGATGCTCGACGACGAGCGGATCGCGCGGCTGCTGAGCGGCGCCACCTCGCTGGAAGCGGCCGTGCGGGCCCTGATCGACGAGGCCAACCGGGCGGGCGGCCGGGACAACATCACCGCCCTCGCCTTCCGCCTCGACGACGCCGACGCGCCCGCCCCCGCGCAGGAGGGAGCGACGCTGATCGGCTCGACGGCGGAGGAGGCCGGCCTGACCGCGACCGAGGTGCGGCGCCGAGCCGCCGCCGCGGCTGCGCGGGAGCGCCGCGACGCCCTTGCCGCGAAGAGCGGCGGCAAGCGCGGGCGGACCTTGGTCAAGGCCCTCGCCGCGCTCGCCCTCGTAGCCGCGCTCGCCTTCGGTGCCTGGTACGGCAACCGCCAGGTCTGGTTCCTGGGGACCGACGAGGCGGGCAGGGTGGCGCTCTATCGCGGCCTCCCCTACGAGCTGCCGTTCGGCGTCGAGCTCTACGAGGAGCGCTACGCGAGCCCGATTCAGACCGAGGCGCTGCCGCCCCGCCGCCGCGAAGCCGTCGCTGGCCACGACCTCCGCTCCCGCTCCGACGCCGTCTCGCTGGTCGAAGACATCCAGCGCTCACAGGGAGTGCAGTGACCGCGCGCAACCGCGAGCTGACCGCGCTCGTCCCCGTCGCCCTCCTCCTCACCGCCGGCTTCACCGCTGTCTTCGCCCAGGAGAGCGAGCGCCTCGACAACCTCAGCCTGATCTACGGCGCCTACTTCCTCGCCGTCTGCCTCGCTACCCACCTCTACCTGAGGATCCGGCTCCCCAACGCCGACCCCTACCTCTTCCCCCTGGTCGCGCTGCTCACGACCTTCGGCCTGGTGATGGTCTACCGGATCGACGCCGACCTGGCCCGGGACCAGGCCAATTGGTTCGTCCTCGGGCTTCTCCTCTTCGCCCTGACGATCCACTTCCTGCGCAACTACGACGTGCTCGAGCGCTACCGCTACACGATCGCCGGAGTCGGGCTGCTGCTGCTGCTGGCGCCGCGCCTGCCGGGCATCGGCGAACAGGTCAACGGCGCCTACCTCGGCGTCGCGCTCGGCCCGCTCTCCTTCCAGCCGGCCGAGTTCTCGAAGATCTGCATCGTCGTCTTCCTCGCCAGCTACCTGCGTGAGCACCGCGAGGTGCTGATCGTCGGCGCCCGGCGGGTTCTCGGCGTCACCCTGCCGCCGCTCAAGCACCTCGGTCCCCTGCTAGTCGTCTGGGGGGCATCGATGTTCATGCTCGTCTTCATCCGCGACCTGGGCAGCTCGCTGATGTTCTTCACCGCCTTCCTCGCCCTGCTCTACGTGGCCACCGGGCGTTTCTCCTTCGTCGCGATCGGGATGGCGATGTTCCTGCTCGGCGCCTGGTTCTTCGCCTCGACCGTACCGCACGTGCACGACCGGGTCGAGGTCTGGCTCGACCCCTACGCGACGCCCCAGGGCAGCGGGTACCAGATCCTGCAGTCGATCTTCGCCCAGGCCGACGGCGGCCTCTTCGGCCAGGGGTTCGCCCAGGGCCTGATCACGATCCCGGGAACGGACAACGCCCTGCTGCCGGCCGCCCAAACCGACACGATCTACGCGTTGATCGTCAACGAGCTGGGCCTGTTCGGCGGCTGCGCGCTGGTCGCGGTCTACCTGCTGATCGCCGCCCGCGGCTTCAAGATCGCGCTGCTCGCCGACGACGGCTTCTCGAAGCTGCTCGCCACCGGCCTTACCGCCGTCTTCGCGATCCAGGCCTTCGTCATCGTCGGCGGCGTCACCCGGGTCATCCCGCTGACCGGAGTCACCCTCCCCTTCGTCAGCTACGGGGGCAGCTCGATCGTCGCCAACTTCGTCCTGCTCGCGTTGCTGCTGCTGATCTCCGACCGCGCCCGCCGTGAGGCGAGCGCTCCCGCCCCGGGCGGCCTGGCGCTGGAGGGTGGGCGGTGAACCGCCAGATCGTCAAGCTGTTCGGGCTGATCGTCGTCCTCTTCGGGGTGCTGGTCGGCTTCACCTCGTACTGGTCGGTGTTCGAGGCGGAGGCGCTGAAGGAAAAGAACGCCAACAAGCGTCCGCTGCTGGAGCAGCAGCAGATCGAGCGGGGGCGGATCCGAGCCGCCGACGGCACCGTCCTCGCCCGCTCCGTCCCCAAGGGCTCCGGCGACAACCTGCGCTACGTGCGCCGCTACCCCGAAGGGGCGCTGTTCGGCCACCCGATCGGGTACAGCTTCGTGGAAGAGGGCGACAGCGAGTTCGAGCAGTTCCACAACGACGAGCTGGTCGGCGAGGACTCCGAGTTCACCTCGATCCTCGACGAGCTGCGCGGCAAGCGGCAGGAGGGCAACGACGTCGTCACGAACCTCGACCCCGAGGCGCAGCGGGTGGCGATGAGCGCCCTCGAAGCCGCCGGTTTCGGCGCCGTGGTCGCGATCGAGCCGAGCAGCGGCCGGGTGCGGGTGATGGCTTCGAATCCGCCCTTCGACCCGAACCGGATCCCAACCGAACTGAAAGAGCTGAACGCCAACACGTTCGAAACCCCGCTGCTCAATCGCGCCACCCAGGGCTTCTCCCCACCCGGCTCGACCTTCAAGGTCGTGACCGCGGCGGCAGGCCTCGACAGCGGCGTGATCGACCTCGAATCGACGATCGACGCGCCGGCCACGATCGACGTCCAGGGGCAGCCGCTCGCCAACTCCGACGGCGCCAGCTACGGCGCCATCCCGCTCGAATCGGCGCTGACCGGCTCGGTCAACACCTGGTTCGCCCAGCTCGGCGAAGAGGTCGGGTCCGACACGCTGTTCGAGTACATGGACCGCTTCGGCTTCGGCTCGACGCCGGCGATCGACCTACCCGACGATCAGGTCGAACGCAGCGGTGTCTACGAAGGCAGTGACCTGCTCGGCCGCGGCGACCCGGTCGACGTGGCGCGGATCGCGATCGGCCAGGAGCGGCTGCTGGTGACGCCGCTGCAGATGGCCGAGGTCGCCGCCGCGATCGCCAACGGCGGGCGGCAGATGAAGCCGCAGATCTGGAGCCGCGTCGTCGACCCGGACGGGCGGGTGACCGAGAGCCTAGATCCGGCCGAGTACAGCCAGCCGATCGACGAGGAGACGGCCGCGACGCTGACCACGGCGATGGAAGGCGTGGTCGACGAAGGGACAGGCACCAACGCGGCGATCTCCGGGGTCCCGGTGGCCGGCAAGACCGGCACCGCGGAAACCCCGTTCAACGAGAGCTGCGGCGGCGGCGACCTGAACCAGGCCTGGTTCATCGGCTTCGCCCCTGCCGACGACCCGGAGATCGCGATAGCGGCCACGGTCGAGTGCACGAGCTCGTTCGGCGGCGAGGTCGCGGCGCCGATCTTCCGTGAAGTTGCCGAAGCGGTTCTGAGCGGTGATTGAGTTGACGAACGGACGCGCAACGGAGGTGGGGAGAGGTGGCTGAGGTAAGCGAGGGCAGCGTGGTCGATGGCCGCTATCGGGTGCTCCGCCGCCTCGGCACCGGCGGCATGGCGGACGTCTGGCTGGCCGAGGACACGCACCTGCAGCGCCAGGTCGCGCTCAAGGTCCTGCACCGCCGCTTCGTCCAGGACCGCGAGTTCGTCGAACGCTTCCGTCGCGAGGCCGAGGCCGCGGCGGGCCTTCAGCACCCCAACGTGGTCGCCGTCTTCGACCGCGGCGACATCGACGGCACCTACTACATCGCGATGCAGTACCTGGAGGGCAACTCGCTGAAGGAGCTGATCGACGCCGGCCTCAGCCCGGAGCAGGCGGCGGCGCTGATCCGCCAGGTGCTCGAGGCGGCCCGCTTCGCCCACCGCCACGGCATCGTCCACCGCGACCTGAAGCCGCAGAACGTGATCGTCGACGCCGAGGGCAAGGCTGTGGTGACCGACTTCGGGATCGCCCGCGCCGGGGTTTCCGAGATCACCCAGACCGGCTCGGTGATGGGAACTCCGCACTACCTCTCACCGGAGCAGGCCCAGGGGCAGGACGTGACCTTGGTCTCCGACCTCTACTCGATCGGGGTGATCCTCTACGAGGCCCTGACCCGGCGCGTTCCCTTCGAAGGAGAAAGCGCGGTCGCGGTGGCGATGAAGCAGGTGTCCCAGCCGCCACAGCGACCCAGCTCGATTGCCCCGGAGGTCTCTCCGGCGCTCGACGCGGTCGTGATGAGAGCGCTGGAGAAGGACCCGGGCCAGCGCTTCCAGAGCGCCGACGCGTTCATCGCCGCGCTCGACGCGGCGCTCGCTGACCCGACTGGTGCCGCCGGAGGTGGCACCACCGCGTTCGCGCCGCTGCCACCGGTTGTCGCGACCCCGGAGGAGGATGAGCTCGACCGGGAGGATGAGCGCCGCCGCCGCTGGTGGCGCTGGGCCCTCGCCGCCCTCGCGCTGCTGCTGATCGCGCTGCTCGTCTTCGGTTTCACCCGCGACACGACGACCTCGGTTCCCAACGTGACCGGCTACCAGCTCGACACGGCGATCACGCTGCTGAAAGAAGACGGCTTCGGCATCGGCGAGGTAAAAAGGGTCGAGCGGGAAGCGCCGGCCAACACCGTGCTCGAGCAGGATCCCGCCTCCTCGCCGCCGGCCGACGAGGCCTCGCTCGACTGCGCCTTCCTCGGCTTCTTCTGCTCCAAGCCGCAGGTGGCGCTGACCGTCAGCGCTGGCCCCGGCACGGCAAAAGTGCCCTCCACCGCCGGGCTGAGCCGCGAAGACGCCGAGACGCGGCTGAAAGATGCCGGGTTCGACCTGCAGGTCGAGCAGCGGAACTCCGAAAACGTGGAAGCCGGCCTGGTGATCAACTCGAGCCCGCCCGGTGGCACGACGCTGACCCGCGGCTCGGCGGTGACGATCGTCGTCTCGCGCGGCCCGCGGCTGGTCAAGGTCCCGGTCCTGGTCGGCGTTCAGCGATCCGTCGCGGTGCAGCGGATCCGCGGCCGCGGGCTGGTGCCGCTGGTCAGCGAGGAATCGAGCACGACCCCTGCGGGCGAGGTGATCTCGCAGTCGCCCAGCGCCGGCTCCGATCTCGGCCCGGGCTCCTCGGTCTCGATCGTCGTCTCCGAAGGGGAGGAACGGGTGAAAGTGCCGAACGTGATCGGCCAGCAGCGCCGCGAGGGCGTGGAAGCACTCCGCGCGGCGGGGCTGGAGCCCTCGGTGGAAGAAGAGGAAACCGACGTGCCGTCCCAGGTTGGCCGTGTCACCGACCAGTTCCCGCCGCCCGGCTCCGAGGTGGAACCGGGAGCACCGGTGACGCTGGTCGTCGGCAAGGCCGCTGCCAGCTCGCCCGAACCGGAAGGGGGCGAGGAAGAATGAGGGTCGCGGTTCTCTGCGGCGGCCGCTCCTCGGAGCGCGAGGTGTCGTTGCGCTCCGGCGAGGCGGTGGTGCGGGGCCTCTCGGAAGTCGGCCACGAGACGCTGCTGGTGACGATCGGGGCCGACGGCAGCTGGCGACACCGGGACGCTGCGGTGCAGCTGACTCCCGCCGCCGGCCTGCTCGGGGCCGAGGCCGCCTTTCCGGCCCTGCACGGGCCGTTCGGCGAGGACGGCAGCGTCCAGGGCCTGCTCGAGTGGCTCGACCTCCCCTACGTCGGCTCCGACGTGCTCTCTTCGGCGGTCTGCATGGACAAGCTGACGCTGAAGCGCCTCTGCGCCGAGAGCGGCCTGCCGCAGGTCGAGTTCGTCGCCGCCGGCGAGCCCGGCTGGCGCGAGCGCTGCGAGTCGCTCGGCGTGCCGCTCTGGGTGAAGCCCTCGCGGCTCGGCTCCAGCGTCGGCATCAGCCGCGTCGACGATCTCGCCAGCCTCGAGGTGGCGGTCGAGCTGGCCCGCCGCCATGACCCGCGGGTGATCGTCGAGGCCTCGGCGCGGGGCCGCGAGGTCGAGTGCTCGCTGCTCGGCAACGAGCAGGTCGAGATGTCGCAGCCGGGCGAGGTGATCGCCCACGGCGAGTGGTACGACTACGAGACCAAGTACCGCGACGGCGGCATGGAGCTGACGGTTCCCGCCGAGCTCACGGACGAGCAGTCCGAGCGCCTGCGAGAGCTCGCGCGGAAGGCGTTCGAGCTGGCGGGTTGCGCCGGCCTGGCCCGCTGCGACTTCTTCGTCGAGCCAGACGGCGAGGTGCTGCTCAACGAGGTCAACACGATGCCCGGCTTCACCGAGACCAGCGTCTACGCGAAGCTCTGGGAGGCGTCGGGGATCGCCTACCCGGACCTCTGTGACCGCCTCGTCCAGCTCGCGCTCGAGCGCCACGCCAAGGCGCGCTCCTACGAGTTCTAGCGCTCGATCATCCTCTGGCTGGTCAGCAGGAGCTTGATCGGCAGGGCACCGATGCGGAGGATGGTCGCCAGGTCTCGCGCATCCTGGACGCTGGAGAACCCACCTGAGATCTGCGCTCCGGTCCTGCCGTCTATCCCAACGGGGTTTTCGGCGAAGTTGATGATCGGCCGCGTCTTCACTTCGCCATCGAAGACGAGGACGAAGTGGCCGGAGAGTTCTTCCGCCTCCCGCAAGGTGACGGGACCCCTTGCTCGGGCCTGTCCCCGCCGCGCGATCGCGCGGGTGACCTGCTCAAAGGCGACCCTACCCTCTTTGGTGAAGGAGAAAGTGACGTTCGGCAGGCCGAGTTCGTCGGTTTCCTGCCTTGGGTCGACGATGTCCGCCCCCGAGAGCGCCGGGCGGTCCCGCAACGCGTACCAGCCAGGCGCGAGCCCCCGAACGATGCGCCCGTCACCCCCGATCGCCCGTTCGGAGACGATCACGGTGTCGAACGGTGCACGGGAGGCCAGCTTGGCGGCCCCGCGCGCGGTGGGGAAGGCCCCTGAGCGGATCAGCCTGGCGTAGGCGGGATCGTCGGGGTCGCGCCCCGCACCCCTCCATTCGCGCCTCGCCCTGCTCAGCGGACCGGCGGGTGCCGATGGCCTGGGGTCACCGCCGATCCGGTGCTCGCGACCGATCAGGTTCGGTTCCCAGTCGTAGAAATGAAGCTGGCCGGTTGCCCCGATCTGCTCGATTGTCCGCTGCCTTTCTCCGTCTTGCTCCGGGTAGGGCAAGACCACGCGTAGCCGCCGCCCGCCGAAAGCGCTGACCTTGCCGCCCATGCCCAGAGCTCGCAGGCGGGCGCAGACGATCGCCAGCGCATCCGCTCGGGTGCCTGGCGACACGCGCTGCTCCCCGTCTCTCATGCGGAAGACGATCTCCAGCGACCGCCCCGACGGTGAGGCGCCGCAGCCAACGTCGGCGGCACCACCGCTGCCGACGTAGGGGACTAGCATCGTCACGGAGACGATCCCCGCGAGGATCAGGATTGGCCTTCCCAGGGGTCGCAGAGACCCGACCCTATCCGAGCAGCTTGATGTCTGAGACCTCGACCTGGTAACGACCCGGCTGGTCGCGGGATTCGGCGGCTTTGGTGAACCAGAGCAGGAAGTAGCGTGAGGGCTGGGGCACTTTCAGGGCGATCTCCTCGACCGTCGCCGCGTCGCCCGCCTCGCCGACCGGATCGCCCCAGCCGGACAGTTCGGCGGCGGGTCCGGCCACAGCCGCGTAGATCTCGGCGTCCCAGCCTGGCGCTGAGGTGCGGACGAGCATCCGCGCCGGGGTCACCGCCGAGGCGGCCGTGACGTAGATGCCGACGCCGGGGTTGGGGCCGGTCTTGGTCCCTTCGAAGACCTCGGAGTCGTAGTGCTCGGTCTCCCAGGCGCTGGCAGTCGGGTTGCCGTCGACCGCCAGTTCGATCTCGCCGCCGCTCTCTTCTTCGTCGCCCTGCGGGTCGTAGTCGGTGGCCGAGGAGATCGCGACCGGCCGGCCCTTGCCCTCGTTGGCGCCGCCCCCTCCGAGCCCGTCGGAGATCAGCTTCACCGCGAGCAGGGCGCCGCCGGCGACGAGCAGCAGGGCGACGATCGCCGCCCATGACCATCCCCTTCCCCCCGAGAGCTTGCGCTTCGGCGCCGGCACCGCCTCCAGCACGGTGGTCGCCTCGCCTGTGGTCGAGCCCGCCCGCGCCGCTTCGACCTCGAGCGCGGTGGAGAGGTCGTCGATCATCTCGCCGACCTGCTGGTAGCGCTGGTCCGGGTCCTTCGCGGTGGCGCGCTCGACCACGAGAGCGACGGCGGCGGAGAGGTCCTCGCGCCGCCGCTGCACGTCGGGCAGGTCCTCGTTGACGTGCTTCATCGCCACCCCGACCTGGCTGTCGGCCTGGAAGGGGACCTGGCCGAGCAGCATCTCGTAGAGGACGACGCCGAGCGAGTAGACGTCCGAGCGCTGGTCGACCTGCTTGCCCATCGCCTGCTCGGGAGAGACGTAGTCGGTGGTGCCGAGGACGCGGCCAGTCGCCGTCATCCCGTCCTGCTCGAGCTGGCGCGAGATGCCGAAGTCGGTCAGCTTCGCCCGTCCCTCGCTGTCGATCAGGACGTTCTGCGGCTTGATGTCGCGGTGGACCAGCTTGCGGGCGTGGGCGACGCTGAGCCCCCGCGCGACCTCGATCGCGTAGGCGATTGCGTCCTGGGTGTCGAGCGCCCCAACCCGCGCGATCCGCTGCTTCAGAGTCTCGCCCTCGACGTACTCGAAGACGATGTAGGGGTGGCCGCCGTCCTCGCCGGCGTCGATCACCGAGACGACGTTGGGGTGGGAGAGCTTGGCGACGGCGCGCGCCTCCTGGCGGAAGCGCTCGAGCTGGTCCGCCTGCTCGGACATCTCCCGGTGCATCACCTTGACCGCGACCGAGCGGTCGAGCGTCCCGTCGCGCGCCAGGTAGACCGTCGACATGCCACCGCTGCCCAGCTTTGCCTCCAGCCGGTAGCGGCCGGAGAGCGTGGTTCCGATCATCGAGCTCGAGGGGCGGGTGTCCATCTAGCGACGGCGGGCTTCGCGCGGGCCATCGACCGCACGACCGATCCGCCGTGCCTCAGGGTAATGGCGGCGCAGCAGATCGACCGCCGCCGCCTCGTCCTCGGTCGCGACGATGCAGCAGAAGCCGCAGCCCATGTTGAAGATGTCGTGCATCTCGTCGTCGCTGACGCCGGCGCGCTCCTGGATCAGCTCGAAGACCGGCGGCACCGGCAGCGGCTCGTCGATCTCATAGCCGACGTCGGCGGCGAGGCGGGTGAGATTGTCGAGGCCGCCGGAGGTGATGTGGGCGAGCCCGCGCACCTCGACTTCGGAGCGCAGCAGCTCGAGCACCGGCTTGACGTAGATCTCGGTCGGCTCCAGTAGGGTCTCGCCGAGCGCCCGGCCGAGCCTGCCCTCGGGATCCTCGTCGAGCTCCAGGCCGTCAAGCGCCGAGCGGGCCAGCGTGTAGCCGTTGGAGTGGATGCCGGAGGAGGGCAGCCCGATGACCGGGTCGCCCGGCCGGACCGCCGAGCCGTCGATGACCTCGTCCAAGGCGACGGTGCCGAAGCAGGCGCCGGCGACGTCGAAGCCGCGCACCATGTCGCCGAGCTGCGCCAGCTCACCGCCCGGGATCTCGATCCCGGCCAGCTCCGCCCCCCGCGCCAGGCCGATCCCGATCTGCTCGCAGACCCCGGGCACGGCCTGGTCGATCGCGATGTAGTCGAGCATCGCCAGTGGCTCGGCGCCGACGCAGATCACGTCGTTGACGTTCATCGCCACGCAGTCGATCCCGACCGTGTCGAAGCGGCCGAGCTGCTCGGCGACCAGCAGCTTCGTCCCCACCCCGTCGGTCGAGAGCGCGATCCCGGTCCGCTCGTCGATCCGGATCACACTCGCGTAGTGACCCGGGAGCGGCACCTGGCGAGACGGACGCCCAAGCTCGATCGAGCTCAGCGCCCCGACCAGCGCCGCCACAGCGGAGTCCGCGGCTCCCTGGTCGACACCTGCTCGCGCGTACGCGTCCTCGCTCACGCCGGCGATTCTTTCAGTCTTGCCGCAAGATCAGGGACCGGCTCGAAGGCATAGCCGCGGCCTTTGCTCCGCCGTTCGAGCAGTCCCCGTTCGGTGAGATCGGATAGGTCGGTTCGGGCTGTCTCATGGCTGACGCGATGGCTCCTCGCATGGCTGCCGAACGTGTAGACGCCGTCCGAGTTCCGCACCGCATCGGTCAGCAGCGCCAATTGCCGGTTATTGAGCCCGTCTGCATCCTGCAGCAGCCGCTCGACGTCGCGTACCTCGGCGATCTTGCGCTGGATGTACGCGTCGTGCTCGTCGAGCGCCTTCTCGATCGCTTCGAGCTGGTGAATCAGGAAGTAGGTCGCGTCGGCTTCGTCGGACTCGGACTCGACGAACGCCCGCGCGTACTTCCTAGGGGCTTCGCGGATGACCGGCGAGATCGGCAGGTACTCGATCAGCCAGTAGCCGTGCCGCTGCATCGACCAGGAAAAGAGGATCCGCGCCGTTCGCCCGTTGCCGTCTTCGAACGGATGGTCGTAGGCCAGCCAGAAGTGAAGGAGGATCGCGCGCACCACGGGGTGGACGAACCCGTCGCCCTCCCCGCGCTCGTTTGCGAAATCGCAGAAGAGACGCATTCGCTCCGGCAGCTCCTCGGCGCGCGGGGGCCGGTGGATCGGCTGCTCGTCCCCGTCGCGATCGAAGACCGCGACCCGCACCTCGTCTGGCCGCTGCAACCTCCCCGTGCCCGTCGGATCGTTGAGGGTTCCCTCGGTCACGATCCTGTGCAGCTCGAGGATCCCATCAAGAGTGAGTTCGTCACCCATCTCCTCTCGCATGAACTGGAGCGCGTTGTAGTTGTTGACGATCATCCGCTCCCCTCGATCTCTGGGACGACGTCCCGTCCTCAGCATCTCCTTGGCGACACGACGGGAGGTCGTCGCCCCCTCGAGCTGACTGGACCGGATCGCCTCCTCCATCAGAGAGTTGACCAGGAATCGCTCCCCGGCTCCCTTTTCCGAGGTCACCACCTCATCCATGACCACCTCCCCCGCGGCGCGCTGGTCGATGCGATGCAGGCGTCTCAGCACGAGGTCCGGCAAGCCATAGTGGAACGGAGTTCCTTCGGTGTCATGCAGTGGCAGGAAGCGTGCTTCTGCGCCCCGGCGGGTCTTGATCCCGAGCCACCATTCCTCGTTGTTCAGGTCGGCCGGTGGATCGAGGCGCCGCAGCTTGTCCCAGTGCAGATAAGCGTCGCCCGCCGGCTCAGTTCGCATTGCCCTGAGCGCTCGAGCGACCGCCTCTCCGCCGAGTTTCGCCACCAGCTCGGAGTAGGTGGGCGCTTTTGCGATGAACATCCCGCCTCCAAATCTATTCCAAGTTCATCCAAATCTTGGAATACCCTACCGCAAAACTCCCAATCTATTCCAAGTTCATCCAAATCTTGGATTAGAGCGAGCGAGCACGAGCGAGCACTGCTAGAGCAAGAGCAGCCCTGTAAGCGGCATACGGCCAAAGAGCCCGGTCGCGCTCGACCAGGTCGATCAGGCGCTGCGAGGCGAGGGTCGAGGCGAAGGAGGCGGCGACCCCCAGGGCCATCGAGCGGCGGACGGGGGGCGTCGTGCCGCGGCGGGCAAGCCGTACGCCCTTCAGCGCGGTGGCGCCGACGATGATCGGCAGCGCGACCGTCCGTGAGAGCAGGTTCGCCTGGTCGCGTGAGAAGCCCCGCCCGCGCGCCGCCGCCAGGGTCGCCCCGTTGCGGGAGACGCCGGGGGCGAGGGCGGCAGCCTGGGCCAGCCCCAGCGCCACTCCGTCGACGGCTCCCGCCTCGCCCCGGCCGCGCAGCTGCGGCCGGGTGTCTGCCGCCGCCATCGCCGCGGCGCCGGCGAGCAACCCGATCGCCGTCGTCTTCGGCCCGCCGAGGCGGTGCTCGATCTGGCGCTCGAACGAGTAGCCGGCGAGCGCTGCGGGGAGGAAGGAGAGGGCGAGGACCACGGCCCCCCGTAGGTCGAACGCGCGCAGCTCTTCGGCGATCAGCCGCCGCTGGCCGACGATCAGCGCCGCCGCCGCACCGGCGTGGAGCGCGACCTCGAAGCTCTTGCGCACCTCGGCGTCGATCGCCTCCCACTCCCAGCCCGCCAGCCAGGGGACGAGGACGATGTGGGCGGAGCTGGAGACCGGTAGCAGCTCCGTTGGGCCCTGGACCACTCCCAGCGCCAGCGCCTGGCCGCCCGGGATGCTGCCGTCAGCCGGTTTACTCAAGCCCTGCCGCTGGGGCTGGCCGGCTCTCCTCGCCCACCGTCTCCGCCGGCTTCGCGCCCGGGCCACCGCCGCGATAGCGCCGGACCAGCAGGTAGATGCCGAGGCCCAGCACGGCGACGACGACGGCGTAGTCGAGGTAGTGCAGGTGACCCCGCCACTCCTCCCAGTTCTCCCCGACCGACTCGCCGATCAGGCCCAGCATCAGCACCCAGGGGATGCAGCCGAGCAGGGTGAGCACGGTGAAGCGCCAGAACGGCATCTTCGCGACCCCCGCCGGCAGCGAGATGAAGGTGCGGATGATCGGCAGCATGCGGGTGAAGAAGACGGTCGCGTCGCCGTAGCGCTCGAACCAGTCGTCGGCCCATTTCAGGTACTTGGGCGGCAGGTGGATCAGCCGGTTTTTCTCCAGCAGGTCCAGCCGCGCGTAGTAGCCGACCGCGTAGGCCGCCCAGGACCCGACCAGGTTGCCGAGCACGCCGGCGGCGACTATCCCGAACATCGAGAGCTCGCCGGCGGCGACGCTGGAGCCGGCGAAGAGCATGATCGCCTCGCTGGGGACAGGCAGGCAGGCGGACTCCAACGCCATCAGGATGAACACGGCCGGCAAGCCGGTCGAGCTGATGAAGTCGGTCCCCGCGTTGACAATCGGGTCCAAGAAGAAGTCTGTGACGCTGGCGAGAGGGAGCATTCGCGGAGCGGGCATTGTAGGGACCGCAGCGAACAGCATCTAAAATCGATTCTCTTCATGGGCCGGTTGAACCATCCCGTCTATCGCAACCGGGTTCTGCAGGTGGTCGCAGACGGTGCCCTGGTCGCGATCGCCTTCTACCTGGCTTTCCGCCTGCGCTTCCTCGACGAAGGGTTGCCGCAGCGCTATGAGACCCTCTTCGCCCAGGCGGTCGGCTTCGTCGTCGTCGGCAAGATCGTCGTCTTCGCTGCCTTCGGCCTCTACCAAAAGTGGTGGCGCTACGTCAGCGGTCGCGACTTCCTCCTCGTCGCCCGTGCCGTCGCCGTCGCCAGCGCGATCCTCGTCGTCGCCTTCACGGTGATCCAGCCCTTCGCCCACGACCTGCCCCGCTCGGTCGCGGTGATGGACTTCATCCTCACCCTGCTCCTGATCACCGGGGCCCGGCTCGCGGTGCGCCTCGTCGTCGAACGCCCGTCGCGCGGCTCGCGGGTCCCCAAGCACGAGGTGCTGGTGATCGGCGCCGGTTCCGGCGGCCAGATGGTCGTCCGCGAGCTGCAACTCAACCCCGACCTCGGCGCCACCGCGATCGGCTTCGTCGACGACGACCCGCGCAAGCGCGGGATGCGGATGCTGGGCCTAAAGGTGCTCGGCTCGACCAAGCAGATCGCCGCGATCCTCGACGAGACCAAGCCCGACGAGGTCGTGATCGCGATCCCCTCTGCGCCGGGCACCCTGCGCGGCAAGGTCGTCGCCGCCTGCCGCGAGCGCGAGATCCGCGTCCGCACGCTGCCCACAGTGTTCGAGCTGCTGCGCGGCGGCGTCCAGCTCAACAAACAGCTGCGCGAGGTCCAGGTCGAGGACGTGCTCGGCCGCGACCCGATCGTCGTCGAGCTCGACCGGGTCGGCGCCTACCTGCGCGATCGCATCGTCCTCGTCACCGGTGCCGGCGGCTCGATCGGATCCGAGCTCTGCCGCCAGATCGCCCGCGTCGGCCCGCGCCTGCTGGTGATGCTCGACCACGCCGAGGACAACCTCTTCGAGATCGACCGCGAGATGGTCGAGGAGCGCCACTTCTCCAACGTCGAGTCGGTGCTCGCCGACTGCAAGGAGCCGCACCGGATGCTGGAGACGATGCAGCGCTTCAAGCCAGACGTCGTCTTCCACGCCGCCGCCTACAAGCACGTGCCGCTGATGGAGGCCAACCCGCTCGAGGCGGTGCGCAACAACGCGATTGCGACCAGGGTCACGGCCGAGACCGCCGCGGCCTCGAAAGTCGAGCGCTTCGTCCTCGTCTCCACCGACAAGGCGGTCAACCCGAAGACGGTGATGGGTGCCTCTAAGGCGATGGCCGAGTGGATCGTCGAGCTCGCCGGGCATAAGCACCCCGGCACCCGCTTCGCCAGCGTCCGCTTCGGCAACGTGCTCGCCTCCTCCGGCAGCGTGGTGCCGATCTTCCGCAGCCAGATCGAGCGCGGCGGCCCCGTGACCGTCACCCACCCGGAGATGACCCGCTACTTCATGACGATCCCGGAGGCGGTGCAGCTGGTGATCCGGGCCGGCGACATCGGCGTCGGCAAGGGCGAAGTCTTCGTCCTCGACATGGGCGAGCCGGTGCGCATCGTCGACCTCGCCCACAACATGATCCGGCTCGCGGGCTATGAGCCCGAAGCGGAGATCGCGGTCGAGTTCACCAAACCGCGGCCCGGGGAGAAGCTGCACGAGGAGCTGTTCGGCGGTGACGAGGACCAGCAACCGACCGCGGCGAAGCGGATCCGCCGCGCCGTCCGCCAGGTGCCGCTCGACCCCGAGTGGGTCGAGTCGACGCTGAACTCCCTGGAGAACCTCGTGCTCGCCGGCGACGAGGCGAATCTGGCTCAGCGCGTGGTCGAGTTGATCGCCGCACCCGGCGGGGACGCGGCGGCAGTCGTCTACGACGAGTAGCCTCTCGCAGCCACTCCGTGGAGCTGCTCAAGGACATCGGCGCCTTCGCCGGCTTGGCCGCGTTTTTCGGTCTTGCCGTGCTTGCTCTCCTCTCTTTCGCGCAGGGGCGCGATATCCGTCGCCTGCGCGAGTGGGCGGGCTCCTCTCCCGAGCGCGATTCCGAGCGCAAGGAGTCGACCTCGGCCGCCGCCGCCGAGCGGGCTGAGGAGCTGCGGCGACTGGAGGAGGCGCGCACGGCGGAGCATGAGGCGACGAACCTGCGCGAGGAGCGACGCAAGCGGCGCGAGGCGGGCCTGCCGGAACTGACCCGGAGCGAGCGCCTGCGCGAAACCTTCAAAGGGACTCGGTCGCGCCTCGCCGAGCCGCGCTACCTGATCGCCCTCTTTGCCGTCTTCGTGGTCGCGGTCGGCGGCGCGGCCTATCTCGTCACCCAGGGCTCCGACGACGACGGCGGAAACAGCGGCGGCAACAACCGCGCGGCGAAAGTCAGGCCCAGCGAGATCGAGGTCACGGTCCTCAACGGGACCGCGGTGCCGGGGCTCGCCGCCACCTACGGCGACATGGTCGAGGGCAAGGGCTTCGAGCTGGGCGCGGTCACCAACAGCAGCTCCAGCTTTGTCGACAGCGAAGTCATGTTCCAGCCGGGCAAAGCCCGCGAGGCGCACCGCGTCGCCGACGCCCTGGGGATCTCGCAGGTGCGCGCGATGACGTCGGACATCGCCTCGGTCTCCGGCGGCGCCCCGGTCTCGGTGATCGTCGGCGAGGACAATGCCGCGACGGCGGGTTAGCCCCGCTGCGCTGGTCTTCGCGCTACTCGTCCTCGCCACGCTCGCAGCCTTCGCCTGGTCGCAGCGGCTGAAGCGCGACCCGCTCGTCCTCGACAAGGTCACCTTTGTCGGCGCGCCCATCCTCAACCCCAAAGCGCCTCGCGTGCACGCCTTCACGCCGAACAGAGACTGCCGCTTCGACCACATCCGAATTCGCTTCCGCGTCACCCAATCGGACGCCGCCACGGTTCAGGTCGTAAAACCCGGCGGGCGTCTCGTCGTCACCCTCGCGCGCGACCGTTTCCTCAAGCGCTACCGGTTCCACACCTTCTACTGGGACGGTCGCAGCCGCCACGGCGGGATCGCACAGCCGGGCCGCTACAAGCTGCGGGTCAAGCTGCTCGACCAGGACCGCACCCTGGTCCCGCCGGGAACGATGCGCCTCCACCGGGGCCCGCCCCGCCCACCGTCGGACTGTGAGCGTGCGGAGTGAGTGTCGCCTTTTGCGTCACATGGACGCATAAAGCGACTGGGCGGGAGGGCATCCAGTGAGCGACGTGCTCGCCAGCCTGGGGGTCCTGGCTGCCGCCGGTTCCGCGGCGACGGCGATCCTGCTGCCCGCCGGACGCCTCCGCGCGGCAGCGATGCTCGCCGCCCTCGTCCTCTTCCCGGTCCTGGTCCTCGGCGACCAGTGGGACTCCCGCCAGATCGTCGATCTGCGCGACGGCACCTTCCGTTTTGCCAGCTTCGGCTACCTCGCCGTGGTGGCAACGCTCTTGCTCGCGGCGATCTTCGACCGCTGGCCGTTTGCGATGCCCCTCGCGATCGTCGCCGCCCTCCCCTTCCGCATCCCCCTCGAGTCAGGCGGAGACACGGCAAACCTGCTTGTGCCGCTCTACCTGGTGATCGCCGGGGGAGTTCTAGCCACGGCGTTTCGCGACTTGGGATTTAGCCGGGAGGCGCGACCGGCGGGTCCTGTCGCCGCAGGGGACCCCCCACCCCTTCCGGTAGCTAAAGCTTCCTCAGGGGCGGGCCCCCCTACGGCGCCACCCGCCGAACGAGCCGCCTACTGGCTCCCACGAGTTCTAGCGGCCGTTGTCGTCCTCTATGCGCTGCAAACGTTGTACTCGCCCGACTTTTCGAAGAGCTTGCAGAACGTGTGCTTTTTCTTCGTGCCGTTCTCACTGGTCTATGCGTTGCTGCGAGATGTGAGATGGGACCGGGAACTCCTGGCCTGGGTGTTGGGCATCGTCGCGATAGAGGCGGTCTTGTTCGTCGCGGTCGGGTCTGTGGAGTACGTGACTCGCGAGCTGTTTTGGAACGACCTGGTGATCAGGTCGAACGAATTCCACACCTACTTCCGGGTCAACTCGGTGTTCTGGGACCCAAACATCTACGGGCGTTATCTCGCTCTGGTGGCTGTGCTCGCGATGGCAGTGCTGCTGTGGGCTCGCGAGCGTCGCAGCTTCGTGCTGCTGACGGTTCTGATCGCGGTGCTCTGGATCGGCCTAGTGCCGACCTTCTCGCAGTCGAGCTTCGCCGCGCTCCTGGGGGGGCTGGCCGTGCTGGCGGCTCTCAAGTGGAGCGCGAAGTGGACACTGGTGGCGGTGGGTGCCGGGGCTATCTTGGCCGTCTCCATAGTCGTCTTCGCGGGGGGTGTCTCCAAGCTCAGTCCAGACCGCTGCAACGTGGACACCGGCGGTCGCTGCAATCTGGTGGCGGGAGGCGCGAAGCTTTTCGGTCAGAGGCCACTCTGGGGCTACGGGTCGGGCAGCTTCCCAAAGGCTTATCGGCAGCACATCGACACAGACAACGCGCCCGTCTCCGTCTCGCATACGGAGCCCATAACCGTCGCGGCGGAGCAGGGCCTGGTCGGTTTCGCTGCTTATGTCGCTCTTATCGTCGTGGCCCTCTGGACCATGGCACGGGGTCTAGCCTGGAACGCGTCTCCGGCGGGTGGCGCCGTAGGGGGTACCGCCCCTGAGGAAGCTTTAGCTACCGGAGGGGGCGGTGGGTCCCCTGCGGCGACAGGCCCCGCCGGTCACGTGGCCCGAGCCCCGGTCCTCGCTGCTTTTGTGGCGCTACTGGTGCACACCATGGCCTACGCCGGCTTCTACGAGGACCCGATCACCTGGGTGCTACTTGCAGTCGGAGCCTCGCTTGCATGTGCACCCGCGGTCCGCGACGCGGCGTAGGCTCGCGCCGTGTCGGGATACCTGCGTCGGCTAGCGACCACCGGCGCCGCCTACACGGCGGCCAGCATCCTCTCGAAGCTGATCGCGGTCGCGCTGCTGCCGCTCTATACGCGGTATCTGACGCGCGCCGACTACGGCGCCGCCGAGGTCCTCTTCGCGGGTGTCGTCGCGGCCAGCATCGTCGTCCGGCTCGGCGTGATCGAGGCAGTGCTGCGCTTCTACTACAAGTCCGGCGAGGAGCCGTCCCGCGTCCTTTCCACCTCCTTCGCCGCGCTCTTCTGGTTCGCCACCGCCGCGGTGCTGCTCGCCCTGCCCTTCGCCGAGCCGATCTCCGAGGCGCTGCACGACGGGTCCGCCGCCGAACCGATCTCCGAGGCGCTGCTCGCCGACCTCGTGCGGATCTCGATCGGCGGCCTCTGGGTGCTGACCCTGCACGAGTACCTGCTCACCATCTTCCGCCTCGAAGAGCGCGCCCGCGCCTTCTTCGCGGTGACGATTGCCAACGTCCTGGCCGCGATCGCCCTCACCGTGGCCCTGGTCGTCGGCGCCGACGAGGGCGCCCGCGGTCTGCTGCTCGGCAGCTACGCCAGCGGCGCCGCCTTCGTGCTCGGGCTGATCGTCGTCCACCGGCGCCGGCTCTCGCTGTGGATCGACCGGCCGCTGCTGCGGCGGATGATGCGCTTCGGCCTGCCGACGATGCCGGCCGAGCTCTCCCTCTACATGCTCAACTTCGTCGACCGGATCATCATCGTCCGCGCCGCCGGCTTCGCCGAGGCGGGTCTCTACTCGCTCGCGGTCAAGTTCGCCCAGGCGGTCAACGTCCTCGTCCGCGGCTTCCAGCTCGCCTGGCCGCCGCTCGCCTACTCAATCCGCGACGACGACGAGGCGCGCCGGGCCTACGCGCTGGTCGTCACTTACTTCATCGCCGTTTGCGCCTTCGTCGTTACCGGCATGTGGTTGCTCTCGCGCTGGATCGTCCGCGCTCTCGCAGCCCCCGAGTTCTTCGCCTCCTACGAAGCGATCGGGCTGATCTCGACCGCGGTCACCCTCTACGCCCTCTACATGGTCCAGGTCGTGATCCTCGGCAGAACAGGCCGCACCGACCTCAACCTCCCGGCGACGATCGCGGCCCTGGTCGCCAACGTCGTCCTCAACCTGATCCTGGTCCCGCCGCTGGGGATCGTCGGCGCCGGCATTGCCCTGGTCGCCTCCTACCTCATCGTCGTGGTGACGATGTACGGCTTCACCCAGCGCCTCTTCCCGGTTCCCTACGAGTGGGGGCGCCTCGCCAAGGTCGTGCTCGCCTCCACCGTCCTGGTCGGCCTCGGCGAGCTGCTCCTTCCCACCGAGGGCCTCGCCGGGCTGGCGGGCAGGCTCGCCCTGCTCCTCGCCTACCCGCTCGCGCTGCTGGCCAGCGGCTTCTTCACTCGCGACGAGCGCCGCAACCTCGCGCGTCTGCGCCACCCGCGCGAGCTGCTCGCCGGCTACCGGGCGCTGCGCGACCGGCCCAGTGAGGTCGACGGCCAGGTGCCGGAGGCCTACGAGGCCGAGCTACGCGACGAGGACGCCCGCCTCTGATTCGCTGAGTTCGCCCTTTTTCGCCACTATGGCGAAAAAGTGCAAAGTCAGCCGCTGGCGATGTCGGCAATTCCGGTTCCTCTCCCCGGGAAGAGCGCCTGACGGGCATGGGCCCCGTAGACCCGCGCGGGCCGGTTGGGCAGGGCCGTGGCGGCCAGGGCGCGCAGGGCGTAGGTCCAGGCCGTGAGCAGGCGGACGGCGAGGGCAGCGGCGCGCGAGTGGTGCTTGCGCATGTAGAGGTCGCGGTTGCGGTGGAACTCGACGATGCGGGGCAGGCCGGCGCCGAGGTCGGTGGAGAGCTGGTCGTGGTGTACGGCCTCGGCGCCAGGCACGTGGAGCGTGCGCCAGCCGGCGTCGCGCAATCGCTTGGCGAAGTCGCACTCGTCGTAGTAGACGAAGAAGTCGGGGTCCATGTAGCCGACCTCGGCCGCCGCCTCGCGGCGCACCAGCAGGGCGCTCGATTGCGCCCAGTCGACCGGTCGCGTCGCGTCGCCACCACTCTGCACCGTGAGCCGGCGGTGCAGGAAGACCGCGCCGATAGCCGCCGTGCCGAGACCGGGAAAGCGCCAGGCGCAGGGGACGGGGTCGTCGTTCGAGTCGAGCAGCTGGGCACCGGCCGCGGCGCCGCCGGGGTCGGCTTCGAGCGCCGCGACGAGCGCCGCCGCCGCATCTGGCCGTAGCTCCGAGTCCTCGTTCAGCAGCAGGCAGTAGGCGCCCGCCGCCTCACGCATCAAGGTCGAGTCGTTCGCCGCCTTGCCGCTCCGCCGCTCGAGCGCGATCAGCCGCAGCGGCCCCGCCCGGGGAGCGTCGCGGGTGGCATCCCAGGCCAGGGTCGCCGCCGCTGAGTTGTCCTCGGAAGCGTTGTCGAGGACGAGGATCTCAGCCTCCATGCCCACCGGGTGGGTCGCCTCGATCGCGGCCAGGCAGGCGAGCAGGTCCTCGCGGCCGTTCGTGTTCACCACGCAGTAGGAGAGCTTGGGCGCCAAGCAGGCCACGATAATCGCCCTCATGCGAGTGCAGCTCGTCGACCCATCGGCCTTCACGCCGCCCTACGACCGCTCCCTGGCGGCCGCGCTTGCCCGCGAGGGCGCCGAGGTCGAGCTGTTGACCAGCCGTTTCCTCTACGGGGCGGTCCCGCCGGCCGACGGCTACAGGGTCGAGCAGCTCTTCTACCGCCACAGCTCCACCCGCGGCCTCGAGGCCCGCGGCCGCCGCGCCTTCAAGCTCGCCGAGCACGCCGCCGACATGCTGCGCTTCCGGCGCATCGCCGACGCCGACCTTGTCCATTACCAGTGGCTGACCGTCCCCTCGCTCGACCGGTTGCTGCTGCCGCGCTTACGCCCGCGCGTGATCACCGCCCACTACGTCCTGCCGCCGGGGGCGAGCCGCCGCCAGCGCGCGGCCGCGCAGCGGGTGTTCGGCGCCATGGATGCGGTCGTCGCCCACTCCGAGCACAGCGCCGCACGGCTGCGCGAGGAGGTCGGGCTCGACCCGGAGCGGGTCCGCGTCGTCCCCCATGGCGCCTTCGACTATCTCACTCGCCTGCTGGAGGAGAAGCCGCTGCCGGCGGAGCTGGAGGGCGTCGAGGGCCCGGTCGTCCTCTTCTTCGGCCTGCTGCGTCCTTACAAGGGCCTCGACACGCTGCTCGAGGCGTTCCGCGAGGTGAAGGGCGCCGAGCTCTGGATCGTCGGCAACCCGCGCATGGACGTCGAGCCGCTGCGCCGGCTCGCCGATGAAGCGCCAGGCCGGGTCCGCTTCGTCACCCGCTTCGTCGAGGACGCCGAGATCCCGGCGATCTTCCGACGCGCCGACCTGATCGTCCTGCCCTACCGCGACGGTGAGCACTCGGGCGTCCTCTACACGGGCCTCGCTTTCGGCAAGCCGCTGGTCATGAGCGAAGTCGGCGGCTTTCCCGAAGTAGCCGAGAGCGGCGCCGGACGCCTCGTCCCGCCGGATGACCCGCCGGCTCTGGCCGCGACGCTGAACGAGCTGATCGGCGACGAGGCAGCCCGCACCGAGCTCGCCGCCGCCGCCCGTACCGCCGCGGCAGGGCCCTACTCCTGGGACGAGGTGGCCCGACAGACCCTGGCCCTGTACGAGGAGCTGCTGGAGGCCCGGGCATGACCGCCGTCGCGATCGCCTTCTGGGCCAGCGTTGGCCTGGTCTTCTACACGCACATCGGCTACCCCCTTGCGTTGTGGGTGCTGGTGCACCTGCGAGGTCGCACGGCGGGTGGCGCCGTAGGGGGGCCCACCCCCGAGGAAGCTTTAGCTACCGCAGGGGGTGGGGGGTCCCCTACGGCGCCACCCGCCGCCGGAGCTCCATTTGTCTCCCTGATCGTCGCCGCCTACGACGAGGAGGACGTGATCGCGGCCAAGGTGGCCAACGCGCTCGCCCTCGACTACCCGCGTGAGCGACTCGAGCTGATCGTCGTCTCCGACGGCTCCGGCGACGCCACCGTCGAGCGTGCCCGAGCCGCCGAGGCCGACTTGGTCCTCGACCTGCCCCGTGCCGGCAAGCTCGCCGCCCAGAACGCCGCCACCGAGCGGGCCTCGGGCGAGATCCTCGCCTTCTCCGACGCCAACAGCCTTTGGAGCGCCGACGCGCTCCACCTCCTCGTCGAGCCGTTCTCCGACCCGTCGGTCGGCTACGCCTGCGGCCAGGTCCGCTTCCTCTCCCCTGAAGGTGACAACCTCGAGGGCGCCTACTGGCGCTACGAGATGGCGGTGCGGAAGATGGAGTCGGCGCTGGCCGGGGTCACCGCCGGCAACGGAGCGATCTACGCGGTCCGCGCCGACGCCTACATCTCGCTGCCGACCGCCGCCAGCCACGACCTCTCCTTCCCCTTCGAGCTGGCCAAGCGCAAGCTGCGCTCGCTCTACGTCCCCGCAGCCCAGGCCGAGGAGAAGATGACGCCGACCCTGGAGGGCGAGTTCGCCCGCAAGCGGCGGATGATGGTCGGCCTCTGGGACATCGTCGTCGGCGAGGGGATGCTGCGCCCGCGGGGCTACTCGCCGCTCTACGCCTTCGAGCTGCTCTCGCACCGGCTGTTGCGCTACCTGACCCCGTTTCTGCACCTGCTCGCCTTCGTCACCAACCTGCTTTTGCTCGGGCAGGGCCCGGTCTATGTCGCCACCTACGCCGTCCAGGTCGCGTTCGTCTTCGCCGCACTGCTCGGCGGCAGCTGGCCGCTGGCGCCCCTGCGCGTCGCTCGTTACTACGCGATGACCACCGCCTCGATTGCCGCCGGTCTCTGGGACCGCTGGCGCCGCGGCGCACCGGGAACCTGGGAGAAGGCGGAGGGAACCCGCTAGCCGTGCCGCGGGCCTTCGACATCCTGATCGCGGCCCTCGCGCTGGTCGTCCTCTCCCCCCTGCTGCTGATCGCCGCGATCGCGATCAAGCTCGGGAGTCGCGGTCCGGTGGTCTACCGCCAGCTCCGCGTCGGCAGGGAAGGCCGCGAGTTCGAGATGCTGAAGCTGCGCACGATGGTCCAGGGCTCGGACCCGGTCGGGGTGGGCAGGATCGTCGCCCGCGACGATCCCCGAGTCACCGCCGCCGGCCGCCTCTTGCGCCGCACCTCGCTCGACGAGATCCCCAACCTGGTCAACGTGCTGCGCGGCGAGATGGCGATCGTCGGCCCGCGCCCGACCATCCCCGCCCAGGTGAAGGACTACACACCGCGCCAGAAACGCCGCCACGAGGTCCGCCCCGGGATCACCGGCTGGGCCCAGGTCCAGGGACGCGCCGGCATCCCCTGGGAGGAGCGGATCGAGCTCGACGTCGAGTACGTCGACCGGCGCAGCGCCGCCCTCGACCTCCGCATCCTCGCCAAGACGACTTGGCTGCTCGTCACGGGCCACGGCCTCGCCCCGGACTAGGGTTTCCGACATGAGCGAGCAGTCCGAGGTCAGCCTGCGCACGTTTGAGCCCGGCGATGCCGCGGCAGTGCACCGCTGGTTCAACAACCCGCGGGCGACGGCGTCGCTGATGGAGCGGCGCGACTCGTTCTCGCTCGAGGACGCGGAGCGCTGGGTGCGGCGGGCGATGGCCGACTCGGGCGAGGACCGCAAGTACGCGATCGTCGTCGAGGGGCACGAGGAGCCGGTCGGGTTCACCGCCCTCTACGGCCTCTTCCGCCAGACCGCGCCCGAGCTGGGCGCGCTGATTGGCGACGAGGTGCGCGGCAAGGGCGTCGGCCGCCGGGCCGAGGCTTTGACCATCGCCAGGGCCTTCGACGAGTTCGGCGCCCACCGTGTCTATGGGCGCATACCGGCCCGCAACGAGATCGCGAAGAAGACGGTCGCCAGCCTCGGCTGGAAGCACGAGGGAACGATGCGCGGCCACCTGCGCCGCGACGGTGAGACGGCCGACGACTGCGAGGTCTGGGGTGTCCTTCCCGATGAGTTCCGCGCCGCCGCGGCGGATCTTCTGCCGTGAGCGATCCGGCCGCCACCGCCGAGCTGATCGCTGACCGCGGCGAAGCCGCGGTCAGCGACGACTTCTTCCGCAGCCGTCCCTTCCTTGACGCCGAGGGGGTCACTCACACCCTGCGGATCGTCACAAGCGACGGCGAACTGCTTGCGCCGCTTATCGTCCGCGAGATCCCCGCGTGTTCGTCATTTGTAGGCCCTGGCGCAACAAACAGCGAACGCGCTCCCCGCGACGCGATCTCGCCCTATGGCTACCCGGGGTTCGTCCCTATCTCTTCCACCGCAGCCGACATTGACCACACTCTGGCGGGGTCAATGTCGGCTGCGCCGCTCGACCCCCACGCGATCGACTTCTCCACCACCGGCCTGGTCAGCGCCTTCATTCGCCACACGCTCGCCGAGCCGCCGCTGGCCGGTGCCGCCGAGCGCAACGTCGTCCAGATCGCCGACCCGGAGCTGCCGCGCAAGAGCCGCCCGAGCGATCGCAACCAGGTCAACAAGAACCGCCGCGCGGGCTACGAGGTCCGCATCGTCGCCGGGCCCGAGACCACGGTCGGGCAGCGCGCCGGGTTCCTCGCCGCCTACGAACAGACGATGCGCCGCACCGCCGCGGCCGAGCGCTACTTCTTCGACGCGACCTACTTCGAGCGCATCCTCGAGTCCCCCCGCACCTGGCTCGCCCTCGCCTTCTCCCCCGGCGGCGACGTCGCCGCGGCCTCGATCGCCGCCGCCAGCGACGGTTTCATCCACTACTACCTCAGCGGCAGTGCCGACGCCACCCTGCGGGACTCGCCGATGAAGAACGTCGTCGCCGCGCTGGTCGACCTTTCCTCCGAGCAGGGGCTGCCACTCAACCTCGGCGGCGGCATCTCGCCCGGTGACCGGCTTGAGGAGTTCAAGCGCGGCTTCGCCAACCGCGAACAGGCCTGGCAGACCTCGGAGATCGTCTGCGACCTGGATGCCTACGCGCGCCTCTCCACCGGCCGCGACCCCTCGGGGTTCTTCCCGCTCTACCGAGCCCCTAGCTGAGGCGCTCTATTTGAGCGCCGGCGATTCCGGGCTGGGCCCGGTGAAGGTGAACGCGGCCACCGGCTCGTTGCCGTACTGGCCCCAGGTCTCTTTGCCGAAGGCGCGGATTGCGTCCAGGGTGGCGGCGCCTTTGTACTCGTCGCAACCCATCAGGTTGGTCCAGGTCACAGCCGCCACCTCGTAGGGCATTTTCTCGTCGGGGAAGAGCAGCGTCGCCGCATACATCGTGTCGTAGAGGCCCTTCAGCTCTAGCTGCCCGCTCTCGTCGAGGTCGGGGCTGTACATGATCGCCATTCGGCCATGCTCGAGGCTGTGCAGGAAGTAGAGCGGCTTGACCGACTCGGTGTAGGCGCCGTCGGCCTCCTGGTAAGGCGGTTCGACGTGGTCGCCGGAGACGGGCGGGTTGGTGGAGTAGGAAGGTTCGGTTGCCGTCACCGGCAGGTGGCTTTTGCCCTCGTCCCGCAGCTCCATGCGGAGCTCGCAGCCCGCCGCTTTCGCGGCCTCTTTCAGGTCGAGGACTTTTGCCGTTGCCGGCTCGGTGCCTTCCCGCTGGTCCGGCTCGATGCCGTTGGTCGAGCCGCTGGCCAGGTTGATGTGCGCTTTGCCGCCGTCGTTGGAGCCGAGCGAGGAGACGATCGCCACCACGATCCCGATCAGCACGATCGCCCCGATCACTCCGGCGAGGCCGTAGCCGAGCATCAGGCGCCGGCGATCGGAGCGCGACTGTTTGGTTTCGCGCTGCTCCCGCGCTTGGCGGAGCCGTTCCCTCTCTTCCTCCCTGCGATTCGCCATCGATCCGGGAGCAGTTTAGTCGGAGACGCCCTGCTTGGAAGCGAGTCCCGCCCGCCCGCGCTCCCAGGGCCGTGCCGCGCGCAGGGCGCCCAGGACCGCCCGCGTCGCCGGCGCCCTGTTCAGGGCATAGAAGTGAATGCCGGGAACGCCCGCGACTAGCAGCTCGGCGCACTGCTGGGCCGCGTAGGCGACGCCGAGCTCGAACTCGGCTCGCTCGTCCCCGTCCGCCGCCTGGAACGCCGCCTCGAGCGGGGCCGGGATCGAGGCGTCGCAGAGGTCGCAGATTCGCTTCGTCTGCGCGAAGCTGGCCACCGGGATGACGCCGGCGAGGATCGGAACCTCGATCCCCTTCTCCCGCGCCGCGGCGACGAAGTCGAAGTAGACCTGGTTGTCGAAGAAGAGCTGGGTGATCAGGAAGGAGGCGCCGGACTCGACCTTGGTCTTGAGGTAGTCGAGGTCGGTGTCGAGGTCGGGCGCCTCGGGGTGCACCTCGGGGAAGCAGGCGCCGCCGATGGCGAAGTCCCAGCCCTCGCCGATGAAGGCGGCGAGCTCGGCGGCGCTGCCCAGCCCGCCCTCCGGCTGGACGAAGTCCTCCTGTCCCCGCGGCGGATCGCCGCGCAGAGCGAAGACGTTCTCGATCCCGGCCGCCGCGATCCGGTCCAGCGTCTCCGACAGACCCTCGGCGCTCTCGCCGACGCAGCTCAGGTGCGCCATCGTCTCCAGGCCCAGGCCGTCCTTGAGCGCCGTGGTGATCTCCACCGTCCCGTCGCGAGTCGACCCGCCGGCGCCGTAGGTGACCGAGACGAAGTCGAGTCCGAGCTCGCTCAGCTCACGCGCCGTCGCGTAGAGCTGCTCCGCCGCCTCCGCCGTCTTCGGGGGGAAGAACTCGACCGAGAAGACCGGGGACCGGGTCGAGAGGATTTGATCGATGCGCATCTGCGCAGGGTAAGCGACGCTTCGCGAATTCGCCTGCCTCGACGCCTTGCGGCCGTCGAGATACGGCCTCGGAGGAGGCATTTCTCCGTACTTTGCGGAAACGCCCACGGAGGACCCCTTGCGCGCCCAATCGGCGAGGCGTAAGTTCGCCCTGCGACCGGGAGAGACCGGAGTCCGCGGAAGCCAAGCGGAGTCGGTCTCGGAGGTGGCGGGAAGAGCTTCTAAGCGCGAAGGCTACGCGCAAGGCAGGCTACGAACGTCACCACCGGTCGCGTTTTGTTGTGGCGCCGGCGGCGTCCGACCCGCTGCCTAGCTTTGGCGACGGTCATGGAGAGCCTGCCCTCCAGACTCGCGACCGGGGCGCATCCGGGAGCCGGGCGCTGTCGGTCAGCCCCGTGAGTCTCGCCGACGCCTAGCCCGCCCGCTCCCACCTCCTGTGCGACGATCCCCGCCCATGGGTGAGGAGATGCGTTATGAGCGCGTCGGCGCGGCGGCGGTGCTGACGATCGACCGCCCCGAGCGACGCAACGCCGTCGACGATGCCACCGCGAAGCTGTTCCGCCAGGGGCTGAAGGACTTCGAGGAAGACGAGGAGGCGCGCGTCCTCGTCCTCACCGGCGCCGGCGGCAAGGCCTTCTGCGCCGGCGCCGACCTCAAAGCGATGAACCTGGACGTCACCCATCCCGCCGGGCCGATGGGGCCTACGCGCCTCACTCCCTCGAAGCCGGCGATTGCCGCGGTCGACGGCTGGTGCCTGGCCGGCGGGGTCGAGCTCGCTCTCTGGTGCGACATGCGGATCGCCACCCCCCAGTCCACCTTCGGCCTCTTCGAGCGCCGCTGGGGCGTGCCGCTGCTCGACGGCGGCACCCAGCGCCTGCCGCGCGTGGTCGGGATGGGCCGGGCGCTGGAGCTGATCCTCACCGGCCGCCCCGTCGAGGCCGAGGAAGCGCACCGGATCGGCCTCGTCAACGAGGTGGTCGAGCCCGGCAGGCACCTGGAGCGAGCGCTCGAGCTGGCGGAGAAAATCGCCTCCTTCCCGCAGGAGACGATGCTCGCCGACCGCCGCGGCGCGATCGAGGGCTTCGGCCTGCCGCTCGAGCAGGGACTGGCTCTCGAGCGCGAGCTCGGCAACCAGGTGCTCGAGGTCGCCGTCCGCGGCGCCGCCCGCTTCGCCGACGGCGAGGGCCGCCACGGCGAGGGCGTCTAGCGGACCCGGCGCATCTCGTCCTCGGCCGCTTCCGGGCCGAGGTAGGGCATCAGCACGGCGAAGACCAGGTCGGGGAGGATGCGCTCCAGCTCGGGCCCGCGCCCGGCGCGGATCTCGTCGAAGATCATCGAGGTGGCGCCGCCGATCGCGAAGCGAGCCGTGTCCGGCGGCAGTTCGTCCCCCTGTCCGGAGTACGTCCGCCCTTCCTCGAGGAACGGGGTGAAGCGGCCGAGCGCGGCGCGGTAGCGCTCGCGCGCGTCGTCGCCCGCCGCGGTCACCTCGACCATCGCCATCCGCGCGATGTCGGCCTCTATCGCGAGCAGCTGCACCAGCGCTCGCAGCCCCGCCGCGATCCGGTCCGGCCAGGGCTCGCCCTCGGCAGCTTCGAAGGCGCTGGTGACGTGGGCGACGAGGACGTCGATCACCGCGTCGTAGGCCTCGAGGAAGCAGGCCTGCTTGTCCTCGAACATCCCGTAGAAGGTCTCCTCGGAGACCCCCGCGATCTCGACCACGTCGGCCACAGTCGTCGCCTCGAAACCCTTGGCGGCCGCTACCCGGATCATCGCCTCCCGCAGCCGCTCTCTCTGCGACCTCACCTCATATGCCCGCGGCAACCCTTGGCTCTCGGGTAGACGCTGTGGATTCGAAGCTGAAGGCGAATCCATCTCCTTCAGCGTAGGGAAGTCCCTCCCCCTGTCAAGCGCGCGCGGCCTGCATCTCCGCGCTGGCGACGTCGCCGCCGAAGTAGGGCAGCACCGCGAAGTACATGAACTCCGGCAGCAGCTCGCGAAAGCCGCCGTCGGCCCCGGTCGCCAGCCGCGAGTGGACCACCGCGTGGATGCCGGCGACGATCCCCTCCGGGGCGATCGAGGGCGGCGACTCGCTCTCCTCCGCCTCGGCCCGGGCCTGGTCGACGAAGCCGGCGATGCGCCCCATCGCCTCGGTTCGCTTGGCGAGCGCCTCGGCCCCCGCGGCGTGGACCTCGACGACCAGCGCCCGGCCGATGTCGGGCTCCTCGTCGAGCGCGTCGAGCAGCGCACCGAGACCCGCGCGCAGCTTGGCCTGCCAGCTCTCCTCGCCCGTCGCCGCGCCTACGACGAGCGTTTCGAGCCGTTCGACCCCGAAGTCGAAGGCCTCCAGGTAGCATTCGTCCTTGTCGGCGAAGTGGTCGTAGAAGGCCTGCCGGTAGAGCCCGGTCTTGCCGAGCACGGTCCGCACCGAGGCAGCGTCGTAGCCGACCGAGCCGACCGCCTCGAGCATGCCCTCCAGAATCCTCTGCCGCTTGGAAGAAGTCACCAGCTTGAGCTTTGGCGCGGGGTTCCCTGCCTTTCCCGCTGTGCCGGTCCCCTCAGCCCCTGCCCGGACCTTGGATACGGCCTGCCTTGCCATCGAAATCCCTTCCTCTCTCGATCAAGGGAATCGTTTGTCTGGACTCCGGTACTGTATCGGTATCTAGCTAATACGTCCAGCTTGGAATCCGTGTCGTGGCTGGGTACCCTGGCGTTCGTGGCCGATCGTGTCCCGCAAGCGATCAGAACGCCTCCCGGGCGGCATCCACTACCACGCGAGTTCATAACCCAGCACCAGCGCGCCCGGATCATCGCGGCCCTCGCCGAGGAGACGGTCGAGAAGGGCTACCGGGCGGTAACGGTCGCCGACATCGTGCGCCGCGCCGGGATCGCCCGCAACACCTTCTACGAGAACTTCTCCTCCAAGGAGGACTGCTTTCTCGCCGCTTCCGAGTATGCGGTGAAGGAAGCGCTGCGCCGCGTCGTCGACGCCGCCAGCAAGGTCGACAGCTGGCCGGCGCGGGTCAACTCCGGCCTCGGCGCCTTCCTCCACTACGTCGCCAGCGAGCCGGCACTCGCCCGCACCTGCATCGTCGAGGCGCTCTCCGCCGGTCCGGCCGCGGTCGACCGCTACGAGCGCTCGATCCAGGCCTTCGTGCCGCTCTTCCGCATGGGACGCAAGGTCTCCCCGAAGGGCGAGGAGCTACCGGGCACGCTCGAGGAGACGATCGTCGGCGGGATCTTCTGGATCATTTACCAGCGCATCATCATGGGCCAGACGGAGCAGATCGAGGAGCTGCTTCCCGAGCTGGTCGAGTTCTCGCTCACCCCGTACCTGGGCGCTGAGGCTGCGAAGCGGGTCGCGGCTGAAGCCGAGCCCGCCGCGACGGGGTAGGGAGGGGCTTCCGGTGGCCAGGGCAGGGACTGGAGGTCCCTTGACCTAGTGCTCGACCTTGAGACCCGCGAGCGTGCCGCCAGTCCCGAGCGCGCGCGCATCGTCGAGGCTCTGATCGAGATCGCCGCTGAGCGCGGCTACGCGGATACGAGCGTCGAGATGATCGTCAAGCGGGCCGGCCTCGACCGCCCCGCCTTCGACCGCCACTTCCGTGGCAAGTACGACTGCTTCCTCTCCGTCTGGCAGGAGATGAACGAGCGCTGCATGGAGGAGATCCTCTCCGCCTACAACAGCCACGAGGACTGGCCAGACCGCCTGCGCGCGGTCGCCTACGAGATCGCCGGCAACCTCGGCCGCGATCGCAGCCGCGCCTGCTTTGCGGTCGAGGTGCTGGCGGCCGGCGACGCCGCGCGCGCCCGCCGCGACATGACGATGAGGGTGATCGCTTCGCTGATCGACGCCGGCCGCAACGAGATGGAGGACCCCGAATCGGTCCCCCACACCACTGCTGAGGCTCTCGCCGGCTCCGCTTACGGACAGGTCTACGCCAAGGTCGTGCGGGGCCAGGCCGAGGAGCTCCAGCATCTCGTCCCGCAGCTCGTTTCGGCCGCCGTCATGCCCTATTTGGGAATCGACGCGGCCCTAGCTGAGCTTGCTCGGGATTCTGAGCCGATTGCGCGATATCGTCGGGATGTGGCCAGAGATTCCAGTAAAAAAACCAAGCCTGAGGAAAGCGCCGAGGGCTACCCGCCGGAGCTGGCCAGGCTGCCGCCGGGGCGCCACGGGCTGCCGCGCGAGTTCGTCGTCCACAACCAGCGCGAGCGGCTGATCGCCGGCATCGCCGAGGCGATCGCCGAAAACGGCTACTCGGGCACGACGATCGCCCACATCACCCGCCACGCGGCGGTTTCCCGACGCACCTTCTACGAGCACTTCTCGAGCAAGGACGAGTGCTTCGTCGCCGCCTACGACACGGTGATGGAGCAGCTGCGCGAGCGGGTCTCGGCCGGCTTCGAGGAAGCCGAGGACTGGCCACACGCGGTCAAGGACGGGATCGGCGCGATGCTCGGCTTCCTCGCCGCCGAGCCGCACCTGGCCCGCCTCTGCATGGTCGAGGCGCTGGTCGCCGGCCCGGTTGTGGTCGAGCGCTACGACGCCGCGATCCAGAGCTTCGTCCCCTACTTCCAGAGCGGCCGCGAGGGTCGCCCGAAGGAGGTCCTCGACCGCCTCTCGGCGGCCACCGAGGAGGCCCTGGTCGGCGGCATGGTCTCGCTGATCTCCCGCCGCATCATCGCCGGCAAAGCCGAAGACCTCGAGCAGCTCCTCCCCGACCTGGTCGAGTTCACCCTCACTCCTTATCTGGGGAGCGAGGAAGCGGCGAAGATCGCCAAGGAGAAGTGAGGCCTAGATCGGGTGCTTCGAGATCAGCTCAAGCTTGTCGACATGGACGATCGGCAGGTCAAGCATTTCGCCCCGCTCATTCGCGATCTCAACCATCTTGTCCTCGCCGTAGTCGATGACTACGGCGCCCCGTGTCCCGGCAGGCCATTTGCCGATCGCCTCGTTGAAAGAGACGACATCGACTTCTCCGATCGACTGCTTGACCGTGGCCATCATTCCTCCAATCTAGGGCCTTGGAAAGGCAGTAGCCATTCGTGGTCGCTCTCCTTCGCCTCCAAGTGACCAGACTGTCCTAACGTACACCATGCGAGAGTTCTTGTCTGAGAGGCCTCGTACCGGCACCGCGACCACGCAGTTGATTCCGTGAGGCGGGTTCTCTCGCACAGCCTCGACTTTCACAGCCATGATCCCGGTTTGGATTGCTCCCTCGAGGTATTCGAGGTTTTCGTAGGTGATTCCAAGGATCATCTCGAAGCCTTGGGCCTTTGCCCCACCAGCCTCGTTGTTTGGATTGAGCGAGTACGCGATCAGCTTGCGCCGTACGCCGATGGCTTCCGCCGCGCGGGGAAGCGGCTCTCCAACTCTTGGTGGCCAATACACGCTGTTGAAGCTAGAAGCCTCCAGCGCGTATGTGTGTGTCTAAGGTCAGGACTTTGACTCAAGAGTGACCCAACTTCGTCAAATACGGGTCAGCCGGCGGGGCCGAGCGAGGCGGTGCGGGCGGAGCCGAGCTCGAGCCAGGCCTCGTCCTCGCCGAAGTAGCTGAGCACGGCGAGGTGGGAGAGGTCGGGCAGCAGGCGCTCGACTTTGGCGGCGCGGCCGGCGCCGATCTCGACCGCGATCGATTCCTCGATCGCGCCGACCACGAACTGAGCGGTCATCGGCGAGGCGGCGCTGGTCGCGCCGGGCGCACCCCGTGCCGAGTCGACCGCGCCGGCGAGGCGCTCCACCACCTGCTGGTGCTTGGCCCATGCCTCTCCGCGCGCCGCGCGGACCTCGATCAGCAGCGCCTTCGCCAGCAGCGGCTGCTCGCCGACGGTGCGGAGCAGCTCGGCGAGCGCGGCCCGGAACCCGTCTCGCCAGCTCTCCGACCCCCGTGCCGCGTCGAGCAGGTCCTTGCAAAGCCGGTCGGCAGCCTCCTCGTAGGCGAGCGCAAAGCAGGCCTCCTTGCTCGCGAAGCGGCGCTGGAAGGTGCGCCGCGAGACGCCGCTGCGCTCGGTCACCTCCTGCACGCTCGCCTTGTCGTAGCCTCTCGCGCCGACCGTCAGCAGCATCGCTTCCAGCACGCCCTGGTCGGCTCCCCGGCCCGGCACCGCCTCCTCCCAGGAGCGAACGGCGCGCAGTGTGGTCGGGGCTTCCACTTCGAGGTACCTTAGCCCATCTTTGGGAACTTTAGGCACTTCATATACCGGTGGCGTACCTTTGGGAACGAGCGCTATCCTGAGGGTGTGCGCGCATTGCCTGGAAAGGACTCCCGGCAGCCGCCCGGCCCGCAGCCGGTGACCCGCGACGACGCCGCGGCTGATCAGCGACGCCGCATCCTCGAGGCCACCGCCGGCCTGGTCGCCGAGCAGGGCTACCCGGCGACCACGATCGAGCAGATCGTCCGCCGCGCCAAAGTCGGCTACGCGACCTTCTACAAGAGCTTCGAGGACAAGGAGGAGTGCTTCCTCGCCCTCTTCGACGCCGCGCTCGAGCACACCGCGCGTGAAGTCGAGGATGCCTACGAGCGCGAAGCCGGTCCCTGGACGGACCGGGTCGGTGCCGGGCTGGGCGCCCTCTTCAAGACGATCGCCGCACACCCGAACGTCGCCCGCGCCTGCATGGTCGAGGCGCTGACCGCGGGCCCGCAGGCGGTCGCCCATCACGAGGCGGCGCTGAAGCGCTTCGCGCCGCTGCTGCGGGGAGGTCGCGAGCTCAATCCCCGCCAAGCGGAGCTGCCGGCGACGCTCGAGGACACGCTCGCCGGCGGCGTCCTCTGGGTCGTCAACCAGCGCCTCGTCGCCGGTCGCGCCGAGGAGCTGCGCGGCCTCCTGCCCGAGACGCTCGAGTTCCTGCTGCGTCCCTACGTCGGCGAGGAAGAGGCGGCGCGGGAGGCGGGCGACGCCGCCGACGCCGCCTCGGCCTGAGCGCGGGGCGGGCCGGGCGATGAGCGCTGAGGTGGGGAAGGGAAGGTGAGCGTCGAAGAGCTCGGCCCCCTGCCGGCGGGTCGCCACGGCTTCACTCCCGAGCAGGTCGCCCACAACCAGCGCGAGCGGCTGATCGCCGGCCTCGCTACGGCGGTCGCCGAACGCGGCTACGCCGCCGTGACGATCACCCACATCACCGCCGAGGCGAAAGTCTCCCGGCGCGTCTTCTACGCCAACTTCGAGGGCAAGGAGGAGTGCTTCCTCGCCGCCTTCGAGGTCGTCGCCGGCCACGTCCATGAGCTGGCCGCCGAGGCAATCGCGCCGATTCCCGATTGGCCTCATAGGGCGATCGCCGCCACCCGGGCAGTGCTCGCCTTTCTTGCCGCCGAGCCGGACCTCGCTCGCCTCTGCCTAGTCGAGTCGCAGGGCGCGGGCCCGGCCGTCTCCGCCCGCTTCCACGACGCCGTCCACGAGGCGGTTCCCTTCCTCGAGCTGGGCAGAGCGGAGCGCCAACGCGACCGTCCCCTTCCCGACTCAACCGAGGAGTCGACGATCGGCGCCCTCGTCTCCCTCGCCAGCCGCAAGGTCGCGGCGGGAGAGGCGGAGCAACTCGAAGAGCTGCTTCCCGACTGCGCCGAGTTCATTCTCTCGCCCTACCTGGGGGCGGAGGAGGCAGCGCGGCTGGGGGGAGAGATCGGCCGCGCCCAGCCTTAGGGAGAGGCCCGCCCACAGTGTGGGTAAGATAACGTCTTACTTATGACGACGAAGGTATCGACAAAGGGACAGATCGTCCTTCCAGCCGAGCTGAGGCGCCTCGATGGAATCGAGCCGGGAGAGGAGTTCGAGATCGAACGCGTCGCTGCTGACGAGTACAGGCTCACGCGGGTGAAGCCACCGGCTAACGCGGGTCTGGTCGACCAGTTGTTGGCGTGCCCGGAAAAGGGCTACTTCGTCGCCATCGACTCTGAGTCGACTGACACGCTGTGAAGTATCTCGTCGACGCCAACGTGCTTTCCGACGCGACCAAGGCGGACCCCGATCGGCGCGTGGTCGAATGGCTGCGCCGCAATGAGCGGCAGCTCGTCATCGATCCCGTCGTTCTCGGCGAGGTGAGGTTCGGCATCCTCTTGCTGGCACGGGGTGCCCGCCGAGCGCGGCTCGAGCGCTGGTTCGCGAGTGGGGTGGGGCGAATGGATTGCCTGCCCTGGGATTCGGCTGTCGGCCTGCGCTGGGCGGAGCTGCTCGCCGATCTCCGTCGCCGGGGCAAGCCGATGCCGGTCAAGGACAGCCTGATCGCGGCGACCGCCCTCGCCCACGACCTCACCATCGCGACCCTGAACGGCCGCGACTTCGAGCCGGCGAAGGTGCCGCTCGCAAACCCGGCCGCCTAGGTCACGCAGAGCACCCGCTGGCAGTCGCCCAATTCGGTACCCGCGCATATGCGTCGGGAACGCCTCTGGGAACGCTTCTTTTCTTTTGGGAACTTTCTCTTGACAACCTCGCGAAGGGGTGCTTTCCTAGCGCCAGTTCTGGAACATCTCTCAACTTTTGGGAACGAGAGCCACTCCAGACAGAAGCATCAGGGAAACGTCAGTAACAGCACCCAAGGGACCACATAGACGAGCCTCGTGGGAGTGCCGCACAGGGAAGCGGCCGGCAGAGAGGCTCGAGGGACAAGGAGAGAACGTGAAACGACGTGCGAAGGCATCGCTTCAAGCACTACGCAAGCAGCTCGGTGCCGCCGGCCTGGCGGTTTCCGTCGTAGCACTCGTATTCGGAATGACCAGCGGCGCCTTCGCCGCCAAATACCTGATCACCTCGACCAACCAGATCAAGCCGAGCGTGCTCAAAAAGCTGAAAGGCCCGAAGGGGGCCACAGGCGCCGCTGGCGCGCAAGGACCCGCTGGTCCCCAGGGCCCAGCCGGGACCAACGGCAAAGACGGGACCAACGGAACCGATGGCGCCAAAGGCGCGACCGGGCCGACAGGCCCAACCGGCGTTGGAGCCGCGGGCCCCACCGGCCCCACGGGATCTACCGGAGTGACCGGCCCGACAGGACCGACTGGCGCCGGCGCAACAGGCCCGACCGGACCGACAGGCGAAGGTACGACCGGCCCGACCGGACCAACGGGTGAAGGCACAACCGGGCCGACAGGCCCGACCGGACCGACTGGCGAACCCGGTACCCCGGGTGGACCTCCCGGCCCGACCGGTCCGACTGGTGAAACAGGTCCGACAGGTCCCACCGGCCCGACCGGCGAAGGCACGACCGGTGCTACTGGTCCCACCGGTCCGACGGGACCTCCCGGTGAAGGTGGCGGGCTTCCCACTGTCCTGACCGGGGTGTGGAGCGTCTACGGAGAATATGGTGAACAAGCGGAAGGTCTGATCCCTCGTCAGGTCTCGATCTCCTACCTGTCGAAAGTCGAGCCCGCTCCGGACATCGTCTACGTCTCTCCGGGACTGGTAGAAGGCTTTCAAGTGATCAATCCAGGGAATGGGTCTTTCACTAATGGTGGAACGCTTCCTGTCGAACTTGAACCGTTCTGTGGTACCGGGACCGATTCAGATCCCCAAGCCAAACCTGGGTATCTCTGTGTATTCGCCAAAACGGTGGATGACATCAAGCCTGGAGGCTTTGAACTCAATGAAGAATTCGAACCTGAACCATCTGAGCTGTGGATAAGCCCTGATCCCGAGAGCGGAGCAGTGATCCCCTTCCTCCTCAAAGAAGAAAACAAATTCGGTCTCTTTGAATCTCCCGGCGGGCACGCCAACGGCTCCTGGGCAGTGAACACCGAATAGGGCTCAACCGGAATGCAGACCCGAGTGACAGCTGGCTTCTGGCGACTGTCACTCGGGTCTAGTTCTTATGCCACGTGTGTACGAAGCGGAGAGCGAAGCCGTCCAATGCTGTATGTGACCCACAATCAAACCAGTGATCGCCATTTGGAGAAGCAGCCATGACAAAGCACAAACGACCGACCCATTTTGGCCCCCTAGCAATCACTTGGATGCTGACTATCTCGGTGCTGGTTTTCGTCGCGACCGTTGCAACCGCCCCCGCCGATGCCGCGAGTCCTTCGCTGCTGCGCCAGTTCTGCCAGACCGGCCCAGCTGGTGGGCAGTGTGTAGGTCCCCGTGGCATCGCCGTTGACCCCACCAGTGGCGATGCATACGTCGCCGACAAGTTCAACTTCCGCATCCAGAAGTTCACCGCCTGGGGCGAGTTCCTTCACGCCTGGGGCTGGGACGTGGTCGCTACCGGCCCCGGGGATGACACAACCACGCCCGAAGACCAGTTCGAGGTTTGCGTACCCGCCAACGGCGACGTCTGCAAGACGGGAATAAACGGCAGCGGGGCCGGCCAGTTTGGTGGTCAGACTTCCACCGGAGGCTCCGAAGGCCTTGCCCTCGACAGCGTCGGTGACCTTTACGTCGTCGACAACAGCAACGGAACAGACAACCGCCGCATCCAGAAGTTCTCCCCCGACGGAGAGTTCCTGCGCGCCTGGGGCGGCGACGTGGTCGCCACCGGCCCGGGCGACTCCTCAAACGACGAGACCCAGCAGGTCAAAGTGGCCGCGGGAGGAGGGACCTTCAGGCTCAGCTTCACCAACCCCTTCCCGGCGGGGGGAACCGAGCAGACCGCCCCGATCCCCCACAACGCCTCCGCCTCTGAAGTCGAGGCGGCACTCGAGGCGCTGAGCCTGATCGGCGGTCAGGGCGGCGAAGTCTCGGTAACAGGAGGCCCGGGTGACCCAGAAGGAACGACTCCCTATGAGATCTCCTTCGAAGGAGATCTCGGCGGCGACGACATCCCCCAGCTCGCCCTCGACACCTCGGCCCTGGCCCAGCCGGTGGGGACGCAGCTCAAATGCGAGACCACGACCTCGGCGACGACGATCTCCTACCGCTGGCTTCGCAACGGCGCGCCGATCGCAGGGGCAGAAGCCTCCACCTATACCGCCACCGCGGCTGACGAAGGGGCGGCTCTCCAGTGCCAGGTGACCGCCACCAACGCCAATGCTGGCACCACGGCGATCGCGACACCGCCGCAGATCGTCGTCCCCTTCCCGGCTGCTGCTCTTCCGACCACGCCAAGTCATTTCGTCGTCACAACAAGCGGACCTCTCTCAGTGGGCGGGTCCGGTGGGCAGACCCTCACCTGCGACCCCAAAGCGGCTGACTGGAGCGGCTCGCCGACGTTCACGTACGCCTGGTATCGCAACGGTGTCGAGATCAGCGGGGCCACCAGCTCCACTTACGTCGTCACGACCGGTGACCTCGTAAGCCCGGCCGTCTTCCAGTGCGTGGCGAGCGGGACGAACGCCGGTGGAACGGTGGCGAAGGCAAGCTCTCAATCCACCACCACTGAACCGAATCCCGAAGCGCCCGGCGCCAACGCCACACTGCCCTCACCCTTCACCAGCTCGGCCACCACCGTCAACCAGGGTGGAGCGCCGGAGGTCTGTGTCGCCGTCGATGGCGATGCTTGCAAGGCCGGGGTGGTGGGAACCGCCGCCGGCCAGTTCTCCTTCGGATCCCTCGGATCCGCGCCGGCCGAAGGCAGCTTCATCGCGATCGACCCCGGCTCCCCCGACACGATCTACGTCGGCGACATGGAACGGATCCAGAGGTTCGACACCGATGGCAAATATCTCGGCAACCTGCCCGACCCCGGCGAACTGCTGAAAGGCGAGACGGTTAACTCGCTGGCGGTCGACCCGGGAAGTGGAGCGCTCTACCTGGGTCGCTTCCGGGCGCTCTCGGAACCCCAGTCGAAACCCGACGTTTTGAAGCTGAGTCCTGCGGGCAGCCTCCTCTGCACGATCAAAGCCCACAACCCGCGGGCAATCGCGGTTGGGCCCGGGGGCGAGGTCTACGTGGTGAAGGGGTTCATCGCTGGCGGTCCATCCATCCCGCGCGAAATCGCCCGCTTCAACTCGACTTGCGGCGGCGAGGAAGCGCTGTTCGGCAAAGAACTGGGCGGGAGCGGCAACAAAGACCAGTTCTCAACCGACCCAACCGCGATCGCCACCTCGACCGCCTGCGGAATCGAAGGCGTCGACCTCTTCTTCAACAACCCCAGCTTCACCAACAGCTTCGTCTCCCTCTACGGTCCCCCGCCGAACCCCGACATCTGCCCACCGCCCTCGCTGGCGCCAACCATCTCAGACACCTATGCCCTCTCGGTCGACACCGACGGGGCGACGGTGGCGGCCGAGATCAACCCCCACTTCTGGCCCGACACCTCCTACTACGTCCAGTACGGCACCGGCAAATGCTCCGAAGGCGGCTGCGAAGAGACGGCGCTCTTCCCCGGCTCACAGCTTGGCGCTGTCGTGGTCGACGCCGTGGTCAAAACCAAAGGCGTCTTCCTTGGCGCCGCCAAAGCGCTCAGCCCAAACACCACCTACCGCTACCGCTTCGTGGCCACCTCCCAAGGCGGCGGCCCGACGTTTGGGCCCGAAGAGAGCTTCCACACCCCCGGCCTGCCCGGCGACTCCGACACCGGTTGCCCCAACCAGGCCTTCCGCACCGGTCCCTCGGCAAAGCTCCCCGACTGCCGCGCCTATGAGCTGGTATCGCCGCTCGACAAGAACAACTCAGACATCAGCGAAGCCGCCGGCGCCCACGACCTCAGCTCCGCCGACGGCAACGCGCTCACCTTCGCCACCCTGGCGGCCGCCTACGCCGATCCCGCCGGCGGCGCCCTGATCCACCAGTACCTCTCCCAGCGCGGCCCCGAGACGGGCTGGCAGACCCGCTCGATCACGGCGCCGCGAAAGCTGCCCCTGCTCTATGCCACCGGCGACCTCCTCTTCAACGGCTCTGAGTTCAAGGCCTTCAGCGAGGACCTCTGCCAGGGCTGGATGCTGCAGGACGCAGACATAGCGCTCGCCCCCGGGGCCCCGAGCGAGATGCAGAACCTCTACCGGCGCGATAACTGCGGCGAGGACGAGGGCACCTATGAGCTGCTCAGCCCGGTGGCGGCGCCGGGCTGGCGAGTAGGCAACCAGGTGGGCTTCTTCTTCCCCACCTTCCAGGGGAGCTCGGCCGACGGCGAGATGGCCGTCTTCCGGGCGCCGGCGATGATGACCCAGGGCGCCAGCACCGACAAAGGCACCGAACTGGAATGCCAGCCGGGGGTCAAAGCCTCGAGCATCACCTACCGCTGGCTTCGAAACGGCGTCCCGATCGCGGGCAAAACGGAACCCACCTATAAAACCGTCACCGCCGACAACGGCAAAGCGATCCAGTGCCAGGTCTTCGCTTCAAACGCAAGCGGCGGCATAACCCAGGTGGTCAACCCGGCGATGATCGCCGAGCCCTACCCGGCCACCGCACCGCCGCTGGCGCCGGCCCAGATCGCCGCCCCCAGCTCCGACGCAGAGCTCACCGTCGGCGGAGCGGGCGCTCAGACGCTCAGCTGCGATCCAAACGAAACCGGCTGGCAGGGCTCGCCCTCCTTCACTTACCAGTGGTACCGAAACGGCGTGGCGATCGCCGCCGCCACCGCCCAGGCCTACCTCACCACCCCCGCCGACCTGGCCACCCCCGCCTCCTTCCAGTGCCTGGTCACCGCGACCAACGCCGGCGCAGCCCTGGCCAAGGCAAGCGATGCACTCAGTACCAGCCCGGCCCCCGACACCCCCCAGCTGCCGCGGCCGGGGATGAGCGACGTCTACCGCGTCTATGCATCGAGCGAAGGCGAGCTTCACCTGGTCAGCGTCCTGCCCGACGGCAACGCCGCCAGCACCCACTCCTCGGCGGGCACCTTCCAGGGCTTCCCCTTCACCTTCAAGGAAAACAGCGTCCGCCACGCGGTCTCCGCCGACGGGGGGCGGGTCTTCTGGAGCGCTGGAACTACTGCGGCGACGCCGCGCGACACCGGGACACCCGGCAGCCAAAACCAACTCGGCGCCCTTTACCTGCGCGTCAACCCGACCCAGCCCCAGAGCGCGATCGTCGCCAAAAAATGCAGCGAAGCTGCGAAGGCCTGCACGCTGGAGATCGCCAAAGAAGGGGCACGCTTCCTGGAGGCCGCGGCCGACGGCTCTGTCGCCTTCTACTCGGTCGGCGAAGAACTCTTCGAATACGACGCCGCCAAAGGGATCGCCTACCAGCCAGGGGCCTCGACCCTGATCGCCAAAGGGTTCAAAGGCGCGATGGGCACCAGCGAGGACGCCTCGCGCCTCTACTTCGCCTCCACCGAAGTGATGCCCGGCGCGGATGAGAGCCCAGAGGGGGCGAGCGCCCAGGCCGGCAAAGCGAACCTCTACCTCTACCAGCGTGGGGTGGGCTTCGAGTTCATCGGGGTGCTCTCATCGCAGATTGACGCCTCGGTCGAGCGGTTCATTCCCTCGCCGCTCAACTCCCAGCCCCAGGCGCGCCTCTCGCGGGTCAGCCCCGACGGCCTGCACGCCGCCTTCACCTCGACCGCGCCGCTGACGGGCTATGACAACACCGACATCGCCAGCGGCGAGCCCGACGCCGAGGTCTTCCTCTATGACGCCGCCGCAAACGGCGGCGAGGGGGAGCTGCGCTGCGCCTCCTGCGCCCCCAGCGGGGCGCGGCCCTCGGCGGGGCGCCGGATGGCGGTCGCCGCGGGAACAGAGCTCTGGGTCGCCGCCCGCATCCCGGGCTGGATCAACCAGACCCAGCCCGGCAACGCCCTCTCCTCTGACGGCAGCCGACTCTTCTTCGAGAGCTTCGAGGCGCTCCTGCCCCGCGACAGCAACGGCCGCGCCGACGTCTACCAGTGGGAGGCGCCGGGCACCGGTACCTGCAGCACCGAAGCCCCCGCCTTCAGCCCACCCAACGAGGGCTGCCTCAGCCTGATCTCCACCGGCGAAAGTGGCCAGGACACCGAACTCGTCGATGCCTCCGCCGACGGGCGGGACGTCTTCATCCTCACCGGCTCGAGCCTGCTGCCCCAGGACTTCGGCCTGCGCGACATCTACGACGCCCGGGTGAACGGGGGCTTCCCAGCGCCGGCGGCCGATCCCCCCTCGTGTGAGGGCGAAGCCTGCCAGGGCACTCCCACCCCGCCCGAGGACCCGACTCCCGCCTCATCGACCTACGAAGGGGCGGGCAACCTCAAAGAAGGCGCCGCTACCAAACCGCGCTGCCCGAAAGGCAGGCGCGCGGTGCGCAAAGCCGGCAAGACGCGCTGCCTGAAGCCGGGCAAGAAACAGAAGCGAGCCAAGCGAGGCAACGCCAAGGGGAGGGCGGGACGATGAAGCGGCTTGCCTTGGCCCTTGCCGCCGCAGCGCTTCTCGCCGCGCTCACCTCTCCCGGCGCCCAAGCAGCCTTCGGCCTCAAAGACACCGACGTCACCTTCACCGCCCCCGGCGGCGGCGCCCTCACCCAGGCCGGCGCCCATCCCGATGAGATGACGACCACCCTGGCGTTCAACACGGTCTTTGACCCGGTGCAGGGCATCGAGGTGCCCGATCAGGACGTCAAGAACCTGACCGTCGCCCAGATCCCCGGCTTCGTCGGCTCGCCGACCGCGACCCCGCGCTGCTCCAACGCCGACTTCCTCCTCCCCGGCGACGAACACTGCCCGCTGGGCAGCGTGATCGGCACCAACGACGTCGATACCGGCCCCAACGGGGTCTTCCACCCCCGCGTCTTCAACCTGATCCCACCGCCGGGAGTTGCGGCCAAGATCGGCTTCGAGGTCCTGCAAGTCCCGGTCACGGTCGAGCTAGGCGTCAACCCCTCACCCCCCTACAACGTCATAGCCACGCTGCGAAACGTCGCCCAGGCGCTGACCATCTACAGCTCCGAGCTGACCGTCTGGGGCGTCCCGGCCGACCCCGCCCACGACAAAGAGCGCGGCGGCGATGCCGGAGGCGCCGAAGTCCCATTCATCACCGTCCCCCGCGCCTGCGAAGGCCCGCTGCAGACGATCTTCGAAGCCGACTCCTGGCAGGTGCCGGGTGTCTTCGACAAACAGATCGCCACCACCCACGACGACTCGGTCCCGCCCAACCCCTTGGGCTTCACCGGCTGCGGCAAACTCGGCTTCTCGCCCTCGATCGCCGCCCAGCCGACCTCAAAGGCCGCCTCCTCGCCCTCGGGCCTCGACTTCTCCCTCGACATCGAAGACGAGGGCCTGACCAACCCCAAAGGCCTCGCCAACTCCGACATAAGGAAAGTCGAAGTCACCCTGCCCCAGGGCTTCACCACCAACCCCGCGATCGCCGAAGGGCTCGAGGTCTGCACCGAGGCGCAGCTGGCCAAAGAGAGCGCTTCCTCGGCTCCAGGGGCAGGCTGCCCGGGCGCCGCGAAGATCGGCACGGTCGAAGTCGAGACGCCGCTCTTGGAGGAACAGGTAAACGGTGCCCTCTACATCGCCGAGCCTTACGAGAACGAGTTCGGCTCCCTCCTGGCCCTCTACGTCGTGATCAAGAACCCGACCCTGGGGATAGTCGTCACCCAAGCCCTGGAGGTGAAGCCAGATCCCCAGACCGGCCAGCTGACCACGGTCGCGGACGACCTGCCCCAGCTGCCCTTCTCTCACTTCCGCCTGCACTTCCGCGAGGGCGCGAGATCGCCCCTCGCGACACCACCCGCCTGCGGCAAACACACCGTGGCGGCCACCCTGCACCCCTGGTCGGGCGCATCCCCGCTGACCACCACCTCGACCTTCGAGATCATCACCGGCCCGAACGAAGGCCCTTGCCCGACCGGCGGCCTGCCGCCCTTCAAGCCGGGCCTCTTGGCCGGCACGCTCAACAACAGAGCGGGGAGCTACTCCCCCTTCAACCTGCGGCTGAGCAGAACCGACTCCGAACAGGAGTTCACCCGCTTCTCGATCAAGCTGCCGCCGGGGATCACCGGCAAGCTGGCGGGGATCCCCTACTGCTCCGATGCCGCGATCGAGGCAGCGAAGCAAAGGACCGGCACAGAAGAGGAACAGAACCCCTCCTGCCCCGCCGCATCAGAGGTAGGCCGCACTCTGGCCGGAGCAGGCGTGGGCCCCAGCCCCGCCTATGCCCCCGGCAAGATCTACCTAGCCGGCCCCTACAACGGCTCCGCTCTAAGCATCGCCGCGATCACAGCGGCCAAGGTCGGTCCCTTCGACCTCGGCACGGTCGTGGTGCGCCAGGGCTTCAAAATCGACAGAACCACGGCCGAAGTCTTCGTCGACGCCACCGGCTCGGACCCAATCCCCCACATCATCGACGGGATCGTCGTCCACGCCCGCGACATAAGGGCATACGTCGACAAGCCCAACTTCGTGCTGAACCCGACCAGCTGCGAGCGCACTTCCACGGCATCGACGCTGCTTGGCTCCGGCCTCGACTTCGCCTCAGAGGCAGACAACAACCCGGTCGTCGTCTCGACTCCCTTCCAGGCTGCCGACTGCGCCGCTCTGCGCTTCGACCCCAAGCTCAACCTGAAGCTGATCGGCGGCACGAAGCGAGGCGCCCATCCCAAATTCAGGGCAAAGCTGGCGATGAAACGCGGCGAAGCCAACATCTCCTACGCCAGGGTGACGCTGCCCAGAAGCGCCTTCCTCGACCAAGGCCACATCGGCACCGTCTGCACCAGGGTGCAGTACGCAGTCGACCAGTGTCCGGCAAGATCGGTCTACGGCTACGCCAAGGCGATCACCCCGCTGCTCGATCAACCGGTCGAGGGCCCGGTCTACCTCAGGTCCTCCGAGCACAAGCTCCCCGACCTGGTCGCCGCGCTCAGAAACGGCCAGATCCAGATCGACCTGGTCGGGCGGGTCGACTCATTGAAAGGCCGGATCAGAAACACTTTCGAGACCGCCCCCGACGCTCCGGTCGACAGCTTCGTCTTGACCATGCAGGGCGGCAACAAGGGCCTGATCATCAACAGCACCAATCTCTGCAAGGGCAAGTACCGCGCGATCGCCGAGTTCCGGGCCCACAACGGGCGGGTGAAGAACTTCAAGCCGGTGGTCAAGGCGAAGTGCAAGGGCAAGGCCCGAAAGAGCGGCAAGCGGAAGCGCCGGGCCTCGCCCTAGGCCCAGCTGCGCCAGCGACTTTCCAAGACGTCACCAGGACACAACCAGTCAAACCAGTCACCTCGGCGGCTGCATGCCCGCCGAGCAAGGAGGTAGAAATGAAACGGATTAGAAAGTTGGGCCTTGCCGCCGTCATGGCGCTTGCCCTGAGTGCGACCGTGGGTGCCACGTCAGCGTCGGCGGCGACGCTCACCGCAGATTTGTATCCGGCAGCCGTTGAAGGACAGGGCTACAACCACGTCTTCCAGACGGGCTCACACCAGTTCGTGTGTGCTGAACCACCTGGGTTTGCGATGGAAGTTGGAGCGCCAACTAACACCGTGACGACGTGGAGCGGTTCTTACTCGTGCACCAGCAAACTCTACGGTAGCTCGACCCTGGAAATGAACGGCTGCGCCTATAGCCTCCATTCCGGCGCCGGATCCAACGCCACGTTCGAGGTCGGACCGCCCGGCTGCGGTCCGATGAAACTCAACGGAGCCACCTGCGACCTCTCGATCTCCGCACAAGGCGGACTCACTGGTAGCAGCTTGATCAACGAAGTGAACGGCGAAAGCTCCAGCGATGACTCCGTCTTGGCCAGGGCAGATGCATTGCTGGCCGCATCGGAGACAGGAGGTTGCGCGGGCCTGACCATCAACCATCTGGTCTACGGCGGTACCTGGGAGCTGGAAGGATCTGTGGGGGGAGCTCCGGTAGGCCTCCGCATTCAGCAGCCAGGCGTCTACACGGGCAAAGGAGGATTCGAAGCCGAAAACTACCCCACTGTGCTCAGCGGGAATCAGGATTCGGGCAATACGCATGTCCTGACGATCGGCTCTCGAGCGGTCTATTGCGCCGAAGCCAGCTTCTTCAGCGATGAACTGGCCGGGCCGAGCTCCTCGCTGGCGTTCGATGCCGAGTACGGAGGCTGCTGGACCAAACCGGTTCTAGGGGTCGTCTTCCCGGCGCTGATCCTGATGAACAGCTGCAAGTGGACGCTCGACACCGGTGGATCGATGGGCGTCGGCTGCACAGAAGCGGGCGATGGGGCCGAAGTCATCATCTACGCGGACAAAGCGATGAGCAAAGTGCTCTGCGTCGCCACCTACAAATCGCAGGCCGGGGTTACCGAAGTGAAATACGCCACGGTCGGCGAAGGCAGCGGTCGCGGCATATCAGTCGGCCTGAACGCCAAAGGCCTCGACTACTCGAGGACCGGCTCCACTCTCTGTGGCAGCCAGGCTGAACACAACAGCTCCACCTACACGGGGGGCACTACGCTGCGTTAGAGATCAAATGAGTCATCTTCTGGGGCCGGGAGAGATCCCGGCCCCAGGGCTGTCAAAGAGCAGACTGGCTCCGCTCGGCTATTCGGCGCATCCGCAGCAGCAGTGCGGCCGACGGGGTGACCTTGCCGCTCACGTATGTCGAGAGCCGCGAAGGCGAAGTGCCGATGTGGGAAGCGAACTCGGTGCGAGAGAGTCCGGACTCGCTCACGAGTCGGGCGATCTCGGTCGCTACTGCTTCACGCTCCGCTGCCTCTACGGCATCGCGGGAATGCGAGATAGCACGTTCGAATGCCATGGCGACACCGTAGGGTCGGCTCCAGATGAGCGTCTCTTCGATCCAGCGTGCGACTGGCCCCCAGGGTTCGGCTTGGATCGCACGCGTCAGCTGACGCCAATCCCCTAGCCCGCCGCGCTCCAGGGCAGTCTGGATCGCCTCGAGCGGCCAGTCGGCCACCGGATCCTGCGGCGAGGCATCGACGTTGCGAAAGGCGAGCGTATTCACGGGCTGAGCATCCTGGCGCCAACTGCCCCCAACACTTCGGTCACCGCGTTCCAGTCGCTCCAGCGGCTTCGAAGGCGCCTGTAGGAGGAGAGCTGGGCTATGACCGAGCTGTCGGCGGGCTGTGGATCGGACAGCTGGCGGACGAGCTGAGACGCGACCCCGTCCCCTTCACCATGCTGATCGGCGTAGTAGTCGTCGATGCTCGCCAGGACCTCAGCAGCGCGATCGACGCCCAGGTACTCCGACAGCGCCGCGAGGTCGAGATAGTCGCGGGTCTGGTTGCGGCGCACGACCAGGAAGGCCTTTATCCGCAGGGTCTCCTCGGCGGTGGGCACGGTCACCTCCCCGCCGGAGGGAAGCTCGACAGTGACGATCTCCAGCGGCGCCTGGCGGATCATCTGCCGGACTCCAGCTTCGATCCCGTCGAGGTTCCCCAGGATCACCTTCCCCGGGGTGACCCGGTTGGTAGCCCAGCCCTCGTCTTCCTCGACCGCTTCGAGCACCATCTCGAAACGGTCCGCCAGATCGGCGAGGACGTGATCGTGGTCGGCGGATTCGCGATGGTCCGCATAGAGGATCTCAGCTATGTCGGCATCTTTCGGCGTGGGTAGAGATTATCAAATCTGATAATAACTTTTGGGAACTGCGGCTATCCTTCGCCTATGAAGAAGCCAGGCAGGGACCCGCGGCGGCTGCCGGGCGGGCAGCACGGGATCCCCCGCGATGTGGTCGAGCGCAACCAGCGCGAACGGTTGATCGCGGCAATGGCGGAGGTGTGTGCGGAGCTGGGATATGCCGCCGTCGCAGTTGCAGACATCACGCGGCAGGCCTCGGTCTCTACGGCCAGCTTCTACAAGCAGTTCGGGGATAAGCACGCCTGTCTGCTGGCGAGCTTCGAGGGGCTGTTCGGGCGGTTGCTGGAGGGGGTTGAAGAGGCCTGCGAGATAGAGAGAGAGCGGGACGCAAAGGTGAAGGCCGGGATTCGCGTTGCGGCAGAGCTACTCGCAAGTGACACTCCCACCGCTCGCCTGCTCACAGTCGAGATCGTCGCCGGCGGGGCAGAGGGCGTAAGGCTCCAGCACGCCGCGATCGAGCGGCTTGCCGAGTTGTCGGGTGAGGACTGGGCGATCATCGCCGCAATGGTTGCGCTCGTCGCCCGTCGTGTCGTAAATGGTGAAGGGCTGACTGCCGCAGAGCTCGAGCGCTGTATTTCGCTCTAGTACGCGGAAGTTGGCACAGAGATTTCACAGTCTGCGTCCCACGGGTGCGCAGACAGCTCATTACGCTGTCATCATCCAAACGATGACGAAGAGCTGGACCGACGAGCGACTCGAAGAGCGGTTTGACCGGATCGACGATCGCTTTGACGTGATCGACCGGCGCTTCGAAGCTGTCGATCAACGTTTCGAAGCGGTCGACCAACGCTTCGATCGCCTCGAACGCCGCATGGACGAAGGCTTCAACACGATGCAAGCTGAATTCAGCGCTTTTCAGCGCACGATGATTCAGTTCGCGGGCGTGATGATCGCAGCGCTGGTCGGTCTCATTGCTACTCAGGCCGGATTGCTCGCTACTCAGCTTCTCTAAGTCGACTCGCCGTTCAGGCCTCACTCTCGCTCGTCGCCGCCCGCGCAGGCGCCAGCGCCGAGGGCTCGACGCGCAGCCACCGGGCCGGCCGCTCCGGCAGCCACCAGTTCCAGCGGCCCATCAGGGCGATCACGGCGGGGACGATGAGGGCGCGGATGATGGTGGCGTCGAGCAGGATCCCGGCGGCCAGGCCCGTCGCCATCATCTTCAGTTCGGTCCCCGGTCCCGAGGCCATCGCGACGAAGGCGAGGAAGAGGATCAGGGCGGCGCTGGTGACGAGTCGCCCGGTCCGGCCGATGCCCTGGATCACAGCGATGTCGGTCGAGCCGGTGCGGTCGTACTCCTCCCGCATGCGGGAGAGGATGAACACCTCGTAGTCCATCGAGAGGCCGAAGAGGAAAGCGAAGATCATCAGCGGCATCCAGGAGGGGATCGACCCGGTCGCCTCGATGCCGAAGATCGCCTCCGAGCCGTAGCCGTGCTGCCAGACCAGCACCAGCACGCCCCAGGCGGCAAGGACGCTGAGGATGTTGAGCAGGATCGCCTTCAGCGGCAGCAGCAGCGAGCGGAAGGCTCGCGCCAGCAGGATGAAGGTGGTGATCGTGATCAGCGCGATCATCAGCGGGAAGCTGCCGTAGACGGCGTCGATGAAGTCCTCGTTGGAGGCCGGCTGGCCGCCGACCGCCACGTCGGGATCGGCTGCGTGGGCCACATCGCGCACGCCCTCGAGCGCCGCCTTGCCCTCGTCGGAGCCGCTGTCGGGCACCGGGATCGCCTCGACCACGGCGGTCCCCTCGCGCCGCCAGTCCGGGCTGTTGGGCGCCACGGCGCCGTGGATCCCCTCCACCTGGCTCAGCTCAGCCGCCACCTGCTCGGGGTTGGCGCCGCCGGAGACCAGGATCTCGTGGGGCAGCAGCGTGCCCTCGCCGAGCCCGGCCTCTTCGAGCGCGGTCAGCCCCTCCACGGAGTCACCTGACTTCGCCGCCGTCTTCGCGTCGGCGTAGCCGAGCTGCAGATCGGTCGAGGCGACCACGAGCGCCAGGATTACGGCCATGCCGGCGCCGGCGGCGAGCCAGCGCCGCCGCGCGATTCCCTCCGCCCAGCGTGTCCAGGCGCGGCTGGCCTTGTCGTCGGTGCGCCGGTGCGGCCAGTCGAGCCGGGCGCCGGCCTTGGCCAGCACCACCGGCAGCAGCGTGATCGCGACCAGGGTCGAGACGAGCGGGATCAGCATGCCCGCGTAGCCCATCGAGCGCAGGAAGGGCAGGGGCAGCGCGACCAGCGCGAAGAGACCGATCGCGACGGTGATGCCGCTGAAGACAACCGCGCGCCCGGCGGTTTCCATCGCCCGCTGCACCGCCTCGTCGCCTTCGCGCCCGTGGGTGCGCTCCTCGCGCCAGCGCGAGACGACGATCAGCGAGTAGTCGATCGCGACGCCGAGCCCGATCAGCGCGATCAGGAACTGGACGATCGGCGAGACCGCCGTCAGCTCGGTCAGCCCGAGCAGCAGCAGGAAGGTGGTGAGGATCGAGACGACGGCCATCAGCAGCGGCACGACCGCGAGGAAGGAGGCGAAGACGAAGACCAGGACCAGCAGCGCGCCGAAACCGCCGATCAGTGCCTCGATCAGGACGCCGGGGCCCTCGCTGTCGGCGCCGGAGTCCTCGAAGAGGGCGTCGAAGCCGGTCAGCCGCACCTGGCCGCCCGCGACCGTGGCGTCCTCGAGCGTCCGGCTCGCGGCTTTCTCGGCCTTCGGATTCTCACCGAAGAACGAGTTGGGGTCGGGCTGCGGATAGATGATCGCGAACGTAGTGCGGCCGCCGTCGGCGACGAATGCCTCGTCGCCGGTCGACGCGTAGGAGGCCAGGCGTGAGCCGGGCAGCGCCTCGCGCAGGCGCTGGTCGAGCTGCGCCAAGTCGGCTTTGGCCTCTGGCGAGTCGACCGTCGTGCCCTGCGGCAGGCTGACCACGGGCAGCAGCGGCGCGGTGTTGCCGCCGGTGTCCTTGTAGAGCTCGGCGATTGCGACGTTGGTCTCCCAGCCTTCCTTCTCGGGGACCGAGAACTCCGGCTCGAGCGCTTCGGAGGCGGGCCCGGCAGCGGCCATGCCGGCGATCGTCAGGACGATCCAAGTGATGACGACGGTGCGCTTGTGGGCGAGAACCCAACGGGTCAGCGATGCCACGGACCACCTCCAGTTCGGGGTTTGCTCTGACTGAGACCGCGCGACGGGCGAAAACTCATCGGCGAGAGGCCCTCAAGCTATCGAGATCGGCCCACCGACTCTGTGACGGAATGCATGCGCAATTTGGTGCAGAGATTTCACATTATGCGGGTGACGCGTGCAGACAACTCGTTTATGGTGCAAGCTATGGAGACGATGAGAAAAAGCTGGACAGACGAGCGACTGGACGACCTCAATCTCCGCGTCGAGAATGGCTTTAAGCGGGTCGACGAGGAGCTGCGAGCGCTGCGCACTGAAATGAACACCCGATTCGACGCGCTTCAGCGCACCATGGTCCAGCTCGCAGGGCTGATGATCGCGGCGTTGACCACGATCATCGCCACCCAGGCCGGCATCCTCGCCACCCAAATCTTCTGACCTATCCGTCGTAGGCCCGCTGCAGCTCTGCGATCTCGATCTTGCGCATGCTCAGCATCGCTTCGGTGACGCGCTTCACCTTCTCGCGGTCCTCGTCTCCCATCAGCTCGCCGAGGACGCGGGGGACGACCTGCCAGGAGAGGCCGTATTTGTCGCGCAGCCAGCCGCACATGCTCTCTTCGCCGCCGCCGGCGGTCAGGCTCTCCCAGAGGTAATCGACTTCCTCCTGGGTCTCGCAGTCGACCTCGAAGGAGATCGCTTCGGTGAACTTGAAGCGTGGCCCGCCGTTGAGCGCCGTGAAGCGCTGCCCTTCCAGCTCGAAGGTGGCGATCATCACCGTGCCGGCCTCTCCGGGACCCGCCTCGCCGTAGCGGCTGATGCCGATCACCCTCGAGTCCTTGAAGACCGACGTATAGAAGTTCATCGCCTCCTCGGCCTGGTCGTCGAACCACAGGAACGGCGTGATCTTCTGCATCGCTTCCTCCTTCGATCGAGTGTCTGGGGTTATGACCGGTCGCGACCGCTGAACTCATCGGTCCGCCGCCTCGGTCGTCGCCCGCCCGATGAGTTTCACCGCGCACTTCGGTCATAGTGGGAAACCCGACCTTCAGGAGGAGAAGATGGCTGAGACAGATACCGCGACCCGGATCACCAAGGTGGGCGCCGTGATGGCCCCCGTCAGCGACCAGGACCGCGCGATCGAGTTCTTCGTCGAGACGCTCGGCTTCGAGCTGCGCAGCGACATCGCGTACGGCGAGGGCCAGCGCTGGGTCGAGGTCGTCCCGCCGGGAGCGGTAACGCCGGTCGCACTGACGCCGCCCGGCGAAGGCGGATCGGTGGGGGTGATGACCGGGATCGGCTTCGACACCGACGACATCGAGGCTGATCACGCCGCCCTGCGCTCGCGCGGAGTCGACGTTGACGACGAGATCATGCGCGAAGGGGACCCGGTGCCGCCGATGTTCTTCTTCCGCGACCCGGACGGCAACCACTTCCTGATCGTCGAGCGGTAGCGAGGGGAGGCGATGGCGATGACGGAGCATGCGAAGGACCGCATTCCCAACCCACCGCAGGCTGTCTCCGCCGAGGAGTGGGAGGAGGCGCGCGCGGAAGTGCTCGCGAAAGAGAAGGCGCAGCTGCGCGCCGCCGACGCGCTCGCCGCGGAGCGGCGGCGCCTGCCGATGGTCGAGGTCGAGAAGGAGTACGTGCTCGAGGGGCCGGAGGGGAAGGCGACGCTGCTCGAACTCTTCGAAGGGCGGCCGCAGCTGATCGTCTACCACTTCATGTACGGGCCGAGCTCGGACCACGGCTGCGACGGCTGCTCGATGGTCGTCACAACCTCGGCCATTTGGCGCACCTGCGCGCTCGGGACACCTCCTTCGCTCTCGTCTCCCGCGCGCCGCTGCCGAAGCTGGAGGCTTTCAAGCGCCGCATGGGGTGGGACGACATCCCCTGGTACTCGTCGTTCGAGAGTGACTTCAACCCCGACTTCGGCGTATCGCCGCCGGAGCCGCAGTCCGACCAGTATCAGGACGGCGATACCTTCGGACTCAGCATCTTCGTCCGCGACGGGGATCGCATCTTCCGCACCTACTTCACCGACCGGCGCGGGGTCGAGCCGCTGTCCAGCAACTGGGCGCTGCTCGACCTGACGCCGCTGGGGCGCCAAGAGGAATGGGAGGATTCGCCGGAGGGACGCCCGCAGGACCCGCCCTACGAATGGTGGCGCCTGCACGACGAGTACGACGAGGACGGGGGGAGCAACGCATGACTACCACGACGCCGCTGATCACCGGCACCGAGCTCGAATCGCGTGGTGTCGAGTTCGAGGGCGAGACGCTCGACTCCGGCGTCTGCTTCCAGGCCTTCTTCCCCGACCCGGACGGCAACGCTCTGGCGATCCACCATCGCTACGCACCGCCCGGGACAGGACCGTCGTAGGTCGCTCAGCCGACCCATTCCTCGGCGTCCGAGTAACGCTGGGAGCCGGGAGTGGTCAGGTTCTCTCCGGTCTCGAGCAGCGTCTTGAGGCCGGAGAGGATCATCGGCCAGCCGCCGTAGAGCTGGCTGTTCGCGTCCTCGCCCAAGTCGCTGTGGGTCACCGTCAGCGCGCAGGAGTCTCCGACCTGCTCGATCTCCCACGTGACCTTCGAGGTGCCCTCGGCCTTCACGTCGTCGCCCCAGAGGGCCGTGAACGACTGGACGAGCCGGCGCGGCGGGTCGACCTCGAGGTTCTCGCCGGCGGCGATCGCGATGCCGGCTCCCGGATGGACCGACTCGTATGCCGAGCCCTCG
>DATMDR010000079.1:0-8117 GCA_035557635.1 Solirubrobacterales bacterium | reverse complement strand
AGGAGGCGCTGGACGAGCGGCTGGCCCGGGCGCGGGAGGGCGGGCGCTCGGCGCGGCAGGCCGCCATGCGCACCTTCGAGCTGACCCGGCCGACGGTCGGCGCGCAGGCGATCGGGATCGCCCGCGCCGCCTATGAGTACTCGCTCGACTACGCCAAAGAGCGCCAGCAGTTCGGCCGCCCGATCATCGAGAACCAGGCGATCGCCTTCGCCCTCGCAGACATGAAGATGGAGATCGACGCCGCCCGCCTGCTGGTCTGGCGCGGCGCCTGGATGGGCCGCAGCGGCCAGAAGTTCGAGAACGCCGAGGGCTCGATGGCGAAGCTGAAGGCGGGCGAGGTCGCCGTCTGGGTGACCGAGCGGGCGATCCAGATCCTCGGCGGCAACGGCTACACCCGCGAGTTCCCGGTCGAGCGGATGCACCGCGACGCGAAGATCTACACGATCTTCGAGGGCACCTCGGAGATCCAGCGCCTGGTCATCTCCCGCGCGATCTCCGGCGTCCAGATTCGGTAGCTCCCAGGGCTCAGCGAGCAGGAAGCCCGGTCGTCCCCTGGGCGAATTGATGTCGCACGCGCTTCGCGCTTAGCGACGGAGTAGGAGCGCGGCTTCGCCGCACAGAAGACAGATTGCATATCGCGCCCTATTCGGGCACATTCGCCCAGAGCACGACCGGGCTTCCCACCACAGCGCGCTGGGAACACCCGAGACCGAGGCACCAGGGGCTGCCTAAGCGTCCCAGCCGCTTGGCTCGTGCTCGGTGAGCTGATGAGCTTCGCTGCGTGTCGGGAGGGACGGCGATCGGCTCGCTGGGAATGTCGCCGAAGGCGGCGATATGCAATCAACGAGTTGCTCGACGTCCGATACTTGAGTTCTCCAAAATGAACTAACTTGTTTATCCCTTTTAGGATACGTTGGCGCGCCGAAAGGTGATGTCTGCATGGCTAACGGTCCAGCGCGGGCGTCGAATCTGACGATAGGGAGACAGGGAATGCCTCTACGCAGCATGTTTTTCGTCAATGTCGCGGTCTTGCTGGTGATGGCCGGTTTCGCCAGCCCCGCACAGGCACTGGTCCAGAAAGTCGTCAAAGACAACGTCGACTCCGTTGCTGAATACGCCTACCGCAGTGGCGGCACCGGCATATCGGGGGGAAGCTGCGGCTCGACCTGCACCTCAATCTGGAACGCTCAGCACACCTCTCCGCCAAACGCCAATCCCGTTGCCACGGAGGCTGTTAACCGGCAGCTGGTCGAGCTTGACCGCAACGTGAAGACGCTGCCGAAGGCCAGCCTGATCGGAAAGGTCTCGCTTGGCCTGAGCGCGTTCAGCATCGGTCTCTGGATCGGTGACACGATCAACGACAAGCTGCTGCACATCGGCGGGCCGGCCTCTCCGGCTTCGCCCAGCTACACAGGTTTCTCGCTCGTTTGGCTCGAAAAAGGAACAGGTCTGGGCGACGTGGGCCTATTCGCTCCGCAGGATGGCTTCTATCTCTGGGCGTCGCCGAACAATGTCCGCGCCTTCAAGCGCTGGTCCGTAAAAAGCGAAGGCGCATGTTCGAACCTCGACCCCGAACCGAGCGAATACCTCGACTTCACGGTCGGCAAAGACGAATGCTACTTGGGCGGCAGCGAAATGGGCTGGCGCGAGCTGCATGCATACGTCTACGACAAACCCTTCGAGGTACTCGGCCCGATCGAGGACTTCGACGAAGACGAATACAACATTCGCATCGGTGATTGGCCCGAAGAGCCGACGAGCATGGAAGAGCTGGAAACCCGCGTCGAGGACGTGATCGAAAGCGACGAGCTGCCGCTCGCCAACGCGCATTTCGCCCACGCCCTCGAGCCCGAAAACTTCCCCGACCCCCGGATCACGGATGAGGAGGAGGATCACCGTTGCGATCGCGCTCCCGGCGCCAGCTACATGAATCCTGGCGGGAACGGATCGCCGGAAGCCTTCGCCAAACACATCATCACGTCTTTCACGATTACCAATCGTCCTGAAGGCTATGCGAGCGTCGATGTCTATCTGCATGAGGGCACTACGCATTGGATACCGGGCCGTGAACCAGAAATCAGTCCCTGGCACGTAGACGCATGGGGCGGCTGGGGTTACCGGCACATCGTTGCCAAGCACGGCTGGGGAGCCACCGACCTGGAAGAGACGCAACTAGCTCTGACAAGCGCCACGCCCAAACAGCAGGAAAAAACCAACTACCGATATTCTCTGCCGCTGAAAACCGGCGGCGATGATGGAGTAGGCTGCATACGTCACGTGGTTGTCGATTTTGAGGCTGGCCTGGGAGACCCGCGGCCTCGCGGAATCGTCACCTCATTCAATGAGGTTGTCCCATGACTCTCGCGCCTAAAGAGGACCACTGGAAAGCCAAATTCGCGGCGATATCGCGCCGAGCCTTCGAGTGCCATGTACTTGAGCTCATTCGAGGCAATGGTCCCATTCAGGACGCTCTTTATAGAGAGGATCATGGACACTCTCCTGGGGTCATCTTCCGCAACGCCGAGCTCGTCGGCGAGTATCCGAAAGTCCGAGTAAGGATCTACATGTACGACCGGGCTCGTGATCTAGAGATGGCAAAGGAATATCCCGTCTGGGATAAAGACTTCGCTGCCGGCGAGGTCGTCGATGTAGAGAACATGCGAAGTCCCGAGTACATCGTCGGCGAGATAATGGTCTGGGCACGAGGTGGCTGAGTCGATTTACCGCATTCGAGAACTACGTTCTCGATTCTCTGGAAGCCATCCAAAAACCGTCTTCGTGCTCATGGCGAGTAGAGGGTGCGCCCCTTAGCCGTCATTGGATGTTCTGACTCCCATGCCCAAAGAAGACTTCTGGAAGGCCAAATACCAGGCGGTATCGCGCCAGGCCTTCGAGCTCCATGTGCTCGAGCTCATCTGCGGTTATGGCCCGATTCAGGACGCTCTTTATAGAGAGAATCATGAGCGTTCTCTTGGTGTTATCTTCCGCAACGCCGAGATCCTCGACGAGTATCCGAACACACGAGTAAGGATTTACATGTATGACCGGGCCCGCGATCTGGAGATGGCAAAGGAATATTCCATCTGGGACAAAGATTTTGCTACCGGCGAGGTCGTCGATGTAGGGAGCATGCGAAGCCCCGACTACATCGTCGGCGAGATAATGGTGTGGGCGCGAGGTGGTTGAGCTTCCCGTGCCTATCGTTTGCGGAGCTTGAGTCCCGCTTTGCGCAGCCGCTTCGCGGCTTGCACTTCTTTGCGGTCTGGGCCTTTCCTGATCGGACCCGGCGTCTCCAGGGTCGCGGGGAGGTCCTCGAAGCGGGGCTCGGAGAGGAAGGCGGCCAGGCCGCGTTTGCCCATCTCGCCTTTGCCGATGTTGGCGTGGCGGTCGCGGCAGGAGCCGAGCGGGGCGGCGGCATCGTTGACGTGAAGGCAGCGCAGGCGCTCGAGGCCGACCTTCTCGTCGGCCTCGTCGACCACTTTCGCCAGGTGTGCCTCGTCGGTCACGTCGAAGCCCTGGACGAAGAGGTGGCAGGAGTCGAGGCAGAGCCCGAGCCGCTTGCCGCTGCCGGCCAGCTCGATCAGCTCGGCGGTCTCGTCGAAGTCGCGGCCGAGCAATCCTTTGTGGCCCGCGGTCTGCTCCAGCAGTAGCGGGCAGCTCTCGCTGTCCTTCAGCGCCGCGGCGATCACCTTGGCGGCGCGTTTCATCGAGGGCCCGTGCGCCTCGCCCTTCTGCGCCCCCGGATGCAGGACGACGCCGGCAGCGCCGATCCCGTCGCCGGTCCGCAGCGCGTGGGTCAGCGAGGCCAGCGACTTCTTGCGCAGCTCTTTGTCCGTGGTCGCGCAGTTGATCAGGTAGACGGCGTGGATCACCACCGCTTGCACCGGCGAATCGGCCATCGCCTCGCGGAAGGCGGCGAAGTCATCCGGCCCATATTTGGTCGGCCGCCACATCCTTGGGCTCTGGTTGAAGATCTGGATCGACTCGCAGCCAAGCTCGGTGCCGCGCTCGATCGTCTTGTCCAGGCCGCCCGCTGTGGAAACATGCGCGCCGATCAGCATCGTGTCCGCAGACTCTCCATCCGGTAGCTCTCTCCGCCTCAGGTTCGCGCCCTCGCCGACCGGTGCGTTGCACATCGGCGGGGCGAGGACGGCACTCTACAACTGGCTCGCGGCGCGTCACGGCGGCGGCGAGCTGGTGCTGCGGATCGAGGACACCGACCGCGAGCGCTCGACCGAGGAGAACGTCGAGCAGATCCTCGACGCGCTGCGCTGGCTGGAGCTGGACTGGGACGAGGGCCCGCTCTCGCAGGCCGAGCGTGCCGATCGGCACGCTGCCGCCTTGGAGCGCCTGCTCGAGTCCGGCGCCGCCTACCGGGACTCGGCCACGGCCAAGGACGTCGAGGCTTGGAAGGCGGAGCACGGGGCGGGGGTGGGTTACCGCGGGATGCCGAGCGTGGAGCCCAGCGGCGCCGTGCGGCTGCGGGTCCCCGACGAGGGCGAGACCGTGGTCGAGGACCTGATCCGCGGGCCGGTCTCCTTCCCCAATCGCAGCTACGACGACTTCGTCATCGCCCGCGGCGACGGCTCCGTCCTCTACAACTTCGCGGTCGCCGTCGACGACGCCGAGATGGGGATCACCGAGGTCGTCCGCGGTGACGATCACCTCTCCAACACGCCCAAGCAGCTGCTCGTCCTCGCCGCGCTCGGCCACGAGCCGCCGCGCTTCGCGCACCTGCCGCTGCTGCACGGCCCCGACGGCAAGAAGCTCTCCAAGCGCCACGGCGCCGCCTCGGTGCAGGAGCTGCGCGAGGCCGGCTACCTGCCTGCCGCCGTGCGCAACTACCTGGCGCTGCTGGGCTGGGGGACCGACGACGACACCACTTTGATGCAAACCGCCGAACTGGTCGAGCGCTTCCAGGTCGAGGACGTCGGCAGGGCGGCGGCGATCTTCGACGAGAAGAAGCTGCGCTGGGTCAACGGCCGCTTCATGCGGGAGATGCCGCTTGATGATTACACGGCGGCGGTCGCGCGCCACCTCGGGCGTGAGCCTGACGAGCGGCTGCGCCAGGCTTGCGAGATCGCCCAGGAGAAGGCGCAGACGCTGGCGGAGGTCTGGGCGCTGATCCGCTTCCTCTTCGAGCCGCCGGTCGAGGACGAGAAGGCCTGGCGCAAGGTGATGAAGGAGGAGGCGCCGGCGGCGCTGCGAGCCGCTCGGGAAGCCCTGGCGGAAACGAGCGACTTCGGGCCCGAGGCCGTAGAGGCGGCGCTCTCACCGCTGCCCGAGCGCCTCAACATCAAGCCGGGAAGGATTTACCAGCCGATCAGGGTGGCGATCACCGGCACCACCGTCTCGCCGGGGATCTTCGAGTCGCTGGCCGTGCTCGGCCGTGAGGAGTCTCTGGCCCGTATCGATTCGTCACTCAGCAGGCTCGAAATCCCGTCCTGTTAGGACAAACCAGGGCATAAGCCTGTGCCATTACGTACAAGTGGCGCTCACTCGTCCCCATTTTTAGGGAGCCAAAGGTTAAGTCAAGCGTCCTCGACTGCCGATGAGCTGAGCGAAGAGCTTATGGCTGCAAATGCTCACAGCAACGGCAAGACAAAGCCCGACACGGTCACCCGGAAGAACGCCAAACCGGCGCCGGGGGCTCGGCTCGCCGCCGCCTTCGAGGCGGTAGAGCGCTTCCCGGTCCTGATCGAGTCCCGCTCGCGGGTGATGCAGGCCGCCACCGCCGAGACCGCCCGCATCGGCGAGATCGTCGAAGCGGTCGAGGCCGACGTCGGGCTGGCGATCGCCGTGCTGCGCTTCGCCAACCGCACCGGCCCGGAAGCCGGCGGCGTGGCGAGCATCCCCGCCGCCGTCGACGCGCTGAAGCCTTCCGGCGTGCTGGCGATCGCCGGCACCGCCCCCGCATTCGACTTCTTCGAGCCGAACGGGGGCTGGGAGCTGAAACCGGAGCGCTTCCGCGTCCACGCCCTCGCGACCCAGCAGGCCGCCGATCAGATCGGCCGCGCCGTCGGTTGGCCGGAGCGGGACGAGCTGGCCGTCGCCGCGCTTCTCCACGACATCGGTCGCCTCGTCGTCTCCAAGCTGCACCCCGGGCAGAAGAGCTACTTCGAGGCCGCCGCTCGCACCCCGGAGCAGCGCCTGCGCGAAGAACGGGAGCAGCTCGGCATCGACCACGCCCTGGTCGGGGGCGTCCTGGCACGGCGCTGGAACCTGCCGCAGCGACTCGCGGTGGCGATCGAGCGCCACCACGCCGAGGACGCCGACGGCTTGGCCGCGATGGTGTCGGCCGCCGACATGATCGCCCACTACGCCCAGGGCGAGGCGGTGACGCCGGAGCGCCTGCGCGGCGGCGCCAAACAGTGTGGCCTCGACGGCGACGGACTGCGCGAGCTTCTCTACGACCTTCCCTATCCCCGCTCGGACTCGCCGCGCTTGACCGAGCCCTGCCCCCTTTCGGCTCGCGAGCTCGACGTCCTCAAGCACCTCTCCGAGGGCATGGTCTACAAGCAGATCGCCGGCGAGATGCAGCTCTCGGTCTCGACGATCCGCACCCACTTGCATAACGTCTACGGCAAGATCGGCGCCGTCGACCGGGCGCAGGCCGTGCTGACGGCCCGCGACCGCGGCTGGATCTAGTCGCGCCCCGCGACGCTGCGCTACTCGATCAGCGACTCGCGCAGGGCGATCGCGACCGCGTGCGTCCGGTTGCGCGCACCGAGGCGGGCCAAGGCGTGCTTCATGTGGGTCTTGACCGTTTCTTCGCTCAGGTCGAGCTGGCGCGCGGCCACGGTCGTCGATTCACCATCGGCAAGCCGCTGAAGAATTTCCCGCTGGCGACGGGTCAGCCTGCCGCGGCTGCCGGGTGGGGGGACGGCCGGGTCGACGAAGCTTTCGTGCGCCAGTGCCGCCTGCGTCGCCTGCCAGAGCTCCTTGGCGCCGGAGGTGCGGGAGACATAGGCGGCCGCACCGGCCTGCAGCGCGGTACTCGCGCAGTGGCGATCGGGCCGCTCGCCGTGGGCGACCACCCCCAGACCGGGCTCGACTTTGCGCAGGGCCCGGATCGCCTCCCGTCCGTCGATGCCCTGGCCTGGGACCAGCGGCTGGGCCCGCATGTCGACGATCGCCACGTCGAAGCTGCCGATGTCGCGGACCAGTTCGAGGCCCTCGGTGCGGCTGGCGACCTCGTGCACCGAGAAATCTTCGGCCAGCGCGTTGCGCACGCCCAGCCGGACTAGCGGGTGGCCGTCAATCACCAGGCACTGTGGTTGCTCGCTCACTGCATCCGATCCGATCGGTTCGCGGGAAAGACTCTGCCGTCAGCCGGAGTCCGTTCGATCCTAACCGAGAGCCGGCGAGTCGGGTCCGGGCGGTGCGGTAGAAAGGAACAACAGTGATCTCGATCACCTCGAAGTCGCGCTACGCGGTCGTCGCGATGGCGGAGTTGGCCCGCTCGACCGATCGCCCCGTGCCGATCAAGGAGCTCGCCGAACGGCGGGGCATCCCGGAGCAGTTCCTTGAGCAGCTCTTCTCGACCCTGCGCCGCGCCGGCCTCCTCACCAGCCACCGCGGGATGCGCGGCGGCTACACGCTCTCGCGCCCGGCTGAGGAGATCACGGTGCTGGAGATCGTCCAGGCACTTGACGGCAAGGTCGGCCAGGAGGCCGACGAGGCCGGCGGCATCTGGGCCGAGGGCGTCACCGCCCTGCGCAAAGTCTTCGGCCAGACCACGATCGCCGAAGTCGCCCGCCGCGAGGCCGCCGAGGCAGGCAGCGGGATGTATTACATCTAGATCAGGCCGAGCGGCGACTCACGCGCCGTGGGAAACAATGTCGAGTTGCACGGCGAGCAGCCAGACAACGGCGAGGACGAAGAAGATCATGATCAGGGCGAATCCGCAGATCAATACCCATTTGAGAGCCGCCCTCAGGGTCTCCACGCGCTCCTTTTACCCCAGAGGTCGATAGCTAGGTGTCCTGCCCACGGACGTTGTGAACGCGGCTGATCGGCGGCCGGCCCCCCAGTGAGCTGTGCGGCCTTGTCTCGTTGTAGTGCTCAAGCCAGTGTGGCAGGGCCCGGTTTCGATGGCGGTGGGATCGGTAGGCCAT
>DATMDR010000078.1:0-50017 GCA_035557635.1 Solirubrobacterales bacterium | reverse complement strand
TCCCTCTGCCACCTCGATCCCGAGCAGCCGCAGCTCGCCGTTGGTCAGGGTCCCCGTCTTGTCGACGCAAATCGTGTCCACGGCGGCGAGGCTCTCGGTGGCGCTCATCTGTTGCACCAAGGTGCCGTTGCGCGCCAGCCGCACTGCGGCGACGGCGAAGGTGACGCTCATCAGCAGTACGAGACCCTCGGGGATCAGCGTGACCAGGCCGGCCGTCGCCGTCTGCGCTGCCTCGACCAGGTCGACGCTGCGCAGCTGGAAGGTGAGGAGGAGGATTGCGGCGAGGGGCGCCATCACGTAGGTGCAGGCGACGATCACCCGGTTGACCTCGCCCTGCAGGGGCGAGGGCGGGTGGCGGAAGGCCCGCGCCTCGCCCGCGAGCCGTCCCGCGTAGCTCTCCTCACGCACCGCGTCGACCGTGTACTGGCCCGAGCCCGAGAGGCAGAAGGAGCCCGACAGCGCTCGGTCGCCGACCTCCTTGCGCACCCCGTCGGCCTCGCCGGTCAGCAGCGACTCGTCCAGGGTCATGCCGCGGCTGCCGACCACCTCGCCGTCGGCGACCAGCTGGTCGCCGGGCTCGACCTCGATCAGGTCTCCCGGCACGACCTCCTCGGCGCGCAGGTTCTGCACCTCGCCGTCACGCAGCACCCTGGCCTGCGGCGCGACCAGGACCGCCAGCTGGTCCAGGGTGCGCTTCGCCTTCAGCTCCTGGCGGATGCCGATGTAGGAGTTGACGATCGCGATCAGGCCAAAGGCGGCGTCGGCGAGCAGGCCCAAGGAGAGGATCAGCACGAAGAAGAAGGCGATGATCGCGTTGAAGAGCGTGAAGACGTTGCCCGCGACGATGCTGGCGGTCGAGCGGGAAGAGGTCTCGGGCGGCTGGCCGAGCTGGCGAAGGCGCGTCGCCGCCTCGGCGCTCGACAGCCCTCGATCGATCGCTGTCTCGGTCTCTGTCACTGCCTCTATTCAATAGGGTGCGGTCCGGATGGCGTTGAAGCTCGGAATCAACCTCGGCTACTGGGGCATCGGCCCTGCGGGCGAGGACGCGGTCGAGGTGGTCAAGGCCGCCGAGCGGCTCGGCTTCGAGTCGGTCTGGGCAGCCGAGTCCTACGGCTCCGACGTGGTCAGCGTGCTCGCCTGGCTGGCGCCGCAGACCGAGACGATCAAGCTTGGCGCGGCGATCATGCAGGTGCCCGCCCGCCCGCCCGCGGCGGCGGCGATGGCGGGGGCGACGATCGACAAGCTCAGCGGCGGCCGCTTCCTCTTCGGCTTCGGTCCCTCCGGCCCGCAGGTCTCCGAGGGCTGGTACGGCGTTCCCTACGCGAAGCCCTGGGGCCGCACCCGCGAGTACATCGAAGTGGTGCGCGAGATCGTCGCCCGCGAAGGACCGGTCGACCACCAGGGCGAGCACTACCAACTGCCCCTGTCGGGCGGGGAGGGCAAGGCGCTGAAGCTCAACTTCCACCCCGAGCGCAACCAGATCCCCGTCTTCGTCGGGGCGATCGGCCGCAAGTCGGTCGAGATGGCGGCGGAGATCTGCGACGGCTGGATCCCGATCTTCTTCAGCGTCGACGCCTTCGAGCAGACCTGGGGTGAGCACCTGGAGGCCGGCTTCGCCAAGGGCGGCCGGCAGCGCTCCGACCTCGAGGTCAGCCCGTCGCTGCAGGTCGCGATCGACGGCGACCTGGAGGCGGCGAAGAGCGTCGTCAAGGCGGGGCTCGTTCTCTACTTCGGTGGGATGGGCAGCCGCAAGACCAACTTCTACGTCGACCTCGCCCACCGCTTCGGCTTCGGCGAGGTCGCCGACGAGGTGCAGCGGCGCTTCCAGGAGGGGGACCGAGGTGGCGCCTACGAGGCGATGCCGGACGAGATCGTTGAGGCGACCTCGCTGGTCGGCAGCGAGGAGGAAGTGGCCGAGCGGGTCGAGCGCTTCCGCGGCGCCGGCATCGACCGGCTGATCGTCTCCCCGGTCCACGTCGACCGCCAACAGCAACTGCACACGCTCGAGCGCCTGGCCAGCATCGCGGGCGTCCAGACACCGGCCTAGCCGCTTGTCATAGGCTCCCCCGCCGCATCACGATGAAGATCGGAGTGCCGAAAGAGACAGCTGAGGGAGAGCGCCGTGTCGCGCTCGTCCCCGACGTGGTCAAGTCCCTCACCGCCAGCGAGAAGGTCGCGGTCGCGGTCGAGCGCGGTGCCGGCGATGCCGCCGGTCACCCCGACTCCCAGTACGAGGAGGCCGGCGCCGACCTCGTCGAGGGCGAGGTTACGTGGGGCGCCGACGTGGTCCTTCGCGTCGCCGCCCCTTCCGCCGCCGAGATCGGTCGCCTCAGCTCCAGCCAGGTCCTGATCGGGCACCTCTCGCCCTGGACCGCCGCCGAGACCAACAAGGCACTGGCGCAGGCCGGTGTCACCAGCTTTGCGATGGAGGCGATCCCGCGCACCACCCGGGCCCAAGCGATGGACGCGCTCTCCTCTCAAGCCGCCGCCGCCGGCTACGCGGCGACGCTGCTCGCCGCCCGCGAGTCGGGCCGCTTCTTCGGGATGATGACCACCGCCGCCGGCACCGTGCCGCCGGCCAAGGTGCTGGTCCTCGGCGCCGGCGTCGCCGGCCTGCAGGCGGTCGCCACGGCGAAGCGCCTCGGCGCGATCGTCACCGGCTTCGACATCCGCCGCGCGGCCTGGGAGCAGATCGCCTCGCTCGGCGGTCGGCCGCTCGAACTCGACTTCATTCCCGACGCCGAGGCCGAGGGGGGCTACGCCCGCCCGCTCACCGACGAGGAGAACGCCCAGGTGCGCGAGGCGCTCGGCGAGAACGCCGCCAAGCAGGACGTGATCATCACCACCGCGGCGATCCCCGGCCGCCCGGCCCCGCTGCTGATCACCGCCGACGCGGTGCGTGGCATGCAGCCCGGCTCGGTGATCGTCGACCTCGCCGCCGAGACCGGCGGCAACTGCGAGCTGACCGAGTCGGGGCAGACGGTGATCGAGAACAGCGTCAAGGTGGTCGGCCCGCGCAACCTGGCCAGCGAAATGCCGGTGCCCGCATCGCAGCTCTACGCCAAGAACCTGGAGAACCTGCTCGGGCTCCTCATTGACGAGGAGGGCGGGCTGAAAGTCGACTTCGAGGACGACATCGTCGCCGCCGCCTGCATCACCCACGGCGGCGAGATCAAGAACGAGAGGGCCGCGAAATGAGCCTGATGACCGAGATCACGATCTTCGTCCTCGCCGCCTTCGTCGGCTTCGAGGTGATCTCGAAGGTGCCGACGACGCTGCACACGCCGCTGATGTCGCAGACCAACGCGATCCACGGGATCGTGATGCTGGGCGGATTGATCGTCGTCGGCTATGCCGACGACTCGCTCGAGTACGTGATCGGCACGATCGCGATCGTCTTCGGCGCGATCAACATCGTCGGTGGCTTCATGGTCACCGACCGCATGCTCGGCATGTTCTCCAAAAAGCCGAAACCGAAGGCCGACGCTGACGGCAAGGGTGGCGGGCCATGACCCCGCTGGCCATGCTCGAGCCCGGCGGCGACGGCGCCACCGCTCTCTACATAGTCGCCTTCTCGCTCTTCATCATCGGCGTGCGCCGCGGCACCCACCCGACCACCGCCAAGCAGGGCAACCTGATCGCCGCCGCCGGCATGGCGATCGCCGTCGCGACCACCCTGCTGCTCGACGGGATCGGCAACTGGGGCCTGCTCGTCGCCGGTCTTGGAGTGGGCACCGCGGTCGGCGTGATCGCCTCGGTCCGGGTTCAGATGACCGAGATGCCGCAGATGGTCGCCCTCTACAACGGCGTCGGCGGCGGTGCCGTCGCGCTGATCGCCTGGTCGGAGATCCGCCACGGGATCTCGCTCGGTCACGAGATTCCGCTCGACGAGCTGATTCCGGTCCTCTTCGCCGCCGTCGTCGGCTCGGTCTCCTTCTGGGGCTCGAACATCGCCTTCGCCAAGCTCCAGGACCTGATCCCGACTAAGCCGCTGGCCGTCCCCGGCCAGCAGGTGATCAACGCCCTGCTGCTGATCGGGATCGTCGCCGCCTGCGTCAACATCGCGATCAACAACGACGACCCCTCGCAGGCGATTTTCATCGCCATCCTGGTCGCCGCGGCCGTGCTCGGCAACCTCGTCGTGCTGCCGATCGGCGGCGCCGACATGCCGGTCGTGATCTCGCTGCTCAACGCCTTCACCGGTCTCTCCGCCGCGGCCGCAGGCTTTGCCCTCGACAACGTGGCGCTGATCGTCGCCGGCACCCTGGTCGGCTCCTCGGGAACGATCCTGACGATGGAGATGGCGACCGCGATGAACCGCTCGGTCGGCAACGTCCTCTTCGCCGGCTTCGGCGGCGCGCCCAGCGGAGGCGGAGGCGGGCCGGGCGAGGAGCGCCCGCACACCTCGATCGGCGCCCAGGACGCGGCGATCAAGCTCGCCTACGCCGACTCGGTCGTGATCGTGCCGGGCTACGGCCTCGCCGTCGCCCAGGCCCAGCACGCGATCAAGGAGGTCGGCGACGAGCTGGAGAAGCGCGGCGTCACCGTCAACTACGCGATCCACCCGGTTGCGGGGCGGATGCCGGGGCACATGAACGTCCTCCTCGCCGAGGCCGACGTGCCCTACGAGCAACTGAAGGAGATGGAGGAGATCAACCCCGAGATGCCGCGCACCGACGTCGCGGTCGTCGTCGGGGCCAACGACGTCACCAACCCGGCCGCCAAGAACGATCCCGACAGCCCGATCGCCGGGATGCCGATCATCGAGGTCGACGAGGCTCAGCAGGTGATCGTGATCAAGCGCTCGCTCAGCCCCGGCTTCGCCGGCATCGACAACGACCTCTTCTACGAACCGAACACCTCGATGCTCTTCGCCGACGCCAAACAGGCCGCGGCGGACATCGCCTCTGAGATCCAGAACCTCTAAGTTCTTCCCCCGCTAGAAGCGGACATCCCACAGGGGGAGGAGTCGCAGTCGCTGGGCAATCAGACTTCCGGGCCGTTCACGCCGGCGTCGATCGAGCGCAAATGACCATGGAAACCTCGCTCTTCAGCGTCCATGGCAGCGACGGTGTGAATCTCGATGCCCTGCGCCTTGGCGCTGCGATGGAGCGAACCGAGACGGCCCTCGACAAAGCTTGCGGCATTGCACCAGCGCCAGCCGGGATCGATGACGTTGAACTCAACGTGGTCGAGCAATCTCTTGACGTCGAATGACCCTCCTTGGCGCAGCGAGGCCACGGCGAGCCAAAGAAAGTGCCAGGAGAGGATGCGCCCATGCTGGGGCCAGGAAAGGCTCTCTCGAATCGCCTCCGCACGGAAGCCACTTTCCCGGAGTGCTCCGCGGTCGGCATTCTTGACGGCGCAGGCGATCGCGCGGGTGAGACAGTTCAGCCGCAGAGGCTGAGCCCCCGCCACCGGGATCAGTTCGCTCTCGAGAGCACGGTTGGCTTGCAGCGCCGCCGAGTAGTCCAGCCTCGACTCGAGTGCGAAGTTGAGCTGAAGGCGCGCTCGCCCCACCTCGATGCCGGGGGTCGAAAAATGCGTTTCCGCAAAGTCGAGCGCCTGCTCGGCAAGGTCGAACGTTTCGTCAGAGTCACCGCGATAAAGGGCAATTGCGGCCTCCTGAATGGATAGGGCCAGCATGATCCTGAGCTCTGGGTCGTTCTCGGCGGACGCAAGAGCGGCCTTTGCGCTCTCGAGCTCGGCTTCGGCCATGGTTAGCTCGCCAGCATCGACTGCCATGCCTACCGATTTCGGCGATCCCTGGATTTGAGCGGATCGCTCGTGATCAGTTGCGGCATCTCGAATCTCTTTCATCGATCCTCCAGGACGGCGGATTGAGTAGAAATAGAGTATCTTCTGAGTGGATTGTACCCCAAATTCGCTCAGACACTTTTTAGAAGGAGATCATTATGAGCAAGCGACTACAGGTCGACCTCAATGAGGAGGCCTACGAGCGACTGAAGCGCTCGGCTGAGGAGGAGAACCGGCCGATCGCCGAGGTCGTGCGGCGAGCATTGAACATCGAGGACTACGTTCGAAAGCAAGTTCAGGAGGGCGGCACTTTGCTGATCAGGCGCCCAGACGGTTTGGAGCAAGAGCTGATGATCCTCTGAGGGATCACGATGCGCACGCCGCAAATGCAGCCGACCCGAATCCCCGACGCCTATGAGCCGGGAGACATCAGCACCCGAGTCCAGGAGGAGCGGTTCCGGATTCGGAGCTGGATGGGAGCGTTTGTGGCGTGCGTAGCTATCGCCTCACTACTCATGGTCATCGGCCTGGTCGCCTACCTCGCGATCGAAGGCCGGCCGATCGCCTACATCGAAGGGGTTCTCACGCCCCTGCAGCCATTTTTGTTGCCGACGATCGGAGCGGTGGTCGGATACGCGCTGGGAACCCGCGAGCAGCGATGAGGTCGCCCCTGCCGAGCAACTTGGCATTGTTCTTTTGAGGGGAGAGAAGTAGTCCAGCCGGGTGCTTAACCCGGTGTGCGAAGTCATCAGCGAGGCCAGGGGACTGTCGAGTGGGTGGCGCTGCTCGCGGTCGTTGCGTTGCTGCTCATGGCCCTGGTCGGAGCGGGGGTGCGGGTGCCGGGGACGGCGCTGGCGCAGGCGGTCGCCTCGCGGTTGCTCTGTGCAGCGGCGCTCGCCGACTCCTGCGATGACGAACCGCGGCTGATCGCTGCTTACGGGACCGAGGTCGGCGAACTGGTCCGGCAGCACATGCCTTCGCTGGTCTACGAGCGCCGCTCGCGCGCCCTGCCGGTCGACTTCAGGCGTTGCCGTCGCAGCGCCTGCGCTGACGGCCCCGCGCGCGGCATCGTCGGACGCAGCGCCGCCGACCTTCCGGTTACCGCCTTCGTCCACGTGATCGACTGCCGCTCCGGCGCCGCCGAGACTTCCGAAGCGGAAGGAGCCGACTGCTCGGGCCCACGGGCCGGCAGCCTCTATCTCCAGTACTGGCTCTACTACGTGGACTCGGCCACGCTGCGCGGCGTGCCGGTCGCCGGCGAGCGTGGCTATCACCGCGACGACTGGGAGTCGGTGCAGCTCAGGATCGGCCCCGACGGCGAGGTGGCCCAGCGGGCCTCCTCGCACCACGGCTACAACCACGCACAGGGGATCGCCAACTGGGGCTCAGACGCGGGGATCGGCCCGCTGAACGACCTCGCCGAGGCCGTCGGCGCCCGCTCCGCAGGCGGCTGGGGCCCGGCGACCGGGATGCTGCTCGTCTCCGGCGGCAGCCACGCCGGCAACGCCAACGGCTTCCCCCGCATCGAACGGCTCACGCCCGGCAACCACGTCCACCTGCTCCCGCTCGAGCCGATCGCGGCCACCAGCGCGGCCCGCTTCGCCGTCAGCCCACCGTGGCAAAAGCGCGTCTGGCGCGACCCCGAGGCGCCTGGTACCGACTGACAGCCACCCCTCACCGATATTCACACTTGGCGAGCCGACCTCGCTACCCTTCTCCGATCGCCACCGAGGTGACGGCAAGCTCCAAGGAAGCGATCGCGGAACGGCTCGCCGAGGCGCGCCGGTGCACTCTGGAGCTGATCGAGCCGCTTGACGACGAGCAGCTCAACCGGGTCTACTCGCCGATTCTCAGCCCGCTCGCCTGGGATCTGGGCCACATCGCCAACTTCGAGGAGCTCTGGCTGGTCCAGACGATCGGCGGGCGAGAGCCGCTGCGCGGGGAGCTGGGGCGCTTCTATGACGCGATCGAGAACCCGCGCAAGACGCGCGGCGAGCTGCCGATTCTGCGCGACGCCGAGCTGCGCGCCTACCTCGACGACGTCCGCGTACGGACGCTGGAAGTGCTCGACGAGGTCGAGTTGGGCAAGGACGCCGAGCCTCCCCTCCTAAGGGGAGGCTTCGCCTACGAGATGCTGATCGCCCACGAGCACCAGCACAACGAGACGATGCTCCAGCTCTTGATGATGGTCGACGGCTACGGACTCCCCTCCCGCTTCGACCCCACGCTGACTTCGCCTTTCTTCGCCACTGTGGCGAAGAAAGGCGAAGTCAGCGTGGGGGGTGAGAGGGTCGCGGTCGAGGGCGGCGAGCACGAGATCGGTGCCCCCGCACGCAGTTTCGCCTACGACAACGAGCGGCCCCGCCACACGGTTGAGTTGGCGCCCTTCGAGATCGACAGGTGGCCGGTCACGAACGGCGAGTACGTTCGCTTTATCGAGGACACTGGCGCTGAGCCGCCGCTCTACTGGGAGCGCGAAGAGGACGGTTGGGTCGACACCGCAATGGGTCGTCATGAGCCGGTCAACCCTGATCTGCCGGTGATTCACGTCTCCTGGCACGAGGCGGATGCCTTCGCGCGCTGGGCCGGCAAGCGCCTGCCGAGCGAGCAGGAGTGGGAGGCTGCCCATGATCACCTCGTCGGTGTCGGACAGGTTTGGGAGTGGACCTCCTCCGACTTCCTCGCCTACCCAGGGTTCGAGGCGTTCCCGTACAAGGAGTACTCCGAGGTCTTCTTCGGCGACGAGTACAAGGTCCTGCGCGGCGGCTCCTGGGCGACCAGCAGCGAGGTGATGCGACCCAGCTTCCGCAACTGGGACCTGCCCCAGCGCCGCCAGATCTTCAGCGGCATCCGCTGCGCGAGAGACGCATGACCACGACCGGGCCCCAGATCGAGATCGAAGTCCACCTCGCCAACGACGGCTCGGAGCGGATGGCTCGCGAGATCCACGCAGGGCTCAGCGGCGAGCCCAAGGAGCTGGCGCCGAAGTACTTCTACGACGAGCGCGGCTCGCAGCTCTTCGAGCAGATCACGGCGCTGCCCGAGTACTACCCGACCCGGGCCGAGCGCGCGATCCTGGCCGAGCGCTCCGCCGAGATCGTCGCCGCCGCGGGCGAGCCGACGATGCTGGTCGAGCTCGGCTCGGGCTCGGCGGCGAAGACCCGTCACCTGCTCGAGGCGATGCGCGAGGCGGGCTGCCTCGAAACCTACGCGCCGGTCGACATCTCCGAGGAGATCACCCACGAGACGGCGGAGTCCCTGGTCGAGGAGTTCCCCGGCCTGGCGATCCGCGGCCTCGTCTGCGACTTCGAGCACCACCTGGAGCGAGTCCCCAACGGGGCGGGGGGCAGGCTGGTCGCCTTCCTCGGCGGCACGATCGGCAACCTCTACCCGCAGCCGCGCCGCGAGTTCCTGGCCCGGATCGCGGCCCTGCTGGGGCCCGACGACCGGCTTCTGCTCGGCACCGACCTGGTCAAGGACGCCGCCCGCCTCGAGGCCGCCTACGACGACTCACGGGGCGTCACCGCCGAGTTCAACAAGAACGTGCTGGCCGTCCTCAACCGCGAGCTGGGGGCGGACTTCGACCTCGAAGCCTTCGATCACGTCGCCCGCTACGACGCTGAGGAGGCGCGCATGGACATCCGCCTGCGCTCGCGCGGCGAGCAGAGCGTTCGCGTCGATGGCCTGGGGCTGGACGTCGCCTTCGGCGCGGGCGAGGAGATGCGCACCGAGATCTCCGCCAAGTTCACCCGTGAGCGGCTGGAGGCGATCTTCGAGCAGGTGGGCCTCGAGATGAGCGGCTGGTTCACCGACCGCGACGGCGACTACGCGCTCTCCCTCGCCCGCGCCGTCTGACGCCCCCGGCGCTAGCCGTAGCGCTCGCCGATGATCGCCCGCAGCTTGGAGCGATCGTGGCGTGCCTGGACCCGGCGCACCGTGCCGGAGCGGGAGCGCATCACGAGCGATTCGGTGGTGGCGCCGGGGCCGCGGTAGCGAACGCCCTGGAGGACGTCGCCGTCGGTAACGCCGGTGGCGGAAAAGAAGACGTCCTCGCCCGAGCAGAGGTCGTTGGCGGTGAGGACGCGCTCGAGGTCGTAGCCGGCGTCGACCGCTGCACTGCGCTCCTCGTCGTTCCGCGGCCAGAGGCGGCCGAGCAGCTGCCCGCCCATCGACTTCAACGCCGCTGCCGAGAGGACGCCCTCGGGGGTGCCGCCGATCCCCCAGAGCAGGTCGACCGGGGAGCGGTCCGAGACCGCCAGCAGCGCGGCGGAGACGTCGCCGTCGGTGATCAGGCGGATGCGCCCGCCCGCCTCCCGCACTTCACGCATCGTCTCCTCGTGGCGGGGCCGGTCGAGCATCACCACGGTGACGTCGCCGATGCTGCCGCCCTTGCGCTCGGCGACCAGCTTCATCGTCTCGGCCAGCGGCCGGTCGAGGTCGAGCAGGTCGGCGATCTCCTCGCCGCCGGCGATCTTCTCCATGTAGACGCAGGGGCCGGGGTCGAACATCGTGCCGCGCTCGGCGAGCGCGATCACGGCCAGGGCGCTGGGCATGCCGAGCGCGCAGAGCCTCGTTCCCTCCAGCGGGTCGACGGCGATGTCGACCACCGGCGGGCTGCCGTCGCCGATCTGCTCGCCGTTGTAGAGCATCGGCGCCTCGTCCTTCTCGCCCTCGCCGATCACGACGATGCCGTCCATCGAGACCGAGTCGAGGACAAAGCGCATCGCGTCGACCGCGGCCTGGTCGGCGGCGATCTTGTCGCCGCGCCCGACCCAGCGCGCGGCGGCGAGCGCTGCCGCCTCGGTGACCCGCACCAGCTCCAGGGCCAGGTTGCGGTCGGGCTTGGTCGGGGAGGTCTCGCCCATCGGCGCGGCAGCCTATAGGCTCGCCCGGTGGCCGATCGATGGGGACTGACCCTGCCGCTCCCGGGAACGCCGCTGGCCGCGCACGAGGAGCTGGTGAAGCAGGCGGAGGCAGCCGGCTACACCGACCTCTGGAGCGGTGAGACGAACGGGCCCGACGGCTTCACGCCGCTGGCGCTGAGCGCCGCCTGGACCGAGCGCGCCCGCCTCGGCACCGGCATCGTCGGCGTCTTCCAGCGCGGCCCGGCACTGCTGGCGCAGGAGACGGCGGCGCTCGCCGACGCCTCGGGCGGCCGCTTCGTGCTCGGCATCGGCTCCTCCTCGGACCGGATCGTCGAAGGCTGGAACGGGATCCCCTTCGAGCGGCCGCTGAGCAAGGTGGAGGAGACGCTCGACTTCCTGCGCACGGCGCTTGCCGGCGAGCGCACCGAGAGCGGCTTCAAGCTCGAGTCGGCACCGGCCCAGCCGGTGCCGATCGTGCTGGCGGCGCTGCGCGGCAAGATGCTGGAGCTGGCGGTGCGCAAGGCCGAGGGCGCCTTCACCAACTTCCTGCCGCTCGGTGGCCTGCCCAAGGTGACCGCCCAGCTCGAGGGCGCCCCGGACGGCTTCGAGCTGCTCTGCCGCTTCTTCTGCATCCCCGGCGAGCGCGAGCAGGTCGAGCCGCTGGCCCGCTTCATGTTCTCCTCCTACATCACGGTCCCGGTCTACGCCGCCTTCTACCGCTGGCTCGGCTACGGCGAGCGGATCGAGGAGATGGTCGCCGCCTGGGAAGGCGGCGACCGCCAGGGAGCCGCCGCCGCGGCGCCCTGGGACCTGATCGAGGAGATGTTCATCTTCGGCTCGCCGGAGCAGATGAAGGAGCGCATCGGCGCCTTCGTCGCCGGCGGGGTGACGCTGCCGATCCTGACCCCGATCGCGACGCCCGATCAGCTCGGCGACTTGATTGACGTCCTGGCGCCTTCCTAGGCGTCCTGGCAGCCGCAGTCGTCGTCCTTGGCTGCGGTGCCGGCGTTGTTGCCGTTCGCGTAAGGCATCTCGCCGGTGTCGTGCAGCTCGTGGCGCAGCGAGTTGATCACGGCGCCCGCCATCAGCGCCAGGCTGAGCGCGTAGAACCAGATCAGCGTGATCAGGACGAAGCCCAGGGTCGGGCCGAAGCGCGAGAAGTCGGAGACGTTGGAGAGGTAGAAGGGGAAGGCCCAGTTGGCGATGCTGGCGGTGAGGGTGACGAAGGCGGCGCCGGGCCAGACCGCGCGCCAGGGCATGTGGCCCTTCGGCACCGCCCAGAAGATCACGCAGCAGATCGCGAAGGTGAGCAGCACCGCGGCGCCGAGCAGTAGCGCCGTGTCGATCGCCTTGATGTTGGAGAGGCCGAGGGGCAGGCGGTCGGTGCTGGAGACGAGGGTCGCCTCCATCGTCGGCAGGAAGATGCTGGCGCCGATGAAGAAGGCGAAGACGAGCAGCATCGCGAAGGAGAAGCGCTTCTGCTCAACCCAGCCGCGGCACTCGACGTGGTAAATGCGGCAGAAGGCGGTGTCCATCGCCCCCCAGAAGGAGGCGCCGATCCAGAGCGAGCCGAGGAAGGCGAGGACCCCGATCGTCGCCGAGTTGCCCTCGATCCGCGACAGCACGTCGGTCAGCGTCTCTTCCTCGGCGTTGGGGAAGAGGCGCTGGAGGTCGTCGAGAACGCCGGTCTCCACCCCCTCGATCTTCAGCACCTGGCCGAAGACGAAGAGGATCAGCAGGGCGAAGGGGAAGACGGCGAGCATCAGGTTGTAGGCGACCATCGCCGAGAGGCCGGTGACGTTCTCGCGATAGGCCCGCTGCCAGAAGGCGCTCAGCCAGGGTCGGGGGTGTCGCAGGGAGCTTGGCATAGCTTGACTTCACAAACTGAAGCGACTACCATTCCCGAACAGGCGTTTGAGCATCGGTAAACGCCCACCAGGGGCACTGCCGCGCAGACTAGTTAGCCTCACGGACCGGATTGCCGGTCCGTTTTTTCGCGACTTGTGGTTCGCGGCGGTCTTTTACGGGCAGACTTAATCATCAAGGCGAGAGAAACGAGTAGAGAAAGAATGCTGGTAGCTGAGCTTCAGGAGCTGGAGGAGGTCAAAGGCCTTATTTCGAGGGGGCAGCAGCTTGGCGTGCTGACCTTCGGCGACATCGCCTCGGCGGTGTCGGAGGTGGACCTGGACGAGTCCGACGTCGAGGACCTCTACGGGCACCTCGAGAAGTCGGGGATCGAGCTGGTCGAGGACATGGACCCGGCCCAGAAAGCGGCCGCGGAAGCGATGCCCGAGCCGTCCGGCAAAAAAGGCCGTCGCCGTCAGAAACAGGCGCTCGACCTGAAACCGGACATGACGACGGACAGCCTGCAGCTGTTCCTCAAGGACATCGGCAAGGTTCGCCTGCTCACCGCCCAGGAGGAGGTCGAACTCGCGAAGCGGATCGAGCGCGGCGACCTCGACGCGAAGCAGAAAATGGTCGAGTCGAACCTGCGCCTGGTCGTCTCGATCGCCAAGAACTACCGCAACCAGGGCCTGCCCTTCCTCGACCTGATTCAGGAGGGGACGCTGGGCCTGGTCCGCGCCGCAGAGAAGTTCGACTACCGCAAGGGATTCAAGTTCTCGACCTACGCGACCTGGTGGATCCGCCAGGCGATCGCCCGCGCGCTCGCCGACAAGGCGCGGACGATCCGCATCCCGGTCCACGTGGTCGAGAAGCTGAACAAGATCGGCCGCGCCGAGCGCAAGCTGGTCACCGAGCTCGGCCGCGAGCCGACCCCGGAGGAGATCGCCGAGGTGACGGGGATCGATCCCGAGGAGGTCGACTCGATCAAGCGCTCCGCCCAGGCCCCGGTCTCGCTGGAGAAGCCGGTCGGCGACGAGGAGGAGTCGGAGTTCGGCCAGTTCATCGCCGACGAGAAGGCCGAGTCGCCCTTCGATCGGGCCGCCGACCTGCTGACCAAAGAGGCGCTGAAAGAGGCGCTGGAGAACCTCTCCTACCGCGAGCGCCGCGTGCTCGAGCTGCGCTACGGGCTCGGCGGCGAGCACCCGCGCACCCTCGACGAGGTCGGTCGCACCTTCAACGTCACCCGCGAGCGGATCCGCCAGATCGAGAACCAGAGCCTGAAGAAGCTGCAGCAGCTGGGCGAAGCCCAGAAGCTGCGCGAGGTCACGTAGCGCTTCAGAGTTAAGGGGGCACGACATCCCGGCCGATACAGGCCGGGATGTTCGAGATCGACAAAGCGCTGCGGACGCTGATCGAGCGCGAGGGGTCGGACCTTCACGTCAAGGTCAACTCGACGCCGATCATTCGCCAGCACGGGGAGCTGGCGCAGCTCGAGGGCTACGAGCCGCTCACCCACGAGGACACCGAAAAGGCGTTCCGCGACATCGCCGAGGCGCGCTCGGTGACCGAGTTCGAGCAGGCCGGCGAGGCGGACTTCTCCTACTCGGTCCCGGACCTCTCGCGGTTTCGCGTCAACGTCTTCAAGCAACGCGGCACGATCTCGATCGTCTGCCGCGCGATTCCCTACGAGATCCGCTCGGTCGAGGAGCTCGGGCTGCCGCCCGTCGTCACGCGCTTGGCCGAGGAGCAGCGCGGAATCATCCTCGTCACCGGCACCACCGGCTCGGGCAAGTCGACGACGCTGGCGGCGATGATCGATCACATCAACCGGACCCGGGCGCACCACATCATCACGCTCGAGGATCCGATCGAGTACCTGCACAAGGACAAGCGCTCGATCGTCAACCAGCGCGAAGTCGGATCCGACACTGAGAGCTTCGGCCGGGCCATGCGCCGCGTCCTGCGCCAGGACCCCGACGTGATCCTGATCGGCGAGATGCGCGACGAGGAGACCGTGCGCACGGCGCTGTCCGCCGCCGAGACCGGCCACCTCGTGCTCTCGACCGTCCACACGCTCGACGCGACGGAGACGATCAACCGGATCGTCGACTTCTTCCCGCCCCACCTGCAGCACCAAGCGCGGGTAATGCTCTCGGCAACGCTGAAGGGCGCGATCGCGCAGCGGCTCGTCCCCGACATCACCGGCGAGGGCCGGGTGCCGGCGTCGGAGGTGATGGTCGTCACCGGCCGCGTCCAGGACCTGATCCTCAACCCCGAGGAGACGGGCAAGATCTCCGAGGTGATCGCCGAGGGCGAGTACTACGGCATGCGCACCTTCGACCAGTCGCTGCTCACCTACGTGATGGAGGGCAAGATCTCCGAGGAAATCGCCCTCGACTACGCCTCCAGCCCGCATGACTTCAAGCTGATGCTGGCCGCCGGCGGCCAGCGGGCGAGCGGGATCGAGCAGCTGTCAGGCGAGGCGGAGCCGGTCGGCAGCCCTCCGCCCGCTGCTTGACAACTCGGTAGTACGGCCGTCCAGGCGTGACAGGCGACACCATGCGTGGCTCAAGGCGTTTGCGCCAGGGGTCGATCAGCTTTCTGATGGAGCTCTACGCCCGATTGCGTCACCGCCTGCGCCTGCTCGTCCGCAGCGAGCACGGCATGGCCCTGCCGACCGCCCTCTTCGCCACGGTTGCCAGCATGGGACTCGCCGGCGCGGCAGTGATGTCGTCGGTCGATGCGCAGCGAGGCTCCCACCGCGACAGCGACTCCAAGAGCGCGATCGCCGCCGCCGACGCGGGAGCGAGCGTGGCCTTGCTCAGGCTCAACCGCTACGCGAGCGCTCTCAACAGCGCAACCCCTTGCCTCGGCCTCAGCGGTGAAACGCTGGTCCTCACCGGAGTCACCGGCGACGGATGGTGCCCGGAAGTGAAAGGGACGGTCGGTGGGTCCAGCTACGCCTACCGGGCCACTCCACTAGCCGGTGGCAGCATGAACGTCGTCGCGACCGGGACCGACGGCAGCGTCAGCCGCCGGATCGCGATCAACTTCAAAACGACGACGGTGGGCAGCGTGCTCTCCTCCGCGGGAGTGATCGGCGAAGAAAAAGTGTCTCTCGTCAACAGCGTCGACGTTCGGGTCGGCGTCGGGACCAACGGCAACGTCTCCCTGGGAAACAGCGCGACGATCTGCGGGGACATACGCCACGGCGTCGGCAAAAAAGTGACCTACGAAAACAGCTCCAAACAGTGCAGTGGCTACACGACGACCGAAGGCAACGCGACCCTGCCCTCCGTCAGCACCTTTATCCCGACGGACATCGCAACGAACAACCACAACAAGAGGCTGGCCAAATGCACAAGCAAAAACGTCCCTGAAGACTGCGGATTGGATACGTACAGCTCGGGCGAAAGCAAATCGGCATGGAACCCGGTGACACGGGAAATCGTGATCGCCAACAGCTCGACGCTGACGATGGGTGGCGGCGACTACTTCATCTGCCGCCTTGCCCTCGTCAACAGCTCCCACCTGATCATGGCCGCCACCGCGCAGATGCGGATCTTCTTCGACACGCCGGAGAACTGCCCGGGGGCCAGCACCACCCAGCTCGACATCGGCAACAGCAGCGACATCACGGCAACCGGCTACAACCCGTCGAAAGGGCTGTTCAACATGCCGGGGTTCTACTTCCTGGGCTCGACCACCACGCCCACCTACATCAACTTCAAAAACAGCAGCAACGGCAACGAGATGGTCATCTACGCGCCCAACACCCACATCACCATGGATAACAGCGGCATCTTCAAAGGGGCGATGGCGGGCAAGTCGGTCACTCTCAACAACAGCGTGAAAATCGAACAGGACAAAGGCTTCAAACCGCCCCAGATCGGCGGCGCGACGCTCTACGAGCGCCAGTCCTACGTCGAGTGCACCGGCCCGGTCGCTACGCCGCCCAACGCCAACTGCTGAACGCACCGCGTCCTGCCTGATTCAAGCTCTCAGCGCAAGCTGTCGAGCTAGATAAGCAAGCGTATGAGGGAGAAGCTCAACAGCAATCCGCTCGCGCAGGCGGCCATCATCGGCTTCCTGCTGGTCGCCACGGGATTCTTCGTGATGTCCTCGATGGGGGGCGGCGAAGAAGAACCGGAAGGCGGCGGCACGGAAGCGACGGTGAGCATCGCCGGCACCGAAGCCAGCGGCACCGCCACCGGCGCGAGCCCGGGGGAAGCCGTGGAAGGCGCGGTCGAAGCCGCCGAAGCGGCCGCGACGGCAACTCCTTCCTCGGTTCCGCCGCTGCCGCCCAGCGCGGTCGCCAGCGCGCCGCCGCTGCCCCGCGCGGTCACCTCTGCCTTCAATGCCGATCGCACCGTGGTACTGCTCTTCGTCAGCGACGGCGGCATCGACGACCGCATGGTGGCCGGCGCCGTCGAGGGCCTCGACTCGCTTCCCGACGTCGCCTCCTTCATCGTTCCCGCAAAGCGGATCGCGCGCTACGCCGCGATCGCCCAGGGCGTCGCCGTCGATCGCGTCCCGGCGCTCGTCGTGATCAGCCCGAAGCATCTCGACAAGGACATCCCAACCGCCTCCGTCCACTACGGCTTCCAGAGCCCCGAGAGCGTCAGGCAGGCTGTCATCGACGCTGGCTACGAAGGCCGGACCCTTCCGTATCACCCTTGAGCATGGACCCCCGGGAGTCCATCGCCCACCTGCGCCCCGTTCCGGACTCCGGCGACTCGACCGCGCTTGCCCTGGAGCCACAGCAGGGAGGCATCCTCGGCCTGACCCCGCCCGTCACCCGGGGGCGTTCGAGCGGCTTCGTCACCGACGTCCTGGTCGAGCTCGGCTACGTCTCCGAAGAGCGGGCCCGTCAGGCGATCGAAGAGGCCCGTACCGCGGCGCGGCCGCCGGAGGCGCTGCTGCTGGAGCAGGGCGCGATCAACGGCGACCAGCTCTCGCGCGCCGTCGCCGAGCGCTACGGCCTCGACCACGTCGACCTCTCCGCCTACCAGGTCGACATGGCTGCCGCCAACCTGATCTCGGTCAACACGGCACGCCGCTACCGGGCGCTGCCGGTCGGCTTCGTCGACAAGGAGACCCTGCTGGTGGCGATGGCCGACCCGACCAACGTGCTCGCGGTCGACGACATCCAGATCGCGACGGCGCTCGATTGTCGCGTGGCGGTCGCCGCTGACGAGGACATCGAGGCGATGATCGGCCGCCTCAACACGCTGCAGAGCGCGGTCAGCGAGGCGGTGGTCGAGGGCGAAGAAGAGGCGGAGGACGAACTTGCCGCCGTCAGCGACCTCGAGGTCAGCGCCGAGGACGCGCCGGTGATCAAGCTCGTCTACAGCATCCTCGGCCAGGCGGTGGGGGAGGGGGCCTCCGACATCCACTTCGAGCCGGCCGAGGACGAGATGCGGGTTCGCTTCCGCATCGACGGCGTGCTGCGCGAGGCGGCGCACGTCCCCAAGCGCATGGTCAGCGCGGTCATCTCGCGGGTGAAGATCATGAGCGACCTCAACATCGCCGAGAAGCGGGTCCCGCAGGACGGCCGGGTCAGCGTCACCGTCGAGGACCGTCGCGTCGACCTGCGCATCACGACGCTGCCGACTCAGCGCGGCGAGGGGGCGACGATCCGCATCCTCGACAAGGACAACGCGCAGCGCTCGCTCGACGAACTCGGGATGGACGGCGCGGGGCGGGAGCGCTTCGAAGGCTCCTTCAAGCAGGCCTACGGCGCAGTGCTGGTCACGGGCCCGACCGGCTCGGGCAAGTCGACGACCCTCTACGCGGCGCTGCAGGAGCTGAACGAAATCGAGAGGAAGATCATCACGATCGAGGATCCGGTCGAGTACCAGCTGAACGGGATCAACCAGATCAACGTCAACCGCACGGCGGGGCTCGATTTCGCCACCGGGCTGCGCTCGATCCTGCGCGCCGACCCCGACATCGTCATGGTCGGCGAGATCCGCGACGGCGAGACGGCGCGGATCGCGATCGAGGCGGCGCTGACCGGGCACATGATGCTGACAACGCTGCACACCAACGACGCGCCGGGGGCGATCATCCGCCTGACCAAGATGGGGATCGAGTCCTTCCTGATCGCCTCCGCCGTCGACTGTGTCGTCGCCCAGCGCCTCGCCCGCAAACTTTGCACGCACTGCAAGCGACGCACGATCGTCCCTCCTCAGGCTCTCGCCGAGGCGGACCTCGGGGCGGGTGCGGAGCTGGAGGCCTACGAGCCGGCCGGCTGCGCCCGCTGCAACCAGAGCGGCTATCGCGGCCGGGTCGGTCTCTACTCGGTGATGGCTATGAGCGAGCGGATCAAGGAGATGGCGGTCGCCGGCGCGTCAGAGGCCGACGTTGCCGCCACCGCCCGCCAAGAGGGGATGCTGACCCTGCGCGAGGATGGCCTGGCCAAGGTGCGCGCGGGCAGCACCAGCCTCGAGGAGGTACTCCGTGTCACCGCCTGAGGTCGCGAATAATTGCTTTCGGGTATCGAGGAATCAGCCGGAGCGGACGATCTAATGCCCATGGACTTCGACTTCTCAGAGGTTCTCCGCCGCATGGTCGAGGCCCGTGCCTCCGACGTGCACATCACGCCGGGCTTTCCGCCGGCGATCCGCGACAAGGGCAAGATCGAGCCGATGGATGGCTTCCCAAAGCTCTCCAGCCAGCAGACCCGCGAGGTCGTCTACAGCATCCTCAACGACGACCAGCGCAAGCGCTTCGAGAACCACAAGCAGCTCGACTTCGCCTACGCGATCCCCGGCGTCGCCCGCTTCCGCGTCAACTGCTTCTTCCAGCGTGGTTCGGTCAGCGCCGCCTTCCGCCTCGTCCCGCAGGAGATTCCCAGCCTCGACTCGCTCCTGGTTCCGCAGGTGCTGCGCGAGCTGACTTCCAAACCGCGCGGCTTCGTCCTCGTCACCGGCCCGACCGGCTCGGGCAAGAGCACGACCCTGGCGGCGATGATCGACGTGATCAACAGCGAGAACCAGGACCACATCCTCACGATCGAGGACCCGATCGAGTTCCTGCACAAGCACAAGCGCTCGATCGTCAACCAGCGCGAGGTCGGCTCCGACGCCGAGGACTTCGCGCTCGGTCTGCGCGCCGCCCTGCGAGAGGACCCCGACGTGATCCTGGTCGGCGAGATGCGCGACCTCGAGACGATCTCAACGGCGCTGACCGCGGCCGAGACCGGCCACCTCGTCTTCGCCACCCTGCACACGCAGTCGACGGCGCAGACAGTCGACCGGATCATCGACGTCTTCCCGCCCCAGCAGCAGGGTCAGGTGCGGACGCAGCTCTCGATCGCGCTGCAGGGCATCGTCACCCAGCAGCTGCTGCCGACCGCCGACGGCACGGGTCGCGTGGTCGCCACCGAGGTGCTGGTGCCGACGCCGGCGATCCGCAACCTGATTCGCGAGGGCAAGACGCACCAGATCTACGCCGCCGTGCAGACCTCGGGCGCGGTGGGGATGCAGACCATGGACGCCGACCTGGCGCGCCTGGTGCGGGCCGGCAAGATCACCCGCTCGCTGGCCGAACAGCGCGCTTCGGTACCGGAGGAGCTGAAACGACTGCTGGGCGCGGCGCCGGTGCAGCCAGCGGTCCTGGCCGACGCCGGCATGCGGCAACCCCCCGCGGCCCCCACCCCTTCCCCCCCTCCGCCGTCCTACACGCAGGAGGGCTAACCAGTGGCCGCGGCAGCGACAACGTTCGCCTTCCGGGCGATGGACGTGGGCGGGACCGCGACGGCCGGCGAGGTCGAGGCCGAGTCGAAGGCCCAGGTCACCGAGCAGCTGCGCCAGCGCGGGCTGATCGTCCTCGACGTCAGCGAGAAGAGCAAACCGTTCGCGATCGAGGACGTCTTCCGCCGCTGGAAGGGCGTCGACATGCGCGAGCTGGCGGTCTTCTCGCGCCAGTTCGCGACCCTGGTCGCCTCCGGGATGCCGATGCTGCGCACCCTGCACACGCTCGAAGAGCAGACTCAGGAGGATCGGATCAAGGAGGCGGTGGCGGGACTGCGGGGGGACGTGGAGTCGGGCTCGACCCTGGAGCAGGGGATGGAGCGCCATCCCGAGGTCTTCGACCGACTCTACCGGGCGATGGTCCGCTCCGGAGAGCAATCGGGCCGCCTCGAGGACGCGCTCGACCGGGTCGCCTTCCAGGTCGAGAAGAACGACACGCTGCGCCGCCAGGTCAAGTCGGCGCTGATGTACCCGGCGCTGGTCTTCGGCGTCGCCGTCGTCGTCCTGCTCGCCGTGGTCGCCTTCATCATCCCGATCTTCGTCGGCATCTTCGAAGAACTGGGCGAAGAAAACCCGAGCGAAAAAGCCTCGCTGCCGCTGCCAACGCAATTGTGCGTCACGGCCTCCGATGCGATCACCGGCTACTGGTTCATCCTGATCCCGGCGATCGTCATCTCCTTCGTCGTCTTCTTCCGCTGGAAGCGGACCGAAGGCGGCAAGGAAATCTGGGACCGCCTCCTGCTGCGCCTGCCCTTCAAGATCGGCGACGTGATCCAGAAGGTGGCGCTGGCGCGCTGGTCGCGCACCTTCTCCGGTGGCGTCTCCGCCGGGGTGCCGATGCTGCAGTCGATCAAACTGACCGGCGAGACGGCGGGGAACATCGTGATTGAGCAGGCGATGGACGACGTCTACGCCTCGGTCAAGCGCGGCGGCTCCCTGGCCGGCCCGATCGAGGCAAACCCGATCTTCCCGCCGATGATCGGCCACATGGTCGCGGTCGGCGAGGAGACCGGCCAGCTGGAGCACATGCTGAGCAAGATCGCCGACTTCTACGAGGCCGAGGTCGACGCCAAGGTCAAGGCCCTGACCGCCCTGATCGAGCCGGTGATGATCGTCTTCGTGGGCGGCATCGTCGGCTTCATCGTGATCGCGATGTACCTGCCGATCTTCAGCCTCTACGACAAGATCAAATGAGCTTCACGGCGTATGATGCGCCTTATGAAAGAGCGCGTGACAATCTCCGTGGATCCGGAGGCCCTGCAGATCGCGCGGGATGAGGTCGAGGTCGGCAAGGCGTCAAGTGTCTCCGCGGCGTTTGAAGAGGCCGTGCGGGCGCGCGGTAGAAGACGAGCGCTGCGCGAAGCTCTTGATCTTTGGGAAGAGGAGTTCGGTCCAATTGGTGAGGAGGCCAGGGAGTGGGCGCGCAGGGAAATGAAGAGGGTGCAGCAAGAGGCCTCGTCCTCGACGCGGGAGCGTTGATTGCCTTCGAGCGTGCCAATCGTCGCGCCGCTGCATTTATCGAAAACGCTCTCGAGATCGAAGCGGATGTCGTAGTACCCGCGAGCGCGCTGGCACAAGCTTGGCGAGGTGGTCCACGATCCGCTCGACTGGCGCGTTTGATCGCCGGCGCAGAGAGCGATCCGCTCGACGAACCGCGGGCCAAAGAGATAGGGGAGCGACTCGGCTCTCGCGGCGCCAGCGACATCGCCGACGCCCACGTCGTCTGCAGTGCCCTGGAGCACCAAGCCGCCGTCATCACCTCGGACCCGGCCGACATCGAAGCCCTCACCGCCGGAGACGAGCTCCTCACGCTCGTCTCGGTGTGAACGCCTGCCTTCTCTGAAGTGAATGAACCCGCCTCAAACCTTGGAAAGGTGCGTGAGAAATCCAAGGAAAAAGAACAACCTTGGAAATCTGCGCTAGCTTTCCAAGGAAGTCGTGGCTCCCGGAGGACACTATGTCAAGCAGACATGGCCTGGCAATCCCGTCGGCCAGGGTCGCGCGGAGCGAATGCCGGGGCGCTTCGAGGCATTCGTTCCCAATCCGATTCAGGATCATGAGCCGGAGCTGACCGGCTCGATCTCGAGGCTGCTTTCGGATTCCGACGCCGCTGTCAGAGGGCTCAATCGCCTCGATCCCGCACGAGCTAATCTGATCGAGCCGCTGGCCCGTCAGCTCCTGCGTCAAGAGTCCCTGGCCTCGTCGCGAATAGAGGGACTGCTCATCTCCCACAAGCGAATCAGCGAGGCGGGCTACGATCCCCGCGGAACCGCCGATCACCGAGCCCGCGAGGTGCTGGCGAACATCGAGGCCATGGAGCAGGCGATTCGCATCGGTTCGACGCGCGAGCCCATCGATACCGAGACGATCGTCGCTCTTCATCGAACCCTGCTGCGCAGCACACAGCCAAAGATCGCCGGCGTGATTCGGGACAGCCAGAACTGGGTGGGTGGGCGCTACCACACCCCCATCGCCGCCGACTTCATCCCGCCGCCCGCTGCCGAGGTCTCGCGCCTGCTCCAGGATCTCGCTGCGTTCATGAATCGCGACGATCTTCCCGCGACTCTCCAGGCGGCGCTGACTCACGCTCAGTTCGAGACCATCCATCCCTTCGCCGACGGGAACGGTCGCGTGGGGCGTTGCCTGATACACGTGATCCTTCGCCGTCGCGGTCTCGCCGATCACCACGTTCCTCCGGTGAGCCTCCTGATGGCAACCGACGTCGATGGCTATGTAAAGGCACTGACTGCCTATCGCGTTGCCGACGACGCCGACTGGACGGCCTACTTCGCCGAGACGACGGTCGCGGCTTCGGCCGCCGCCGAGGATTTCGGCGTCCGGCTGATGGAGCTGCAGGTTGAGTGGAAGGAAAAGGCCGGCGTGCGTCGCGGGTCGACTGCGGAAAAGATCATCGACACGTTGCCTGCGCAGCCGGTCATCGACGTGAAGAAGGCAGCACAGATCGCTGGTACTTCCGAGGAGGCTGCTCGCCAGGCCCTCAACGTGCTCGAGGACCGAGGCGTTGTCAAGCAGGTCACCAAACGCAACTGGGGTCGTGTGTGGGAGGCCAAGGGGCTGTGGAACCTGCTCGACCGCTTCGAGGAACGGCTGGCCACGCCAACCGGGGGCGGACGCCCAAGCCGACCTGCGCCGCGCACTCGATAGGACCAGGGCCCCGAGCAAGATGCCCTACTCGGGATCTCGTGTCCCGCGTCCGCGACTCACAGATGCCGCCTGCAGTGGGCCCGCCCAGCCTCGACATCCTCGATGAGCTGCGCGAGGAGCGGCTGTAGCACGCCGAGTTGAGTGGAGCTCTCGCTCTCCCTCGACAGTTTCGAGGAAGCCTCGGGACTCCTGGCCGTCGGTTGACCTAGTCCCCCTGGACGCTCGGTGCGTTGCATGTCGGCGGGGTGCGGCGACCATCAATCGTCCAATGATGCGCCCTCGCCGTTGACAGCCGATCACTCAGAGCTATATGAGTACCCCTGTTAGCCTGAGTAATAAATACTAGGCTGTTTATGCCAGTCGGCAGGGGAGGGATGCGAAGTGCCCAAGGTCAACCAGTCGCACCGTCGATCCGAGGCTCGTCGCTTTTCGCCTCCACTTGCGCTCGCCGTTCTCGTGTTCGTGCTCGCCATGCTCGGCCCCGCGGCCGCGCTCTCGGATCCCCCGGCCAACGCCTTCCGCCACGTCCACGACGCCGACGGCCGCCTCAAGGCCGCGATCGACCCCGAAGGCGACACCGCCCTCTACAGCTGGGACGCAACCGGCAACCTGCTCTCGATCGACCGCCATCCTTCGGACGATCTCTCGATCATTCAGCTCAGCCCCGCCAAGGGAGAGGTGGGGGAGACGATCGAGATCGAGGGCACCGGCTTCTCACCGACCCCCGAATCGAACACGGTCAAATTCAACGGCACGGCGGCAACCGTCACCGCCGCCTCGCCCTGGTCGCTGAGCGTCAAAGTCCCCGCTGAAGCCACGACGGGCACGGTGACGGTTAAAACGCCCGAAGAAGGCCCCGTGACGAGCGCCCAGACCTTCACGGTCGCCAGCTCCAAACCCAGCATCTCCTCGCTCTCCCCAACGGTTGCGGCCGCCGGAGAAGAAGTGACGATCTCGGGCTCCAACTTCGACTCCTCGACCTCCGGCAACTACGTTAGGTTCAACGACTCGATCCCCGAGCTGACCTCGGCGGGCGAAGGCTCGATCAAATTCAAGGTCCCCTGGGCGAGGCTCGGCGGCAAAGTCTCGGTCTCGACCTTCGGAGGATTGAGCGCCGGCCCCGACCTCTTCGTTCCGCCCACCGGGGTGACCGCCGCGAAAGTGGGCACCACCGAGCGATTCAGCATGGGGAGCTCCAAAAGCGTCGGATTCGTGGGGTCCGAAAAAGTGGCCCTCCTGCTGTTCGACGGCACGGCTGGCAAAAAGGCCTCCTTCGTCCTCTCCGAAAGCACGTTCAGCAGCGGCACCGCGTCGCTTTGGAGCCCGGAAGGCTCCCAGCTCGCCACCGCGAGCTTCTCGAAAAGCGGCGGGATGCTCGACACCGCGACGCTGCCGATGACCGGCACCTACACGATCCTGCTCTCGCCCGGAGGCGCCAGCACGGGATCGGTGAAAGTCACCTCCCACTCCGTCGAAGACATAACCGGCTCGATCGTGCCGACCGAAGCAGGGGCGAAACAGTCGGTTTCGATCTCTGTCCCCGGCCAGGTGGCGCGCTACTCGGTAACGGTCACGGCGGGGCAGAAGATCCCGGTCAAGACGACAAGCTCCAACTTCAGCGGGACATACGAAATCGACTGGCTCGATCCCACCGGCAAAGTCCACGCGGACGGCGGCTGGTGGAACGGCAAAGAACCGGACTGGTTCTGGAACCCGGTCAAATTCACAAGCGCGGGCACCTACACGCTCATCGTCAATCCCGAAGGGGCCGCGACCGGCTCGGTTGACCTGACGCTCTGGGATGCCTCTGACATCACCGGGCAGACGATCACGCCATCGAGCGGCGGCGGCTCGACCACATCGACGGTCAAAGTCCCCGGCCAGCAGGAGTTGATCACGTTCTCGGGCACGAGCGGCCAGCGGCTTCTCGTCGCGCTTTCCGAAGTCAAATACGGCGGCACCGCGACGATCTACACGCCATCCGGCTCCCAGGTCTCGGGTGGTTGGACAAGCTTCTCGAGCGGGTCGAGTCCCCTGGTCGGCCCGCTGACCCTGCCGGCGACCGGCACCTACACGATCCTGGTCGACCCCGAAGGCCAGCAGACGGGCAGCGTGAAACTGACCGCCTACACCTTCGAAGACGTGACCGGCACGATCCCCACGCCGACCGAAGAAGGCGTCCAGCAGAAAGCGGCGACTTCGATTCCCGGTCAGGTCGCCCGCTACTCGGTGACGGTGACGGCGGGCCAGAAGATCTCGCTGAAGACGACCGAATCGAACTTCAGCGGCAAATACGAAATCGACTGGCTCGACCCCTCGGGCAAAGTCCACGCGGACGGCGGCTGGTGGAACGGCAAAGAAGCCGACTACTTCTGGAACCCGGTCAAATTCACAAGCGCCGGCACCTACACGCTCCTCGTCGATCCTGAAGGTGCGCACACGGGCTCGGTGACGGTGACGCTCAAAGACACCCCCGACATCACCGGCCAGACGATCACGCCCTCCGCCGAAGGCGGATCGGCCACATCGACGACCAAACTCCCCGGCCAGCAGGAGCTGATCACGTTCTCGGGAACGAGCGGACAACGCCTCGTGCTCTCTTCGGAAGAAGGCACCTTCGAAGGCCAGCTGAGGCTTCTCAACCCATCCGGGGGACAAATCACCTCGGACACCATCGGCAAAGGCGTGAAAAGGATGGTGGGTCCGCTGACCCTGTCATCGACGGGCACCCACACGATCCACATTGATCCCAATGGAGAGCAGACGGGCAGCGTGAAACTGACCGCCTACACCTTCGAAGACGTGACCGGCACGATACCCACGCCAACTGAAGAAGGCGTCCAGCAAAAAGTGGCGACCTCGATCCCCGGTCAGGTCGCCCGCTATTCGGTAACGGTCGCAGCCGGCCAGAAAATCTCGCTGAAGACGACCGAATCGAACTTCAGCGGGACATACGAAATCGACTGGCTCGACCCCTCCGGCAAAGTCCACGCGGACGGCGGTTGGTGGAACGGCAAAGAAGCCGACTACTTCTGGAACCCGGTCAAATTCACAAACGCCGGCACTTATACCTTGGTGGTCGACCCCGAAGGTATGCACACCGGCTCGGTGACGGTGACGCTCAAAGACACGCCCGACATCACCGGCCAGACGATCACGCCCTCTGCTGAAGGCGGATCGGCGACGTCGACGACCAAACTCCCCGGCCAGCTGGAGCTGATCACGTTCTCGGGCACGAGCGGCCAGCGGCTTGTGCTCTCCTCAGAAGAAAGCGCCTTCGAAGGCCAGCTGAGGCTCTACAACCCCTCTGGCGGGCAAGTCACCTCGGACACCATCGGCAAAGGCGTGAAAAGGATGCTGGGTCCGCTGACCTTGTCCTCGACAGGCACCTACACGATCCACATTGATCCCAATGGAGAGCAGACGGGCAGTGTGAAACTGACCGCCTTCATCGTCGAAGACATAACCGGCTCGATCACGCCTACCGAAGGAGGCGTCAAACAGAAAGCCGCGACCACCATCCCAGGGCAAGCTGTGCGCTACTCGGTGAAAATCGCAGCCGGCCAGAAAATCTCGCTGAAGACGACCGAATCGAACTTCAGCGGCAAATACGAAATCGACTGGCTCGATCCCTCCGGCAAACTCTACGCAGACGGCGGTTGGTGGAGCGGCAAAGAAGCCGATTGGTTCTGGAAACCGACCACCTTCACAAACGCTGGCACCTACACGCTGCTCGTCGATCCCGAAGGGTCGGGTACCGGCTCGGTGATGCTGACGCTCTGGGACTGCCCCGACCTCACCGGGCAGACGATCACGCCTTCGACCGAAGGCGGCTCAGTTACCTCGACGATCAAAGCGGCGGGCCAGCGGGAGCTGATCACCTTCTCGGGCAACGCCTCGCAGCTGATCACGCTGAAAGCGCAGGAATCGTCAATCGCGAGCGGCACGATGTCGATCTTGAAGCCAGACGGCTCGCTGCTCTCGGGCAGCGAATTCAGCTTCTCCTCGGGTTCGAGCGCGAAGAGGGAAGTCACGCTCCCCACCACCGGCACCTACACCGCCATAGTCGACCCTACGAGCGACAACGTCGGCAGCGTCAAAACGATCGTCTACCTCGGCTCGCACGTCTCTTGGATGATGCCGAGTGCAGGGACGGCCCAGCTCGTCAGCTTCGCGACGGATGCGCCTTCGGTTGGGCCGATCGAGGTGTCTTACTCAGACATCCCCGCGACGGCATCGAGCAAACCCCTGATGGCTTCCGAGGACGAGGCCGCCGAGGGGCAGAGCAGGTCCACCGAGGACGAAGCCTCCAAAGCAAGCTCCCAGCCAAGTGGGAAGAAAGAGGATCTTCATCTCACTCCCGAGCACATCGCAAGGCAAGAGCAGGGGAAAGCGCCCATCTCCCGCCCAAGCGAGAGCCAGAGGGCGGACGCAGAGGCATCGCCGTCTCGCCTCAGTTCGTCCTCTGGCTCCCCCGCCAGCATCCAGTCGGAGAAAGGGCCGCTGGTGTCCAGTGGCGTGCGGCAATGGGAGCCAAAGCAAGGGTCCTGGTTCCCGCCGAAAGGCAGCGAGGACCGCGGCTGGTTCGCGGGCCAGTCCGCTAGCCCCTGGCTGGGCATCCCTCCTCTGCAACCCGCGATCGAGACGACGGCCCTCTCCGGCCAGGCGCTCGAGGTGGGCGGCTTGCCTCTGGCCGGGATGCGCGTCTCGATCGAGGGCACCCAGGTTGCCGCCGAGACCGACGAGGCGGGGAGGTTCCTGCTGGGCGGCGCCCCCGCTGGCAAGCAGGTCCTCCTGATCGACGGCGAATCGGTGCCGGGCAAGCGCTACGGCACCTATGAGGTCGCCGTCGAACTGAAAGAGGGGGAGACCACCGAGCTCGACTACACGATCTGGCTGACCCCGTTGGACGAGGCGGGCGATCTTCACGTCGCCTCACCGACCGAGCACGAAGCGAGCCTGAAGACCCCGCGCATCCCCGGCCTCGAAGTCAAGATCCCCGCCGGCACCACGATCACCGACGCCGCCGGGCGCGAGGTCACCGACCTAAACATCACCGCAATCCCGGTCGACCGCGCGCCGTTCCCGCTGCCGCCCTTCGTCGCGGTCCCCGTTTACTTCACGGTCCAGCCCGGCCGCGCCTACCTGAGCAAGGGTGCCCGCTTCGTCTATCCGAACTGGGCTGGCCTCGCACCCGGCCAGCGGGTCGACTTCTGGAACTACGACCCCGAGGACCGGGGCTGGTACGTCTACGGGCGCGGCACCGTCACCCCTGACGGCGAGCAGGTTGCTCCCGACCCTGGCGTCCGCGTCTGGGAGTTCAGCGGGGCGATGGCGACGAGCGGTTCTACGCCGCCGCCATACGGGCCCAACTGCCACCAGAACGGGGCTGGCACCTGGCAGGACGAGGACGGCGACCTGTGTGGGCCGAGCGCCACCGGCGGCGATCCGGTCGACCTCTACACCGGCCTCTTCACCTACGAGAAAACCGATCTCGTCCTGCCGGACGAGATCCCGATCACGATCGAGCGCACCTACCGCCCCAACGACTCCAACTCCTACAGCTTCGGGATCGGCACGACCAGCTTCTACGACCTGCGGCTATGGCCGATCAACAACTACAAAGAAGCGGTTCTCGTCCTCCCCGACGGCGGCCTCGTCGACTACGAACGCACCTCGCCCGGCACCGGCTACACCGAAGCGGTCTACGAGCCGACCAGCTCGGCCGGGATGTTCGAGGGCTCGACGATCACCTACAACCAGTCGATTCCCGCTTGGGAACTGGAGACCACCAGTGGCATCACCTTTACTTTCGGCTGGTTCACGCCGCTGATGGCGATCCACGATCGCCACGGCAACCGACTGACGATCAAACGCACCTCCGGCTACTACGGCGACATCACCCAGATCACCTCGCCGCACGGGCGCTGGGCCAGGTTCACCTACGACAAAGAAGGTCGAGTCACCGAGATCGTCGACAACGGCGGGCGCAAGGTCAAATACGCCTACACCTCCGGGCGCCTGACGAAAGTCGAAGGCCCGACGGGCCGCACGACCGAATACGAATACGACGGCTCCGGGCGCATGAAAGCGATCGTCAACGCCCGCGGCAACAAATACCTGACCAACGCCTACGACGCCAACGGCAGGGTCGAAACGCAGACCACCGGCGACGGCGCGACCTTCGGCTTCGAATACGAATTGGACAAAGAAGGCAAAGTCGAAGCGACGACGATCACCGACCCGCGCGGCAACAAACGCGTGGTCGAGTTCGATGCTGACGGCTTCCCGGTCTCGGAAACGGAAGCTCCCGGCACCGAAGTCGAGCAGGCGAGGAGCTTCGAACGCCAGCCAGGGACTGGCCTGATCCTCTCCGAAACCGATCCGCTCGGGCGCGAGACCGAGTTCGAATACGACAGCAACGGCAACGTCACCGAAATCACGAAGCTGGCCGGCACCGAAGACGCGGTGACGACCAAACTCAAATACGAGCCCGGCACCACCAACGTCACCGAAGTCACCGACCCCCTTGGTCATTCGACCGAGCTCGAGTACGGCCCCAAAGGGGAACTGACGGCGCGGATTGACGCGCTGGAAAACGAGACGACTCTCGAATACAACGGCAACGGCCAGCCGATCTCGATCACCAATCCCGAGGAAGAGGAGACGACGCTCGGCTACGACCACGGCGACCTGGCCTCCATGACCGACCCGTTGGGACGCACGACGAGCCAGTTCACCGACGCCCTCGGCCGCGTCCGCTCGATCACCCAACCGGGCGGCCAGCGCACCACTTTTGCCTACAACGACGCCGATGAGCTGACCTCGATCACGAGCCCCTCCGGCGCCGAGACCGCGATCGGCTACGACAAAGACGGCGACATGATCTCGATCATCGACCCGCGTGAAAACGAGACGACCACCGAATACGACGCGATGGACCGGCCGATAGCCGAAACCAACCCGCTTGAAGACACAGCGAAATGGGACTACGACAAAGCCGGCAACCTGATCGAAGCCGTCAGCCGCGACGGCGTGGTCTCCGAGTTCGACTACGACGAGCTCGGACGTTTGGCCAAAGCCAGCTTCGGCGTCTCAGGCGAAAGCGCAGAGAGCACGATCGAATACGAATACGACGATGCTGATCGAATAATCGGCGTCGATGACAGCGCCGCAGGCGAATACGTGCTCGGATACGACGAACTAGACAGGCTGACCGAAGTCGCCGGCCCCCAGGGCACCATCGCCTACGTCTATGACGACGCGGGCCGGCGCGAACTGATGCTGGCGCCGGGCATGGAAGCGGTCAGCTACGAATACGACGACGCCGATCGCCTCACCGAGATCGCCAGTGGTGCCCAGGTCGTCTCGCTCGGCTACGACAAAGCCAGCCGCCTCGAAAGCCTCGTGCTGCCGAACGGGATCGAGCAGCTCTACGACTACGACAAAGCCGGCCAGCTCGGCTCCATTTCCTACAAAGACGGCGAAAGCACGCTGGGCGCGCTTGAGTACGCCTTCGACCAGAACGGCGCCACCGAAGCGGTCTGGGGGAGCTACGCTCGTCTGGATCTCCCCAAAGCGCTGAAATCGGCCACATACAACGCCGCCAACCAGTTGGTCGAACGGGAAGAAGCGAAACTCAGCTACGACGCCGACGGCAACCTGATCGACGACGGCGCCAATGAATACGAATGGGACGCCAGGGGCCAGCTCAGCGCAATCAAAGGCGCCGCCAAAGCAAGCTTCGCCTACGACCCATTCGGCCGCCGCGTCTCGAAGACCCTCGGCGAAACGACGACCGAGTTGCTACACGACGGAGCCAACGTCATTCTGGAATCTCCAGAAGAAGAAACTGCGGTGGCCTTGCTCACCGGCTTGATCCCCGACCAGATCCTCTCCCGCACCGGCGAAGAGGGCACGGAGAGCTACCTGACTGATCGGTTGGGCAGCGTCATAGCTCTCGCCGACAGCTCAGCGGAAGACACTACCACCTACAGCTACGAGCCTTTCGGAGTGGCGAGCAGCGCTGGCGAACCGAGCGGCAATCCCTTTCAGTTCACCGGCCGCGAGAACGACGGCACCGGCCTCCAGTACAACCGGGCTCGCTACTACAGCCCGTCTGCCGCGAGATTCATTAGCCAAGACCCCGCTGGTTTCGCGGGCAGCGGAGCCAACCTCTACTGGTATGCCAATGGCAATCCACTCGACTTCACCGATCCGAGCGGGGAATGTTTCCCGTGTATGCCGGACTTCGATCCTTTCGGACCCGTGAGGGATGTAGTCAACGATGCCATCGACGAGATCGGAGACTGGCCCAGTGAGGCGCCAGGCGTTGCCAGTGACTTGATTGACTTTGCCGATGTATCGCTTACTAAAGCGGAGCTGCTACGAGCTGCAGCGGGCGAGGCGCTCGGTGCGGCTCTATGTGCGTTCGCCACAAGGGTCACGATGTCCACCCCAGATCCGCGCTGGAAGGCTGCTGCGGCTGCAACTTGTCTTTCCCAGCGATACGCTGGAGCGACGGAACTCGGCATTCAGGCGGCTGACGATGACTGACAATAAAAAGCAGTCCCCCTTTGCTTATGGATCTGCCTTTGGTCCAATTGCTGTCATTGCCCTTGTAATACTGCTAGCAAGGGGCTTGACGCTTTCCTCCCTCCTTCTAACTGCAGGAATAGCACTCCTATGGGTAGTTATATGGATTGGAGGATTTCGTGTTGGCGATGCGTTCGCACGCTGGCTAGAACGCCGATAGTTCAGTTATGAGAATAAATCTCCTTATCTTGATTGTTTTCACAGTGTTGGTCTATGCATTGCAGCAGGGCTTGCGGCTCTTTGCAGATGATGGATGGTCCTGGCCGTATCTCATTGCATTTGGGATAGCGCTGTCTTTCCAGCTGGTAGCACTGTGGCAGTCACGCAGCGAGAGCTAGCATTTCTTGGGGTCGCTTGGCTTGTGACGGCCGCGGTCCGTGTAATACTCGGATCCAGTACGTCGCTAATCGCATATGCTCTTTTCGGGTTCCTCTGGCTGATCTCAGGTGTGCTGCTAATAGCGGCGATCAGATTGCTTGTGATCGCAAAAACCAGGGAGCAGAAAATTGAGGCATTTGGTATTTGCATGGCAATGGCGGCGCTGCTCGGGCAAGGCATCTTCGGAAGCGACAATACGATTGCCATTGCGACACTGGTTTTCTTTTCCTCACTGATCGTGCTCGTATGCATCTACGCTAGGCGGGTACGTAGAAGGAATCCAGTCGAGCTGTAACGCATGGAATGCGGGCCGCGCCGGGCGAGCGCAAAAGAGTCTGACTGGGGCCTCCAAAGCTATAAGGGGGATAGACCGTCGTTGACAGGCTTGTAAGGATGGACTCGGACCAAACCCAGAAGTCAGGGATTACTCGTCGGGGAGTCCTGGCGGGGGCGGCGTTGCTCGGAGTTGGTGCGGGGCTCGATCGCCTCCTGACGGACGTTGTCAGCGATGGGGAGGAAGGATCGAACGATCCCACCGCGGACGGTCTCGTCTCATTCTATGGTCCTCACCAAGCCGGGATCGCCACGCTGGCACCTGAATTCCTCAGCTTCGCCGCCTTTGACCTCACTAGCGGATCGGTGGACGACCTTCGCGCCATCCTTCAGGAGTGGACGAGTGCGGCGGCGTTGCTGACTCGGGGAGAGACATACAAGCCGGCCTCGGGGGAGCCGAGCGGGGCTCCTGCGGACCCAGGCGAGGCCATCGGCCTCGGCCCGGCGAGCCTCACGATCACCATCGGCTTTGGCCCAGGCCTGTTCGGGATCAGCGGCGCTGATCGGTTCGGCTTCGGACGTCGCAGGCCGAAGGCGTTGGCACCGCTCCCGGCATTCAAAGGAGAGAGCCTCGATCCCAGCCGGTCTGGCGGGGATCTTTGCGTGCAGGCCTGCGCCGACGACCCGCAAGTCGCTTTCCACGCGGTCCACGTTCTGACGAGGATCGCCAGCGGGGCCGCGACTTTGCGCTGGATGCAGGAGGGCTTCGGCCGCACCTCCAGCACCAGCAACTCCCAACCGACTCCGCGCAACCTGATGGGCTTCAAGGACGGGACCAACAGCATTCGCGGCGAGGACGGCGAGGCGATGGAGAAGCACGTCTGGGTGCAGCCCGGGGACGGCCCTGCCTGGATGGAAGGGGGCAGCTACCTGGTCGCGCGCCGGATCAAGATCCTGCTCGACGTCTGGGATGCGACCAGTCTGGAAGGCCAGGAGCGCTCGATCGGCCGCGAGAAGGTGAGCGGTGCCCCGATCGGCGGGACGAACGAGTTCGACCCAGTCGATCTCAACGCTCGCAGGGGAGGGGAGCCGGCGATCCCGGTCGATGCCCACATTCGCCTATCCAGCCCGGAGAGCAACGACGGCAAGCGCATCCTGCGGCGCGGTTATTCCTTCTCCGAATCGCCAGAACCTGGCTCGGGCCAGATCGACGCTGGCCTTTTCTTCATCTCCTTTCAGCGCGATCCTCAGCGCCAATTCGTGCCGATCCAGCGGCGGCTCGCGGAGTCGGATGCGCTCAATCGCCATGTCCAGCACACGGCCAGCGCCGTCTTTGCCTGCCCGCCCGGCATCAGACCCGGTGGCTTCGTCGGCGAAGGGCTGTTTGCCTGACTGCGTCCAGCTATCGCAAGACGCCACAGTCTACGAGCCAGTCGTAGACCTTCACCTTGTAGCTGTCGAGATCGGACAGCAACATCTCCACGGCACGGTGGAGCGCCTGCCACGACGCCGGTGGGTAGGCATGGGCCAGCTCGTTGCGCATGTCCTTGACAGCTTGAAGTCTCGTAGCCGCGGCCTTTAGGATCACGCCAAGGTTCGCCAGACTCTCCCAAGGGTGCTCGGAGTCTCGAGAGATAGCACCAAGACGCTGAGCCTCGGCAAGTCCCCGCGAGGCGAGCTCCTCGAGGTAGGAAACGAGCACGTCCAGCTCGCGCTCGATGACCGCGACCTTGTTTCTCTCGCGCGGGTCGCCGGATTGCGCTGCCTCCTGAATGGCCGTGACGGTGAAGCTCGGGGCGAGATCGTCGATGGCGGCCAGGAGCTGCTCCCGAGCGATGGGGATCCTTTCGAGGACATGCTCGAGGCGTCTCTGCCCCTTCGTCCTGCGAGGCGGGGTATCGGAACCCGAGCTCTCGCTCATCGATCGCCTAGCCTCTCGCGGGCGTCCTCGATCGCTTGCCGCGCGGCGAGGTGGGTTGCCTCCTCTTCTGCCGCCGCCTGCCGCAGCACTCGTGGCCGGTTGCGATCGAGTTTGTTCCAAGCAGTGCTCCGGTTGACGATCACTCTTCCCTCCAGCAGGACGTCGGCCAGCAAGGACGGCGATCGCTCGGCGTCCTCGAGCAGCACGAGATGGATCGAGCGGCCGAGGCACCGATGGAGACGGCGCTGCAGCTCGACTACCTGCCCCAGGTCGCCGGTCGAGTGCTCGATCAGCAGATCCACGTCGGAATCGGGAACGTCCTCGCCGGTCGCCGAGGAGCCGAAGAGCACCGCGAGGCGGACGCTGTGCTCCGTGCGGAGCGCCCGGCGCAGGCTGCTGAGCAGCTTCCAATGCTGCCGCAGATAGCGCTCCTCGGCGAAAGGCAACCTGACTTCCTGCCGGCTGCGACGCTCTCCCCGCAGCAGACCCTCGTCCATATAGCGACGCAGCGTGCGCTCACTGCACTGGAGTTCCTCGGCGGTCGCGATCAAGCCGTATCCCATATGTCCGGATTATATCGTGCATATGTCCGGATCATTACGGGTGCCCAGGTCGGGCCGCATGAGCCTGAGTTTTCGAGGGAAGAAATCCTAATTTCGGGGATCAAGGTTGGGGGTCGGGGGGTCGATTAAGCCCTCGTGATGAATCTGCCAGTGCCTTGGTGCAAAAGGCAAACCCGCCGTGAGGCGGGGGCGCAAAGCCGTCGGGACTCCTTGCTTGGAGTCAGCCGGGCTACCACCGGGGTCGACAGACACCACGTGGCTGAGACGCGACGGGGCTCTGGCGAAATCGATAGGAACCTAGGAGGTCCCTGAATGTTTCTCCAGAATCTCCGGGCCAAGGTAGGCGCCCGGCTCAACGGCGACAGGGAGGCAGGGTTCACCCTGATCGAGCTCCTCGTCGTCATGCTCATCCTCGGAATCCTGGCCGCGATTGCGCTGCCTGCGTTCTTCAATCAGAGGGACAAGGCCGGCGACGCCAAGGCCAAGGAGTACGCGCACTCCGCGCAGGTCGCGATGGAGACGTACGCGACCGACAACAACGGTTCGTACTCTGGCGCGACCGTGGCACTACTGCAAAAAATCGAGCCCACCATCAAAGCCCGTAAAGCAAAAGAAGGCGGCGGATTCGAAGGCGAAGGAATCGAACTCGCGGGTCTCGCGTCCGACGAATACACGATCAAATCGTACTCGTCGACCGGGAACGTTTTCGAAGTCGATAACGCCAAAGGCACGATGACTTATCCATGCAGCACTGCAGGTGACGGCGGCTGTCCGAGCGGCGGGGCCGGTTGGGGAGGCTGATCTCTCTAGCCTTGCCGCTTTGGCCTAGCCAAGCGTGAAGTGCCGAGGGGCGGGCCGGTTTGGGCTCGCCCCTCGTGCTTTGGCTAAGCGAATCGCCCGATCTGTCGATATAGCAACAATGCCCGCCGGTAAGCCGACAACCGCACTTCCCGCGATGCTCGTAGCGCTCCTGGGCTTTGCAATCTCCGCGGCGCCGGCCTTCGCCGTCCCCGCCAACTACGAGGGCATCTCGGCGGACGGGAAAGTCGCCTTCTTCACCACCACCGACAAGCTGGTGTCGGGCGATGCGGACAGTCGGCGGGACGTCTACATGCGCTCCTTCGACCCAGTGATCGGCAGCTACGTGACCCGCGAGATCTCGACCGGGCCGATAGGCGGCAACGACGCCTTCGACGCCTTCTTCAGCCGGGCGTCGGCCGATGGGACGCAGGCCTTCTTCTCCACCGACGAGCGGCTCGTCGCCGCCGACACCGACCAGGCGGTCGACGTCTACCTGCGCGACTTCGCTAAAGGCGTCACGGTGCTGGTCAGCCAGAGCAATGCTGGGTGCGCTCCCGCCTGCGGCAACGGCGCCGCCGACGCCAGCTTCAAAGACGCCAGCGCCGATGGCGCCGCCGCCTTCTTCTCCACCGACGAGCGGCTCGTCGCCACCGATACCGACAGCGCGGCGGACATCTACCGGCGCGACCTGGACGCCGGGACGACGACGCTCGTCTCGGCGGGCGAAGCGTCATGCACGCCGTGTGGCAACGGCGATGAGACCGCCACCATGCGCGGTCTCTCCGGCGATGGCTCGACTGCGTTCTTCGCGACCTTCGAGTCGCTGGCGGACGCTGACCCCGACACCGCGATCGACATCTACGCCCGCGACCTGCCGGACGGCCCGACGACGCTTGTCTCCGAGGGAGATGCAGGCTGCGAACCCTGCGGCAACGACGATTCGGCCGACGTGCTCTTCGCCGGCAGCTCGCAGGACGGCGCCATCGCCTTCTTCGAAACCAAAGAGGGACTCATCTCGGGCGACGCCGACGGCGGCAACGACGTCTACCGACGCGCCGCTGGAACGACGACGCTGGTCACCGGCGGGACGGCGGCTCAAAAACCGGCGAACTTCGCTGCCGCGTCCACCGACGGCTCCACGGTCTTCTTCGTCACCGACGAGCCGCTTGCCGGCGGCGATACGAACGGCGCCACCGACGTCTACCGCTGGCAGGGAGGCGCGTCGAGCCTGGTCACCTCGGGGGCATGCTGCGGCTCGACCTTCGGCGCCGCCACAGCCGACGGGACGAAGGTGGTGTTCACGACCACCGAGAAACTCGACGGGACGGCGGATACCGACAGCAGCGCCGACGTCTACGAGCAGGAGATCGGCGGGGGCGCGCCGGCGCTCGTCTCCCGCGGCGCGACGGCTTGTGAGCCGAGCTGTGGCAACGACGCCGCCGCGGCGATCTTCAACGGCATCTCAGACGACGCCTCCAGGGTCTTCTTCTCCAGCGTCGAGGATCTGGTCAGCGACGACGGCGACGCGAATGCCGACATCTACGTCCGCGACCTGGACGATTCGACCACGACCCTGGTCTCCGCCGAGGGCGTCTTCTGCCCGACAACTCCCGGCGGGTGCGATGCGATCTTCAGGGCCGCCTCGAGCGACGGCGCCCGAGTCTTCTTCCAGACGACAGAGCGGCTGACCGAAGGGGACGGCGACTCCGAGCTCGACGTCTACGAGTGGGACGCGACCCAGGCACAGCTCCAAACGCGCCTGGTCTCGACCGGCAACTCGGTGGAGCTGGGCCCCTCGACGCCGGTGCTGACCGGGACGAGCCCGGCCTCGCCGGGCGAATCGACGACTCCCGCGATCGTCGGCCAGGCCGATCCGGACACCTCGATCAAGCTCTATGCGACACCGGATTGCTCCGGCGAGGTGGTCGCGACCGGGACCGCGACACAGCTCGGCGGCGGGGGCATCGCGACAACGGTCGCGGCGGGCTCGATGACGAGCTTCCGCGTCACCGCCACCGACGAAAGCGGCGATACCTCCGCCTGTTCCAACGCTGTCACCTACAAGCAGGAAAGCGCGCCCCCGCCTCCGCCGCCACCACCGCCCGGCGAAGGCCCGGGCGATGGCGACTCCGGATCCGGATCCGGTGGCGCCGGCGGCGGCTCGGGCGGAGCCAAGAAAGGCGGCGGCAAACCCGGCGTCGTCTACGTGACTCCCCAGACCCGCATCACCTTCGCCCCGGCCGGCAAGACGCTGGCGCGCCGTCCCGTCTTCCGCTTCACCGACTCGACCGGCCAGGAGGGAACCAGCTTCCGCTGCAAGGTCGACCGCGGGGGGTGGCGAGGCTGCGGCTCGCCGACGAAGCTCCGGAAGCTGAAGATAGGCCGTCACGTCTTCCAGGTGAAAGCGGTCAACGCGGTGGGCGTGGTGGAGCCGGCGCCGCAGAGGCGCAAGTTCAAGGTGGTGGCGGCATGAAGCGCTTCGTCCGGGACGAGGCCGGCCTGACCCTGATCGAGCTGCTGGTCGCCTCGATGATGAGCGTGATCCTGCTCGGCGCCGTCGGCTCGATGGTGATCAGCTCGGTGAGGACCCAGCCGCAGTTGAGCAAACGGGCCCAGAACGTCTCCAGCGCGCGCTGGGTCCTGGAGCGCCTGACCCGTGAGATCCGCAACGGCATCCGGGTCGACGTCGCGACGCCCTCCAAAGTGTCCCTCCTCACCTACGTGCGACGTACCGCCTGCGGCGCCGGCACCGCGCCGTCCAGCGCTACGCCGGCGATCAAATGCGAGGTCACCTACGAATGCACCACGACCTACTGCTCGCGGATCGAGGCGAAAGAGGGCGTCTACACCGGCACGGCGACGAAAATCTTCAACGGGATCAACAGCAGCAGCGTCTTCTGCTTCGTGCCCAGCACGGAAAAAGACACGCTGACCTGCGGGACGGCCGCTTCTGCCAAAGGCAGCACCTACATCGGCGTCAGCCTGCGCATCCCCAACCCGAGCGGGCCCAGCAACCTGACCGTCAGCGACGGCGCCAGCCTGCGCAACGCGACCCTCACCAACTGACATGCGGACCGCGACGGCAGCAGAGATCGAGCGACCCGGAGGAGAGGCGGGCCTGACGATCATCGAGGTCGTCGTCGCGGCTTTGGTCCTCGCGATGGGGGCGATGGCGACCTTCGGCCTGCTCGGCGCCGCGACCAAGAACACGCAGCGGGCGAAGGCGACGCAGGTGGCGCTGAACCGTGCCCAGCTGGAGATCGAGACGCTGCGCAGCCTCTCGAACGAGCAGCTGGCGCTGATCGAGACTCCGGGCCAGGAAGGCAGTCCTCTCAATCCCAACTATCGTGTCAGCAACAGCACCTTTGCCACCGTTCGCGAGCCGCCGAGCGCCTACGAGGACATGGTCGTCAACAAAGGCAGCCTCTACGGCGGCGGCTTCGTCACGGGAGGCATCGTCAACCCGGGCCCGGTCTCCTTCTCCAGCGGCGACGTGAGCGGCAAGATCTACCGCTATGTGGTCTGGCGCGACGACGCAAGCTGCCCTCCGGCGACCTGCCCCGGGACCCAGGACTACAAGGAGATCGTCGTCGCGGTAAAGCTCGACACGCCTGGCAACCAGTCAGGCGAGAGGGGCTACGTGGAAGTGACCTCCGACTTCGTCGATCCCGACGACAGCGCCCTCAACGACCCGATTCCCGGAGCGAGCGGCGTCGTCACCGCGCAGCAGTTCTTCCTCTCCGACACTCCCTGCGCGGTGAGTGGCCTGACGGTGCGGCAGGCCATCCTCGGCGACCATCTCCTCCACAACACGCGAGGGACCTGCGCCAGCGGCCTGCAGACCGGGGCGAAACTGGGTGCGCCTGACGCGCTGCTGCTCGGCGGCCCCCCGGACCCGGACCCAGTCGACAAAACCAACCCCCTGCTCTACGACTACGCGAACGACTTCTACATGGAGCCGACGCCGGACACGGACAAGGGCGTGCAGGTTCGGCGCGACGACAGCAACGGCTGCAACTACAACCCCACCGGCGCCAGCAATCCCGAGTCCCAGATCCACCGCTGGGTCACCGATCCGATGCCGTTCGTCTTCAAAATGACCGACCAGGTGACGATCGAGCTCTCGACGCGCAGCCTGAACGAAGCCCAGCACACGGGCACGATCTGCGTCTACCTGTTCAAACGCAGCGAAACCGGCGAACCGCCGGTAGCCACCGACACGCTGCTGACGGACAAATCGACCGGCAGCGCCTTCTGGAAATACACGCCGGAAAAAAACAAAGCGTGGCCGATCGGATGGGAAGTGATCAGGCTGCCGATGATCTTCAACGAAGCCCCCTATACGATCCCGGCCGGCGACCGGCTGGGCGTGGCGCTCAGCGTCGAACGGGCCAACACCGACGTGGACGCGATCCCGATCATGTACGACCACCCGAACCACCGGACCCGGATCGAGGTCGAGACGACCACGCCGATCGACGGGGGCTAGGGGTTGGCCGCCGCCGCGGCGATCGCCTTCCTCGGAGGGCTGCTCGCCGGCAGCTTCGTGACCGTCGTCGCGCACCGGGTGCCGCGCTGCGAATCGATTATCGGGCCGCGCTCGCGCTGCCCCGCCTGCGGCACTCAGATCGCCGCCTACGACAACGTGCCTGTCCTCTCCTGGCTGGCGCTGCGCGGCCGGGCGCGCTGCTGCGGAGCGGCGATCTCGCCCCGCTACCCGCTGGCCGAGCTGGCGCTGGGCGTGCTCTACGCGACGGTCGTGCTGGTCCTCTGGGGTGACGCCGGTGAGATTGCGCTCGGCCTCGTCTTCGTCACGACACTGGCGGCGATCACCCTCACCGACCTCGAGCGGAGGGTCATCCCCAACCGGATCCTGGTCGTCGCCGCGGTCCTCGCTGTGGCGATCGCCGCCGCGACCGACCCCGCCAGCCTGCCTGAGCGCGCGATCGCCGCCGCCGCGGCCGGCGGCCTGCTCTTCCTCGCGGCACTCGCCTACCCGCGCGGGATGGGGCTCGGCGACGTCAAGCTGGCGGCGGTGATGGGCCTCTTCCTCGGTCGCGACGTCGCCCCGGCGATCCTCGTCGCGCTGCTGGCCGGCTCGGTGGTCGGCCTGGCGCTGATCGCCCGCCACGGGGCCGCGGCGCGCAAGCGGGCGATTCCGTTTGGGCCGTTCCTTGCACTGGGGGGCGTCGTCGGCCTGCTCGCCGGCGACGAGCTGGTCGACTGGTACCTGGACACCTTCGCCTAGGCCCGTCCAGGTTCTTCCATAAATGAGTAGTTGCAAGCCAAAGGTTTGCGGCCTTTCTGTCGATTGAGAGTGAGCAGGCGCGTGAGACACGCGCCAAACCAAGCTCATGCGACTCGGCAAGCAGAAGAAAAGCACGGTCGTCGGCCTCGACATCGAGGCGGGCAGCATCGCCGCGATCGAGGTCCAGGCGAACGGCTCGGCGCAGCTGACCGCTTCCGCGATCGGCCCGCTGGCCCCCGGCGCCTTCCACGAAGGCGAGGTCCTCGATCCCGACGCGCTCTCCGTGTCGCTGAAGTCGCTCTTCACCGAGCACAAGCTCTCCAAGAAGGTGCGGCTCGGAGTAGGCAACCAGCGCGTGGTCGTCCGCACCCTGCGGCTGCCGGCGATCGAGGATCCCAAGGAGCTCGATGCCGCGATCCGCTTCCAGGCCCAGGAGCAGATGCCGATGCCGCTCGACCAAGCGGTGCTCGAGCACCAGGTGGTCGGCGGGGTGCCGGCCGAGGAGGGCTCGAAACCCCAGATCGACGTAGTCGTGATCGCCGCCCGCCGCGACATGGTCTCCTCCTTCATCGAGCCGATCCGCAAGGCAGGGCTGGAACCGGTCGGGGTCGACCTCTCCGCCTTCGGCATGCTCCGCGCCCTCGCCGGCGCCAACGGCAACGGCGGTATCGATGCCGAGCAGGGCGAGCGCCCTGCTGCCGCGATCCTCTACTGCGGCGTCGGCGACGTCACCAACCTCGCCGTCGCCCGCGGCAGGGCCTGCCTCTTCACTCGCGTCTCCAATGCCGGCCTCGAGGCGATCACGGAGCGGCTCGCTGCCGCTACCGGCCTCAGCGCCGAGCACGCCGCGCAGTGGCTCTCCCACGTCGGGCTCGAGCAGCCGGTGGAGGCGGCCGAGGGCGACCCCGAGACCGTCGCCGAGGCGCGGCGGGCGCTTGAAGAGGGCGTCACCGCGCTGGTCGACGAGCTGCGCCTTTCTCTCGACTACTACGGCGCCCAGGAAGCGGTCCTGCCGGTCGAGCGGATCGTCCTCTGCGGCGCCGGCAGCGCGATCGCCGGCCTTGCGCAGCGTATGGAAGCGGGCCTCGGCTTTCCGATCGAGGTCTCCCGCCCATCCGCGCTTGCCGGCCTCGACGAGGTCTCGGCGGCGCGCCTGACCCTTCCTTACGGCTTGGCTTTGGAGCAATAGATGCGCCCTGTCAACCTGATACCCAAGGAGCAGCGTCGCGGCCAGCACGCCCCGCTGCGCAGTGGCCCTCTGGCCTACGTCCTGCTCGGCGCCCTGGTCGCCGTGCTTGCCGGGGTGACGGTGCTGGTCATGACCGGCAACGAGATCTCCGAGCGCGAAGACGAGATCGCGACGCTCGAAGTCGAAGACGCCGCGGCTCGCGCCCGGGCCGAACGCCTCGCGCCCTACACCCAGTTCCGTGCCCTTGCCGAACAGCGCGTCGCCACCGTCGCCAGCCTCGCCGACAGCCGCTTCGACTGGGAGCGGGTGATGCGCGAACTGGCGCTGATCCTTCCTTCCGACGCCTGGCTGGTCAGCCTCACCGCGACCGCTACGCCGAGCGTCTCGGTCGGTGGAGGCGGTGGAGGCGGCGGCTCCGACTTGCGCGCAGCAACACCGGGACCCGCGCTCGAGCTGAGCGGCTGCGCCGACGGCCAAGAGGCGGTGGCGGGCTTCGTCACCGCGCTCAAGGACATCGAGGGCGTGACGCGAGTCGGCGTCCAGTCCTCCGAGCTGAACGATCAGGCGGCCGGGGGAGCGGGTGGCGGCGGGGATGACTGCCGCACCCGTGACTTCATCGCCAAATTCGACCTGGTCGTCGCTTTCGACGCCGCTCCGATCCCGGCGATCGGGACCGAAGAAGCGCCGGTGGCCCCGCCCGCCGAAGCCGAAGCCACGGAAACCTCCAGCGAAACCACTGAAGAAGGCGGTTGAGGTGAAGCTCCAGCTGAAATCGTCCAACGCCCTGATCGTCGCGATGCTCGCCGTCGCCGCGCTCGCGGTCGCCTTCTGGATGCTGGCGCTGAGCCCGAAGCGCGAGGAGGCGAGCAAACTCGGCGAGCAGGTGCAGCAGCTCGAAGCCTCGCTGGCGCAGCACCGCCAGGAAGCGGCGAGCGCCGCCGAAGCGCGTGAGAGCTTCCCCGCCGACTACCGGCAGCTCGTCGTGCTCGGCAAGGCCGTGCCCGGCGACGACGACACCATCTCGCTGCTGGTATCCGTCAGCCGGATCGCCGAGCGGGCAGGGGTGAAATTCCGCGACCTCGAACTGAGCGGGGAAGGCGGCGAAGCCGAAGCGCCGCCAGTCGCCATAGGCGCTACGTCGGTCTCCGCCACCGAGGCCGAAGCCTCGCTGCTGCCGCTCGGCGCGGCGATCGGCCACGCCGGGCTGGCCGTGATGCCCTACACCCTCGTCTTCGACGGCAGCTTCTTCGAGGTCGCCGACTTCATCGAGGAGATCGACTCGATGGTGAGGACCGATAGCCAAGACGTCACCGTCGACGGCCGCCTGGTCACGCTCGATGGCTTCAGCCTCGCCGCCGACGCCAACGAAGGCTTCCCCCAGCTCGATGCGACCTTTGCGGTCACCACTTATCTGACGCCGCCCAGTCAGGGCGTCACCGCTGGGGCAACCGAAGTGGCGCCCGCTGCGGAAACGGCTGCCCCCGTCGCGACGACCACCGGAGGTGCGCCATGAAGCGCCTGGGACCGGAGCTGAAGGTGCCGGACTTCCTCGCCGACCTCTACTGGGACCTGCGCGAGCGCCGCCTGCTGCCGCTGGTCGCGCTCCTGATCGTGGGGATCGTCGCCGTGCCCTTCCTGCTCGGCGGCGACTCGGACGAAGAACCGGCGATGGAAGCACCGACGGCGGGCGCCTCCAAGGCCGACGCCGCTCGTTTCACCGTGGTCGAGGCCAAGCCCGGCCTTCGCGACTACCGCAAGCGGTTGCAGCACCGCACGCCCACCGACCCGTTCAAGCAGCGGCACGCCGGCCCGGTGCTTAACGGTGCGCAGCTGAACTCGCAGAGCGCGACGCTCTCGGGCGGTGAGAGCGAAGTGACGAGCACGACCGAATCGGGCTCCGGGCTCGCCACCGAGCCGGCTGAGCCGGGTGGAACTGCGCCGCCGCCGGTCGACGGTGACGATGGCCCTGGGCTGAAATTCTTCGAGTTCGTCACGGACGTGCAGATCTCCCGCACCGAAACCCAGGCCGACGGCCGCCAGGTGATGGGCGAGCCCGAAGTCCGCCGTCGCGTGCCCGCCCTGACCCCGCTGCCCGGCGCGAAAACGCCGGTGGTCACCACCATGGGGGTCAACATCGTCAAGCAGAAAGTCCTCTTCATGGTGTCTCCAGAAGTCACGTCGCTCTTCGGGGACGCCCACTGCGTATCTGGCACCGAGAGCTGCCAGCTGCTCGAAGTCAAACCCGGCTTCCCTCTCACCTTCGTCTATGGCCCCAACGCCGTCCGCTACAAGATCAAGGTGATCAAGGTCGACGTGATCTGGGTGAGCCGCAAAGAGGCCGGGCGGCTATCGGCGAAACGCAGGAACGGTCTGGTCCAAAGCTTCAGTAAGTGAAGCGATAGCGCTACACTCGCTGAAGCGAGGCAATCCGCACTACAGCCTCGATTCCGCTGATGAGCGCCCTTACCAACTCACGCTGTCCCGTCTGCCGCACGGCGGAGATCGTTTGCGGCAAGTGGACCCTCCTCGTGATTCGCGACCTCGCCGAGGGGCCGAGCCGCTTCTGCGAGCTGGAGCGTTCGCTGGAGGGGATCAGCCCGCGCACCCTCTCGCTGCGCCTGCGGGCGCTGGAAGAGGAGGGGGTCGTCACCCGCAACACCTTCCCCGAGGTCCCGCCCCGGGTCGAGTACGCGCTGACCGAGAAGGGCGAGGCTCTGGCGCCGCTGATCGAGGATATGCGCGCCTACGGCAAGCGCTGGCTCTCCGACGAGCGCCAGCCAGCCGCGGTCGCCTAGCGGCCCTCATCCTGCAATCGCTCGTGCAGGCGCAGGAGCGCCGCACGGTCGCCAGAAGCGGGGATCGTGCGTGATCGCCTGCTCAACGACTCGCTGACACGGCTCGCCTCCGAGGCGGCGGTTCGGCTCAGCGCCCTGGTCGCGGCGGGCGACCAGATCCCCTTCGACGTCGACGCCGCGGACGGCGGCGACTCGCTCTTCTACAGCTACCGGCCGCGCACCGAGCTCTACGTTCGCGAGCGTGAGCAGGAGCTGCGCGCCCTGCCGGCCTTCGGCCCGGCCCGCGAAGCGGTCGAGGCGAACGGGATCGCCGCCGCCTATCTCGAGGTGCGCGGAGAGCAGGTGCCGATCGAGCCCGATGAGCGCGCCGCCCGCATGCTCACAGTCTTCCTCGCTTCGCTCTGGGACGGTCGCACCGACCTCGCCCTCGACGGCCAGCGGCTCGAAACCGCGCTGGCGGCGCTCGAGGCCGAGACGCGCGACGCAGAGGACGCCGACGTCCTGCTCGCCCCGCTCGCCGGCCTGCGCATGCCGCTGCCCCGCCTGACGCTTCCACACGGCGTTCAGATCATTCGCGCCGACGCGATCGAGGCGCCGGCCGAGGCGATGCGCAGCGAGGGAATGGAGCGCGCTTCCTGGCAACCCCAGTTCTTCGCCATCGCTGAGCAGGGCGAGGGCTCCGACAGCGCCGCGGCGGCACTGCGCCAGCTGCGCGAGCTGATCAGCGTGATGCGACTCTTCAAGCAGGGCGGGATCGGTCTCGGCCCCCATGCCTTCGCTCCGACCGGGGAGGACCGCTGGCGCCGCGTCGTCACGGGAGCACCTGCCACGCGGCCGGGCGGCTACGAACTGAGCGAGATCGAGGCGGAAGAGCTGGTTGAGCTCGCCACCGCGCTGGAGGCGCGTCCCGACCCCGATGGCGCTCTCTCCTGGGCGGTCGGGCGTTTCGAGCTGGGTTGTGGGCGCGAGAGCGCGATGGAGGGAATCAGCGACCACCTGCTGGCGCTGCGCGCCGTGCTCGAGGGCAAGGGCCCGGTAGGCGCCTCGCTGCCGATGCGCGCTGCGGCGCTGATCGACGGTGGCGTCGACGACCGGCTTGTCGTCCGCGAGCGGGTCGAAGCGGCCCTCGAGCTGGAGCGTTCGCTGATGCGCGGTGGCCCCCTGGCGGGCACGGCCGAGCTGGCCACCTGGGTCGAGCAGAGCGTGCGCGGGATGCTGCGCGACGCCGCCCTCGGCGAGCTCGGCGCAGACCTCGGCACGGCCGCCGACGAGACCCTGATCGCCACCGGCCTCGCCGAAGGCGACGCCGAGATTGCGGTTACCGCCCAGCCGGCCGCGCCACTCGAGCCCGAGCTCGTCGAGCCCGAGCCGATCGAACCGACCTTCGCCGAGCCGAGTCCCGATCCCGCCGAGCAGCTTCTGGCAGAGGAGGAGAACATGGAAGACACGCGCATCCTCGAGCCGGTCCCCGGCGAGGACGAGATCAAGATCACCGCCACCAACTGGCTGGAGGAGGTGGAGATCGAGGAGAGCACGCTCGATTTCCCCGCGGTCGAGGGCGACGTCGAGCACCGCGAGCGGATCGACACGCCTCGCGTTCGCCACCTCTTCCCGGTTCCCGAGGATGCCGACTGGCAGGTTCGCGAGCTGAACTACGACCGCCACGACCGGCGCCACGCCGGCTGAGGTGAAGCGCGGCAGGCGCATAGCGTCGCTGGGCATCCTCCTGGCGCTTGTCGCAGTCCTGTCCGTCTCGGGATGCGGCGACTCGGAGGTCAAGGACGAGCAGGCGCTCGAGGTCACCTACGTTACCTCGCAGCCGTTCAATATCCCGCCCTTCGAACAGGTCGGCGGCTTCGTCACCTGCCCGAGGGGGCAGGTCGCCGTCGGTGGCGGCGGCTGGGGGAGCAGCGCCGATACCCGCCAGAGCATGGACGCTTCGCAACCGCGCAAGGGACCGAACAGCGCCGTCCCCAATCAGTGGGCGGCGTGGTTTAACAACGGCACGCCGACGCCGAACTCCTTCGTCGTCTACGCGGTCTGCATCCCCTCGGCGGACGCGAAGGTCACCGGCTCCTTCGTCCAGCACTGACGCGGCGAGAGCGCTTCGCCCGCTCAGGCGCGGCCGGCCGCGATCGCCTCGCGCTCGGCGCTGCTGGCGAACAGGTAGCGGTTGATCTCACCGAGCCCGGCGAGGTCGTGCACGTCCTCGTCCAGATAGGGGACGCGGATCACCCCCTTCGTGCGCAGCTCGGCCGCGAGGCGGTCGATGTTGCGCACGTCCCGCTCGGCCAGCGCCTGGTAGTCGGCGAAGTTCTCCGCCACCCGCTGCGCCAGCTCCTCGTCGCCGAGCCGCTCGGCCAGCGCCGCCGGCAGGTCGGCCCCGTCTCCGCGCAGCCGCTCCGCCGGGTAGTGGACCTTGTTGACGATCACGCCGCCGAAGGGCAGCTTCGCCTCGACCAGCTTGCGGTGGAAGTAGACGGCCTCGTCGATCGGCTCGCCTTGCGGTCCGCAGACGACGAGGAAGGAGGTGCTGGGGTCGCCGAGCAGCTTGTTGACCCGCTTGGCCCGTTCCTGGAAGCCGTCGACCATGCCGCTGAAGGCATTGAAGAACTCGGCCAGGTCGGCCAGCAGGTCGAAGCCGACGATCCGCTTCATCACCGATAGGGCGACTGAGGCGCCGCGTCCCGCGACCCGTGCTGCCAGACCGGTTGGCTTCATGAATACGCCCAGCGAGCGGCCTTCGATGAACTGGGTGAGGCGTTTGGGCGCGTCGAGGAAGTCGAGCGCGTTGCGGGTCGGCGGCGTGTCGAGCACGAGCAGGTCGAAGCGGCCCTCGGTGTGCAGCTCGAACAGCTTCTCCATCGCCATGTACTCCTGTGAGCCGGCGAGCGCGTTGGAGATCTGCTGGTAGATGCGGTTGCCGAGCACCCGGTCGCGCGACTCCTCGTCGGGCGCTTGCCGGGCGACGAGCTCGTCGAAGGTCGCCTTGGCGTCGAGCATCATCGCCCACAGCTCCCCCTCCATCTCGATGCCGTGGCGCTCGAACAGCTCCGGGCCGACCTGTTTCGCCTCGTTGCCCAGCTGCTTCAGGCCGAGCGAGTCGGCGAGGCGCTTGGCCGGGTCGATCGTCAGCACGCAGACCTTGAGGCCGCGCGCCGCCATCCCCATCGCGATCGCCGCCGAGGTGGTGGTCTTGCCGACGCCGCCGGAGCCGGCGCAGATGCAGATCCGCTTGCCCGTGAGGATCTCGTCGACCGCCGGCATCAGTGCAGCCTCTTGGCCAGCTGGCGCGCCGCCTCGACTCCGAGGTCCGGCTCGAAGAGGAAGGGCAGCGCTTTGACCGGGGTCTCGACCCGGCGGCGCAGACGGGCGAGCTGGGCCCGCTGGGAGCGGGCGCGGCCGTGCTCGGAGAGCGCCGCCCGCGCCGCGGCGCGGGTCGCGCCGTCCTCCCCTGTGGCGAGGCCGGCCAGGCGCTCGGCCTCCTCGGCCGAGAAGCGCTCCGGGTAGAGGCCGTTCATGTAGACGCGGTCGACGGCGACGCCGATCTCGGAGCGCAGGTCGTGCTCGAGCGCCGCCGACTCGTTGACCGGCATCTCCTCGGGCAGGGAGACGATCGCCGCTCCGGTGTGCTCGTGGTCGGTGATCAGGCGGTCCAGCTGCTGGGCCTGCGAGTGGATCGGCCCGACGCGGGCGATCGCGGCGAAGGTGCGCGGGGTCTGCAGGAAGCCGATCCCGTGGCCGGTGGCGGGGGCGTCGACGATCACCAGGTCGTACTTACGGCCGCTCTTCACCTTGCGGTCGAGCTGGGCCAGCTCCCAGATCTTGCCGATCGTGACCAGCTCCTTCAGCCCGGGGGTGGCGGCGGCGAGGTAGTTGAAGATGCGGCTGCGGAAAAGCAGGTCCCGCATCGCCCGCACCTTGAGCTGCAGCAGCACGTACTCGCGCATCGACTCGTCGGGGTCGATCGAGATCGCCCAGAGGTTCTCCTCCATCTCCACCTCGTGGAAGCCGACCTGGGTGTGGTCGAAGATGCGCGAGGCGTTCTCCTGCGCTGCGACCTCGCAGACGATCGTGCGCTTGCCGGCGGCGGCCGCGCGCAGCCCCATCGCGACCGCGACGGTGGTCTTGCCCACGCCCCCCTTGCCGGTAACGAAGATCAGCCGCTTGTCCAAGAAATTTGGGATCGGGGCGATTCCTAGCAATTTTGCGGTGGGGGAGGAAAAACCGGCGGCCATGCGAATACCCGCGCAATGGGATTTCTCAGCCGAAGGTCCAAGCCAGCCCCTGTCGCCGAAGAGCCGCATCCGATTGTCGAGGAGCTCGAGCAGATGGAGGAAGTAGTACCCGAGCGGTCCGTCGACGAGTACGACGAGGCACTGCCGCCGGCGGGTCCTGTCGCCGAGGATGACCCATCGGCTCACCCGCCGATGGGCTCACCCTCGACACCACCCACCGGAGAAGCGCTTGTCGATAGCGACGAGGGTCCAGACGTCGTGGTGGCTGAGGTCGAAGAGCCTGAGGCTGCCGTCGAAGAGCCTGAAGGGGACGGACGTCTGATGGCGCGGGATTTGATCGCTCCGTCTCGCCATGAAGTTGCCGTCGAGGAGCCGGCTGCTGAGGTTCCCACCAAGCACGCCGAGGTGATTGCTTTTGCCAACCAGAAGGGTGGGGTGGCTAAGACGACCACCACGCTGAACCTTGCCGTTGCCTTTGCCGAGTCCGGGCACCGGGTGCTCTGCATCGACATGGACCCGCAGGGGAACTTGACGATGAGCCAGGGGATCGACCCGGATAAGGTCGAGAAAAGCCTCTACGACGTGCTGGTCAACGACATGCCGATCAGCGAGATCATCCAGCGCCGC
>DATMDR010000077.1:0-6827 GCA_035557635.1 Solirubrobacterales bacterium | reverse complement strand
CGACGAGCGCTACCTGTTCGAGGCGCTGAAGGCGGGCGCCTCCGGCTACGTGCTGAAGGCGCAGGCGGACACCGACCTGCTCGCCGCGATCCGCGCGGTCGAGCGCGGCGAGCCCTTCCTCACCCCCGAGGCGCAGCGCACTCTGATCAAGGACGTGCTGGAGCGGGGCTCCAGCGGCGAGGAGGAGCTGACCCCGCGAGAGGAGGAGGTGGTGAAGCTGGTCGCCGAGGCGCACACGACGAAGCAGATCGCCGAGGTCCTCCACCTCTCCGAGAAGACGGTCGAGAACCACCGCGCCAACGCGATGCGCAAGCTCGGCATGCGCGACCGGGTCGAGCTGGTCCGCTACGCGATCCGCCGCGGCCTGATCGAGCCCTGACGCTGACTTCGCCTTTATTCGCCATATTCACGAAGAATCACAAAGTCAGCGTTCGGGAGTCGACGGGCACGGTTTGCTTGACTGAGGGTCCAGTCGATGGAGGGCAACGGAGAATTCAGAGAGAAGCGCTGGCAGGCGCTGGTCCTGCTCTGCTCGGCCCAGTTCGTCGTCGTCCTCGACGCCTCGATCGTCAACGTGGCGCTGCCCTCGATCGGCAAAGCGCTCGAGTTCTCCCAGGCGAGCCTGCCCTGGGTCGTCAACGCCTACGTGCTCACCTTCGGCGGCTTCCTCCTGCTCGGCGGCCGCACCGCCGACCTGCTCGGGCGGCGGCGCGTGTTCATGGCGGGGCTGGCGCTGGTCGGCGTCGCCTCGCTCGCGGCCGGCTTCGCCGCCACCGAGGGGCAGCTGATCGCCGCCCGCGCCGCGCAGGGGCTCGGCGCCGCGATCATCTCCCCCGCCGCGCTCTCGATCGTCACCACCACCTTCAGCGACGGCGCCGAGCGCAACCGGGCGCTGGGCGTCTGGGGCGCGGTCGCCGGCTCCGGCGGCGCGGCGGGCGTCCTGCTCGGCGGCATCCTCACCGACGGCCTCGGTTGGGAGTGGGTGCTCTGGGTCAACGTGCCGGTCAGCCTGATCGCGCTGTTCCTCGCCCCGAGGCTGATCGCCGAGAGCCGCGCCGAACACGAGACGCGCGCCTTCGACGTCGCCGGCGCCATCACCGTCACCGCGGCGCTCTCGATCCTGGTCTACGCGCTGGTCGACGCGACCGACGCCGGCTGGGGATCGAGCCAGACGATTGGCCTGATCGCGCTCTCGGTGGCGCTGCTGGCGGCCTTCGTCGCGATCGAGCTGCGCTCGGCCAAGCCGCTGGTCCCCTTCTCGATCTTCCGCATCCGCACCCTGACCGGCGCCAACGTCGTCGGCCTGCTGGTCGGCGCCTCGCTCTTCTCGATGTTCTACTTCATCTCTCTGTATATGCAGCAGGTGCTCGGCTACAGCGCGATCCACGCCGGGCTCTCCTACCTGCCGCTGGCCCTGGTGATCATGGCCGCGGCCGGGATCGCCTCGCAGCTGGTCACCAAGCTCGGCTACAAGCCGGTGCTCGCGGCGGGGTTGATGTTCATCGTCATCGGGCTGGCCTGGTTCAGCCGCGTCTCGGTCGGCGGCAGCTTCACCGCCGACATCCTCGGCCCCTCGCTGTTCGCGGCGGCCGGGCTCGGTTTCGCCTTCGTGACCACCACGATCGCCGCCGTCTCCGGCGTCGAGGAGAACGAGGCGGGCCTGGCCAGCGGCCTGATCAACACCTCGCAGCAGATCGGCGGGGCGCTTGGCCTCGCCGTGCTCTCGACGATCTCCATCTCACGCATAGAAGACCTGGCGCCGACCGGTGCGCCGGGCGACGAGGCCCTCACCGAGGGCTACCAGGCAGCCTTCCTCGGCGGCGCCGGGATCGCGCTGCTCGGCTTCGTCCTCACCCTCATCCTGATCCGCGGCAGCGATAGCCGCGCCCACATGGAGCTCGGGAAAGAGGCGGCGAGCGAAGGCGCATCCGCATAACCGACCGCTTCAGTAGGATTTCTACAGATGCTGTTTTCGACCAAGGCCGAGTACGGAGTGCGATTGATGGTCGAGCTGGGCCGCCAGCCCGGGTCGGCACCGATCTCGCTGAGCGCCGTCGCCGAGGCAGAGCGGCTGCCGCTCTCCTACCTCGAGCACCTGGTCGCGAAGCTGCGCAAGGCCGGGCTGGTGACCTCGACCCGGGGCGCCCACGGCGGCTACCGGCTCGCCCAGCCGGCCGAGGCGATCACGATGGACGCGGTCGTCGAGGCGCTGGAAGGCCAGATCGCCCCGATGGAGTGCTTCCACGAGACCCCCGAGGGCAAAGTGCTCTGCTCGCACGAAAGCGACGGCCACCACGCCTGTTCGACGAAGCTGCTGTGGACACGGGTGCAGGGCGGCGTCACCAAGGCCCTGGCGGGCACGACGCTGGCCGAGCTGGTGGAGTTCTCCGGCCAGGCCCCCCGCGCCGAACGGACGGCCCCGCCCGTGGGCACGGCCGCCTGAGCGACCTTTCAAACCAGAAACGGAGTGAGATTTGGCTGAGCTGGAGATACGCAACCTGCACGTGAGCGCCGATGGCAAGGAGATCCTCCGCGGCCTCGACCTCGAGGTCGAGAAGGGCAAGGTGCACGCGCTGATGGGCCCGAACGGGTCGGGCAAGTCGACCCTGGCCAACGCGATCATGGGCCACCCCGCGCTCGAGGTGACGGAGGGCACGATCACCTTCAAGGGTGTGGACATCACCGAGGCCGCGCCCGACGAGCGCTCCATCGCCGGCCTCTTCATGGCCTTCCAGTACCCCGTTGCGATCCCCGGCGTCTCGGTCAGCAAGTACCTGCGGATGATCATCAACGCCCGGCGCGAGGCGCGGGGTGAGGATCAGATCAAGATCAAAGACTTCGCCAAGCTCGCCCGCGAGGCGATGGAGCTGGCGAACATCCCGCAGGACTTCTCCAGCCGCTACCTCAACGACGGCTTCTCGGGCGGCGAGAAGAAGCGGATGGAGCTGCTCCAACTGGCCCTGCTGCGCCCGGAGATCGCCGTGCTCGACGAGACCGACTCCGGCCTCGACATCGACGCGCTGCGCACCGTCGCCGACGGCGTCAACAAGTTCGCCGGGCCGGACATGGGCGTCCTGATCATCACCCACTACCAGCGCATCCTGCACATGGTCAAACCCGACTTCGTCCACGTCATGTTCGAGGGGCGGATCGTCAAGGAAGGCGGGCCCGAGTTGGTCGAACAGCTCGAGGAGAAGGGCTACGGATGGATCGGCGAGGAGGTCGCAGCAGGCGCATGACCGTCTCGACCTCGCCCTTCCCGATCGAGAAGGTCCGCGCCGCCTTCCCGGCGCTGGAGCGCGAGGTCAACGGGCAGCCCGTCGCCTACCTCGACAGCGGCGCGAGCTCGCAGCGGGTGCTGGCCTCGATCCAGGCGGTCGACCGCTACGAGCGCACCCGCCACTCCAACGTCCACCGCGGCGCCCACACGATGTCGGCCGAGGCAACGGCGGCCTTCGAGGGCGCACGGGCGACCGTCGCCGACCACCTCGGCGCCGCCGACCGCCGCGAGGTGGTCTTCGTCCGCAACGCGACCGAGGCGATCAACCTGGTCGCGCGGGCCTGGGGCGACGCGAACATCGGTGAGGGTGACCGGATCGTGCTCACCGAGATGGAGCACCACTCCAACATCGTCCCCTGGCAGCAGCTGGCCGAGCGAGTCGGGGCCGAGGTTGACTGGGTGCCGGTGACCGACGAGGGTCTGCTCGACATGGAGGCCTTCGCGGCGCTGCTGAAGCGAGCGCCGAAGCTCGTCGCCGTGACCCACGTCTCCAACGTGCTCGGCACGGAGAACCCGCTCGCCGAGATCTCCCGCCTCGCCCACGACGCCGGTGCCCTGGTTCTCGCCGACGGCGCCCAGGCGACGCCGAAGCTGACCATCGACGTGGCCGAGCTCGGGGTCGACTTCTACGCCGTCACCGGCCACAAGCTCTACGGCCCAACCGGGATCGGGGCGCTCTGGGGGCGGCTGGAGCTGCTGCGCGAGATGCCGCCCTTCCTCGGCGGCGGCTCGATGATCCGCAAGGTGACCCGCGAGGGCACGACCTACGCCGACCCGCCGGCCCGCTTCGAGGCGGGCACGCCGGCGATCGCCCAGGCGATCGGGATGGCCTCGGCGCTGCGCTGGCTCGACGGAGTCGGGATGGATGCGGTGCTGGAGCACGAGCATCGCATCGCCGACTACGCGCTCGAGCGCCTACCCGAGGTGCCCGGCCTGCAGGTCTTCGGTCCCCCCCGGGGGGCCGAGCGGGTCGGTCCGGTCTCCTTCGAGCTGGAGGGCGTCCACGCCCACGACGTCTCCGAGATCCTCGACCGCCACGGCGTCGCGGTCCGCGCCGGCCACCACTGCGCGCAGATCCTGATGGACCGTCTTGGCGTCGCCGCCACCGCCCGCGCCAGCTTCGGCGTCTACACGACCGCGGAGGAGATCGACCGCCTCATCGACGGCCTCCACGACACCCGCAAGGTGTTCGGCCTCTGATGGACGAGCTCTACCGCGATCAGATCCTCGAGCACTACAAGCGGCCGCACAACTTCGGCCGGTTGGAGGACCCCGATCTCGAGTTCGAGGACACCAACCCCCTCTGCGGCGACGAGCAGCACGTGACTATCCAGCTCGACGAGGAGGGCAAGGTCGCCGAGATCGCCTTCGACGGAAAAGGGTGCGCGATCTCCACCGCCGCCACCTCGCTGCTCACCGACGAGTTGCAGGGCAAGACGCGCGAGGAGCTGGTGCGACTGCCGAAGGAGACGGTGCTCGAGCTACTCGGGATCGAGATCTCAGCGACGCGGATGAAGTGCGCGATGCTGGGCCTGAAGGTAGTGAAGAGCGCCAGCCTCGGCCAGTCCGCCGAATGGGAGGACGAGGGCAAGGCCGGCGACCCCACCGAAGCGGCCGCCGACCTGCGTTAACGGCTACGGACTATCTCGGCGTAACAGGCATTGGCTAGTGAATGCCGAGTTTTGATTCAGGATCACTGAGTTTGACGTGACCTGTGCCGTCGAGGTAGGCCGTGTTAGCCAAGCTGCCGTATTTCAGCACGTCACCGCTTAATAACTGGTTCGTTTCGTTGAATAAAATCGGTTGCGTCGTTGCGTTTAATTCATTTCCAGTGACTTTCGCCACCACCGAACCGGTCACCGGGTTGTTTAACGGTAGGATGCAACCCTGGCCACCTTTGAACGAGACCACGGCGAGATTAGTCACTCCTTCAAGAGGCTTGAATAACAAGAACCTTTCTCCATTGTGCACTTTAGGTAACACTAAGGCCGCCGCTTTAACCGTGCCTAATTCTTTAAATTCACAGCCTGTGATCGGGTTACCTTCGTGGTTGTTCACCACACATCCTAAGAATCTGACTTCGGTGGTACCGTCGGTTAAGTTGGTAATGGCTCCGAAATCAACTTTGAGTGTTTCACATTCAATTTTCAGATCTCTAGCTTCCACTAAGAGATAGCCGATTTCTAACTGGACTCCCGTGGCAGCGTTTTTTATCGGGGTGCCTAAATTGACTAAGAATTCACCCAACGTACTTCCCCCCGGTAACTGCCCCTGAGCCCCAACAGCCCCAACCGCCATTACCCCGATCACAGCCAAGACCGCCAAGGTCAAGACCTTGATCCCATGCTTCGCGCTTCTCATGCTTCCTCCCAACGTTGCGTGGTTGCTCACGACGCATGGAGCCGCCAGCCCTCCACGCCATGACCAGCGTGACAGTTGGACCAGCGAACAGTCAAGCTTCTCTGATCGTTGTCTTCTAACCCGGCAGGGTCGAATGTCAGTTGCGGCCCAGGACGCTCGGCGATCCCGGGCGCGCAAGCAGGCGTGACTAGTGCATGCCGAGTTTTACGCCACCGGTCGCTTCAAGATCGACCGTGGCGTTGAGGTAGGCCCTCTGGCTGAGTGCGCCCCATTTCAGCACGTCACCGATTAATAACTGTTCTACTTCGCTGAATTCGATTGCCTGCACTACTGCGTCTAAATTGCCTCCCAAGACCTTTGCAACTACCGCGCCTGTCAGCGGGTTGTTTAACGGCAGCATGCAGCCCAGATTGGGCTTGAACGAGATGTTGGCTATTTCCGATCCTACAAGTGGCTCGAATAACACGAACCTTTGTGTGTTATGAATTAGGGGTTTAACTTTCACCGAGGCCGAAATATCTCCTAACGCTTTGAATTCACAGCCTGGGAGATTATCGCCGCTTTTGTGACTCTTGGCCACGCACCCTAAGAATAAGAGTTTGGCTTTACCTTCGGTCGTGCTGTTGAGCACGCCTTCGTTGACGTCTAGAGAACTGCATTCGATTTTTAGATCCCTGTCTTTGACTAAGAGATAGCTATTCCCTAACTGACTACCTGTGACAGAACCCCCCAGCCTGACAGCGGACCATCAGGCGGTCAAGAAACCCCGACCCCCGTCTTCTAACCGGCGCTCTTAGCGCCCGTAGCTGGCCGCCAGCAACCCGACGTTGCCCGAGACCTCGTGCACTTCGCGGCGCAACTGGCCGGGGTCGAACCCTTGGCCGCCTCAAGGCGCTCGGGCAATGCGAAGAGGGCGAAGATGAAGGTTTCGGCTTCGCCCTGTGCCGGGCAGACCGAGTAGCCGAGGCTGCCGAAGCCGTTGCGGCCGCTGACCGCGCCACGGGGCAGGCGGCCTTCCTCGATCTCGGTGAGGCCGGGATCGATGTTCTCGCAAAGTCCTCCCCACCTCAGCGCCGCCCGTGGCGCCCCCGGGCTTTCCCTTTGCCGCGTTTCTTCTTGCCGCAGTCGTTTTTCATCACCGACCGGAAGTTGTGGGCCTTGCCGTTTTGGCCGCGCATCCGCACCG
>DATMDR010000076.1:0-10636 GCA_035557635.1 Solirubrobacterales bacterium | reverse complement strand
CGAGAAGGGCTACCGACAGCAGGAGGTACTTCGAAAGGCGCTGGGTCATCTTCGCACCCTAGCCCGAATCCACCGGAATCGGTGGATGCCTCGGGGCCGAGCGCCGAGCCAGACGTGATTCCCGGCGCACCATCAGGGTCGACCCCTATGGAAGCCGGGAATCGCGTATGGCGACGGCGATTCGGCCGCGAGGCGCCGCCGAGATCGGGGGATTCAGGCTTAGCGCACGACGAAGTTCACGAGCTTCCCGGGCACGACGACGGTCTTCACGACCTCGCCCCCGTTCAGCTGCGCGAGCACCCGCTCGGACTGGCGCGCGAGCGCTTCCTGCTCTTCTCGCGACGCGTCTGCGGGAGCCTCGATCCGGTCGCGGAGCTTGCCGTTCACCTGCACGACCAGCTCGAACGTGTCGGCGACCAGGCACGCCGGGTCGGCTTCGGGCCACGGCTGCTCCCACACGCGATCGCCCGTCACCATCTCGTAGGCCTCGGCGCCCAGGTGGGGAGCGAACGGGAACAGCAGGGACGCGGCCGTCGCGGTCGCGAATCGCACCTGCGCGGTGCCGGAGTCGTCGCCGAAGAGCGCGTCCTTGTGGGCGTAGATCTCGTTGACGAGCTCCATCACCGCAGAGATCGCCGTGTTGAACGCGAAGCGGTCGCCTGTGTCCTTCGTGACCTTGTCGATCGCCCAATGCGCCTTGCGCAGAACCGTCGTGGGATCACCGACGGACCCGTCCACGGGTCCCTGCGGCGTCCGCTGGGCAACCTCTGCCGCCAGGCGCCACAGGCGCGCCAGGAACCGGTTCATGCCCGCGATCCCCGAGTCCGACCAGTCGGCGCCCTGGTCCGGCGGTCCGATGAAGAGGATGTAGCAACGCGCCGTGTCGGCCCCGTACTGGTCGACGAACTCCATCGGGTTGACGACGTTGCCCTTCGACTTGGACATCTTCGCGCCGTCGCGCGTGATCATGCCCTGGGTGAAGAGCGCGCCGAACGGCTCCTGCGCGCCGAGCAGGTCCATGTCGGTCAGCGCCTTCGCGAAGAAGCGCGCGTACATCAGGTGCAGGATCGCGTGCTCGACCCCGCCGATGTACTGGTCGACCGGCATCCAGTGCTCGGCGGCGGCGGCGTCCCAGGCCGCCTCCTCGTTGCGGGGGTCGAGGTAGCGGAGGAAGTACCAGGAGGAGTCGACGAAGGTGTCCATGGTGTCGGTCTCGCGGCGGGCCGGGCCGCCGCAGCGGGAACACTCGGAGGCGACCCAGTCCTCGGCAGCGGCGAGCGGGCTGCGTCCGTGCGGCGCGTAGTCCTCGACCTCGGGCAGCTCCACCGGCAGCTGCTCTTCCGGGACCGGAACGATGCCGCAGGCGTCGCAGTAGAGGACCGGGATCGGTGCCCCCCAGTAACGCTGCCGCGAGACCAGCCAGTCGCGAAGGCGGTAGTTGACCGCCGCCTTGCCACGACCCTCCTCAGCGAGCCAAGCGACGATCTCCTCGTAGGCCTCGCGGTTGCCTTTGCCGTCGAAGCGGCCGGAGCCGGTCATCGGCCCGTCGCCGGGGTAGGGCAGGCCCTCGTCGTCGCGAGCCGTCTCGGGATCCTCGCCCTCGATGACCCGGCGGACCGGCAGGACGAAGGCCTTGGCGAACTCGTAGTCGCGGGTGTCGTGGGCGGGAACCGCCATGATCGCCCCGGTGCCGTACTCCATCAGCACGTAGTCGGCGACGAACATCGGGATCTCCTCGCCGTTGACGGGATTGACGACGCTGCGGCCGAGCGGCACGCCGGTCTTCTCGCGATCCTCGTCGCCGCGCTCCTCCACCGACTCCCGCGCGACCCGGTTGACGTACTCGCGCACATCCTGCTCCGCCGGCGTGCCGGCGACGAGGCGCTCCAGCTCGGGGTGCTCGGGGGCGAGGACGAAGAAGGTGGCGCCGAAGAGCGTGTCGGGGCGGGTCGTGAAGACGGGGAAGTCGAGGTCGAGCTCCTCGCAGCGGAAGGTCACCTCCGCCCCCTCGGAGCGACCGATCCAGTTGCGCTGCATCGTGATCACGTGCTCGGGCCAAGACTCGAGCAAGTCGAAGTCGCTGAGCAGCCGCTCCGCGTACTCGGTGATCTTGAAGAACCACTGCTCGAGCTTGCGCTGCTCGACAGGGGTCCCGCAACGCTCGCAGCGCCCGTCGACGACCTGCTCGTTGGCGAGTACGGTGGCGTCCTTGGGGCACCACTGGACCGGCGCCTCGGTGCGGTAGGCAAGGCCGCGCTCGAACAGGCGCAGAAAGATCCACTGGGTCCAGCGGTAGTACTCGGGCGTGTGGGTGCCGATCTCCCGCGCCCAGTCGATCGAGATCCCCCACTCGCGGAACTGGCGGCGGAAGGACTCGATCGAGCGCTCAGTCGCCTTGCGCGGCGGTTCGCCAGTCTTGATCGCGTTGTTCTCGGCCGGCAGGCCGAAGGCGTCGTAGCCCATCGGATGGATCACCTCGAAGCCGTGGCGGCGGCGGAAGTGAGCGATAGCGTCGCCGACGGCATAGCACTTGAGGTGGCCGACGTGGGGCTCGCCGGAGGGGTAAGGCAGCATCTCCAGCACGTAGGACTTCGGCTTCGAGCCCTCGTAGCCGGGCTGGCCGGGGTTGGCTACCTCCCAGGTCCGCTCGTCGGCCCAGACCTGCTGCCACTTCGCCTCGATTTCCTTGGGGTCGTAACCGCTCATCGAGGCGATCTTATGGGCGCTCTGGCGCGGCGGGCGGCCACGGGGGCACCTCCCGCCCGGACAAGTGCCGGCCTAATGAGGCCGGCACTTTGAGTATCCGTCCGTTCGGGAGGTGCCCCCGTGGCCGCCCTCCCCAGCGCCCCCCTGAGAGCGTCGCTTCCCAGGCGCAGACCGACCCGGGATCGGAGCCACGGAACGTCCACGCGCAGCCTCTTCCGCGGGTGGTGTCGGAGTGGGGTGCACTCGCCGGGCCCGGAGGCTGCTGAGGGCGAGGTTTCGAAGTCCACACCGCCTCGTCCCTCTGCCCGAAGCAGCGCGTAGGGCCGCCGAGGGCATCCCACTCCGGCGACAGGACCCGCGCGGTTAGAGCGCGCTCGGGGGTGCGGCTCAGAGGACCGGTGAGATCGCCTCTAGCACGCGGGGCCAGAGGTAGACCTCGAGCGTGGCGGCGAAGACCACGACGGGAATCGCGAGCAGGGCGGTGATGAAAGTCGCGGCGAGCAGCTGGTTCCACTCGCCGCGGCGGCTGGCGATCAGCCAGGCGGCGAGGGGCAGGAAGAGGGCGGTCAGCTCCGGGATCGCGTGCGGAAGCACGCTGAAGATCAGGGCGGCGTGGGAGATCTGCAGCTGGTAGGCGATGGTCGAGCCCTGGAAGCCCAGGTAGAGCGCCTGGGTAGAGAGCGAGAAGAGGGTCACCGCGGCGACGAAAAGGATCGCGAACTGGGCGGTTTTGACGTGGACCCAACGGGAGAAGCCGCTGCGCTGCGCGGCGGCAATCGGCATCGAGGCGCCGGCGATGAAGCCGGCGACGCAGGCGGTCGCGTGCAGCGCCAGCACCAGCGAGTTGCGGTAGAGGATCGGCAGCAGGTCGCCGGCGTCGCTCGACTCGTTCAGCCCCGCCATGTGGATCGGCGTGATGTCAGGAGTGAGCAGGCCGGCGACGACCCAGACCGCCCCGAGCAGGGCCAGCGCGATCGCCAGGCTCAGCGCCAGCCAGCCGTGGAGGACCGCCCAGGGGCGCTCGTTCCACGCATCGAAGGCTTCCCGGGTGTCCTGCATCCCATGGGAGAGGACGTGTTCGTTGGCCGTGCTCATCCCTCAAGCATCGGCAGGAGTGGCGCTCGATTTGAGCCTGTCAGGGCTCAGTGTCCGGCGGACAGCCGGCGCCCGCGGGCAAGCTGGACCAGGCTCCAGAGCGAGACTGCGGCCCAGACCGCCTCCAGCAGCAGGAAACCCCAGAGCTCCTCGTAGAAAGCGAGCACGGCGAGGACCGCCGACCCGACCAGGTTGAGGACGAGATAGCCGCGCGAGTGCTGGCTCATCGCCCCGAACTGGGCGGCCGCATAAGCGATGAGGATGAGCATCGCCCCGACGATCTGCACAAGCTGGTCCATCGGCAGGCGAGCCTACTGCGGTGGGAGCGCCCCGGTGTGGCCACTAGTCCAGGAAGGGACCAGCTGAGCGACGGGTCTGCCCCAGCGGGTTACGAGAGTCGTCTCACCAGCCTCCGCGCGGCGGACGTACTGAGCAAGCTTTGCGTAGAACTCGTCCATGCCGACCGCCTGCTCAAGGTCGGCGAAGTAGTCGCGATCGGGAAAGTTGAGCCCAATCGCACCACCTGAGTCGGGAGTGGAGCTGGAGGGATTCGAACCCTCGGCCTCCGCCATGCCATGGCGGCGCTCTTCCAGCTGAGCTACAGCCCCAAGCTCGTAATCAGCAGCGAAGTTTATCGCGGCGCGCTGGTTGCTCCGGGGTGGCGATATCCGGAGATGCACCCCATGCTTCCCAGCAACCATTGAAACAGGCATCAAGTAGCAGCGGTCTAGAGATTGACAATAGGCAGCGAGCGCGTCGATCTCATCTTCGCGATAGGTGGCCCGGATGTAACCGCGGCGGCTGGTCCGGCAGCGTCCGACATGAATATGAACAACATCCTCATGATGAGTTGCCCACTTGCATTGCACTCGAAGCAAGCGATCACTAATGCCAAGCGCCAAGTCGTATGGCTCATGCTCGGTCAGAGGCTTGAGAACGGACAGGCCAAGACGAGCTGCCTCTGTGGCGATCGCCAGCTCGGCGACGTTGCCCTTGTGATTGGGGTTGTCCACAAGCTCCGACGCTCGCAGACGAAATGTCACGGATCAAGACGTGAATGAGCAGATAGCGCAACGAAACCGTGACATCTCGATCGCGCCGCCCTCTCAGCCAAACAGTGCTGGAACTAAGCCGCGCGCTGCTCGGGGCCCTGGTCCTCGTCGATGTCGAGGATCAGGTTGTCGTCCGCTGTGCGGCGGACCTGGAACTCGAGCGGCGAGCGCTCTTCCAGCTCGCGCAGCAGCTCGACCGGTTCGTTGAGGCGCATCGAGAGCGTTGCCCGGCCCTCGGAGAAGCGCTCGACCGAGATCTCCGACGCGCCCAGCTGGCCGATCGCGTCCTCGAAGCCGACGAGCTGGGAGAAGTCACCGAGCGGCCCGATCTCGACTTTGACCGGCCCTTCGAACAGGTCCGTCGCACCGGCATCGCCCGCGGCCGCCTCCTGCGGCGCGCTTGCCTCGACATCGGCCAGCTCCTGCGCCCGGCGGCTCACCTCGACTGCGTCGTGGAGTGCCTTCATCCGGATTCGCGTCGCCTGGCCGCGCGCCTGGGCGTGGATCTCATCGAGCCGCGCCGAAACCGACTCGAGCGAGACGATGCTGCGGTCGTGGCGCTCGTTCGCCTCGTGCAGGCGCTCGGCGAGGCCGCGGATCTCCCGCTCCCGCTCGATCACCATCTCGGCGAGCGAGCTGACGTCCCGCTCCAGCTCCGCAGCCGACTCGGATGCCTCGCGCCAGCGCTCCAAGGCGTTCTCCGCGTCGCGTTCCAGCGACAAGGCTCGTGCGGCCCGCGCCTCGACCGCCGCATCCACCTCGTCGCGACGGTAGCCGAGGAACGCCCTCTTGAAGCTACCCATGGAGCGGGACCGTAGAGGCCCCTTCGGACGGCAACTCGAGGCGCGGCGCCTCGCGCCAAAGCTCCTCGAGCCCGTAGCGCTCGCGCACCTCGGCGGTGAAGACGTGCAGCACGCAGTCGAGGTAGTCGAGCACGATCCAGCCGGTGGACGCCTCCAGCTCGGCGCCGCGCGGCAGCAGCTCGTCCTCCCGCTTCAGCCGCAACCTCACCTCGTCGGCGATCGCCCGTGCCTGGCGCTCGTTGCGCGCCGTGCAGATCGCCAGGAAGTCGGTGTAGGAGACGAGCTTGCGCATGTCGAGGACGACGGTCTCGGCGGCGCCTTTGGCGTCGGCGATCGCCGCCAGGCGCAGCGCCAAACGCTCGCTCTTGCCCTCCCCCGCACTCACCCGTAGACCCCCTTCTCCTCGATGAACCGCGCCACCGTCTCGGGAACCAGGTAACGCAGCGGCCGGCTCTGCGCCGCCCGCTCCCGTACCGCCGACGAGGAGACGCCGAACTGCGGCATCTCCAGCATCGTCGCCTGCTCCTCCGCGCCGAGGCTGCGCAGGACCGCCGCCACGTCGGCTTCGGACACGCCCGCCCGCCGGGCGACGGCGATCCGCGCCAGCTCGGTCACCCGGCGCGGCTCCCGCCAGCTCTCCAGGCCGACGGCGGCGTCCGCCCCCATCACGAAGACCAGCTCCGCATCGCCTCTCTCGTTCGCAAGCAGCTCCAAGGTCTCATACGTATAGGACGGCCCCTCGCGCTCGACCTCGAGGGTGGAGGCGGTGAAGCGCGAGTCCTCGGCGGCAGCGAGGCGGGTCATCGCCAGGCGCAGCTCGCGCCCGGGGTCGTCGAGGATCCGCTTGTGGGGCGCCTCCCCGGTGGGCATCAGCACGACCTCGTCGAGGCCGAGCTGCCAGAGCGCCTCCTGCGCCAGCGCCAGGTGCCCGAGGTGCGGCGGGTTGAACGCCGAGCCGAGGACGCCGATCGCCCCGGTGGGGCTACTCACGCAGCTGGCCGTCGCCGCGCACGACGTACTTGTAGGTGGTCAGCTCGCGCATCCCGATCGGGCCGCGAGCGTGCAGCTTCTGGGTCGCGTTGCCGATCTCGGCCCCGAGCCCGTACTCGAAGCCGTCGGTGAAGCGGGTGGAGGCGTTTGTGTAGACGGCGGCGGCGTCGACCGCGGCGGCGAAGGCCTCCGACGCCTGCTCCGAGGAGGTGACGATCGCCTCCGAGTGACTGGTGCCGTGACCGTTGATGTGGTCGATCGCCTCCTCCAGCGAGTCGACCACGCCCACCACCATCTTCAGGCCCAGGTACTCGGTGCCCCAGTCGGCATCGGTCGCGGCGCCGACATCGACCTCGCCGGCGAGCTCCCGGGTCCGCTCGTCGCCGAGCAGCTCGACGCCGGCCCCGTGCAGCTCCGCGAGCGCGCCGGGCAGGAAGCGCTCCGCCACCGCGGCGTGGACGAGCAGCGTCTCTGCCGCGTTGCACATCCCCGGCCGCTGCACCTTGGCGTTGTAGGCGATCCGCTGCGCCATCTCCAGGTCGGCGTCGGCGTGGACGTAGACGTGGCAGTTGCCCGCCGCCGCGTACATCATCGGCACCGTGGCGACGCCTTTCAGCGCCGCCTTCAGCCCCTCGCCGCCGCGCGGGATAAGCAGGTCGACGTTCTCGTCCTGAGTCGCCAGCTCGGCCAGGTCGTCGCGCCCGCCCGTGACCGCGAGCAGCAGCACCGCGTCTTGCGGCAGGCCGGCCATGTCGAGCGCCTCGCGGACGATCGTCGCCAGCGCGCCGTTGGAGCGCTCGGCGTAGCTGGAGCCGCGCAGGACGATCGCGTTGCCGCTCTTGATCGTCAGCGCCGCGCAGTCGATCGTCACGTTGGGTCGCGCCTCGTAAACCACCGCGACGACTCCGAGTGGGACCCGCACCTTGCGCAGGTCGAGCCCGCTGGCGAGCGTGCGGTGCTCGAGCTCCTCGCCGACCGGGTCGTCGAGCGCGACGATCTGCCGCACTCCGTCCGCCATTGCCTGGACCCGCTGCTCGTTCAGCGTCAGCCGGTCGCGCAGGGCCGGCGTCAGGTCGGCGGCGCGCTCGTCGGCGAGGTCGGCGGCGTTCGCCTCGAGGATCGCTGCGACTCGCTCCTCCAGCAGGCGCGCCGTCGCTTCAAGGGCCGCGTTCTTCACCTCTGTCGAAGAGCTCGCTAGCGCCCGCGACGCCCGCTTCGCGGAGGCGCAAGTCTCAGCAACTGTCGCGGTCGTGACTGCCATAACGGCTAAGGGTAGCTGGGAGTACCGGGCGCCCTCCCCGCTCAACTTTTTCGATGGATGTGCTCCCGCGAGCTCTATATCGGGCGCCGAAAAAGTACAAGCCGCGTGGAGGGCACCCGGCACTCCCTGCGACAGCTTGCGTCAAATGAGGACGAATCGATCCCGGTGGATGACCTCGTCGGCTGCGTGCGGGAGCAGTTCCCGTACTTGCGAGGACTTCATACCCTTGACCCGCTCAAGCTCTGCCGCCGAATAGTCGACGATCCCCTTGCCGATCAGGTCTCCGTCGCAGACGATCTCGACCGCGTCGCCGGCGTCGAAATCGCCGTCGACGTGGACTATCCCGACCGGCAGCAGGCTGGAGCCACTCTCGCGCAGGACACGGGCCGCTCCCGGGTCGACGACCAGCCGGCCGTGGGCCGGCTTCGCGTACTTGAGCCAGAGCTTGAAGCTGGGGGCCTTGCCGGCCTGGGAAGCGAAGCGGGTCCCGACGCGCTCGCCGCTCGCGGCTGCAGTCAACGTCCCGGCGACGGTGCCGTTGCAGATCGTTGCCGGGATGCCGGCCTCGCTCGCCATCTCGGCGGCGGCCACCTTGCTGCGCATCCCACCCGAGCCGAAGGCCGAGGTGCGGTCGCCGATCTCCATCCCCTCCAGGGCGGCGAAGTCCTCGACCTCGGCGATCGGCGCCGCCTCGGGATCTGTACGCGGGTCGGCCTCGTACAGGCCGTCGACGTCGGAGAGCAGCACGAGCAGGCGCGCGTCGAGCAGGATCGCCACCTGGGCGGCGAGGAAGTCGTTGTCGCCGAAGGTGATCTCGTCCGTCGTGGTCGTGTCGTTCTCGTTGATGACCGGGACGATCCGCCAGTCGAGCAGCTTGTGAAGCGTCTGGCGCGCGTTCAGGTAGTGCGTGCGCGCGGACATGTCGAAGAACGTGAGCAGCACCTGCGCCGAGGGCACGCCGCGCTTGGCGAGCATCTCGTCGTAGGCGCGGTAGAGCTTCCCCTGGCCCACGGCCGAGGCGCCCTGCAGCTCGGCCATCGACGACGGCCTGACGGGCAGGTCCATCAACCGCATGCCGCGCGCGATCGCGCCCGAGGTGACCATGACGACGTCGTCGCCGGCCTCGTGCAGGCGTGCGACCTCGCCGCAGACGCCGTCGACGACGTCGGCGCGCAGCTCGCCGCCCTCGTCGGCGACGATGCTGGAGCCCAGTTTGATGACCACTAGTCGGCCCACTACCGGAATGGTGCCCCAGGGTCGAGCTCGAAGACAGTCCCTGCAAGCTCCACGTCATCGCCGGGCTTGAAGCCGGCCTGCTCGAGAGCGCGGATCACGCCCATCTTCCGCAGCCGCTCCTCGACATAGCGGAGCGCCTCCTCGTTCCCGACGTCGTGCCTCGCGAGCAACCGCTCGACCGCCGGTCCGACCACGCGCAGAATCCCTTCCGGCCCGCGCTCGACGCGGTAGCCGTCATCGTCCGCTGGCCGGTACACCTTGTGCTCGGCGAGCGCCTCCCCCTCTGACGCCGGCTCGGCCACGTGCTCGGGGACGTCGCGGAAGAGCTCGAGCGCGAGCTGGTCGAGACCCTCGCCCGTCGCAGCGGACGTGACCACCACTGCCAGCAGATCGGGCCGACGTGCGCGCCACTCGGCCTGGGCACCCACGGCGTCCTCGGGCGGGACGAGGTCGGCCTTCGACAGCGCGAGGATCCGCGGCAGCTCCGCCAGTCCGTGGCCGTGCTCGGCCAGCTCGGCCTCAACGGTGGCGTGGTTCTGCACCGGGTCGGATCCGTCCACCGGCGCGAGGTCGAGAACGTGCACGAGCAGCCCCGTGCGCTCGACGTGCGCGAGGAACTCGTGGCCCAGGCCGGCCCCGGCGCTCGCGCCCTCGATCAGCCCTGGGATGTCTGCCATGGCGAGCTGGCGGTCGTGGCCCTCGAGCGTGCCGAGCACCGGTTCGAGCGTCGTGAACGGGTAGTCGGCGACCTTCGGCGCCGCCCGCGTCATCCGCGCAAGCAGCGACGACTTGCCGGCGTTCGGCAGCCCGACCAGCCCGACGTCGGCGAGCAGCTTGAGGTGCAGCTCGACCTCGCCCTCCTCGCCGGGGAGGCCCTTCTCGGCCAGCCGCGGCGCCTGGCGCACGGCGGTGGCGAAGCGCTTGTTGCCCCGGCCGCCCGGCCCGCCACGGGCCAGCGTCACCTCTTGCCCGGGGCGCACCAGATCGAAGAGACGCCCGTCCCAGCGCTCCACCTGCGTACCCGGCGGGACCAGCACGACCATGGTGTCGCCGTCCGCGCCGTGCTTCAGCGCGCCCAGCCCGTGGCCGCCGCGCTCCGCGCGGTAGTGGCCGCGCCGGCGGAACGACTGCAGGTCGCGCAGCGAGTCGTCGCAGCGCAGGACCACGTCACCTCCGCGGCCACCGTCGCCGCCGTCGGGGCCGCCCTTGGGGACGTGGGCCTCACGCCGGAAGGACAGCGAACCGTCGCCGCCCCGTCCGGCTCGAACCTCGATAAGCGCGCGATCGGCCAGCATCGTGCCGGGTAACGATAGGAACCATGGTCTTCGTAATCACCGGCGCCTCCACAGGCATCGGCGCCGCCACCGCCCGCCAGGCCGCCGAGGCGGGCTACCGCGTCGTGCTGGCCGCGCGCTCGCAGGAGAAGCTGGCGGGGCTCGCCGACGAGCTGGGCGGGCTCGCGGTCCGCTGCGACGTCAGCGAGTACGCCGACG
>DATMDR010000075.1:0-5330 GCA_035557635.1 Solirubrobacterales bacterium | reverse complement strand
CGGCCATCTCGCGCTCGCCCTGCAGCACGTGGATCTCGACCGAGGGCTGGTTGTCGTCGGCGGTCGAGAAGATCTCCGACTTCTTCGTCGGGATCGTCGTGTTGCGCTCGATCAGCTTCGTCATCACGCCGCCTTTGGTCTCGATCCCGAGCGTCAGCGGGGTGACGTCGAGCAGCAGCACGTCCTTGACGTCGCCGGCGAGCACGCCCGCCTGGATCGCGGCGCCGACCGCGACCACCTCGTCGGGGTTGACCCCCTGGTGCGGCTCCTTGCCGGTCAGCTCCTCGACCCGCTCGCGCACGGCGGGCATCCGGGTCATGCCGCCGACGAGGACGACGTGGTCGATCGTGGTGTCAGCGTCGCCGAGTGCCTGTTTGACCGGCCCGACGATCCGCTCCAGCAGCTCCGAGGTCAGCTCGTTCAGCTTCGAGCGGCTCAGCTTCATGTCGAGGTGCTTGGGCTGACCCTCCACCGCGGTGATGAAGGGCAGGTTGATCTGCGTCTCCTGCACCGAAGAGAGCTCGATCTTCGCCTTCTCGGCCGCCTCGTAGAGGCGCTGCAGCGAGTTCTTGTCCTGCGCCAGGTCGACGCCCTGGTCGCGTTTGAACTCGGCGACCAGCCACTCGACTATCGCCTTGTCCCAGTTGTCGCCACCGAGGTGGTTGTCGCCGGCGGTCGACTTGACCTCGAAGACGCCGTCGCCGATCTCCAGCACGGAGACGTCGAAGGTGCCGCCGCCGAGGTCGAAGACGAGGATCGTCTGGTCGGTCGCCTCCTTGTCGAGGCCGTAGGCGAGCGAGGCGGCGGTCGGCTCGTTGATGATCCGCTTCACCTCGAGGCCGGCGATTTTGCCGGCGTCCTTGGTTGCCTGGCGCTGGTCGTCGTTGAAGTAGGCGGGGACGGTGATCACGGCGCCGTCGACCGTGTCGCCGAGCTTCGCTTCGGCATCGGTCTTCAGCTTCTGGAGGATCATCGCGCTGATCTCGGGCGGGCTGTACTGCTCGCCGCGCGCCTCGATGCGGACGTCGCCGTTGGGGCCGGCGACGACCTTGTAGGGGACGATCGTCTCCTCCTCTTTGACTTCGGACTCCTTGCGCCCCATGAAGCGCTTGATCGAGAAGATCGTGTTCTCGGGGTTCATCACCGCCTGGCGCTTGGCCACGGTGCCGACCAGGCGCTCACCCGACTCGGTGAAGGCGACCACCGATGGGGTCGTCCGGCCGCCCTCGGCGTTCTCCAGGACGGTGGGCTCGCCGCCCTCCAACACGGCGACGCAGGAGTTGGTCGTGCCGAGGTCGATTCCGATCGTCTTGCCCACGCTGCGTACCTCCAGGGAGTGTTGGTCGATGGACTGGGGAGTCCCGTCGGGGAGACTCTAAAAATCTAAGTCGGAGTATGGCAGATTTTCGACTCAGTTCAAATCGACAGCCTCATGTCCGGGTTTCACGAGCAGCGGGCCCGGGCAGATGAGGAGTTGCAGATGCTGTCAGGCCGGAGGCGCCTCTACCGCAAGCGGTCCCATCGACGGGACCTCGGATGAGGAGGAAGCATCTTGAACCAAGCTCACGCAACTGCCCGGCGACTGCTGCCGGCGATTATCGCCGCACTCGCCTTCGCTCTGCTCCTACCCGGCTCAGCCGCGGCCAAGCAGAAGGGCCACCACCATGGCCCCGGCAAGGCCAAGGTGGTCCGTCACCATCACCACGGCCACGGTCACCACGGCCACGGTAAGGGCCATCGCCACGGTAAGGGTCACGGCAATCACGGCAAGGACCGGGGCCACGGCAAGGTCGCGGGCGTGATGACCCGCAACGTCTACCTGGGCGCGGACCTGACGCCGGCGATCAGCGCCCCGAGCCTCGAAGCCTTCATCGACGCCAACGGCCAGATCCTGCGCGAAGTGACTCTCAACGACTTCCCGACCAGGGCCGAGGGCCTCGCCGAAGAGATCCTCGAGACCAAGCCGGACCTGGTCGGCCTGCAGGAGGTTGCGCTGTGGCGCACCGGTCCCCCCAGCCTGGCACCGCTCTCCACCGGTCCGAGCGCGACGACGGTCCGCTACGACTACCTGCAGATCCTGCTCGACGAGCTCAACGCGGGCAAGGGCCAGTCCGGCCACGGCAGGCCGCGGTACAACGTCGTCATCTCCCAGAACGAGTTCGACCTCGAGGCGCCGGCGGACGAGAACGGTGTCGCCGGCGACGGACCCGGCGGGCCGCTCGCGGACGCCGAGATCAACGGCCGGCTGACCATGCGGGACGTGATCCTCGCCCGGGAGGGTGCCGGCGTGCGGACCTGGAACGAGCAGTCGGCGAACTTCGCCACGGTGCTGCCGGTGAAAATCCTCGGTGCCACGGTCCCCGTCGTGCGGGGCTGGACGGCGACGGACGCCAAGGTTCGCGGCACCCACCCGTTCCGTTTCGTCAACACCCACCTCGAGGCGTTCGAGCCCAACATCCGGGCCCTGCAGGCAGCCGAGCTGGTCGCTCCCAGCGGTCCGGCGACGAGCGAGCTGCCCGTCGTCCTGGTCGGCGACCTCAACTCCGATGACGACACTGTCACCGGCGCCGACACGCTCGCCTACAACGTCCTGCTCGGGGCCGGCATGGTCTCGCGCAGCACGAACGACCCGCTCAGCTGCTGCCTCAACTCCAGCCTGCTGGCGGTGAAAGCGGCAGAAGAAGCGGGAGCCGGTCCCGCCGACTTCGACCACCAGGTCGACCACATCCTCACCCGGGATCCCGACCAGGTGACGCTGAAGTCATCGACCGTCACCGGGCTCCAGCCGGTCAACGGGTTCTGGAACTCGGACCACGCAGGCGTCTTCAGCGAGCTGCGTTTCCAGCGCTAGAAAGAGAGTGCCCTGACTGGTCGAGGGGGCGGAGCGATCCGCCCCCTCGGCTTGGGGCTCAGCCGCTGCCGGCGGTGTGGGCGACGAATTCGGCGACTTCCTCGGCCTGTTCGCCGGAGAGGATCCCGCCGGGCATGCGTCCCGGTTCGGTTCCGTCGATCCCTTTTTCGATCGCGTTGAGCACGCGGCCTTTGGTCGCTTCGATCGTTTCCGCCGCGCCCTCGCCTTCGGGCAACCCGTTTTCGGCGAGGGTGATGTCGAGGTCCGGGCCGAAGTTGCCATCGGTGCCGGCGGCGTAAAGCGTGTGGCAGTTGCCGCAGTTGTCCTGGAAGAGCGTCTGCCCTTCCTCTAGGCCGGCCGGGACCTCCAGCGCTCCCCGCTCCGCGTCGCCGTCCGCGCGGAAGGCGAGCCAGGGGATCAGGACCGCGAGGAAAACGACCACCAGCCCGAAGATGACGAACGTCTTACGGCTCATTTGCGCTCGGCACGGTACCAGGGGCACATCCGGCGTAGCGCGCACTCCTCGCAGCGCGGCGTCGGCCGGCAGATCTGGCGTCCGTGCTGGATCAGGTTCATGTGCAGCTCGTAGGCGTCCTCGGGGTCGACGATAGCCATCATCTCGTCGTGGGCCCGCTCGAAGGAGGCCTTCGGCGGGAACAGCCCGAGCCGCCCGCCGACGCGGTAGACGTGGACGTCGACCGGGATCTCCGGGATCCCCCAGGTGAAGATCAGGACGCAGGCCGCGGTCTTGCGACCGACGCCGGGCAGTGAGGTCAGGTAGGCCAGCGCCTCCTCGCGGGGGGCGCTCTGGAGCCAGTCGATCTCGGGGTCCTCGCCCAGCTGCTCGAGGATCGCCTGGATGCGCGGGGCCTTCTGCTTGGCGAGCCCGCCTGGGCGAATCCCCTCCTCGACCTCGCTCACCGGCGCGTCGCGCACGTCCTCCCAGGTGGGGAGGCGCTCGCGCAGGCTGTCGAAGGCGCGGTCGCGGTTGCGGTCGTTGGTGTGCTGGGAGAGCACGGTGCGGACCAGCTCGGCGATCGCGTCTCCGTGCGGCTCGTTGACCGGCTGCCCGTACATCTCCCGCAACCGGTCGCGAATCGCCCGCACCCGCCGCTTATCCGGTCGCTTCCACATCCGGGCGCGACCCTACTGGCGGGCGGGGCCTGTCGCCGCAGGGGACCCACCGCCCCTTCCGGTAGCTAAAGCTTCCTCAGGGGCGGTACCCCCTACGGCGCCACCCGCCCGAGCCACGTCTCCCGCATATGGTTCAGCCCAATGGCAGGTGCGGTCGAAGGATCCGAGCTTGTAGTGGACGGGGTGCGGGTGTTCTACCGGCGGGTGGCCGGGGAGGGGACACCGACTGTTTATTGCCATGGCAATCCGACCCACGGCGAGGACTGGCTGCCGTTCTTGGCACGCAGCTCTGGCCCGGCGCTGGCTATCGACATGCCGGGGTGGGGGAAGTCGGACAAGCCGCGCGACTTCGACTACACGATGCACGGCCTCTCGGCCTTCCTCGAACGCTGCCTCGACCAACTGGGGGTGACGCAGCACAAGCTGGTCGTCCACGACTGGGGCTCGCTGGGGCTGATCGGCGCGCAGCGGCGGCCGGAGCGCGTCGAGAAGCTGGTCGTGATCAACGCCGTGCCGCTGCTGCCGGGATACCGCTGGCACTGGGTGGCGCAGGTTTGGCGCCGCCGTCCGGCGGGGGAGATCGCCAACGCGACGTCGACCAGGCGCTTCATGGCGCTGACGTTGCGCCAGGCCCGCGGCGACCGCAGTGCGATGCCACCCGAGTTCGTCGACTCGACTTGGCGCCACTGGGACAGGGGCACCAAGCGCGTCGTCCTCCAGCTCTACCGCGACGCCGACCCAGATCGCCTAGCCGCCGCCGGCCATGACCTAGACAAGCTCGCCTGCCCGTCCCTAGTCCTATGGGGCGACCGCGACCCCTACCTACCGACCAAATTCGCCCACGACTACGCCAAAGCTTTGCCAAGCGCAGAGGTGGAGATCGTCCCGGCCGCCGGCCACTGGCCCTGGATCGACGACCCTTCTGTCGTGGACCGAGTATTGGAATTCGTCGAGTAGCTGAGCGGCGGCTTTTGGGCGGGGTAGGGATGCGCTCGAACCGACGGATACTCAAAGTGCCGCGCTAATTAGCGCGGCACTTGTCGGGGCGAGCGCATCCCTACCCCGCCCACCACCTGCCCTTCGTTAACCGGGTAATTACAATTGCCGGATGGCGCGTGCTTTCGCAGCAATCACGGCCAAGCTTCCGCACGGCTGGGGGGATCTCGGCCGTCAGATCGGCCTGCTCATAGTCGTCGACCTCTGTTACGAGACCGTTCGCGGGATCTCCGACGGCCAGCGCGCGACCGCCTTCGCCCACGGCCAGCAGATCATCGATGCCGAGAAGGCGACCGGGACCTTCTTCGAGCCGGGCTTCCAGGCCTTCTTCCTCAAATTCGACTGGATC
>DATMDR010000074.1:0-20566 GCA_035557635.1 Solirubrobacterales bacterium | reverse complement strand
GGCGGGTCATCGCCAACCGCAGCTCGCGCCCGGGGTCGTCGAGGATGCGCTTGTGCGGAGCCTCCCCGGTCGGCACCAGCACGACCTCATCGAGATCGAGCTGCCAGAGCGCCTCCTGGGCAAGAGCCAGGTGCCCCAGGTGGGGCGGGTTGAACGCCGAGCCGAGGACGCCGATCGCAGGCAAGGGTCTAGCAGCGGGGACTACCCGCGCACCTGGCCATCGCCGCGGGCGACGTACTTGTAGGTGGTCAGCTCGCGCAGGCCGATCGGGCCGCGGGCGTGCAGCTTCTGGGTCGAGTTGCTGATCTCCGCCCCCATGCCGAACTCGAAGCCGTCGGTGTAGCGGGTCGAGGCGTTCGTGTAGACGACGGCGGCGTCGACTTCCGCGGCAAAGCGCGCGGCGGCCTCCTCGGAGCGGCTGACGATCGCCTCCGAGTGGCGCGTGCCATAGCGGTTGACGTGCTCGATCGCCTCTTCCAGCGAGTCCACCACCGCAACCGCCAGCTTCAGGTCGAGGAACTCGCGGCCCCAATCGTCCTCGCTTGCCGACGCCACCTCAGCGCTGCCGGCGCTCGCCCGCGCCCGCTCGTCGCCGACCAGCTCGACGCCGGCCTCATGCAGCTCGGCCAGTGCCGCCGGCAAAAACTCGTCTGCCACCGCAGCGTCCACCAGCAAAGTCTCAGCCGCATTGCAGACGCCCGGGCGCTGCGTCTTCGCGTTGACGGCGATCCGCCGCGCCATCTCCAGGTCCGCCTCGGCGTGCACGTAGACGTGGCAGTTGCCGGCGGCGGCGTAGATCACCGGCACCGTCGCCACCTCCTTCAGCGCGTTCTTCAGCCCTTCGCCGCCGCGCGGGATCAAGAGGTCGACCGTCTCCTCCTGGCTCGCCAGCTCGGCCAGGTCCTCGTGGCCACCGCCGGTGAGCGGCAGCACCGCGTCCTCGGGCAGGCCGACCTCGGCCAGCGCCTCCCGCGCCAGCGCCGCCAGAGCCGAGTTGGTGCGCTCGGCGTAATGGGAGCCGCGCAGGACGATTGCGTTGCCGCTCTTCACGGTCAGCGCGGCGCAGTCGATCGTCACGTTTGGCCGCGCCTCATAGACGACCGCGACGACGCCCAGCGGGACTCGCAGCTTGGTCAGCTCCAAACCGCTGCTCAGCGTCCTGCTGTCGAGAACCTCGCCCAGCGGATCCTCAAGCGCGGCTACGGCGCGAACACCCTCCGCCATCGCCGCGATCCGCTCCTCGCTCAGCGCCAAACGGTCGCGCAACGCCGGCGTCAGTCCCGCGGCGCCCTCGTCCGCGAGGTCGGCGGCGTTTGCATCGAGCACCTCGGCCCCGCGCTCGCCCAGCAGCCGCGCGGTCGCCTCCAGGGCCGCGTTGCGATCGGTGGCCGCAGCCCCCGCGAGAACCCGCGCCGCCCGCTGCGCGGCAGCGCATGTCTCAGCGACCGAAGTGGTGGTGGTGGCCATCAGGAGAAGGGTAGCCGGGAGCTAGACCAGCACGAAGCGGTCACGGTGGATCACCTCGTCGGCGGCGTGCGGGAGCAGCTCGCGCACCTCGCTGCTCTTCAGCCCCTTGACCCGCGCCAGCTCGCCCGAGGAGTAATCCGCGATCCCCTTGCCGATCACGGCGCCGTCGCTCGCGACCTCGACCGAATCGCCGGCCTCGAACTCCCCCTCGATCGCGACGATTCCGACCGGCAACAGGCTGGAGCCGCTCTCGCGCAACACCCGGGCGGCGCCTTCATCGACGCTGAGCCGACCCCGCGTCGGCTTCGCGTGCTTCAGCCACAGCTTGAAGCTCGATGCCTTGCCCGGCTGGGCCGCGAAGCGGGTGCCGGCAGCTCCTCCGCCGGCAGCGGCAGTCAGCGTGCCCGGCTTCGTCCCGTTGCAGATCATCGCCGGGATGCCGGACTCGGCCGCCATCTCCGCCGCCGCGACCTTGCTGCGCATCCCGCCCGAGCCGAAGGCCGAGGTGCGGTCGCCGATCTCCAGCTCGTCCAGCTCGCCGAAGTCGGTGACCTTCGCGATCGGCTCCGCCTCCGGCTGCTGCCGCGGATCGGCGCTGTAGAGGCCATCGACGTCGGAGAGCAGCACGAGCAGCCGGGCGTCAAGCAGGATCGCCACCTGGGCGGCGAGGAAGTCGTTGTCGCCGAAGGTGATCTCGTCGGTCGCGGTGGTGTCGTTCTCGTTGACGACCGGCACCACCCCCCACTCGATCAGCCGCCGCAGCGTCTGGCGCGCATTGAGGTAGTTGGTGCGGGCGGCGATGTCGGCGGCGGTGAGCAGCACCTGCGCAGCGCGGGTGCCCTGGGCGGCGAGCCGGTCCTCGTAGGCGCGGAAGAGATTGCCCTGGCCGACCGCCGAGGCCGCCTGCAGCTCGTCCATCCCGCGCGGGCGCACGTCCATCCCCATCAGCCGCATTCCCCGCGCGATCGCCCCCGAGGTGACCATCACCACCCGCTCGCCACCCTGCTCCAGCGCGCTCACCTGCGCGCAGACCGAGTCGAGCACGTCCGCGCGCAGCTCGCCGTCGTCGGCGGCGACGATCGAGGAACCGAGCTTGACGACGAGGGTCATGGCCAGGCAAGTGTATGAAGGCCCCGGCCCGCAACCGGCTTGTGCGGCCGGGGACTTTGCGCGATGCTGCCGCGATGGCCGAGCTGAGGACGGTGCGGGTGGCCGCGGTGCAGGCGACGCCGGTGATCCTCGAAGCCCAGGCGTCGATCGAGAAGGCGGTTGGGCTGATCGAAGACGCCGCCGGGGACGGCGCCGAGCTGGTCGTCCTGCCGGAGGCGTTCGTCCCCCTCTACCCCTCCCAGTCCTGGGCCGCCCCGGCGGCGAGCTTCTCCGGCTTCGACGAGCTCTGGGAGCGTCTTTGGGAGAACTCGGTCGACGTCCCAGGCCCGCTCACGGACGAGCTGGTGGCGGCCTGCGAGCGGACCGGCGTGCACTGCGCGATCGGCGTCAACGAGCGCGAGTCCGAGCGGCCAGGGTCGCTCTACAACACCCTCGTCCTGATCGGCCCGGAGGGCATCGCCTGGAAGCACCGCAAGCTGATGCCGACCCACCACGAGCGGCTCTTCCACGGGATCGGCGATGGCAACGACCTGGTCGCGGCGCAGACCCCGCTGGGCACGATCGGCGGGCTGATCTGCTGGGAGAACAGGATGCCCCTGGCGCGCTACGCGATGTACCGCTCCGGGCCGCAGATCTGGGTGGCACCGACTGCCGACGACTCCGACGGCTGGCTCGCCAGCATGCGCCACGTCGCGATCGAGTCGGGCGCGTTCGTCGTCTCGGCGCCGCAGTTCATCCCGCGGGCGGCGTTCCCCGTGGACTTCCCGGTCGAGCTGCCCGAGCGGGAGACGTTCGGGCGGGGAGGCGCCGCGATCGTCGAGCCCGCCTGGGGCGAGGTGATCGCCGGGCCGCTCTACGGCGAGGAGGGCATGGTCGTCGCCGATTGCGACCTGCGGACCGGCCTCAGCGCCAAGCGCTGGTTCGACTCGGTCGGGCATTACAGCCGCGCCGACGTGCTGCTCAAAGAGGCCCTACGGGAATAGCTCGAACTCGTGCTCGCCGATGCGGACGTCGTCGCCGGGCTCGAAGCCGGCGGAGCGCAGCGCGGCGACGACGCCGATCTCGGTGAGCCGCTGCTCGAGGTAGGCGAGCGCTTCCTCGTTGGCGAGATCGTGACGCTCGACCAGCAGCTCTACGCCGCGACCCAGCACCCGGAAGCCGCCGTCGCCCTCGCGTTCGACCGAGTAGCCGCCCTCGCCGACGGGTCGGTAGACGCGGTGCTCGACCTCGAACTCGGCCGGAGTCGCCGTCCCTGCGCCGGCGTGCTCCGGCACCGCCTTGACCGTCTCCTCCGATAGCTCGGCGAGGATGCGACCGCGCAGGTCCTCGATGCCCTCGCCGGTGGCGGAGGAGACGCTCAGCACGCCGAGCGCCCGCCCCCCCAGGAGCTCGCTCCACTCGGCGACTGCCGCCTCCACCTGCTCCGGTGTGACCAGGTCGCGCTTCGAGAGCACAACCAGCTCCGGCAACCGGTCGAGGCCGGCCCCGTAGGAGCCCAGCTCGCCCCGCACCGCCTCGTAGTTCGCCGCGGGCTCGCCCTCGAGCGGTGCCAGGTCCACCAGGTGGACGAGCATCGAGCAGCGCTCGACGTGGGCGAGGAACTCGTGGCCGAGACCGGCGCCGTCGGCGGCCCCCTCGATCAGGCCCGGGATGTCGGCGACAACCGCTTGGCGATCCTCGCCGTCGATCGTCCCCAGTACCGGCGAGAGCGTCGTGAAGGGGTAATCGGCGACCTTCGGCGCGGCCCTGGTCAGTCGCCCCAGCAACGAGGACTTGCCGGCGTTGGGCAGCCCGACCAGGCCGACGTCGGCGAGCAGCTTCAGCCGCAGCTCGATCCAGCCCTCCTCGCCCCCGCCGCCTTGCTCGGCGAAGCGAGGCGCCTGTCGGGTCGAGTTGGCGAAGCGCTTATTGCCATGCCCGCCGCGACCCCCATGCGCGACCACGGCCCTCTGCCCCGCCTCGACCAGGTCAATCCGGCTCCCATCCACGGCTTCGGCCTGCGTCCCCGCCGGCACTGGGATCTCCCGGTCCTCCCCCCGCGCCCCGTGCCGGTTCGACCCTTCCCCGTGCCGCCCCCGCTCAGCCCGAAAGTGCTTGCTGCCGCGGAGAGCACCCAAATCGCGGCGAGATGCGTCGCAAACGAGCACCACATCCCCCCCATGCCCCCCATCGCCACCATCCGGCCCACCCCGAGGCACATGCGCCTCCCGCCGGAAGCTCACGCAGCCATTACCGCCGGTCCCGCCCTCAACCCAGATCTTCGCCCGATCATCCATCAGCTTCCGAGAGCGTAAGGCTCCCGCAGCTCGCCGTTCGATCGATTGACCACACTGGAGTGTGGTCAATGCATCGAGCGGGGCGAGGGATGGAAGTAAGGAGGGGTCGGGGGTGCCCCTCTGGCGCAGCGGCGTCCTGTTTCTCGCCCCCCTACCTTCAGCGGCAGCTGCGAACGCACCAGGCGAGAAACCCAGCAAGCAAGAGGGGCACCCCCGGTCCCTCCTTCCCGCTCAGTCCTCTGCGAGAACGCTGATCGTGCGGCCCTTGCGCGACGGCTTGAACTCAACCGTCCCAGGCCGCGTCGCGAAGATCGTGTGATCCCGCCCAAGCCCCGTGCCGTCGCCGGGCCAGAACCGCGTGCCGCGCTGGCGCACGATGATCTCGCCGCCGCTGACCCGCTCGCCCGCGAACACCTTGACCCCGAGCATGTTGGGGTTGGATTCGCGCCCGTTGCGGCTGGATCCGAGTCCCTTCTTATGAGCCATCTCCAGCCTCCTTCTCAGCAGCGGGTTTGGTCGATGATGCTGTTTTGGATGAGGTTTTGGCTTTCGCCGTGGATTTTGTCGATGATGCTGGTTTCGCCGCGGCTTTCTTCGCCGCGCCCATCGCCACCTCGACCACCTCGAGCCTGGTCAGCTCCGAGCGGTGGCCGGCGCGGCGCCGGTAGCCCTTCTTCGGCTTGTACTTGAAGATCTTGATCTTCGGTCCGCGCAGGTGCTCGGCGACGGTCGCCTCGACCTTCACCTTCTCCAGCTCCTTCGGCTCGGCGACGACCTCTTTGTCGCGGAACATCACGGCACGCAGGGCGACCTTGTCACCCTCTTTGGCGCTGAGGCGATCGACGAGCAGCGAGCTGCCCTTCTCGACCTTGTACTGCTTGCCTCCGCTCTCGATGACTGCGTACGTGCTCATTCGTCCTTGCCGCCCGTCTGTGTGGAGCGCGACCGTTCGCGACCGCCCCTGCGGCCACGACGGCTACTGCGCGAGGCGCCGGATTCTAGCTGGGAGCCGTTCGAATCGCCGTTCGCGTCGCTTCCAGACGCCCCGTTGCCAGCCTCGACCCCCGGCAGCGAGGCCACCGCGGCGGCCCGCTCGACCCTCTCGATCCGCACCAGCTTGCGCTCCCCGACGAAGGGGCCGCCGCCGGTGACGCTGACGATGTAGGAGTCGACCCGGGCGATCGCGTCGTCCGGGTTGTACATGTGCGGCTCGTCGATCTTGACCAGCACCTCCTCGCCGACCTTGAACGGCAGCGCCCGCTCCTCGATCTCGGCGCGGGTGCCGGCTTCGACCAGCTCGAAGGTCTGGATCGACAGTGCCTCGCCACCCTCGAAGTGGAACTGCTTGCCGGTCTCGGCCTCGAGCTCGGCCAGGCCGCTCTCGGGATCGATCAGCTCCGCCGCCACTTTGGGGTTGACCCGCAGCAGCAGCGCCTCGGCGTCGCCGGCGCCAATCGCGATGTCGGGCAGCCTGCGCATCCCGTCCAGCGCCACCGTCTCGGCCGAGAGGACGACAGCCTCGCCCTCGCAGGTAGGACAGGGAGCAGTGAGGATCTCGCGCACCCCGTCGGTGACGTTCTGCCGGGTCATCTCGACCAGGCCGAGCGGCGAGACCTCGACCACGTAGCTCTTCGACTTGTCGGTGTCGAGCGCCTTGCGCAGCGTTTTCAGCACTTTGTCGCGGTTGCGCGCCCGTGCCATGTCGATGAAATCGATCACGATGATGCCGCCGATGTCGCGCAGGCGCAGCTGGCGCACCGTCTCCTCCGCCGCCTCGGTGTTGACCCGGGTGATCGTCTCCTCGAGCCCGCCTTTGCCACGACCGGTGAAGCTGCCGCTGTTGATGTCGATCACTGTCAGCGCCTCGGCGTAGTCGATCATCAGGTAGCCGCCGGAGGGCAGGTCGACCCGCCGGCTCAGGGTCGACTCGATCTCCTTGTCGATCCCCCATTTCTCGAACAGCGGCTTGCGACCCTCGTAGAGCTCGACCCCGTCGACGAGCTCCGGCGCGGTGCGCTGGAAGAAGCTGGTGACCCGCTCGAACTGCTTCTGGGAGTCGATGATCGCCTTCTCGAAGTCACTGAGGAAGACGTCGCGCAGGACCCGCACCGGCAGGTCCGCCTCCTGGAAGACGAGGTCGGGCGCCTCGGTCTCCTCGGTGCGCCGCTCCAGCACCTCGCTCAGCCTTTTCAGGTAGCCGATCTCCCGCACGAAGTCGGCTTTTTTCGCCCCGTGCGCGGCGGTGCGGATGATCAGGCCCCCTTCGCCTTTCTTGTGGACGCGGTCGACCATCTTGCGCAGCCGATCCCGCTCGGAGCTCGAGAGCCTGCGACTGGCCCCGACGCCGCTGCCCTGCGGCGCGTAGACGAGGTAGCGGCCGGCGATCGAGGTGTTCATCGAGAGCCGTGCGCCCTTCGTCTTCAGCGGGTCCTTCACCACCTGGACGACTATCTCCTGACCGGGTTTGATCAGCTCGTCGATGCGGCTTCCTTTGCCGCGGCCGCGCCGCGGCGCCTGCTCGCCGCTGGCCAGGACGATCTCGTCGACGTGCAGGAAGCCGTTGCGCTCGAGGCCGATGTCGACGAAAGCGGCCTCCATGCCGGGAAGGACGTTGTCGACCTTCCCCTTGTAGATGTTGCCGACGATTGATCGCCGGCCGCGGCGCTCGATGTAGAGCTCCGCAACTTTGCGTTTGCCGCCTTTCGTTTTCGACTCGAGGACGGCCACACGGGTCTCGCCGCGATCGGCGGAGACCAGGATTGTCTTCTTCATTGATTCAGCTCAGTTCAGAGTAGTTACGCATGACTGGCGCTCCACGGGGAGTCACCAGGCGAACCCGCCTTTCTGACTGAGTCGCGCTTGCATGTGAATGCTCTGCAGGACCCCTACCGCCAGAAAGGTTGCGAGCACGGAGGAACCTCCGTAGCTCAGCAGCGGCAAGGGTATCCCGGTGATCGGCATGATCCCGAGATTCATCCCAACGTTGACGAAGACCTGGAAGAGCAGCATGGCGGCAATGCCGCCTGCCACAAGGGTCCCGTACGAGTTCTTTGAGAGCGTCACGATCCGAAGCGCCCGCCAGATCAGCAGGGCGTAGAGGGATAGGACGAACGCGGCGCCGGCGAATCCGTAGCGCTCACCGATCACCGCGAAGATGAAGTCGGTGTGCCGCTCGGGGACGAAGTCGAGCCGCGTCTGTGTCGCATGGTCGCCGCGCCCGGTCAACTGCCCCGAGCCGATGGCGGTCTGCGATTGATCTTGTTGATAACCCGCGCCGCTCGGGTCTTTTGCGGGGTCGAGGAAAGACGTCAGCCTTTCCTCCTGGTAGCCCTTCAGCAGAGGAACTCCTGCTGCCGGAGCGATCACCAGGACGACCGTCACGAGCGCGGCGAGAACGCTGCCGATCACCGCGAAGTGCGTCCAGGGGACACCCCCCACGTACATCACGGCGAGCGTGACGACCACGAACACCAGGGAGGTGCCGAGGTCGGGTTGCAAAAAAACGAGTGCGGCCGGAGCCAGGCCGAGGCAGAGGTAGCGCACCGTGCGCTGCACCTCCGATCCGCGCCTGGCGCCATCGATGACGAACCCGGCGAGCGCAAGCACTAGCAGGAGCTTGCCGAGCTCAGATGGCTGAAAGCTGAAGAAGGGAAGGTCGAAGGCGCGCCGCGAGCCGCGCGCCGCGAAGCCGAAGACGAAGACGAGCGAGATGCTGACGCAGAGGAAGGTGTAGATGCCGACCCGCAGCTCGCGGAAGCGCGAGTAGTCGATCCGCGTCAGCAGGTACATGCCGACGACGCCAAGGCCGGCGTAGATCGCCTGGCGATCGACGAAGTAGTCGGGGCTACCGGGGACGTCGCCGGTCGTCGCTTGGCTCAGGGTGAAGACGCTGAAGACCGCCAGGGCGACGGCGGAGAGCGCCAGGGTGCCGTCCATGTAGGGCAGCCCGAGGCGCTCCGCGATGCTGGGGCGGACGGCGAACGCCTCGGGGCGGGCCTGTCGGGTGCGGGTCGCGTACATCAGCCTGCTGCTCCGCTACTCGACCGCCGCCGCGCCTGCGTCGACTTCGGTGGCTTCTTTGTGGAAGTGCTCAGAGAAGATCTTGAGGGCAGCCGGCGCGGCGGTGTCGGCGCCGAACCCGCCCTGCTCGAAGGTCACTGCGACGACGATCTCCGGGTCGGGGTAGGGAGCAAGCACCACATACCATGACTGATCCTCGTAACCATCGCGCTCAGCCGTGCCAGTCTTGCCCGCTACGTCGACAGGAAAGCCGCCGAAGACATAGTACGAGGTGCCTTCCCCGGACTGGGCTGCGTCGTGCAGACCGGCGAGGATGACGTCGCGCCACTCGGGGTCGATCCGAACCTCGCGGGTGGAGGGAAATTCCAGTTCGCGCAGCACCCGCCCCGCCGCGTCTTCGACCTGGAGGCCGAGGTGCGGCCGCGGCACCTGGCCGCCGTTGGCGATCGTCGCATAGGCGATCGCCATCTGCAGGGGGCTGGCCTGCAGGTCGCCCTGGCCGACCGAGAGGTTGACGTTGTCGCCCGCCGACCAGGGGCGGTCGGTCAGTTTTTCGCGGTAGAGCTCGTTGCGCCAGGCCGGGGTCGGCAGCAGGCCCGGCAGCTCGCCGGGGACGTCGATGCCGGATTCCCTGCCGATGCCGAGCCGGCGCGCCCACCGCTGCAGCTCCGTCCCCGGGTACAGCCGGTCGCCGAGCGTGTAGTAGTAGACGTCGGAGGAGACGGTGAGCGCTCTCTGCATCGCGATCGAGCCGTGGGAGACACCGCCGGCGTTTTTGAAGTCGATGCCGCCGAGCGTGAAAACACCGTCGTCATAGATTTCTTCGCTCGGCGTCACCTCGCCGCTTGCCAGCGCCGCGATCGAGGTGATCGGCTTGAAGGTCGAACCGGTCGGATAGGCGCCGGCGATCGCGCGGTTGGTCAGCGGCGAGGCGACCGGGTCGCGGTAGAGCGCGTTGACCTGCTTCTGGGTCGGACTGGTGAGGACAGCCGGGTCGAAGCTCGGGTTCGAACCCATCGCCAGGATCTCGCCGTTGCGCACGTCCATCGCCACGTAGCCGCCGTACAGCCCCTGTTCGGAGAGCGCGGCGTCGCCGGCTTCCTGCAGGTCGAGGTCGATCGTCAGCCGCATGTTCTTGCCCGGAGTCGGCGAACGCGAGACCAGCTGCCCGCCCGCCGTCGGCTGGCCGAAGGCGTCGACCTGGATCCGGGTCAGCCCCGGCACGCCGCGCAGGAAGCCGTCATAGGTGTCCTCGACCCCTTCCTTGCCGACCTGGTCGCCGGGCTCGACCCCGCGGAAGCGCGCTTCCTTCAGCTCCTTGGGACTCACCTCGCCGACGCTGCCGAGCGTGTGCGCGGCCAGCATGCCCTGCGGGTAGCGGCGGACGAAGACCCGTTCCACAGCGACCCCAGGGAAGCGCTCCTGGTTCTCCTCGACGTAGTAGACGAGGTAGTCGCCGACGTCGCGGCGCAAGGTGACCGGCGCCCCCGGCGAGATCTCTTCCTGTTCGTCGATCGTCTCTTCGACCTTCGGCAGCGTCGTGTGGGTCAGCTCGGCGAGCTCCTTCAGCTCGCGCCGACGCTCGGCCTCGTCCGCCGGAAGTTTGGCCGGGTTGAGCTGCAGGGCCAGGCTCGTGCGGTTGGAGACCAGGACCTCTCCGTCGCGGTCGAGGATCTCGCCGCGCGGGGCGCGGACGCGGAACTCGCGGGTGCGGTTGCTGTTCGCCTCGGCCAGGTGCTCCTCGCCGGATGCCACCTGGAGCAGCCAGAGGCGGACGAAGAGGACGACGAAGAGGGTCAGGGCGACCCCGCCGAAGATCGCGATGCGGAGCGCCAGGCGGTTGCTCATCTGGGGTTCGCGACCATCGGAGCGCAGGTACATCTACCCCGCCCCCAGGATCGACGCCTGCCGCTCGCGAGGCGCTTTCGGCTCCACGACCAGCGCCGGGCGCAGAACCCGCCGCACGCCGAGGTAGATCGCCCCCCCGAGGAAGAAGGCGTAGACGCTCTTCAGCAGCAGGTCGCGGATCACCAGCAGGCTGACCGGCGCGTCGACGCCGAGCAGCAGCTCCACCGCGGCATACCCCAGCTCCGCGAACAGGGTCAGGCCCATGCAGAGCAGGGCCGGGACGAGCAGGCCGTGGAACTCGAAGCGCTCGCGGAACATGCCGGCGAGATAGCCGCTCCCGAGCAGGACCAGCGAGCCGGCGCCCAGCGGCTGGACCAGCAGGCAATCGACCAGGAACCCGATCGAGAAGCCCACCACCGCGCCGGTCATGCTGCCGCCGAGCAGGCCCAGGACCACGACCAGGGCGGGCAGCACGTCAGGGCTGACGTGGAAGAGGTCCACTCGGGAGAAGAACGAGAGCTGCAGCAGCACGCCGACCAGCACGATCGCGACGATGCGGGCGACGATCTTCGGGGTCAGGATCAACGCGAGCCCCCTGTCAACACCTGCACGAAGTCGAGGTCGCGCAGGTCGGCGTAGGGACGCAGGTAGACCCGCTGGCGAGCCTCCTGTTCTTCCACCGAGGCGCGGGTCACTTCGCCGATCGGCAGGCCCTGCGGGAAGTGCGAGGCGTGCCCCTGGGCACGCCAGCCGGAGGTGACCACGTCCTGGCCCTGGTGGACGCGCTGGGTCGAGTCGATGAAGTCGAGCACGAGCTCCTCGAAATCGCCGATTTCCGGTCTGACCAAGCCCTGGACGCCCTCCGGCACCACCTTGGCCCCGATCGAGCTGGCGGGATCGGTCAGCATCATCACCTGGGCCGCTCCCCCCTCGACCGAGGAGATCCGGCCGACCAGGCCGTCGCCGCTGACGACCGGGTCCCAGACCCTGACGCCGTCGTCGCTGCCGACGTCGATCGTCACCGTCGAGTGCCAAATCGTCGGCGAGCGCACGACCACCCGCGCGGTCAGCGACTCATAGGCGGAGGAGGCGAGCACCGGGCCGCGATCGAACTCGAGCAGCTCGCGCAGCTGGGCGTTCTCCTGCAGCGCCACCTGTCCGGCCACCGCCATCTCCCTCTCCTCCTGGAGCTGCGCCCTCAGCCGCTCGTTCTCGCCGCGTGCTTCGAAGGTCTCGTCGAACCAGTCGACGAGGTCGCGGGCGGGCTTCAGCGCCCGGTCGGCGACGGTCTGGAGCGGGCTGAAGATGGTGCTGACGCCACGCTGGAACCCGTTCGAGCTCTGCCCGTAGGTGAGAGTGAGCAGGGCGAAAGAGCCGAGCACCAGCAGTGCCAGCACCGCCCTACGGCGGCGTACTTGCTTGCGATACACGATTAGTGACCAAGTCTTGCGGTGAACGTGAGCGTTGGCTAGCCAAGCTGGCGCCTCGCTCCGGAATTTCTCTTGCTGGCGCGGTGGATCGCCTCGAACTCCTCCAGCGAGATGCCGGAGCCGATCGCCACGCACGTAAGCGGTGACTCTGCCAGTTGACAGGGCATCTGGCACTCATCGCGCAGGCGCTGCTCCAGACCTTGCAGCAGCGCGCCCCCTCCGGCCAGCGTGATGCCGCGGTCCATGATGTCCCCCGCAAGCTCCGGAGGCGTGCGGTCGAGGGTGTCCTTGACCGCCTCGACGATGTGTCCGACCGGTTCCTCGAGCGCCTCGCGGATCTCTTCGGAGCCGAGCGTGATCGTTTTCGGCAGCCCGGAGACGAGGTCGCGGCCGCGGATCTCGGTCCGCACCTCCTCCGCCAGCGGCGAGGCGGAGCCGGCCTCGAGCTTCACCTCCTCCGCCGTCTGCGTGCCGATCGCCAGCTTGTACTCGTGCTTGCAGTAGTTGACGATCGCCTCGTCGAGCTCGTCGCCGCCGACCCGGATCGACTGCGAGACGACGATCCCACCGAGCGAGATCACCGCCACCTCAGTGGTGCCGCCGCCGACGTCGACGACCATCGACCCGGTCGGCTCGGCGACCGGCAGGCCGGCGCCGATCGCCGCCGCCATCGGCTCCTCGATCAGGTAGGCCTGGCGGGCGCCGGCCGAGAGGCAGGCCTCCTCGACGGCGCGCTTCTCGACCCCGGTGACGCCGGAGGGGACGCAGACGACGACGCGCGGGTGGGCGAAGCGGTTCGAGTGCACCTGGGTGATGAAGTGGCGCAGCATCTGCTCGGTGACGTCGAAGTCGGCGATCACGCCGTCCTTGAGCGGGCGGATCGCGGTGATCGTGCCCGGCGTGCGGCCGAGCATCCGCTTCGCTTCGACCCCGACCGCGTGGACCTGCCCGTTACGGGAGTCGATCGCCACCACCGAGGGCTCGGAGAGGACGATGCCACGACCACGAACGTAGACGAGAGTGTTGGCCGTGCCGAGGTCGACAGCCATGTCGCGACCGCCGAGCCCTCTCAGATAGCCGAGTATGCCCATGCTGGAATTGGAGGCCTTCCAGGGAGAAGTTCCATGGGAATGATTCCAAACGGACCAAATCGGTCCCGATTTCTCGGTCAGTCTCGTCCGAACAGCTCCGGCGCCAGCTCCAACAGCAAGCCAACCGGCAGCCCCACGACGTTGGAAACGCTCCCCTCGATCCGCTCCACCAGGGTCGATCCCAACGTCTGAATCGCGTACCCCCCAGAGCGCCCCTCCCACTCGCCAAAATCGACGTAACGCGCCTTCTCGACGTCGCTCAGGTCCCTGAAGACGACCGTGGTGCTTTCAAGCCCACTGCGCTCTTCGTCGCCCACCAGGACAGCCAAGCCGCTCAGGACCTGATGCGCGCGCCCAGACATTCGATCCAGATAGCTGCGGGCCTCGTCGGCATCAGCCGGCTTACCGAGTGCTTTGCCGTCGAGGACCACATCGGTGTCGCAGGCAACGATCAGGCGCGCGGGTCCTGTCGCCGCAGGGGACCCCCCACCCCTTCCGGTAGCTAAAGCTTCCTCAGGGGTGGGCCCCCCTACGGCGCCACCCGCGCGAGAGATCGCATCGTGCACCGCTCGTGCCTTCCGATGAGCGTTCTCCAGCACCTCGACCTCCGGATCGCCCCCGGTCAGCTCGTCTACGCCGGGAACCACGATCTCGAAGGTCACACCCAGCTTTTCGAGGATCTCCCGACGCTGGGGAGATCCGGATGCAAGAACAACCGTCATAGGCCCAGGTGGGTGGGGTCGAAGCGGCTTGTACTTTTTCGGCCTCCGGCACCTCGGACGGCCTCACCCGGCTGACCGAAAAAGTTGAGCGAAGGCCCCACCCACCTGGGCCTACTACGCAAGCTCGGGAAACCAGATCCCAATCTCGCGCTCAGCCGACTCATCGGAGTCGGACCCATGGACCATGTTGAAGGTCACCTCGAGCGCGAAGTCGCCGCGAATCGAACCCGGCGCCGCCTCGACGGGGTTGGTCGCCCCGATCGTCTGGCGTGCCGCCGCCACCGCTTCATGGCCCTCGAGCACCATCGCGACCAGGTCGCCACCGGTGATGAAGGAGACCAGCTCGCCGAAGAAGGGCTTCTCGGTGTGCTCTTCGTAGTGCTCGTTGGCGATCGCCTCGTCGGCCCGCATCGTCTTCAGAGCCGAGATCCGCAGCCCCTTGCGCTCGAAACGGGCGATCACCTCGCCGGTCAGGGCGCGCTCGAAGGCGTCAGGCTTGACGAGGATCAGGGTCCGGCTCACGTTCGGGGCTCCTTTGGGGTCGTTTCGGTTTCGCCGCCGGCACCTGCCTCTCGGCATCGGGTGGCGGGGCTTTCTTGCGGGCGGCCGGCTGCCGTTTCGGCGCAGGCCGCTCCTCTCGTTTCGGCCGGCTCTCGCGGCCCTCGTCGCGCTCGGCGCGGCGCGGGGGCTGTCGCTCGGCGCGAGTTGGCCGCTCACGCTCACGCTCGCGCCTGGCGAGCGGGGTCTCGCAGTAGGGGCAGAGCGACCAGCGCGGGTCGACCGGCTTGCCGCAGCTGCCGCAGGGATCCTTGAGGCGGCGCTGGCACTTGGGGCAGCGCAGGAAGCTCTTCTCGATCGGGAACTCGCAGTTCGGGCAGGAGGCCTCGGTCAGCTGGCGCACCCGCAGCTCGGCCGCCTTGATCTCGAGCTCGCGCTCGTGAGCGTCCTCGAGGAACTCCGGCGGGCGCACGATCGCGTAGACCGCGGTGCCGATATAGGGGAAGAAGGAGCCGACGGTGGCGCAGGCGACCAGGAAGGGGTCGGAGAGCCGGCGCCTGGCGTCGAGGTAGGTGTAGACGATCAGGGCCAGCCAGACGACGACCACCATCAATACGAGCAGGCTGACGACCAGGTTGAGACCGCTGTTGCTGATGCCGAAGATCGCTGTAGACATGGGCTTGGGGCGCGCCGGAAGGGAGCGCGAGTCTACTTCGCCGCGCCCGGCGGGAAACCTCTGGACATCAAATTTCGCGCTTCGCTCGCGGCGCGAGGAACCAGATATGCACGCTTGCTCGCTCCGCGCTCATAGGAAAAGCCTGCCGAACAGGTAGCCGATGCCAAAGAAGACGAGGATCACCACGGCGACGACCGCGGCGACCAGCGCCATCATCGAGAGCAGTTCCGAGCCGGCGCTCCTGTTCACGCGATCCATCCTAGGACTCAGGACGCGAGAATGGCGCGGGCGGACGCCAGGGCGTAGTGCGAGCCGGTGACGAGGAGGATCGCATCGGCATCGAGGGCGAGCCGGCGACCGCGGTTCACCGCCGCGGTGAAATCGGGCTCCGCCTCGGCGGCGAGGCCGGCGGCCGCACAGAGCTCCGCCAGCTCGCCGGCCGGGCGCGATAAGGCCCCCGGCAGGCCGCGCGCGACCAGGACCTCGGAGTCGAGCTCGGTGCAGACCGCCCGCTCCAGCACTGGGGAGAGGGCGCGGACCATCGCCGCCGCATCCTTGTCGCCGAGGATCGCCAGGCAGGCGACGATTGGGCGCGCGTTCGCTTTTTGTCTGGCGGAGCGCGACAAAGGGCGAACGCGGCCGGTGGGAAGCTCGGCGAGGGCCTCGGCGAGGGCGGCGGCACCGTCGGGGTTGTGGGCGGCGTCGAGGAAGGTCGGCGGACTCTCGGCCACCCGCTCGAGCCGGCCGGGGACGGTCAGCGTCGCCGCGACCTCGGCGACCCGGGCAGGATTGAGCTCGCCGAGGAAGGCCTCGGCCGCAGACATCGCCAGGGCGAAGTTGCGCCGCTGGAAGCGCCCTGGGGCGAGCAGCCGCACCTCCTCGCCGGGATCCTCGGGCGCCCGCACCAGGCGGGCGCCGCGCTCGGCCGCGGTGCGCTCGGCGAGCTGCTCGACCTCGGGGCTCACCCGGCCGAGGACCAGGATCGAGTGATCGCGCAGGACGGCGAGCTTCTCGGCGGCGATCTCGACCTCGGTCTCGCCCAGCCACTCGGTGTGGTCGAGGCCGACCGAGGTCAGCACCGTCACCCGCGAGGGGATCGTGTTGGTCGCGTCGAGCCTCCCCCCCAGCCCGGCCTCGATCGCGGCGACCTCGACCCTCGCCGTGACCAGGGCGGCGAAGGCGGCCCCGGTCGCCAGCTCGAACTGGGTCACCTCGTCCCCGTCCTCGAGCGCGCGGTTGACGTTCTCCGCGGCCTGCGCAGCGCGCTCCACCGCTGCGGCGAACTCGGCCTCGCCGATCTCCTCGCCGTGGACCAGGACCCGCTGCGACCAGCGTTCGGCGTGAGGCGAGATGCAGGCGCCGGCGGCGAGCCCGTGAGCTTTGAGCAACGCCGCGGTCATCCGGGTCACCGACGACTTGCCGTTGGTGCCGACGACGTGGACCGAGGCGAACCGGTGCTGGGGCATCCCGAGCGCCGTGCTGAGCCGGCGCATCCGCTCCAGGCCCAGCCTCCAGCCGATCGGCTCGAGCGAATCGAGGTACGCCTCGGGGTCTATTCCGACAGCTCCTCCAGCTCGGCGCGGTAGCGCCCGAGCTTCTCGCGCTCCTCCTCGACCAGCTCCGCTGGCGCCCTAGCGACGAACTTCTCGTTGGCCAGCTTGCCCTCGGCCCGGGCGACCTCGGAGCGCAGCTCCTCGCGCCGCTTCTCCAGCCGCGCCGCAACCGCCGCGGCGTCGATCTCAGCCGAGGCGAGCACCCTGACCGGGCCGACCGCGGCAATCGGGTCGCCACCGTCCTCGGCGAACTCGAAGCGGGAGAGGCGCCCGACGAACTCGTGCGGCTGCTCGCCCTCGACCCGGGCCGAGAGCCGGGTTGAGGCCGGCGCCTCGACCATGTCGCGCCAGGCGCGCAGGCGGCGGGTCAGCTCGATCCACCGCTCGACCTCCGACTCCGCCTCCGGATCGAGCAGCGACTCGTCCGCCTGCGGGAAGGGATGGACCGCCAGGTGGCCTTCGCGAGCCGGGTGGTAGCGCCAGACCTCCTCGGTGACGAAGGGCATGATCGGGTGCAGCAGCCCCAGCACGCGCTCCAGCGTCCAGAGCAGCGTCGCCGAGGCGTCCTCTTCGCCCTCGTAGAGGCGGGGCTTGGCGATCTCCAGGTACCAGTCGCAGAGCTCCGACCAGAAGAAGCCGTAGGCCTCGGCGGCGGCGTGGGCGAAGTCGTAGGAGTCGAGCCTGGCGCTGACCGAGGAAATCGTGCGCTCCAGCCGCGAGAGGATCCAGCGGTCCTCGACCCGCACCGGCTGGGGCTTTCCAGGGCTGCCGTCGCCCGCGTTCAGCAGGATCAGGCGCGAGGCGTTCCAGAGCTTGTTGGCGAGGTCGCGTCCCTGCTGCACCTTGGCGTCGGAGTAGCGCACGTCCTGGGTCGAGGACATCGCCAGCAACCCGAAGCGCAGCGCGTCGGCGCCGTGCACGTCGATCTCCTCCAGCGGGTCGATCCCGGTACCGAGGCTCTTCGACATCCGCCGCCCGTCGCGGGCCTGGATCACCGAGTGCACATAGACGTCGCGGAAGGGCACGTCGCCGGGGAACTCGAGCCCGGTCATGATCATCCGCGCGACCCAGAGGAAGAGGATCTCACGCGCCGTGGTAAGGAAGCTGGTCGGGTAGAAGGCGCGCAGCTCCGGTGTGTCGTCGGGCCAGCCGAGCGTCGCGAAGGGCCAGATAGCCGAGCTGAACCAGGTGTCGAGCACATCCTCCTCCTGGCGCGGCTCCGCGTCGCAGATGCCACAGCGCTCCGGCGCCTCCTCCCCGACCCAGATCTCCCCGCAGTCCTCGCCGCCGCAGTACCAGACCGGGATCCTGTGCCCCCACCAGAGCTGGCGCGAGATGCACCAGGGGCGGATCTCCTTCATCCAGTCGAGGTAGACGCGCTTCCACTGCGGCGGCGCGATCCGCACCTCGTCACGCTGTACCGCCTCGATCGCCGGCTTCGCCAGCTCGTCCATGCGGCAGAACCACTGCAGCGAGATCAGCGGCTCGATCCGCTCGCCGGAGCGGTGCGAAAAGGGGACCGAGTGGACGTAGGGCTCCTCGGCGCGCAGCAGTCCCTGCTCGCGCAGCTCCGCGACCACCGCCTCCTGGGCCCCGGGCACGGTCATGCCGGCGTAGGCCTCCCCGGCTTGATCGCTGATCCGCCCGTCGGGGCCGATCACGCCGATCTCCTCCAGCCCGTGCTTGCGGCCGATCTCGAAGTCGTTGACGTCGTGCCCGGGGGTGATCTTCAGCGCGCCGGTGCCGAACTCGGGGTCGACGTGCTCGTCGGCGACGATCGGCAGGCGGCGGCCGACGAGAGGCAGGATGCAGTGCTGCCCGACCAGGTCGGCGTAGCGCTCGTCACCGGGATTGACCGCGACGGCGGTATCGGCCAGCATCGTCTCCGGCCGCACCGTGGCGACGGTCAGCACGCGCTCGGAGCCCTCGACCGGGTAGTCGATCGAGTAGAGCGTGTCCTCGACCTCGCGATTCTCCACCTCGAGGTCGGAGATCGCCGAGTGCGAGCCGGGGTCCCAGTTGACCATGTAGTTGTCGCGGTAGATGTAGCCCTTGTCGTAGAGCTGCTTGAAGACCCGGTAGACCGCGCGCACGTAGCCCTCGTCGAGGGTGAAGCGCTCACGCTCGTAGTCGCAAGAAGCGCCGAGCCGCTTGTACTGCTCGACGATCCGCGAGCCGTACTCCTCCTTCCAGGCCCAGACCCGTTCGACGAACTCCTCGCGACCGAGCTCCTGGCGGGTCCTGCCTTCCGCCCGCAGCTCTTTCTCGACCACCGCCTGGGTGGCGATCCCGGCATGGTCGGTGCCGAGGATCCAGAGCGCGTTGCGGCCCCGCATCCGGTTCATCCGGATGAGGGCGTCCTGCATCGTCCCGTTGAGGGCGTGGCCCATGTGCAGGGCGCCGGTGACGTTGGGTGGCGGGATCGCCACCGAGAAGCTCTCCTCCGCCGTGCCCTCGGCCGCCGGATGGAAGTACCCCTCCTCCATCCACTCCTCAAAGACCCGCCCCTCGACCTCACCGGGGTCGTAGCGGGTGGTTTCCTCCAGCTTTTGCCGCTGCGCAGCGTCCACGCGGCGAGTCTAGATACCTACGCCGATTCCTCGCTGACCTCGTCGTCGGCGGGGCCGATGTCCTGCGGCGCGGCCTCGGTGACCAGGGTCGGGCGGCGGCCCTGTTCGATCGTCTCCTTGGTGACGACGCACTTGGTCACGTCGCGGCGCGAGGGCAGCTCGAACTGGACGTCGAGCAGCGTCTCCTCGAGGATCGAGCGCAGGCCGCGGGCGCCGGTCTCGCGCTCCAGTGCCTTGTCGGCGATCGCGTCGAGGCTGTCCTCGGAGAAGACGAGCTCGATGTCGTCGAACTCGAAGAAGCGCCGGAACTGCTTGGTCAGGGCGTGGCGCGGCTCGGTGAGGATCGTGATCAGGTCCTCGCGGCTGAGCTGGTGGATCGCCGCGACCACCGGCAGGCGGCCGATGAACTCGGGGATCAGCCCGTACTCCATCAGGTCCTCGGGCAGCACCTGCTCGAACCACTCGCCGGTGTCCTTCTTCTCGCGCGAGGAAATAGCAGCGCCGAAGCCGACCCCGCGGTCGCCGACCCGTTTCTCGATCACCTGGTCGAGCTCGGCGAAGGAGCCGCCGCAGATGAAGAGGATGTTGGTGGTGTCGATCGTCAGGAACTCCTGGTGGGGGTGCTTGCGGCCGCCCTGCGGGGGCACCGATGCGGTCGTCCCCTCGAGGATCTTCAGCAGCGCCTGCTGGACACCTTCGCCGGAGACGTCGCGGGTGATCGACGGGTTGTCGGCCTTGCGCGCGATCTTGTCGATCTCGTCGATGTAGATGATCCCCGTCTCGGCCTTCTTGACGTCGTAGTCGGCGGCCTGGATCAGCTTCAGAAGGATGTTCTCGACGTCCTCGCCGACGTAGCCGGCCTCGGTCAGCGCCGTCGCGTCGGCGATCGCGAAGGGGACGTTGAGGATGCGGGCCAGGGTCTGGGCGAGCAGCGTCTTGCCGCACCCCGTAGGCCCGAGCAGCATGATGTTCGACTTCTGCAGCTCGACCTCGGTGTCCTCGGACTGGACCATCTGGACCCGCTTGTAGTGGTTGTAGACGGCGACCGAGAGCGCCCTCTTCGCGGTCTCCTGGCCGACCACGTACTCCTGCAGGACCTCGTGGATCTCCCGCGGCTTGGGCAGGTTCTCGAGTTCGATCTGGGTCGGCGGCGAGAGCTCCTCGTCGATGATCTCGTTGCAGAGGTCGATGCACTCGTCGCAGATGTAGACCCCGGGCCCGGCGATCAGCTTCTTGACCTGGCGCTGCGACTTGCCGCAGAAGCTGCAGAGGAGTTGCTCGTTCGAATCTGTGGGACGTGCCAGC
>DATMDR010000073.1:0-17530 GCA_035557635.1 Solirubrobacterales bacterium | reverse complement strand
AGGCCGAGGTCGAGCAGCTTGGTGTGGATCGCGTTGTAGTAGTGCTCTTCCTTCTCGACCCGGGGGTTCTCGCAGTGTTGGACCTCGACGGTGTAGCCGAGGTGCTCGCCCGCCTGCTTGACCAGGTGGGCCAGGTCGAGGACGGAGAACTGCTCGGTGAACTGGTTGAAGACGCGGAAGTCGCCGCGCTCGGCGGGGTTCGCCACCGCCAGCTCGACGCACTGCAGCGTGTCGCGGATGTTGAGGAAACCGCGGGTCTGGCCGCCCGAGCCGTAGACGGTGAGCGGGTGGCCGATCACAGCCTGGACGCAGAAGCGGTTGAGCACGGTGCCGAACAGCTCGTCGTAGTCGAAGCGGGTGAGGAGGCGCTCGTCGCCGGCGGTCTCGTCGGTCGCGACCCCGTAGACGATTCCCTGGTTGAGGTCGGTGGCGCGCAGGCCCCAGGTGCGGCAGGCGAAGTGGATGTTGGTCGAGTCGTGGACCTTGGAGCAGTGGTACAGCGAGGCCGGCAGCTTGGGGAACGGCAGCGTGTCCTTGCGCCCCTTGTGCTCGATCTCGATGTAGCCCTCCTCGATATCGATGTTGGGCTGGCCGTACTCCCCCATCGTGCCGAGCTTGACCAAGTGGCAGTCGGGGACGTAGTCGCGGATCGAGAAGAGCAGGTTGAGGTTGCCGATCACGTTCGCCTGCTGGGTCTCGACCGCCTTCTCACGCGAGGCCATTGAGTAGGGCGCCGAGGGCTGCTGGCCATAGTGGATGACCGCCTCCGGGCGGGCCTCGGCGACGATGCGGTCGAGGAAATCGCCGTCCTCGACCGAGCCGACGAAGCTGCGGATCCGGTCGCCGGAGACCTCGGCCCAAGCGTCGATTCGCCGCTCGAGGTCGAGGATCGGCGTCAGCGAGTCGCTGCCGGCACCTTCGACCCAGCGGCGGCGGACGAAGTTGTCGACGACCGTAACCTCGTGGCCGCGGGCGGAGAACCTCAGGGCCGTCGGCCAGCCCAGGTAGCCGTCGCCCCCAAGGATGAGAACGCGCATAGGTCGCGGCAGCGTAGCGGACGAGAACGACGCGTCGCCATAGCATCCGGGCGTGAGCGCAGAGCGAACAAGCGTGCATATCTGGTTCTTCGCGAAGTGAGCGAAGCGCGATCCTTTGTCGGGAGCGGGCTGGCGCAACGCAACGGCGGTCCGGTCGGCCTCGCGATCCTGGTCGCGATCCTGCTGCTCGGCCTCGGGCTGCGCCTCGACTACGCCTGGGATGGCCGGGAGCCGGTCTTCGACGCGGCCGCCTACGCGGAGATCGCCGCCAACCTGGAGCGCGGCGCGGGCTTCACGCTCGCCGCCGACGCGACCCAACCTGCCAGCAACTACTCCCCGGGACTTCCGCTTCTCATCACGGGCCTCTACGAGCTCACCGGCGGCGTCCACGAGCGCACGGCGCGCATCGTCCTTGCGCTCCTTGGCACCCTTTCGATCCTTTTCGCTTACCTAATCGCATACCGCCTTCGCCGCTCGATGCATCGACCACAGTCTGGTGTGTCCGATGCATCGAGTGTCGTGGCAGGGCTAGGGGCCGCGGCTGCGATCGCGACCTACCCGGCCCTGCTCGAGTACCAGGGCATGTTCATGGGCGAGCCGCTGGCGGCGACCCTGCTCGCGGGGGCGGTCCTGGCGATGCTCTGGGCCGCAGACAAGGACGGGCGCGCAGCCTGGCTCTTGCCCGGGGTGCTGCTCGGAGGGCTGACGCTGACCAGGCCCGAGTACCTGGGAGTGGCGGTGCTGGTCGCCGTGGTCGTCTTCGCCCGCGATCGTCGCGCCTGGCGCACCGCGCTCGCGCAGGCCGGCATCCTGCTCGCCGGCCTCGTTCTCGTCGTTGCGCCGTGGACCGTCCGCAACGCGATCGCGCTCGACCGCTTCGTGCCGGTCTCGACCGGGGGGGGCCAGGTGCTCTTCGCCGGGACATATCTGCCGTCGGATGGCGATCCCGAAAAGGTCGGAGAAGAGGTTCTCGATCGGCATCCCGGGCTGACGCGGCGCTTTGTTGAAGATTTCGTAGGACAGCGTTCGCTGCTTATGTCGCCCAGCGCCACAAATAGCGAACGGGTCGCGGCGGTTGTGGAACGCGTCCGGCTGGAGCAGATCCTCGCCAGGCTCGCCGCGCAGCGCTACCCCAGTGTCGAAACCGACCAGGCGCTGGCGCGGATGGGACGTGAGCAGCTTTGGAACGACATCAACGAAAAGCCGGTCGAGTACGCCGGCTTCGTTGCGGCCAAGGTCTGGCGGATTTGGTCGCAGGGACCGCGCGAGGTCATGGACAAGCCGGGCTGGAAGGTCTTCCACTGGCTGCTGGTGGCGCTGGGCCTGCTCGGTTTCGCCGCGCTGGCGCGACAGCGGCGCTGGGAGGCGCTGCTGCTGGCGACGATATTCGTCTCGATCACCGCGGCCAGCGCGCTGCTCGTCGCTTCGCCGCGGCGGGTGCTGGTGATGCTGCCGCTGGTCGCAGCCCTGGCCGGCGTCGGGGCCGTGGCTTGTCGGGATAGCCTCGCGCGATGGAATCGCTGAGCCGCTGGGTCCGCACGCTGCCCGAGCGCCACGGGCGGACCACGCTGATCCTGCTCGTCGCGATCCTGGCAGTGGGCTTCGGCCTGCGCGCCTACCGGGTGGTCGAGCCGCTGTCGACGCCCGGCGACGACTCGCGCGCCTACTACGCGCTCTCCAAGTCCCTCTACGAGGAGGGCAGCTACGGCGGGCAGAGCTTTCGCGACTCGAGCGACTGGTCGCCGGGGGCACCGCTGCTCTACGCCGCCGCCTACTACGCGACCGGAGGGGCGCGGGAAGGGACGGCACGGATCGTCGAGCTGCTACTCGGGCTCGGCGCGATAGTCGTCGTCTACCTGCTCGGCAGGCGCATCAACTGCCGCCCGGCGGGCCTGGTCGGGGCCTTCGGCGTCGCGGTCTATCCGCCGTTCATCCACTCGACCGGAGCGCTGTTCAGCGAGCCGGCGGCGATCCTCACCCTGCCGGCGGCGGTGCTTGCGTTTCTCTGGGCGGGAGACCGAGAACGCCTCTCCGCCTGGCTCCTGCCCGGCCTGCTGTTCGGCCTGACGGCGCTGATCCGCCCCGAGTACGTGGTGGTCGGCGTCGCCTTCGCCGCGCTTGCCGCAATCAGGGTCGGGCAGGCGAGGGGGTGGCAGCCGGGCCTCGCCGCCACTGCCCTCCTCCTGGCCGGCTTCCTCCTGCCGATCGTGCCCTGGACGGTGCGCAACGCGATCGCCCTTGACCGCACCGTTCCGATCTCGACAGGGGGTGGCAAGGCGCTCTACGTCGGCACCTTCCTGCCCGCCGACGGTGAGTACCAACGGGTCAAGGCGCGTCTCGCCGAGCGCTACCTCGGCCGCGACCTCGAGCCCGGCTCGGAGGCACTCGACCAGGTGAATCCCACTCCTCTCTTCAACCGGGTAGCGGCTCGCTACCCGGACCTGCCTCGTGACGAGGCGTTGGGCAAGATCGGCAGGGAGAACCTCTCCAAGTTCTTTGGCGAGGACTCGTGGGGATACGCGGCGATGACCGTTCGCAAGGTGTGGCGGATGTGGAGCGGCGGGGTCGGCGAAGCGATGAGCAGCACCGCCGGGCGGGTCGTGCAGGTGCTGCTCGTCCTGCTCGGCCTGGCCGGGCTGGTGCTACTGGGGATCCGCCGGCGCTGGTGGGAGCTGATCGCGATGGCGACGCCGCTCGTGATCGTCACCGCGGTAGGCGCGGCCTCGCTGGCGGCGCCGCGCCGCAACGAGGTGCTGATGGCACTTGTCTTCCCACTTGCCGGCGCGGCCCTGGCTGCGGCGAACTCGGCCCTATCCTCCAGGCGCTCATGGCAGAAGCAGCCCTCTTCCCGTCCGAGCTGACGGCGCTCCGCAGCGCCGGCCTGATCCTGGCCGGGGCGCTGGTCGCCTACGCGCTGATCCGGCGCCGGACGCTGCGCAACGTCGACGTCCTGATCCTGCTCGGGTCCGGCCTCGGGCTGGCGATCGTCTCCGGCACCGAACTCACCGACGCGCTGCTCTCCACCTTCTCCTTCGAGAAAGGCAACGGCGGCCGCATCCTCGGCCTCGCCGTCTTCGCGATCTTCATCCTCTTCCTGCTGGCGCTGCGGGCGCTCTCGCAGTCGGCGCGCAACTCGCGCCAGCTCTCCGCTGTGCTGGAGGGCCTCGCCTGGGAGGAGTTCAGACAGGCGCAGCTGCCGGAGCGCTTCCGCGGCAAGATCGCGGTGCTCGTCCCCGCCTACAACGAGGCCGAGAACATCGGCCACGTGCTCGACCTGATCCCGGATGAGGCCTGCGGCAGGCCGACTGCGGTGCTCGTCGTCGACGACGGCTCTCGCGACGGCACCGGCGACGTCGCCGCCGAGCATGGCGCCGTTGTCGCCCGCCACGTGATCAATCGCGGCGGCGGCGCGGCCCTGCGCACCGGCTACCGGCTGATGGTCGAATCGGGCGCCGAGATCGTGGTCACCCTCGATGCCGACGGCCAGCACCTGCCGGCCGAGATGGAGCGTCTGGTGCAACCCGTCCTCGACGGCGAGGTCGACGTCGCCCACGGCAGCCGCGTGCTCGGCCACGCCGACCGCAACCACTTCGCCCGTGAGCTCGGCATCGTCTTCTTCAACCGCCTCGTCTCCCTGATCACCCGCACCAAGGTCAGCGACTGCTCCAACGGCTACCGCGCCGTGCGCACCACGGCGCTGCCGCAGCTCGTCCTACGCCAGGAGCAGTTCCACACCTCCGAGTTCATGATCGAGGCGATCAAGCGGGAAATCCCGGCGAAGGAGGTCCCGGTCACGGTCGAACGCCGCCTCCACGGCCACTCGAAGAAGCCCGCCGTCGTCCGCTACGGCCTCGGCTTCGCCAACGCGATCGTCAGGACCTGGCTGCGCTAGTCGCTGAGACCCGGATGGCGGACCGCCGCCGGATCCGGCAGATAGAGGTCGGTGCCGCAGCGCGGGCAGACCTGGACGTAGAGCTTCAGCGCCTTGTGGCAGTTCGGGCACTGCCGTTCCGGTTCGGTCTTCTCGGAGCGGTAGAGGATCACGGCGATCAGGCCCAGCGGCGGCAGGAACGTGCCGATCAGCAGCCAGAGCCAGAACGAGCTGCCCTTGCCCCTGCCGATGATCGCCGTGGCTAGGCCGAAGAAGAAGGCGATGACGAGGTACTCGAAGCCCACGGCTCCATTGTCGCGTCAAGCCGTTTCGGGTGCCCGATCGAGCCGACCTCGGAGAGGTCGCGGCGAAAGGGCAAGCTGGCGGTCCAGTCGATCACGGCGCGGACCTTGCGGGCGGCGCCCGGGATCTGGCTCATGTGATAGCTGCGCGCCAGCCACCAGGCGGGGAAGCCGCGGAAGGTGCGGCTGCCGATCCGGCCCACCGCCTTGTAGCGGCCGAGGTTGACGAAGGCGGCTTTGCCGCGGTACTCGAAGCGCCGCGGCGTGCCGACGCCGAGCTCGGCGGCGATGTTGCAGGCTGCGACCGGCCCCTGGCGGACGGCGTGCTGCGCGGTCGGCGGCGCGGTTCCCCCGTCGGGGTCCGGCACGGCGGCGCAGTCGCCGATCGCCCAGACCGAGTCCATCCCCTGCACGCGCAGGTGGTCGTCGACAGGGACGCGGCCGCGCTCGTCGAGCGGCACCGAGAGGTCGCGCAGCCTCGGGTTGGCCGCGACGCCGGCGGTCCAGACCACGGTGCGGCTCGGCAGCGTCTCGCCGGTAGAAAGCGTGGCGCTGTCGGCGCTCACCTGCTCGAGCGTCGTCCCCAGGCGGATGTCGATCCCGCGCCCGCGCAGCTCGCGCAGCGCGTACTCGGCGAGCTGCAGGTCGATCTCCGGCAGGACGCGGTCGCTGGCCTCGACCAGGACCCAGCGCATGCCGTGCAGGCGGGCGCGCGGGTAGCACTCCATCGCGTCGGCGGCGAAGTCCTGCAGCTCGGCCAGCGCCTCGAGGCCGGCGTAGCCGCCGCCGACGAAGACGTAGGTGAGCAGCTCGTCGCGGCGAGCGGGATCCTCGGTGGCGTTGGCCGCCTCCAGGGTCTCGACCACGTGGTTGCGCAGCCAGATCGCGTCGGCCAGCCCCTTGAAGCCGATCGCGTGCTCCGCCAGCCCCGGCACCGGCAGCACGCGCGAGACGGAGCCAAGCGCAAGCAGCAGCTGGTCGTAGGGAAGCCTCTCCGCCTCGCCGTCGCGCGTGCGCAGCCGCACCGTCTTCGCCGCCGGGTCGTGGCCCTCGATCTCGCCGAGGCGCAGGTAGGTGCGCTGGAGGATCTCGCGCAGCGGCGTCACCACGTGCCGCGGCTCCAGCGTGCCGGCAGCCGCCTCAGGCAGGAACGGCGTGTAGAGCAGGAAGTTGACGTCGTTGACGAGGGTCAGCCGCGCCGATTGCCGCGGCATGACCCGCTCCAGCTCCCGTGCCGCCATCGCCCCACCGAATCCGCCTCCAGCGATGACGACGTTCCAAGCCATACCTTCAAACTTAGCACTTTGTAACAACGTGTTACAAAGTGCTAAGTCGCACATTTCTTCAATTCTAAAAAGGGCTAATATTTAGTTCGCCAGAGAAGGTAAATTTAGAAGGAGAAATATGCCTATTGATCTAAGACCAGGGGAAGAGATCCGTCGGGTCAATCTTCATCAGACCTACGGCGGGCGCCGTCAGGGCGGAATCAGCCCCTCCAAGCAGTCCCCCAACGTCTTCCTCTTCACCGATCAAGCTCGTGGCGTTCTGCATGGCTACATCTACGACGGCCAGCGCGATGACGGCTTCTTTCACTACACCGGCGAGGGCCAGTTTGGGGATCAAAGGATGGTGCAGGGGAACCGAGCGATCCGCGATCACAAAGAGGAACGCCGAGAGCTCCACCTCTTCGACTCAAGCGCGGGAACAGCTACGTATGTGGGCAGGTTTGAGTACATCGACCACTACACCGCCGACGCGCCAGAGACTGGCGAAGGAAAGATCCGCTCAGTCATCGTCTTTCGGCTCAGCGCCCTCAGTGGATCCCCGCGACCAACCACGTCGCCCATCGATGAACTTGGCTCAGCAATGAAGAAGGAGGTGCCGGTCGAGCAGCACCTCACCGAGCGAAGCTTGATCGAGCCCACCCGGGAGCCATATGAGGCCGAGCGCCGCGAGCAGCAGCTCGTCAGGGCTTTCATGGCCTCGCTGGTTGCCGAAGGCCATGAGGTATGCCGACTCCAACTGCTTCCCAAAGGCGAGCCTGCGCATCTCTTCTGCGATCTATTCGATCGCACCACCAACACCCTGGTTGAGGCTAAGGGCAGCATCTCTCGCCCCGCGTTCCGTATGGCAATCGGCCAGCTGGCTGATTATGCGCGCCTGGTTGATCCGCCCCCGCGCAGAGTCATTCTTGTCCCTCAAGAGCCGCGCACCGACCTGCTTGAGCTCGCTAAGAGTCAGGAGATCGTTGTGATCTGGCCCGATGCAGAGGGCAAATTCAGAGACCCAGCTGCGCCCGAATCAGGCGGTTGACCTCACCGCCGTCGGCGCGGCCCTTGGTCTCCTTCATCACCGCACCGACGATCGCGCCGATCGCCTTTTGGTTGCCGCCGCGGACCTGCTCGGCGGCCTCGGGGGTGGCCTCAACCGCGGCGGCGACGATCGCCTCCAGCTCGCCGCTGTCGGAGATCTGGGCGAGACCCTCGCGCTCGACGATCGCGGCCGGGTCGCCGCCCTCCGCCACCAGTGCCGCCAGCACGGTCTTGCCGCTGCCGTGGGAGATCTTCTTCTCCGCCACCAGTGCCGCCAGCGCTGCCAAGGCGTCCGGCTCGACCTTCGACTCAGTGACAGTCACCTCGCCGCCGTCCTGGCGCAACGCCGCCGCCAGCTCGCCCGTCACCCAGTTGGCGACGACTCGGGGCTCCACGCCCTCAGCGGCACTGGCTGCGCTCTCGAAGAAAGCAGCGGTCTCAGGATCGGCCGCGAGCAGCGCCGCGACGTCCTCGGCCAAGCCAAGCTCCCTGCCGTAGCGCTCGATCCGCGCCGCCGGCAGCTCCGGCAGCGCCTCGCGCGCCTCGCGCAGCATCTCCTCGGTCGGCGCCAGCGGCACCAGGTCGGGCTCCGGGAAGTAGCGGTAGTCGTGCGCCTCCTCCTTCGAGCGCAGCGGCGTCAGGGTGCCGTCGGTGGGATCGAAGTGGAGCGTCTCCTGCTCCACCGTCCCCCCCGTTTCGATCAGCTCGCGCTGGCGCGCCAGCTCGGCCTCGATCCCGCGCTCGAGGAAGCGGAAGCTGTTCATGTTCTTCAGCTCGGTCTTCGTGCCCAGCTGCTCACTGCCGGCTGGGCGCACCGAGATGTTCCCGTCGACCCGCAGGCTGCCCTCCTCCATATTGACGTCGGAGACGTCGAGCTGGCGTACCGTCTCACGCAGCAGGCGCGCCCACTGGGCCGCTTCGGAGGCGGAGCGCAGATCGGGCTCGGTGACGATCTCGACCAGCGGCGTGCCGCCGCGGTTGAAGTCGACCAGCGAGGCACCGGAGCCGTGAATCCGACCGGAGCCACCGAGATGGATCATCTTCGCCGCGTCCTCCTCGAGATGGGCGCGGTGGATGCGCACGTCGCCGAGGCGGCCGTCGCTGGCCAGCGGAATGTCGTACTGACTGATCTGGTACGCCTTGGGGCTGTCGGGATAGAAGTAGTTCTTGCGGTGGAAGATCGAGCGGGGAGCGACCTCGCACTCCAGCGCCGCGGCGATCTGCAGGGCGTAGAGGATCGCCTGCTCGTTCGGCACCGGCAGCACGCCGGGGTGAGCGAGGCAGACCGGGCAGGTATGGACGTTGGGCTCGTCGCCGAAGGAGAGCTCGCAGCCGCAGAACATCTTCGTCTTGGTCGAGAGCTGGACGTGGATCTCCAGCCCGATCACCGCCTCTAGTTCAGCCACCGCCGGCTCCCTCCGGCCGCCCCTCGAACCCGATCGCCCGCTCGAGCGCGTACGCCGCCTCGAGCAGCGGCTGCTCGGCGAAGGCCGGCGCCGCGATCTGGAAGCCGACCGGCAGCTGCGGCCCACCCCCCTCCGGCTCGGCGAGCCCGGCGGGGATCGAGATCGCGGGGATACCGGCGAGGCTCATCGGCACGGTGAAGAAGTCGTTCAGGTACATCGCCAGCGGGTCGTCGGTCTTCTCGCCGAGGCCGAAGGCGACCGAGGGCGAGGTCGGGGTGACGACGAAGTCGAAGTCGGCGAAGGTGGCGGTGAAGTCGGCGGCGATCTTGGTCCGGACTCGCTGCGCCCGCCCGTAGTAGGCGTCGTAGTAGCCGGAGGAGAGCGCGTAGGTGCCGAGCATGATCCGCCGCTTCACCTCGGCGCCGAACCCCTCGGCGCGGGTCGACTCGTACATCTCGATCAGGTCGCGGGCCCCCTCCTTGCGCATGCCGTAGCGGACGCCGTCGTAGCGGGCCAGGTTGGAGGAAGCCTCGGCGGGGGCGATCACGTAGTAGGCGGAGATGCCGTGCTCGGCGTGGGGCAGCGGCGCCTCGGCGATCTCGCCGCCGAGGTCCTCGATCCGCGCCAGAGTCGCCTCGAAGACCGCCCTCACCCCGGCGTCGATCTCGTCGCGGGCCAGCTCGCTCGGCACCGCGAAGCGCAGGCCCTTGAGGTCCTCTCGGCTCGGTGCCTCCACCCCGCCCTCGAGCCCGACCGAGGTCGAGTCGCAGGGATCGCGTCCCTGCAGCGCCCCCAGCAGCAGTGCCGCGTCGGTGACGTCACGGGTCAGCGGCCCGCACTGGTCGAGCGAGGAGGCGAAGGCGATCATCCCGTAGCGCGAGATCGCCCCATAGGTGGGCTTGAGGCCGACGATCCCGCAGAGCGCCGCCGGCTGGCGGATCGAGCCGCCGGTGTCGGTGCCGATCGCGCAGGGTGCCAAGCCGCCGGCAACCGCGGCCGCCGAGCCGCCGGAGGAGCCGCCGGGCACCCGCTCGCGGTCCCAGGGGTTGAGCACCGGCCCGTAGGCCGAGTTCTCGTTCGAGGACCCCATCGCGAACTCGTCCATGTTGGTCTTGCCGAGCACCCGGGCCCCCGCCTCGGTCAGCCGCCGCACGGCGGTGGAGGTGTAGGGCGGCGCGTAGCCCTCGAGGATTCGCGACCCGGCCGTGGTCGGCACGCCCTCGGTGCAGAAGATGTCCTTGACCGCGACCGGGACGCCGGCCAGCGGCCCCTCGGCACCCCCCGCGCCGTCCTCGGCCCGCCACAGGTAGGCGTTCAGCTCGTCGCCGGCCGCCGCCTCCCGCCAGGCTTCGAAGTACTCGTCGCCGGAGACCTCTCCCGCCGCAACCTTCGCCGCCGCCTCAGCGACGGTTAGCTTCAGCAGCTCGCCCATCAGGCTTCGGCCTGCGGCGAGGGAACCCGGAACGCCCCCTCATCCGGGTCCGGAGCCTGCTCCAGAACCACGTCCTTGGGCCAGCTGGGCCGTGGCTTATCGGCCCTGAGCACGTTCTCCAGCTCGACCACGTGCGAGGTCGGCGGCACGCCCTCGAGGTCGAGCGCGGCGATCCGGTCGACGTGGTCGAGGATCCCCGACAGCTCACCCGCCATCCTCTCCACCTCGGCCTCATCGAGGCGTAGGCGAGCCAGCTTGGCGACATGGAGAACCTGCTCCCGCTCGATCACGGGCGCGATTCTACGGCGCGGTGACGGCGCGCGAGTGGGCGCCGAGGCACATCACCGGGCGCTGCGGTAGCTCATAAGTCAGCACTTCGGCATAGACGCGTTTGCCCCGGATCGCGGGGAACGATTTCAGGCGCCATTCGCCGTTGGTCGGGAAGACCCGCGCCACGACCTTGTCCTTTCCCGGCATCGCCTGCCTTACGCGCACCGTGCTCGAGTCGCAGAACTCCGACGGGGCGTCCGAGGAGATCGCGCCGCTGAGCTTGCCCGCGGCGCGATCGACGCTGATCGACAGGGTTACGGCGTAGGTGTGGATCACGTCCGCAGAAGCGGCGGGCACGGCCGCGACGAGGGTCGCACACGTCGCGATCAGGGTCGCGAGCTGCTTCAGCCGCACCATGAAGTCAAGGTATCAGCGGCTTCTCGCCAACCCGCCTGGCTGCCTAGCCAGTTATTGTCCCGCGGCAATGCAGGGAGCAGCGGCAGAGCACTTCGTCGTCCTCAGCCTGCGGCTCCTCGCCGCCAGCTTCGCGCTGGTTGGCCTCCTCTTCATCGCGATGCCCGACGGCGTCCTCGGGGCGATCTCGGATCTCGGCGACTCGATCGGCGGCTTCACCGAGGCGCCCGAGACCACCCAGCAGCTGTGGCTGGCGCTCGGCTTCGCCTACATGGTGGTGATCACCGGCATCTGCCTGGTCGTGCAGGCCGACGTCGTCCGCTACCGCCCGCTGCTGCTGGTGCTCGCCGCCGGCAAGGCGGCATCCTCGCTCGCCTCGCTCGGCTTCTACCTCTTCGACGAAGACGTCTTCGCCTACCTGCTCAACTTCCTCGTCGACGGCTTCCTGACGCTGACCGCGCTCTGGCTCTGGTCGCTGGCCGGCCGGGCCGGCAGCCCGGCAGCACCCGGCTGAAGGAGCGCGCCGGGGCTATCGGCCGCCGAGCAGCGCACCCTGAGCGCGATCTGCGAGGCGATGGCCCCCGGCGTCGACGGGCTGCCTGCGGCAGAGAGGGAGGTCGACGTCTCCGGACGGGTCGCCGAGCTCCTCAAGTCCGTCTCGCCTCGCGTCCTCACCCGCCTCAAGCTGGCGCTGCGGCTCTTCAACCTACTGCCGTTCCCCTGGCGCTTCAGCCGCCTCGACCTCGGCGCCCGCGAAGACTTCCTGCGCCACATGGAGCGCTCGCGCTTCAGCCTCTACCACGAGCTGCTGGTGATGGCCAAGCTCTTCTCCACCCTCGGCTACACGGTGCTGCCGGAGGTCGAGGAGCGGATCGGCGTCGAGACCAGCTGCCGCCTCGCTGATGGCTCGCTGCCGGCACCGACCGGCTCGCTTGGAGACACGACCCCGCCCGAGGGCGGCGAGGAATGCGACGTGGTGATCGTCGGCTCCGGTGCCGGCGGCGCCGCGGCAGCGACGACGCTGGCCGAGGCGGGCCTCGACGTGATCGTGCTCGAGGCGGGCGGCAGCTACGACCGCGACAGCTACCCGAGCGATCCGCTCGAGGCGATCGCCTCGCTCTATCGCGACGCCGGGCTGACGATCGCCGAAGGCCGCCCGCCGATCCCGGTGCCGGTCGCGCGCACCGTCGGCGGCACGACGGTGATCAACTCGGGCACCTGCTTCCGCGCCCCCGAGCCGACGCTGGAGGAATGGCAGCGGCGCTTCGGCATCGAGTGGGCGTCCGACCTCGCTCCCGACTTCGCCGAGGCGGAGGAGTTCCTGCGGGTCACCCCGCTCGACCCCGAGCGAATGGGCCGCAACGGCCAGCTGGCGATGGAGGGCGCGGCGGCGCTGGGCGTCTCGGGCGGGCCGATCTCCCGCAACGCCGGCGACTGCGTTCAGTGCAGCTCCTGCCCCTACGGCTGCAAGCTCGACGCCAAGCGAGGCATGAACGTCAGCTACCTGCCGCGTGCCGTCGCCGCGGGCGCCCGGATCCGGGCCGGGGTCGAAGCGCGCCGGGTCCTGGTCGAGGACGGGCGTGCAGCCGGTGTGAGCTGCGTGGTCAGCGGCCCCGCCGAGAGCAACGGCCACCGCGCCCCCTACACCGTGCGCGCCCGCCGCGCCACGATCGTCGCCGGCGGCGCGCTGGGAACGCCGGAGCTGCTGCTGCGCTCCGGCCTTGGCGGCGACCAGGTCGGGCGCAACCTCCACATCCACCCCGCCTGCTGGGTCGGGGCGCGCTATGAGGAGGAGGTGCGGGGCTGGGAGGGCGTGATGCAGAGCTACTACGTCGACGAGTGGGAGCCCGAGCGGGTCCTGCTCGAGGCGACCTTCACCCCGCTGCCCTTCGGCGGCGCCTGGCTGCAGGGCACCGGGCGCGAGCACCAGGAAGCGATGCTCGGCTTCGGCCAGGTCGGCTCGATCGGGGTCCAGCTGCAGGACCTCTCCACGGGCCAGGTCGGCGTCGCCCGCGACGGCTTGCTGCGGGCGTCCTACAAGCTCAGGTCCGAGGACACCGAGGCGCTCACCTTCGGCATCGCCCGCGCAGCCGAAGTCCACTTCGCCGCCGGCGCCACCGAGGTCTACCCCAACATCGCCCGGGCCGGGGTGCTGAAGCCCAACCAGCTGGCCGAGTTCGAGGCGACGGACTTCAAGCCGTCAGAGCTGCGCCTCGAGGCCTTCCACCCGCTGGGAACCGCGCGGATCGCGGCCGATCCGCGCGAAGGCGTGTGCGCCGCCGACGGCTCGGTCAACGGCGTCGCCGGCCTCTACGTCGCCGACGCCTCGCTCTTCCCTGGTGCCGTCGGCGTCAACCCGATGATGACCATCATCGCGTTCGCCAAGCGGGTTGCTGCGGGGATTGCGGAGGGGGAGGTCGTAGGCGGGGGTTTCGCTTAACTTTTTCGGAGAGCGAGGGTGGCTGTCCGCGAGCCGCTTGGCCGAAAAAGTACAAGACGCTTCACCCCCACCTACGACCTCCCCACACGGAAGCGCCGCAGCTAAAGCCCGTTGATCCTCAGCCGCTGGGAGGTGGCGGAGGCGGCGGTTGCTGGGATGGTGGTGGGGGCTGGTGCCCGGGTGGTGGTGGAGGCGTTGATGAGGAGGGAGGCGGGGGTGGCGGGGGTGGGCCGCCGCTTGGACCACTATCACCTGGGCCACCGGGACCGGCTCCACCACCGCCGCCGAGGCGGTCTGCCGTGTCGCCGAAGGTGGCGCCTTCCTCCTGCATCGTCCTGTAGCCGCCGTAGGCGATCCCGCCGGCCGCGAGCAGGCCGAGGAAGATCCCGAGCTTCCGCGTGACGTCGACCTCGATGCCCGGGAACTCGCCGATGCTGGGCGGGTCGATGATGCGGTAGAGGACGAGCAGGACGGAGATCGCGCCGAGGACGGTGACCACGACGCTCATCGGGATAGCCGGCTCGAACGTCGAGTCGGTGAGCCGGAGCGCCGTCATCGCCAGGGTGGTGATGATCGCGATCATCAGGACGATCGGGATCAGGTCGAGGGCGTCCCAGGCGTTGCCGCCCTCGCCGACGCTGCCCGAGAAGCCGGCCACACCCGAGACCTCGACCCCGAACCAGTCGAAGAACATGAATACGAAGAGCAGGATCGCCGAGACGCCGGCGATCTTCTCCCCCGTGCTCAACCTGTCAAGTGCGTCCATCTGGGCTTCCCTCCTCGGCGACTGCGGGTCTTGCCGACCCTACACCCGCTGCAAGGCGGAAAAACGCGGAAGGCTAGGCCAGACGCGTGCGGGCGGCGGCGAGCGTGTTGGCGAGCAGCATCGCGATCGTCATCGGCCCGACCCCACCCGGCACAGGGGTGATCGCGGCGGCGATCTCCGCCGCCGCCTCGAAGTCGACGTCGCCGTAGAGACCGTCCTCGGTCCTGTTCATGCCGACGTCGATCACCACCGCCCCCGGCTTGACCGCGGCGGCGCCGAGCAGCCGCGGCACACCCACCGCGGCCACGAGAACGTCTGCGCGCGCGCAGACGGCATCCAGGTCGCGGGTGCGCGAGTGGCAGACGGTGACCGTCGCGTTCGCCGCCAGCAGCAGCCGCGCCACCGGCACGCCGACCAGCTTCGAGCGGCCGACCACGACCGCCTCGGCACCCTCCAGCTCGACTCCCTCGTGGCGCAACAGCTCCATTACGCCCACCGGGGTGCAGGGGACGAGCCCCGGCATGCCGTGGGCGAGCAGGCCCGCGTTGACGGGAGTCAGGCCGTCGACGTCCTTGCCAGGGTCGATCGCGGCGACGACACGGTCGGGATCGAGGTCTCCCGGCAGCGGCAGCTGCACGAGGATCCCGTCGACCTCGGGGTCGCGACCGAGCCCCTCCACCAGCTCCAGCAGCTCCTCTTCGCCGGTGTCCGCCGCCAGCCCGTGGTGGACGGAACCCATCCCGGCTTCCTCGCAGGCTTTGTGCTTGTTGCGGATGTAGATCTCGGAGGCCGGGTCGTCGCCGACGATCACCGTGGCGAGGACCGGGACGCGGCCGGCCTCGGCCTCGTATGCGGCGACTTCGCCGGCGACCCGTTCGCGCACCGCGGCGCCGACCGCCTTGCCGTCAATTAATCGAGCGGCCAAGTCCTAGCGCCTCCGGATCGGGGCGTAGTCGGCCATCAGCTTGCGCTCGACGCCGTCGCCGGCGAAGCGGACGACGACGATCCCGCCGGGCTCGACACCGGTCACCACGCCGTCGCCGAAGCTGGCGTGGACGACATCGTCGCCCACCTGCAGCTCCAGCGCCGGGCCGGGATCGACCGGGGCCGCGGACCCGGACTCCGCCGGCTGCCACCCGAGCCCGCCGCCGGGGGCGCTCGAGTGCCGCTCCGTCAGCTCAGCCGGCAGCTCGTCGACGAAGCGGGAAGGCAGGTTGCGCTCGGAGCGGCCGAAGAGGCGGCGCTCCCGCGCCCAGGTCATGTAGAGGCGCCGGCGGGCCCGGGTGATGGCGACGTAACAGAGGCGTCGCTCCTCCTCTTCCCCGCCCTCTTCCAGGGCGCGCATGTGCGGGAAGGAGCCCTCCTCGCAGCCGATCACGAAGACCGTGTCGTACTCGAGGCCCTTGGCGTTGTGGAGGGTCATCAGGGTGACCAGCGACTCTTCCTCGCGCAGGTTGTCCTGCTCGGAGAAGAGGGAGACCTGCTGCAGGTACTCCTCGAGCGGGGTGACGTCGCTCTCGCCCTCGGTCTCGCGCTCGATGTCGAACTCGGCGGCGCCGGCGACCAAGGCCTCGAGGTTCTCGACGCGACCCTCGGCCTCGACCGTGCGCTCGGCGGACAGCGCTTCCAGGTAGCCGGTCTCGTTCAGCACCGCCTCGAGCAGTCCCGCCACCGGCCCTTCTTCCTCGGCGCGTTCGCGCAGGGCCTCCATCGTCTCGTGAAAGCGCGAGATCGCCTTGATCGCCGCCGCGCCCAGCCCTGGCACCTCCTCGGCCCGGCCGGCAACCTCCCAGATCGAGAGGCCCGTGGTGTTGGCGTGCGAGCCGACCCTTCCCTGGCTGGTGTTGCCGATCCCCCGTCGCGGCGAGTTGACGATGCGCGCGAAGGAGACCTGGTCGGAGGGATTGGCCAGCAGGCTGAGATAGGCGATCGCGTCCTTGACCTCGGCCCGTTCGTAGAACTTCGTCCCGCCGATCACCTGATAGGGGACGTTGAAGCGATTGAGCGTGTCCTCCAGGACCCGGCTCATCGCGTTGGTCCGGTAGAAGACGGCGACGTCCTTTCGCTGCACGTCCTCCTCCTCGGCGAGACGCTCGATCTCACCTGCGATCCAGCGCGACTCCTCCTGCTCGTCGGACAGCTCGCTCAGCTGCACCGGGTCGCCGCCGGCGATCTCGGTCCAGAGCTGCTTCGGCCGCCGGTCGCGGTTGTGCTCGATCACCGCGTTGGCGGCGGAGAGGATCGTCTGGGTGGAGCGGTAGTTCTGCTCCAGCGTCACGACCTCCGCCTCGGGGAAGTCGCGCTCGAAATCGAGGATGTTGCGGATGTCGGCGTGCCGGAACCCGTAGACGGACTGGTCGGCGTCGCCGACGACCATCAGGTTGCCGTGCTCGGCGGTGAGCAGCTGCAGTAGCCGGTACTGGGCGTGGTTGGTGTCCTGGTACTCGTCGACGAGTACGTGCTTGAAGACGCGGCGCCAGCGGTCGCGCACCTCATCGAAGAGCTCCATCGCATTGACTGTGCGGACGAGGAGGTCGTCGAAGTCCATCGCATTGGCGGCCAGCATGCGCTTCTCGTAGAGCGCGTAGACCGCCGCCGCGGTCTCCTCGAAGACGCTGCCCTGCGCCTGGGCGTAGGCGTCCGCGTCGACCAGCTGGTTCTTGGCGCCGGAGATCTGCGAGCGGATCGAGCGCGGCGGGTAGCGTCTGGGGTCGACCTGCAGCTCTCTGAGGCAGCGCTTGAGCATCCGCAGCGAGTCGGACTCGTCGTAGATCGTGAAGCCGCGCGAGTAGCCGAGGCGCTCCGCATCGGCGCGCAGCATCCGCGCGCAGGACGAGTGAAAGGTGGTTACCCACATCGCCCGCGCCGAGCGGCCAACCAAGGCCTCGACCCGCTCGCGCATCTCGGTTGCCGCCTTGTTGGTGAAGGTGATCGCGAGGATCTCCCCCGGCCGCGCTTGGTCGGTTGCCAGCAGGTAGGCGATGCGGTGGGTGAGGACCCGCGTCTTGCCGGAGCCGGCGCCGGCGAGGACGAGCAGCGGCCCCTCCCCGTGCCGCACCGCCTGACGCTGGGGCTCGTTGGGGCCCGCAAGCAGTCGCTCGGCGCGGTCAGCGCCGGGTTCGGTAGGGGCGCCGAGGCCGGTGCTGGCGCTCTCTGGCTCGGTCTGCAGCATCGCCTCCGAGAATAGAGGCGGGCGCGGCCGGCTCAGCCGCCTGCCGAGGAGCGGCCGGTGCGCGGCCGCAGCTTCTCGCCGCCGTCCGGCGTCGCCTGGCCGCCGTCG
>DATMDR010000072.1:0-40189 GCA_035557635.1 Solirubrobacterales bacterium | reverse complement strand
CGGCGTCGCTGATCTGGGGGATCAACACGATCTTCCTGCTCGACGCCGGTCTCTCCAACCTGGAGGCGTTCGCCGCCAACGCCTTCTTCACCGCCGGCATGGTCATCTTCGAGGTGCCCACGGGGATCGTGGCCGACACGGTCGGCCGGCGGGCCTCCTATCTGCTTGGCACGCTCACGCTTACCGCATCGACGTTGCTGTACGTGCTGCTGTGGCAGGTCGAGGCGCCGTTCTGGCAGTGGGCCGTCGTGTCGATCCTGCTCGGTCTGGGGTTCACGTTCTTCTCCGGCGCGGTCGAGGCGTGGCTGGTGGACGCGCTGGCCGCGGCCGGCTTCACCGGGACGCTGGAGTCGGTGTTCGGGCGCGGCCAGATCGTCAGCGGCGCGGCGATGCTCACCGGCTCGGTGGCGGGAGGCTTCATCGCCCAGCAAACCAGCCTGGGAGTCCCTTTCGTGCTCCGCGGCCTCATCCTGATCGTGATGTTCGGCGTTGCGTACAGGCTCATGCGCGACATCGGCTTTACCCCCGAGAAGGGCGGCCGGCCGCTGGCCGAGATGCGAAAGGTCGCCGCCGCCTCGATCGACCACGGCTGGCGAGTGCCGGCGGTGAAGTGGCTGATGGTCGAGTCCCTCTTCACCGGCGGCGTCGGGATCTACGCCTTCTACGCCCTGCAGCCATATCTGCTGGAGCTCTACGGCGATCCGCAGGCCTACTCGATCGCCGGCCTGGTGGCGGCGATCGTCGCCGGCGCGCAGATCGCCGGCGGGGTGGCGGCGCCGCGGATCCGCCGGCTCTTCCACCGCCGTACCTCGGCGCTGATCGTGATCGCGGGACTCAGTGCAATGGTGCTGGGCCTGATCGGGATCGTCGAGAGCTTCGCGGCGGTGATCGGGCTGATCGCCGTCTGGGGACTGCTGTTCGCGGCCTCGATGCCGATCCGCCAGACCTACCTCAACGGCTTGATCCCCTCGCGCCAGCGCGCGACGATCCTCTCGTTCGACTCGCTGATGGACTCCAGTGGCGGGGTCTGGGCCCAGCCGGTCCTCGGCCGGGCTGCTGACGTCTGGGGGTATGCGCCGTCCTACCTGATGGGAGCCGGGATCTCAGTCCTGGCGCTGCCGTGCATTGCCCTCTCCAGGCGCCAGAACGCGTCCGCGGACACCCTCGAGATTTCCGACGTGCAGGCCGCGCCGCAACCTGGCTGAGGATGCTCACTCGATCTTGCCGGCGGTCAGTCGCTGGAGGGTGAAGGTGAGCAGCTCGCGCCTGTCGCGTTTGCCAAGACCCTTGACGAAGGTCCCGTCCACGGTCGCCCGGAAGGACTCGACGGCGAGGGGCAGCTCCCCGGCGGGAACGTGGTCGCGCAAGACGTTGGAGAGCATTTTCGAGAGCAGCGCATCGAGCTGTTCGACGAAACCGGCGACGACGGGCGAGCTGCGGGCGCGGTCGTTCATCGCGGGCCTCAGGCCCGAGAGGGGCTGGAACTGGTCGGTGAACCAGAGGATCCGCTCCAGCTCCCCCACTTCCTTGGAGGGCTTGCGAGCCGCGATCTTCTCCAGCATGCGGTTCATCGTCGCGACGAACAGCTCGTCCTTGGAGGGGAAGTACCAGTAGATCGCGTTCTGTGCGAGGCCCAGCTCACGCGCGATCGCCGCGACTGAGAGCGCCTGGTAGCCGCCCTCGCGCAGTCGCCCCTCGGCCGCGGTGAGGATCTCTTTCATCTTGTCGTCGCGGCTCTCCGCCGGGCGCGTTCTGGGCATGGCCTTGACAGGCTCTCAAGAGCTGGATAAGTTTCTTGAGAACCTCTCAAGGATATGTGCCCGAGATGACGTCCGCCGAATTCCTGCAGTCCCTGACCCGATTTCGCCGCGTCCAGCCCAAGGTTGGACGTGTGCACGCGGGGCTGCTGAGGCTCAGCCGCGGACGCATCAGGCGCTCCCGCCTCCTGGCCGGCGGCCAGCCGGTGCTGGCGCTGACGACCACCGGCCGGCGCTCCGGCAATCCGCGCACCACCGTCGTCGCCTACGTCCGCCACGGCGGCGCCTACGCCGTCGGCGCCCTCAATCTCGGCAGCGACCGCGATCCGGCCTGGTGCCTCAACCTGCGCGCCGACCCCCGCGGCTGGGTCGAGGTGGACGGCGAGCGCATCGCCGTCACGGCGCGCCAGACCGAGGGGGAGGAGGCCGAGGGCCTCTGGCAAGCATTCACCGATCGCCTGCCGGCGATCGCCGGCTCCCGCGCGCTGGCGCGCCGCGACGTGCCGATGCTGGTCCTAGACCCGCGCTCCCCGGTGACGGTGACCGCCGTCGACCCGGCGCATCACGAAGCCGGCGAGCAGCAGGACGATGACCACGCCGATCAGGGCGCTGAGGATGCCGCCCAGGTCGAACGCGTCGTCGTCGCCGATCCCGAGGCCAGCGGTGAAGATGGCCCAGCCAAGGGCGGCACCGACCAGGCCCAGCACGATCGAGACCAGCCACGAGCGCGGTCCGTGCATGCCCTCGAAAGCGTCGTTGGGGACGATTGCCCTTCCGATCGCTCCGGCGATCAATCCAAGTAGCAAGGCTCCAATCACTGCGATCTCCTCCTCCGTGGTGTGCACTCGAAATACCCGGCGCCGCCGCCTCTAACCTCACTCAGGACTCGTCCCGCTCCTCTCCCGGCCACCTTCCGGTCAGCCGCGCAAAGCCGCCGCGGACGCCGTGGTCGACCAGTCCCTTGGTCAGACGGAAGACCGCGCCCTCGATCAGCAGGGCGGGGATCAGCTTGGCGTAGCGAATCTCACGCTGGTCGGGCTCCGGCGGCTCCTCTTCGTCGAAGACCGCCCACAGCCGGTCGAACCCCTTCTGGGCGATAAGGCCGGCGAGCAGTCCGGCGACGATCCCGATCGGGGCGAAGATCAGCTTCATCGCAGCTCCGGCAGCACCGAGCGCTCGTAGAAGTCGAAGAAGCCCTCCTGGTCCGGCCCGATCTGGTGGACATAGACATGGTCATAGCCGGCGTCGACGTATTCCCGGATCGCCTCGAGGTGACGTTGGGCATCAGGCCCGCAGACGACGCTGTCGGCGATGTCCTCCTCGTCGACCAGCTCGGCCGCCTCTTCGAAGTGGGCGGGCAGGGGCAGCTCGAGGAAGTGGCTGCCGCTGACCGCGGCGTTCGGCCACCACTCGAGGGCGGTGCTCCTCGCCTCCTCCTCGCTCTCTGCCCAGCAGACGTGCAGCTGGCCGTAGGTCGGCTTGCCCTCGCCGCCGCCTTCGCGGAAGCGCGCCACCGACTCGGCGTTCGGCGCGGTGCCGATGAGCCCGTCGCCGGCCCTCGCGGCGAGATCGACCGAGCGCTCGCCGGCGACCGCGACCAGGATCGGGGGCGGCTCATCTGGCAGCGAGTAGATGCGGGCGTTCTCGACCCGGTAGTGCTCGCCGCGATGGGACGCGAGGTCGCCTTCCCAGAGCAGGCGGATGATCTCGATCGCCTCCTCGAGCCGGGCCTGGCGCTCCCGCACCGGGGGCCAGCGTTCGCCGAGCACGTGCTCGTTGAGGTTCTCGCCACTGCCGACCCCAAGCGAGAAGCGGCCCGGCAGCAGCGCCGCCGCGGTGGCGGCGGCGTGGGCGACGATCGCTGGGTGGATGCGGAAGGTCGGGCAGGTGACGCCGGTGATCAGCTCGAGGCGCTCGGTCCGCTGCGCGATCGCCCCCAGCACGCCCCAGACGAAGGGGCTGTTGCCCTGCTTGTCGATCCAGGGATGGAAGTGGTCGGAGATCCCGGCGAATGAGAAGCCGACCTGCTCGGCCCGGGCAGCCAGATCGACCAGCGCCTCGGGCCGCTGCTCCTCACTCGAAAGGGTGTAGCCGATCGCCGCCACGGCCTGAGCTAACCGTTCGTCCTCATGGCTTCAGCAGGACCTTGACCGCGCCGTCGCGCTTCTCCTGGAACATCTCGTAGCTGGCCGGCGCCTCCTCGAGCGGCACCTTGTGGGTGGCGAAGTCATCTACGCCGAGCGGGTCCTCGTCGCTGAGCAGCGGCATGATCTCGTCGACCCAGTTCTTCACGTTCGCCTGTCCCATCCGCAGCTGGACCTGCTTGTCGAAGAGGGTCAGCATCGGCAGCGGGTCCGCCATCCCGCCGTAGACGCCGATCAGGGAGATCGTGCCGCCGCGACGGACGACCTCGATCGCGAGATGGAAGGCGCTGAGACGGTCCACCCCCCCTTTTTCCATCAACTTCGCCGCCAGCGCGTCGGGCAGGAAGCCGACGAGGTTGTGGGCGAGCTTGCCGAGCGGCGCGCCGTGCGCCTCCATCCCCACCGCATCGATGACCGAGTCGGGGCCGCGCCCCTCGGTCATCCCGCGAATCGTCTCGACGACGTCGTCCTCGGCGCTCAGGTCGAGCGCCTCGACACCGCGCTTGCGGGCTCGCTCCAGCCGCTCGGGAACGAGGTCGACCCCGATCACCTTCTCGACCCCGCGCTGCAGGGCGATCCGGCAGGCCATGTCGCCGATCGGGCCGAGGCCGAGCACGACGAGGCTGCCGCCCTTCGGCACGTTCGCGTACTCGACCGCCTGCCAGGCGGTCGGCAGAACGTCGGAGAGGAAGACGAAGCGCTCGTCGGGCGGGCCGTCCGGGACCTTGATCGGCCCGTACTGCGCCTGCGGCACCCGCAGGTACTCGGCCTGGCCGCCGGGCACCTCGCCGTAGAGCTTGGTGTAGCCGAAGAGGGCGGCCCCCATCCCCTGGTCGCGGACCTGGGTGGTCTCGCACTGCGTCTGCAGACCCTGATTGCACATGAAGCAGTCGCCGCAGGCGATCTGGAAGGGGATCACGACGCGGTCGCCGGGTTTGACGTTGGTCACCTCGGCGCCCACGTCCTCGACCACGCCCATCGGCTCGTGGCCGAGCACGTCGCCCTCGCCCATGAACGGGCCCATCACCTCGTAGAGGTGGAGGTCGGAGCCGCAGATCGCGGTGGTGGTGATTTTCACGATCGCGTCGGTGGGCTCCTGGATCGTCGGGTCCGGAACCTCGTCGACCCTCACGTCGCGTTTGCCGTGCCACGTCACTGCCTTCATCGCTCTCTCCAAGCTCTAGCTCTCACGTCTTCGGCACTTACCCTGGCCATAGCCCGGGAAACAGCGGCAGCACGTCCGGCCGGGACCGGAGGTGGATCGGGAGATCGTGCGATCGATTCAGCAGAGACTGGGGGTTGAAAGTGGGGAAAACGGGGGTATCGAGTCGGCATGAGACGGGAAGACCGCCTCGCCTGGATCTTCGGCTCTTCGCGCAGCGGCAGCACCTGGCTGCTGCGAATGCTCGCCGACCTACGCGGCGTGGTGCCGATCGACGATCCCCACCTCGGGCACCACCTCGGTGTATGGCGGCCGATCCCGCTCGCCTGGGCCGCCTGCGATGACCCGCCCGAGCTGACCACCCTGCTCGAGCTGAAGGCCGACGAGCCGGACTATTTCTTCTCGAACCGCTATCGCGACAGTTGGTGGGAGCCGCTGCGGGCACTGATCGCGGCCCGCTTCGAAGCGCAGGCCGGCAACGGTCACCGTCGCTTCTCGGCCCCCACTTATGTGGTCAAGGAGCCAGGCTCGCAGGCAGCGCCGTTGCTCGCCGAGCTCTTCCCCGACTCGAAGCTGATCTTCCTTCTGCGCGACGGCCGCGACGTGGTCGATTCCTGGCTCGCCGCCTACCAGGACGGCACCTGGGCGATTCAGAAAGGCGCCTTCCCCGTCGCCCCCGAGGGCCGCCTGCCGCTGATCCGCTGGCTCTCCGAAGTCTGGGCGTTCCGCTGCCGCGCGGTCCAGCAGGCATTCGAGACGAGGACGCCCGACACTCGCGTGCTGATCCGCTACGAGGAGCTGCGCGAGCGGCCGCTCGAGGGCATGGAGACAATCTGCGAGATGCTCGAGCTCGGCCGCGGGCGGCTGCCGGAGATCGTCGCGCGGCACGACTTCGAGCAGCTGCCCGCCGGCGCACGAGGCCCGAAGCGGGAAGCGCGGGTCGCCAGCCCCGGCTCGTGGCGCCAGAACTTGACCCCGGCGGAGCAGGAGGCGATGCACGAGGTGCTGAGCGAGACGCTCGACCGCTTCGGCTACGGAGGGGCCATCGTAGAGCCTGGAATGGCGACGGTCGCCTGATGGGAGAGCGAGCGAGGACGCGCGGCCGGCTGCGCCGCTCCGACTGCTCGGGCGAGGGGATTCGCAGGCGGAGGCGCGGCGGGGGTTTCACCTACCTCGACCCCGGCGGCGGGCGGATCGAGGACGAGGAGACGCTGGCCCGGATCCGCGAGCTGGCGATCCCGCCGGCCTGGAAAGACGCCTGGATCTGCCCCGACCCGCTCGGGCACATCCAGGCGACCGGGATCGACGCGGCCGGCCGCAAGCAGTACCTCTACCACTCGCGCTGGCAGCGGCGGCGGGCGGAGCGCAAGTTCGAGGCGGTGCGCGAGTTCGCCGCCGAGCTGCCGTCCCTGCGGCGCGCGGTGGCGCGCGACTTGAAGCTGGAGGGAATGTCACGCGAGCGGGCGCTTGCCTGCGCCGTGCGTCTGCTCGACCTCGGCTTCTTTCGCATCGGCGGCGAGGAATACGCCGAGGCCAACGAGAGCTACGGGGTGGCGACCGTCCGCCGCGAGCACGTCAAGGTCAGCGACGGCGAGGTCGTCTTCGACTTCCCGGCCAAGAGCGGGCAGCGACGGGTGCAGTCGATCCGCGACGAGGGAGCGAGGCGGGCGATCGAGACGATGCGCCGCCGTCGCGGCGGCCCCGAGGACCTGCTCGCCTTCCGCGAGGACGGCGCCTGGCGCGACGTCCGCTCCGATGACGTCAACGCCTACATCCAGGAGCATGCCGGCGAGCGGTTCTCAGCCAAGGACTTCCGCACCTGGCACGGGACCGTGCTCGCCGCGATCGAGCTGGCCGGCCGGCCGCGGCCGCGATCGAAGAACGCAGCCAAGCAGGCGATCCGGGAGGCGGTCGACCAGGTCGCCGAGGCGCTCGGCAACACCCCCGCCGTCTGCCGCAGCTCCTACATCGACCCCCGCGTCCTCGACCGCTTCCGCGACGGCGTCACCATCGACCCCGCCCGGCCTCGCAACGGGAAGCTCGGGCCGCAGGCGAGGGCGAGGATCGAGCGGGAAGTGCTGGAGCTGGTCTCCTCGGGCGGGCGCGGCTAGCGCCTGGTTCGCACCGCGGGGCGACGGGTAGGAAAAGGTCAAGAGGTCAAATCGAACCTGAAGGGAGAGATGGTCCATGTACGTAGTCCCGATCGTCGCCGTGCTGGCACTGGTGATCATCATCGGCTCCTTTTGGGCGCCGATCTTTGCTGTGATCATCGCCGTGCCGCTGTTCGCGCTATTCCTCGCCTATGTTGGCTTCAGCCGTCGCGCGGACGAGAAAGCGAACCTGGCGCGCGAGGCGCCGGGGAGCGGTGAGGAGACCCATGAGCCGCACGGCGGCATCTGGGGCGAGAAGAGCGCTTGAGGCTCTCGTCGGATCCCGCCAACTTGCTGGCGATCTACCTCGACGACCACCTCGCCGGTTCGACGGTGGGCGTCGAGCTGGTGCGCCGACTGGTAGCCAGCAACGATGACGATCCCGACTTCGGCCCGCCCCTAAGGGAGATCTGCGCCGAGATCGAAGCCGACCGGACGACGCTCGACCGGCTGATGAAGCGTCTCGAAACCTCTCGCAACCCGGTCAAGCCGGCGCTGGCCTGGGCGGGCGAGAAGCTGGGTCGCCTCAAGCTGAACGGCCAGCTGCGCGGCTACTCGCCGCTGAGCCGGCTGGTTGAGCTGGAGGCCCTGGGCATCGGGATCACGGGAAAGCTGCGGATGTGGACCGCCCTCGAGCACACGCTTGGGAGCGACCTGCCGGACTTCGACTTCAGGCAGCTGGCCGAGCGGGCGACGCAACAGCGCCGCGTGGTCGAGGAGCTCCACCTCGAGGCAGCGGCCCGTGCTCTCCCCTCCGGCGCTCGTTTGTCCTAGCTCCTCGCGAGGATCAGCATCGGCATGTGAGAGTCCTTCGTCCTCGGAGTTTGCTTTCCTATACGAACGTGTGTTCGTATGATTGTCTGCGTCCTCATTCCTCGCTTTTCGCTCAGGGTTGCCTCCCCTGATCGAGTCGGCGAGGCAATCGCGCTGGCGCCGCCGCCGGGAGGACGGCAGGCGGTGGGCGCGGTCTCCCGTGCCGCCGAAGAGGCTGGCGTCCACGCCCAGATGCGTCTTGGCGAGGCACTCGCCCGCTGCCCCTCGCTGGGGCTGATCACGGCTGACCCAGCCCGGGTCTCCGAGCTCTGGGAGGGGCTGCTCGAGCGGCTCGAGGGGATCGGCGCCGCGGTCGAGTCGGAGCGTCCCGGCGAGGCCTTCTTCGCGGTCGACGGACTGCGGGGAATCCATGGCGGCGAGGTCGCCGGGGTGATCGCAGCGGCGCGCGAGGCGGCCGCGACGCCGGTGCGGATCGCGGCGGCGCCCAACCGCTTCGCCGCCTACGTCGCCGCCGGCCGGGGGTCGCGCCTGCCCCGTGCCCTCACCGGACCGCGAGGCGAGGCGATCGTCCCGCCCGGTGCCCTGCGCCGGTTCCTCGCCCCGCTGCCGGTCTCGACCCTGACCGCCAGGCTCGGCGCGGGCGACGCGGAGGCGAGCAAACTCGTCGCCGCCCTGCAGCGGCTCGGGCTGCGCACGCTTGGCAGGCTCGCGGCGCTCTCCCCCGACCAGATCGCCGACCGCTTCGGCGCGCTTGGCATGCGGGCGCTTGGTCTCGCCCGCGGCGAGGACGCGCCGCTGCGACCGCGCGCGCCGCACGAGGAGCTGGCGGCGGAGATCGAGCTGCCGGAAGGGACCGCGGGCGCGCAGCTCGACCGCGCCCTTGCGCTGCTGGTCGACCGGCTGCTCGCCGTGCCGCAGCGCAAGGAGCGAACAGTGCTGTTGCTGCGCCTCTCCGCCCTGCTTGTCAGCGGGGGCAGCTGGAGCGTCGAGCAGGGGCTCGGCCGCCCGACCGCTTCGGCGCGGACGATCGGCTCGCTGCTGACACCGAGGCTGGAGACACTGCCGGAGCCGGCGAGCGCGCTGCGCCTGCGGGCGATCGCCCTGGGGCCGCCAGCGGCCGACCAGCTCGAGCTGTCGCTTGGCGCGCGGCCGCCGCGGCGGGGACGGCTGGCGGCGGCGGTGCGGGAGGTGCGGGCGGCGGCGGGCGCGGAGGCCCTGCTCAAGGTGGTCGAGGCCGACCCCGGCTCGCGCGTGCCCGAGCGGCGGGCTTTCCTCACTCCCTATCCAGGGCGGTGAGCCGCGCGCACCGCATCTACGCCCCGCGGGGGGCGAGGGTCGAGACCCGTGAGGACGGCGTGCCGCGAACGGTCGACGGAGTCAAGGTCGAGACGATCCGCGAGGAATGGATGGTCGAGGACCGCTGGTGGACCGGTCACGCTCTGCATCGTCACTACTACGAGCTGGTCCTGGCCGACGGCCGCAACGTCACGGTCTTCCGCGACGTGCGAACCGGGCGCTGGGCCCGCCAGCCGGCCTGATGGACGCCGACTCCCCCTACGTCGAGCTGCACGCTCACTCCGCCTTTTCCTTCCTCGACGGCGCCTCGACCCCGACCGAGCTCGCCGCCACCGCGGCGGAGCTCGGCTACGAGGCGATGGCGCTGACCGACCACGACGGGGTGTGGGGATCGATGGAGTTCGCGAAGGCGTGCGAGGGATTCGGGGTGCGAGCGATCACCGGGGCGGAGGTGACTGTGGCGCTGCCGGCGGGCGAACTCGCCCACCTGACGCTCCTGGTCGAAACCCCGGCGGGCTACCGCAACCTCTGCCGGCTGCTGACCGCCGCCCACTCCCACACCCGCGACGGCGCCCAGCGCAGCGCCGGCCAGCCGAGCGTCGGCCTCGAACAGGTGGAGGGGCACGTCGATGGGCTGGTCTGCCTTTCGGGATGCGCTCGGGAGGGGGCCGTCGCCGGCGCCTGGGAGCGGGGAGACCCGGCGCGGGGAGCTGAGCTGGCGCGACGCCTGCACACCGCCTTCGGGCGGGATCGTTTCCGGGTCGAGCTGCAGCGTCCCTACGAGCGCCGCGACCGGGCGCGCAACCGCTGGCTCGATGACCTGGCCGCGCGGCTCGGGGTCCCCTGCGTGGCGACCGGCAACGTCCACTACCACCGCCGCTCGCGCTCGCAGCTGCAGGACGCCCTCGTCGCCGTCCGTCACGGCGTCGGTCTCGACGAGTCCGAGCCGCTGCGGCGCGGCAACTCGACCGCGGCGCTCGTCTCCCATGAGGGAATCGCCCGGCGCTTCGCCGAGTACCCCGGGGCGGTGGCCGAGACGGCGCGGCTGGCCGAGCGGCTGCGCTTTGACCTCACCGCCGAGCTCGGCTACAGCTACCCCGGCGCCGAGGACGAGGGGGCGGACCGAGAGCTGGCCGAGGTCTGCCGGGTGCTGCTCACCGATCGCTACGCCGGCCGGCCCGACCTGACGGAGGCCGAGAACCGCCTGGAGGAGGAGCTGGCCACGATCCGCGGCCTCGGCCTCTCCGGCTTCTTCCTCCTGCACTGCGACCTGCTCGAGCTGGCGCGCGAGGTGGCGGTGCAGGTTCGCGGCGCTAGCGCGGTCCGCGCGAAGCTGCCGCCGGGGCGGGGGCGCGGCTCCAGCGTCAGCTCGATCGTCTGCTACCTGACCGGGCTCTCCCACATCGACCCGGTCGAGTCCAAGCTCTTCGCCGGCCGCTTCCTCAACGACGAACTCGACGCCGTCCCTGACATCGACCTCGACTTCCCGCGCGACATCCGCGAGAAGCTGATCCCCGAGGTCCACCGGCGCTACGGCGCCGAGCGCTCGGCTCTGGTCGCCGCCTTCCCCACCTACCGGCCGCGGGGCGTGGTCCGCGACCTCGGCAAGGCGCTCGGCCTGCCCCCGGGGGAGATCGAGCGAGTGACCGGGATGGTCGGCTTCCACGAGCGCAAGGGCGAGATCGAGAAGGACGTGATCGCTGCGATCGGCCTCGAGCGCGCCGCATCCCCGCGCTGGCGAGCGCTGATCGGCCTCTGCGGCGAGGCGATGGGCCTGCCCCGCCACGTCTCCCAGCACCCCGGCGGCATGGTGATCTCGACCAAGCCGCTAGTCGACGTCTGCCCGGTCGTGCCGGCGGCCATGGAGGGACGCCGGGTCGTGCAGTGGGACAAGGACTCCTGCGGCGACGCGGGCTTCCTCAAGATCGACCTGCTGGGGCTAGGGATGCTCTCGGCGGTCGAGCGCTGCGTGGTCGAGATCGAGCGGGCGCGGGGCGAGCAGGTCGACCTCTCCCGCATCCGCCTCGACGACTCGGACACCTACAGATCGATCCACGCCGCCGAGACAACCGGCGTCTTCCAGATCGAGAGCCGCGCCCAGATGCAGATGCTGCCGCGCACCCTGCCGCAGAACCTCGACGACCTCACCGTGCAGGTCGCCCTCGTCCGCCCCGGCCCGATCCAGGGCGGCGCCGTCCACCCTTATATAGAGCGGCGCAAGCGGCGGCGCGAGGACCCCGCCTACGAGGTTCCCTACGAGCACCCGCTGCTGGAGCCGGTGCTCGAAGACACGCTCGGCACGATCGTCTTCCAGGAGCAGGTGATCGAGGTGGCGATGAAGCTGGCCGGCTTCTCCTCCTCTGAGGCAGAGGGGCTGCGGCGGGCGATGAGCCGCAAGCGCTCCGAGGAGGCGATCCGCTCCTACCACGACGACTTCGTCGCCGGCGCAGAGAAACGAGGTGTTTCAACCGAGACCGCCGAGAGCGTCTGGGGGCAGATCCAGGGCTTCTCCGGCTTCGGCTTCCCCAAGGCGCACTCCGCCGCCTTCGGCCTGCTCGCCTACCAGTCGGCCTGGCTGCGCGAGCACTACGCGCCCGAGTTCCTCTGCTCGCTGCTGAACGAGCAGCCGATGGGCTTCTACCCGCCCGACGCGCTCACCCACGAGGCGCAGCGGCGCGGGGTCCGGATCGCTCCCCCGGCGGTCAACGGCAGCGACGTCCGTTGCCAGGTCGAGCGCGAGCGCGGGGGGCTGGTCGTGCGGATCGGCCTCGGCTACGTCAAGGGGGTGCGGGAGGAGGAGATGGAGGCGCTGGTAGCCGAGCGCGAGCGGAGCGGCCCGTACCGGACGATCGCCGAGCTCTCCTCGCGCTCGGGCGCCGGCCGCGAGGGGCTGGAGCTGCTCGCCTGGGCTGGCGCCCTCGACGGCCTCGCGCTGGGCGCCGGCGAGGCGGGCGTCAGCCGCCGCGAGAGCTACTGGGGCCTCGGCGTCGCCGGCGCCGGCCAGGGAGCGGCGAAGAGCCGGCAGCTGCCGCTGCCGCTCGACCCGCCGCCGGCGCCCGAGCTGGAGCGGATGAGCGCCTGGGAAGAGGTGATCGAGGACTACCGCTCGACCGGGATCAACCTCGGCCGGCACCCCCTCTCCCTGCTGCGCGATGGGCTCGGCGAGGGGGTGATGCCCAGCTCGGCGCTGGCGCGGGTCGGGGACGGCGCCACGGTCGAGGTCGCCGGCATGGTCGTCGCCCGCCAGCGCCCCCAAACCGCGAAGGGGATCGTCTTCATGCTGCTCGAGGACGAGCGCGGCACGGTCAACCTGATCGTGCCGCCGCCGGTCTACGAGCGCCGCCGCGCCGTGGTCCGCACCGCGCCGCTCCTCCGCGCCCGCGGCCGCCTCGAGCGCCGCGAAGGCGTCGTCAACCTCCTCGTCGCCGACCTCGCCCCGATCGAGTGGAGCGGCCCGGCCAAAGACACCGAGGTGAGACCGATCGAGCCCCGCCCTCGCTCCGCCCAGCAATCCACCCGCGCCCAAGCAGTGGCCGAGCTCCGCGCCGTCGCCCCCACCGGCCACAGCTGGGGCCGCCGCGGCTGAGCCAGCTACCAGACCGCGTCGTGCTGCTCCATCACGCCGAAGCCCTCGGCCAGCTCGACGCCATCCAGGGAGCCGTGGAACTCGCCGAAGCGGTGCCGGTAGCTGGAGCGGAAGAGGAGGAAGTTGTCGTCGCGGACACGCTCGGAGCCCGCGGTGAAGTCCAGCTTCGTCCCGCCGGAGAACTCGACTCCCTCCAGCCCCACGAAGGAGACCGGATCGGGCTCGGAAGGCTCGCCCCCGACCCAGATCGCCCGCTCGCTGCTCGCCGGCGGGTCGTTGATGCCCTCGACCAGGTTCCAGGCGAGCGGCTGTCCGTCCGTCGCCCGGCCGATCCCCGCCGACCAGTGCCAGCTGGTTCGGCGCTGCTGGTAGCCGGCTGACTGATCGTCGACGCCGTGCCCGTCGACCTCCCAGCGCCGCTCCGGCGTCTCGATCGTGCCCTTGATCGGCACCCCGGCGCGCTTGCGGGTCCAGCCCCAGCCCGAGCCGCTGGGGCAGATCGCCTCCACCGGGGCGGACTCCCCGAGCTCGAGCCGCGCCCGCAGCCCCCGGGCCTCGATCTCGATCTGCGGCCCGTCCATCTTCACCTCGGTGCTGCCCGGCCGCAGCCGCGTGTTGGCGAAGCTGCGGTCGCCCTCCCGGTCCCAGAGCGCCCAGAAGCACTGGCCGAAGGGGCCGACCTGCGCCCGGGCGGCGCAGAGCATCAGCTCCGGGCCGTAGAAGCCGACGTAGCGCCACCGCTTCCGGGTCTGCCCCCGGCTGCGCAGAGGCATACGGGCGGGCGGGATCGCGAGGTCGGGACGGCCGGGGCCCGGCCCTCGCCACGGAATCTGCTCCTCCCCGCCCACACGGCGACGCTACCACCGGCCGAGCTGGACTCTAAGCCTCCTCGTACGGATCCTTGTCCCCGGCGAGCTGCAGCGAGCACTCCTTCACTTCGCTGAAGTGACGCTCCTGGATCGGCGCCGCCCATGAGACCAGCTCCGCGACCTGATCCTCGCCCGCCGACTCGTTCAGCTTGCCGAGCACGGCCCAGTGGCCGACCTCGCCGGCCTCCGCCATGGTCAGGAACTCGAAGCCGTCGAGCCCGTCCGCGTCGTCGCCGAGGTAGGTGGACATCATCTCGGTCGCCTCGCTCTTGGTCTCGCGGGCCTTGTCGAGGATCGCGGTCTTCTTGCCGTCGCGGTTGTCGGCGAGCTCGGTGCAGCGGCGCTCGGTCTCCTCGGCCTCCTCGCGCATTTTGCTCAGGGCGCCGGCGATCTCGTCGTCTTCGACGAGTCCTTCGACTTTCTCGGTCGCGTCCTGAGCAGCTTGAGCCAGGCCCAGCACCTCGGCCAGCTTCTCCTCCAACGTCGTCAGCTCAGCCACCTTCGTCCTCCTTTCGCTCGTTTTACGTCTCGCCCACCTACCCCGTTCCGACGTCGGGCCAAACGGTCGGCGGCAGCCTCCTCCACACCTCTGCCGCGCTGTTTCCCAGACCTCCCGCCGGGTAGCCGCAGGTGATGAAGATTGTCGTCACAGGTGCCACCGGAAACGTCGGCACCAGCACCGTCCAAGCGCTCTCGCAGTCCTCCGAGGTCGACGAGGTGGTGGGCATCGCCCGCCGCCGTCCGGCCTGGAATCCGCCCAAGACGAGGTGGGTCGAGACCGACATCCTTGAGCCAGGGCTCGCGGACGCGTTCCGCGGGGCCGACGCGGTCATCCACCTCGCCTGGGCGATCCAGCCCTCCCGCGACGAAGAGACGCTGGAGCGGATCAACGTCGAGGGCAGCCGCCGCGTCTTCGAGGCGGCTGCCACGGCGGGGGTGGCGAAGCTCGTCTACGCCTCTTCGGTGGGCGCCTACTCGGAGGGGCCCAAGGACCGCGAGGTCCCCGAGAGCTGGCCCACGACCGGTACGCCGAGCTCCTTCTACTCGCGTCACAAGGTCGCGGTCGAGCGCCTGCTGGACCGCTTCGAAAGAGAGCATCCGGAGACGAGCGTCGTGAGGCTGCGGCCGGCGCTGATCTTCAAGGGGGACGCCGCGGAGGAGATCCGCCGCCTCTTCATCGGCCCTTTCCTGCCCAGCTTCCTCGTCCGCTCGAGCCTGGTCCCGGCCCTGCCGCGCCTGCGGGGACTGCGCTTCCAGGCGGTCCACTCCGCCGACGTCGGCGACGCCTACCTGCGCGCCGCCCTCGGCGAGGCGAAAGGCGCCTTCAACATCGCCGCCGAGCCGGCGCTCGACCCCGAGCGGCTGGCCGACGTGCTCGACGCGCGGACCTTTCCGCTCCCCACAGCGGTCGTGCGCGGCCTCGCCAGTCTGAGCTGGCGCCTGCGCCTGCAGCCGACGCCGCCGGGCTGGCTGGACATGGCGCTGAACGTGCCGCTGATGTCGTCCGAGCGAGCGCGCAAAGAGCTGGGCTGGGAGCCGCGCTTCAGCGCGACCGAGGCAATCGAAGAGCTGATGGAGGGCCTGCGCCGCGGCCGGGGGTATCCCACGCCGCCGCTGGAGAAAGCCGGCGCGAGGGGTCGCCTCGACGAGGTCCGCACCGGGGTCGGCGCCCGCCAGTGGCGCCGCGACCGCGGCGAGCAGCTGGTCAAGTACCTCGCCGACGTCCACTCGATCGAGGAGCAGGCGCTGACTCAGATGCGGACCGCGCCCGACATCGCCGGCGAGGAGAAACTCGCCGCGATCTTCCGCGAGCACCTGGTCGAGACCGAAGCGCAGGAGCGCCGCGTCCGCGAGCTGCTCGAGGCACACGACGCCGGGCCGTCGAAACTCAAGGACCTGGCCGGCAAGGGGGGTGGCGTCGGCATGCTCCTCTTCGCCCGCAGCCAGCCCGACACGCCGGGCAAGCTGACCGCCCACGCCTTCGCCTACGAGCACATGGAGGTGGCGGCATACGAGTTGCTGCGGCGAATCGCCGAGCGGGCCGGCGACGAGGAGACGGCACGGGCGGCGCGCGAGATCGGCGCCGAGGAGCAACGCATGGCGGATCGCCTGGCCGCCTGCTTCGACCTCGCGGTCGAGGCCTCGCTGGCGGGGGTTGCCGACGACGACCTCGGCGAGCAACTGATCAAGTACCTGGCCGATGCCCACGCGATCGAGCAGCAGGCGATCCAGCTGCTCGAGTCGGGGCCGAACCTGGCCGAGGACGAGGAGCTGGCGCTCGTCTTCCGCCAGCACCTGAAGGAGACCCGCCGCCACGTGGAGCTGGTCGAGTCCCGGCTCGAGGCGCGCGGCGCCGGCGCCTCGTTGGCAAAGGACGCCGCGCTCCGCGCCGGCGGCCTCAACCTCGGCGGCTTCTTCGGCGTCCAGCCGGACACCACGACGAAGCTCGCCGGCTTCGCCTTCGCCTTCGAGCACCTCGAGATCGCCGCCTACGAGCTGCTCAAACGAGTCGCCCGGCGGGCTGGCGACGAGGAGACGGCCAAGATGGCGGAGAAGATCCTCAGCGAGGAGCGGGCGGCGGCGGAGAAGGTCGCCGCGACCTGGGACCGGCCCGACGTGCCGCTCGGAGTCGCGTCTTGAGCACCGGCGCCAACGGCGGCAAGCGCGCCCTCGTCGTCGCCAACGAGGCGGTTGCCGGCAGCGAGCTCCGCGACAGCCTCATCGCTCATCTCGGCAAGGAGATCGACGAGGTGTTCGTGGTGGCCCCGGCGCTGACCGAGTCAGGCCTCAAATACATGCTTGGTGACGTCGACGCGGCGATCGGCCCTGCCCGGGAGCGGCTAGAGCGCACGCTCGAGGAGCTGCGCGGGGCGGGCATCGAGGCGAACGGCGAGGTCGGCGACTCCGACCCGATGATGGCGATCAGCGACGAGATCCATAAGTTCAATCCCGACCAGGTGCTGGTCGTCGCCCACCGCGACGAGGACGGCGCCTTCGCCGAGCGGGGGTTGCTCGAACAGATCGAACGCGACCTCGACATGCCCGTGATCGAGCTGGTCGTCGACAAAGCAAGGGATCCGCACGTGCTCGACGTCGAGGAGACCGAGGCGGTCGCCGGGCGCCGCAAGGGCTGGCGCCCCTCCTACAACTGGCCGCCCCTCTCCCCCGGCCAGGTCGGCGGAATCCTGGTGGCGATCGTCGGCACCCTCCTGCTCGGCTTCCTCGCCGCCGACTCCCCCTCCGCCGGGCGCATCCTGATCGCGCTGGCGATGGCGCTGATCAACCTCGCCCACGTCGTCGGCCTGGTCCTCTTCCAGAGCGTCGCTTACGAGGGCGTCTGGAGTCGCTTCTTCGCCCGCCTCAGCCTGATCGGGACCCCGATCGCCGTCGGAGTCTCTCTGCTGCTGGGCCTTCTGATGTAACAGCTGATCGTCTCTCTCGCGTTTCGTTCCGCCAATACCGGGAATCCCAGTGAGACGAGGGAAGGAGGAGGAGATGTCCACACTCGCAATCATCGCCATCGTCGTCGCAGCACTGATCCTGATCGCGATCGTCGCCTCGATGGCCCGCCGCAACAAGGACCGGCGGGAGATCGGGCACGCACAGGTTGAGGCACAGCAGGACGACGTTCGCCATCACCGCGGCCAAGCCGAGGAGAAGCGAACGGAAGCCGCCGTGGCCGAGGAGAAAGCAAGGCGGGCAGAGGCCGAGGCGGAGCTGGACGAGAGACGCGCCGCCGAGCGCGAGCGAGAGCTCGAAAACAAGAACTGACCCCCCGGCCTCCCGCGAGGCCACTTAGACAAGGAGTGAGAACAAATGGCTCAGGCCAAAACCCGAGCATCGACAAAAAAATCGTCGACCAGCAAAAGATCGAGCCCGAAAAAAACACAGGCGCGCTCAAAATCGAAAGCCGCCGTCAGCAGCCGCAGCTCGAACGGCAAGACCCGAATCAAAGCCGTGCGACGGACGGTCGAGCACACAGCCAAAGACGCCGGCAAAACCGTGGGCAGCGCCGGAAAAACGGTGGGCAAAGCCGCGAGCAAGGCGAAGACGCCGCTGCTCGCCGGGGGTGCGGCGATCGCCGGTGCGGCTGGTGGCATGGCGCTCAACGCGATGCGCTCCCGCCACTCGCACGCGCACAAAGTGCTGGGAATGAAGATGCTCCAGCCGAAGCGGGTCAAGCTCCGCTCACGCGATGTCGCCCGGGCGGCGAAGGAGGTCGGCAGCTTCGGCCAGCACGTCGGCGAGCTCGCCACCGAGCTCCGTCACGCCCGCGAGGAGAGCGGCAACGGCAAGCACCGCTCGCCGGTCGAGGTGGTCCTCGACGGCCTGACCGCGCGCCGCTGAGCTAGGCGGCGGGCGTCGCCCGGTCGCCCGCCGTCGTCACCTCGAGGATCGCCTCCGCGACCCGCGCGGGATCGTCCGACATCGGCACGTGACCGAGGCCCTCGAGCCGGGTCCAGTCTGCCTCGGGCAGGAGGCGGCGCAGCTTGGCGAAGTGGCCGGGCCGGCTGAAGAGCCGGTCGCGCGTCCCCAGCGCAATCCGAACCGGGCACTCGATCGGGCCGAGCTCCCTGTCCCCGGCCTGCTCGGCGAGGCCGGCCACTTCGTCGCCGTCGACCCCGCAGCCCGCGGCCCCTTCGAGGCTGGCCAGGGCCAGCGAGGCGTCCATCCGGGAGGGAAAGGCGACGACGTCGCGGAAGAAGAGCCAGCGCAGGCGGGGACGGCGCGCGATCGTCTCGAGCCACGGCCGTGAGACGCGCAGCACCACCTCGTTGCGGCGGAAGAAGAGAACCACCGCGCGTCCCTCGGGACTGTCCTTCTCCCAGCCCCCGGCGGGGCAGATGCAGACTGCGGAGAGCGCCCGGCCGCGCACCGCCAGCTCCAGGCACAGCCAGCCGCCCATCGAGTTGCCGGCGAAGTGGGCCCGCTCGATGCCCTCGGCATCCATCATCCGCTCGATGTCATCCACCACCGCGACGATCGAGGCGGGTTCGCCGTCGGCGAAGGCCTGCCCGCCGTGATGGCCGAGCACGGTCGGCGCGAAGACGGCGTGGCGCTCCGCCAGCGCGGGCAGGACCGGCCGCCACGTCTGCCAGGTGGCGCTGAACCCGTGCAGCAGGACCAAGGGCTCCCCCTCACCTCCCTTGTAGGACGCCGTCACGGGCATGGGCAGCGACCCTACCGCGGAGGCTCCGAAATCTCCTCGGCGCGGGTCTAGACTGCACGCGATGAGCGACCTGGCTCCAGTGCAGCTGCTCGCGGTCGGGTTCGGCCCCGACGCCAACTTCGAGGGACGGATCATGGCCGAGCTGGCGGAGCTCGAGCAGGCCGGCACGGTGCGGAATCCTCGACCTCCTCTTCGTCGCCAAGGAGGAGGACGGCGACCTCGTCGCCCTCGACTACCAGGGCGAGAGTCTGGGGGCGATCGTCGGCGCGCTGCTCGGCTTCGATTTCGAGGGGGATGTCGTGACCGCCGAGGCGGAAGCCGCGATCGCCGGCGGCCGCGCCTTCTGCCTCTCCCTCGAGCAGGTGGAGGCGATCGCCGCCTCGCTGCCCGCCGGACACTCGGCCGGAGTCCTGCTGATCGAGCACGTCTGGGCGCGCAAGTTCAAGAGCGCCGTGCGCGACGCCGGCGGCGTGCCGCTGGGCGAGGGCTTCCTCACGCCCGAGGCGGTCGCCTTCGTCGCCGCCGAGCTGGTGGCGATGTCGGAGGAGCTCGAAGATCTGGAGAAGGAGGCGGGCTGATGGGACTCGGTGGCGGAGAAGGCTTGGGCGGAGGCGGGCTGATGGCGGCAGCTGCCGCGAACCGCATGCGCAGCCGGCAGCAGTACCGGACGATGTCCCGCATGCAGCGCCGTCGCTCGGCGATCGCCGACCGGGCGGGCGTCCGCGGCGACTTCGAACGGCCGGGCGAACAGCAGCCCGCGCCGGCAGAACCCGCCGCCCCGGCGCCGGCCGCGCAGGACTACACCGCCGAGCTCGAAAAGCTGGCGGGCCTGCGGGACAAGGGCGTAATCATGCCCGAGGACTTCGAGGCGAAGAAGAACCAGCTGCTCGGGCTCTAGCCCGAGACCCCGGCGGTCGCGCCAGGGCGATCGGGAGGCGCAGCTTGCGGTTACTCATCGGCGTGAGAGCATTCGAGGCCAGTGACCGACTTCCTGGTCAAGCGAGGGGAGCTGCGCGAGTGCCGCGTCGCCGAGTCCGAGCCGCCGCAGCTCGAGTCCGGCCAAGCCCTGCTCCGGGTCAAGACCTTCGGGATGACCGCGAACAACGTCACCTACGCGGTCTTCGGCGAGGCGATGTCCTACTGGGACTTCTTCCCCACTGATGAGCAGGGTTGGGGCATCCTCCCCACCTGGGGCTTCGCCGAGGTGGAGCGCAGCGAGGCCGAGGGGGTCGAGCCCGGCGCTCGCCTCTATGGGTACTTCCCAGCCTCCTCGCACCTCGTCGTCAAGCCGGCGAAGGCCGATGAGAGCGGCTTCGTCGACGGCTCGCCGCACCGGGAGAAGCTGCCCTCGGCCTACCACCGCTACCTGACCACCGGGCACGACTCCTTCTACCGGGCCGGCACCGAGGAGATCCAGATGCTGCTGCGGCCGCTCTTCTTCACCTCGTTTCTGATCGACGATCAGCTCGCCGACGAGGGGCTGGCAGAGCGCGGACCGGTCCTGATCTCGAGCGCCTCGAGCAAGACGGCGATCGCCGCCGCCTTCCTGCTGGCGCAGCGCGAGGGAGTCGAGCTGGTCGGGCTGACCTCGCCGCGCAGCGTCGAGTTCGTCGAGGGGCTGGGGATCTACGGCCGCACCGTCGCCTACGACGCGATCGACTCGCTCGATCGCGGGCCGGCGACCTTCGTCGACATCGCCGGCGACGCCGAGGTGCGGCTCGCGGTCCACTCCCACTACGGCGACGAGCTCGTCCACAGCATGGCGGTCGGTTTCACGCACTGGGAGGAGGGACAGGGACCGGACCAGGCCGAGCTGCCCGGACCGACACCGAGCTTCTTCTTCGCCCCCGACCGTGTGGTCAAGCGCTCCAAGGACTGGGGACGGGGGGAGCTCGAGACGCGGGTGGCCGACGCCTGGCACCCGTTCTGCGAGTGGATGGACCGCTGGCTGGAGACGATCCGCAGCGAGGGCTTCGAGGCGGTCCAGAGCGCCTACCTCGACGTGCTCGAGGGCCGCGTCGACCCCAAGCGCGCCCACGTCCTCACGCTTACGTAGCGATGGGAACCCTCCCGGTTGGGCGGGTGATATCGCAGGTAATACATTGACTACATGACGAACGTCAGCATCCACGAGCTGCGAAATCACAGCAGCGATGTCGTCGATCGAGCTGCGCGAGGCGAGACGATCACGATCACTCGCTCAGGCAAGCCGGTTGCGGAGCTTCGTGCAGTGAGGCCGCCACTATCGGCCGAGGTTCTGCTGAGTCGCTGGAACCGTCTGCCCCGCGTGGACTCCACGACCCTGCGAGCGGACATTGACCAGCTTCTGGATTCAACCTGAGAAGCAAATCTCGTCGCTCTGCCGATGAGTTCCGCGCTCGAGTGCGGTCTCAATCTGCGACCGTGAAAGCCCAGCGACAAGGAGGCTGAGATGGGCAAGCTGATCGTGACCGAGTTCATAACCCTCGACGGCGTGGTGGAGGCGCCCGGGGGCGAGCCGAGCCATCCCCACTCCGGCTGGGTCTTCGACTTCTCCAGTCCCGAACAGGATCGGTACAAGCTCGACGAGACGCTCGAAGCCGAATCGCACCTGCTTGGGCGGGTGACCTATGAATCGTTCGCCGGGGCCTGGCCGAAACGCAAAGGACCGTTCGCCGACCACATCAACTCGATGAAGAAGTACGTCGCCTCCTCGACCCTGCCCGACCCGCTCGAGTGGGAGAACTCGACCCTGATCCAGGGCGACGTCGCGACCGAGATCGCAAAGGTGAAGGAGCGCGACGAGGGCCCGATCCTGGTCGCCGGCAGCTGCACGCTGGTGCACACTCTGCTCGAGAACGACCTGGTCGACGAAGTGAAACTGATGGTCTTCCCGACGATCATCGGCGGCGGTAAGCGCCCCTTCCCCGAGTCGGGCAAGAAGAAGGACTTCAAGCTGGTCGACAGCCAGACCTTCGCCACCGGAGTCACAGCCAACTCCTACCAGCCGGCCTGAGTTTCCTGGTGGGTTGCCTGGGTAGCTGCCCCTGGTAACCCACTGAGGAGGAACGACGATGGGAATCATCGACAAGATCACCGGCCGGACGAAGCAGGCCGCCGGCGATCTGACCGACGACGCCTCGCTGCGCCGCCAGGGCAAACGCGAGGAGGAGAAGGGCGAGAAGAAGGAGCAGCTCGAGCGCGACCAGGAGCGTGCCGACGAGCGCGCCGAGGAGGTCGCCGACCTCGAGCGCAAGACCTGAGCGCCTGAGCGCTACTCCCCGGCCGCGGTGACGAGCGCGACCATGAGGTCGATCGCGGCGGCCGGGGGAAGTCGCTGCTCACGCACGAGCGAGCGCCAGGTTGGGAAGGCGATCGCGTGAGCGATCGCCGCCCTGACCGTTTGACGTCGCCCGCCGCGCTGCGGGCGCCCACGCAGGAGGACCTCCGTCGCGGCCTCGGCCCAGGCGGCCGACGCGGCCACGGGCCGCTCCATCGCCGGAACCAGGGCGGCGTCGCGGGTCGTCCTCTCGAGCATCTGCTCACCGCCTTCGAACCAGGCGTAGCGCTCGCCGAGCGCGACGACGAGGCGCCGATCGGGGTCGGCGATCTCGGCCCAGGCATCGAGGTCGGGCAGTGGGTGCGCAGCTATCCAGTGCGCCGAGCAGGCCGCGAACAGCGCCTCTTCGTCGGGAAAGTGCCGGTAGACGGTCGCGCGCTGCACGCCGGCGCGCTCGGCGACGGCGCTGACGGTGGTCCGGACAGGTCCCAACGTCCCGTGCAGGTCGACCGCGGCCTCGGTGATTCGTCGCCGCGTCTCGTCCTCCAGCTCGGCGCGGCGACGCTTGCGGTAGCGGCGTTTCGTCTTGGCATCCAATTTCGAGGACATGGTTGTTCGATGAATCTTGACAGACCCACGGGACGCTTGCTAGCTTCGTCGCACACTGTTGTTCAACGAACTGGAGGACGAGATGTCAGGCACCCAACTCACCGATTCCCTGCGTCGCTTCGACGCCTCGCAGGGGCCGCGCAAGATCGGGCCGGCCGACGGCCACCTCGCCGAGCTCGGCGGCTGCGACGCGCGCTTCCTGGTCTGGGGCGAGGAATCCGGCGGCAACTTCTCGCTGGTCGAACACCCGATTCCGCCGCGCTCGCTCTGCGCCCCGCTGCATCGCCACGACGGCGTCGACGAGTACAGCTTCGTGCTCGAGGGACGGATGGGGGCTCTGCTCGGCGACGAGGTGATCTACGCCGAGGCGGGCGATCTGGCGTTCAAGCCGCGCGACCAGTGGCACACCTTCTGGAACGCGGGCGACGAGCCGTGCCGCATCCTGGAGGTGATCTCGCCAGGGGGCTTCGAGCACTTCTTCCGCGAGTTCGACGAGATGACGAAGAGCGGTGACTTCAGCCCCGAGACCTTGAGCGAGCGCTACGGGATCGAGTTCGACATGGAGAGCGTGCCGCGGATCTGCGCCGAACACGGCCTCACCCACCCGCTGCTGGGCTAGCTGACCCGGCCCCGGGGCCGTTTTCACCCCTCTGCACCGGGTAGCCGACGGGGACAAGCAGTCCGCCGAAGTCGACGAGGAAGTCCACGTCGACTAGGGCTTGGTCAGCAGCCGCAAGCCCGACGACCCCGAAGTCTTCAAACGCGAAGATCGCCAAGGGCGTGCACCAGGGCCGAGACGGCGCGCGCCTGAGAAGGAAAGGAGAAAGAGATGCCACCCCGCGGAGTCAAAAAAGGCAGCAAGCGAGCCCGTCAGTACGAGCACGTCAAGAAGAGCGCGAAGGAACAGGGCCGCTCGGAGGATCGCGTCGAGGAAATAGCGGCGCGGACCGTCAACAAGGAGAAGGCCCGCTCGGGCGAATCGCGCACCAGGTCGCGCAGCTCGACCAAAGACATCTCCTCGGGCCGGCGCGGTGGCCGACGCTCCGGCACCAAACGGTCGAAGGGGAAAACCCGCGAACAGCTCTACAACGACGCGCGCAAGCTCAAAATCGAAGGCCGCTCAAAGATGAGCAAGAAACAGCTGCAGCGCGCGGTGGCCGGCGCGAGCTGAACACGCTGGGCGACTTTCCCGTCCTATACCCCGGGAAAGTCGCCACAGGCGGTTAGTCCTCGAACTCGTGCTCGTGGCCTTGGCCGGTCCGCGGCTTCGAGCCGAAGCCCTGCTGCATGCCGCCCGTGCTCACGCCGGGCGGCGGGCCGCCGGGCTGGGGATCGCCGGCGCGGCCGCGCTGCTTCGGCCGGTCGCGGTCGCGGCTGGGCTGGACCCGCTTCGGCTCGTCCCGCTGCTTGGGGAAGTGCGGCGGCCAGGGCGCGTCGCCGAGGCCCTCCTCCTCGTCGCGGCGGGCGAGCTCGAGCAGGGAGTCGAGCGAACCGGGACGCTCGTCGATGTCGGCGGCGGGATCGCCGAGCTCGCGCAGCCGGTCGGGCACGGTGTCGAGGCGCAGCTCGGCTGGCTCCGCGTCCGGCACCTCCTCCCAGCGCAGGGCGCAGGAGACGCGGGCGTCGGGCGTCGGGCGCACCGACCAGCAGGAGGCGACGGTGCGGTCGCGGGCGTTCTGGTTGTAGTCGACGAAGACGCCATGGCGCTCCTCCTTCCACCACTTCGTCGTCGCCAGCTCGGGAGCGCGGCGCTCGACCTCACGTGCCAGCGCCAGCGCCGCGCGGCGCACCTCGAGGAAGTCCCAGCGCGGCTCGACGCGGACGTTGACGTGGATGCCCTTCGAGCCCGAGGTCTTCGGGTAGCCGCCCAGCCCGTGCTCGTCGAGCACCTCGCGCACGACCATCGTCGTGCGCCGCACCGCGTCCCACTCGATCCCGTCGGTGGGGTCGAGGTCGACCCGCAGCTCGTCGGGATGGTCGAGGTCGGCGCGGCGGGCCGGCCAGGGGTTGAAGTCGATCACGCCGAGGTTGACCGCCCAGACCAGGTGCGCCTCGTCGGCGGCGACCAGCTCCTCGGCGGTGCGCCCGGAGGGGAAGGCGACGGTCGCCGTCTGCAGCCACTCGGGGACTTTCCGCGGCACCCGCTTCTGCCAGATCGGGTCCTCCGTGATCCCGTTGACGAAGCGCTTCATCACAGTCGGCCGCTCGCGCAAGTGGACAAGGGCCGCATCGGCCACCGCCAGGTAGTACTCGGCGATGTCGAGCTTGGTCCAGCCCGGCTTCGGGAAGTAGATCTTCGCCGGGTTGGAGAGCCGGACCTCGCGGCCGGCGACCTCGAGCATCGTGTACTCGCCCTTGGCCATCGCTCCGAGCGTAGCGGGACGAGTTACCCGTGAAATAGGCGGATAACTCGTCCAAAACCCGCTAGTCGAGGCTGGAGAGCGCCAGCGCCACGGCAAAGCCGAGGGTGGTGACCAGCCCGGCAACGCGGCCTGACTCCCTCGTCGCCTCGGGGATCATCGAGTCGATCAGCATCACCAGGAGCGCGCCGGCGGCGAAGCCGTCGATGCAGGCCCGCAGCTCGCCGGAGGTGACGTCGGCGATCGCGAAGCCGACAGCGCTGGCGAGCGTGCAGATCGCAGCGACCGCGCACCAGAGACCGAGGACCCGGCCGCGGGACCGGCCGGAGGCGCGCATCGCGCTGGCCGAGCCGATCGCCTCCGGCAGGTTGGAGACGAAGATCGCGACGAGCAGCCCGAGACCGACGCCATCGCCAGCCGCCAGGCCGATCCCGAGCACGAGCTGCTCGGGGATGCCGTCGAGGAAGGCGCCGAGCGCGAGAGCGTTGCCGGGATCGGAGCCACCGGTGCGGCCGCTGCGGCCGCGGCCGGCGGAGAAGCGCTTGGCGATCAGCCCGTCGAGGCCGAAGTAGACGAGGGCCCCGACCCCGAGACCAGCCGCGGTGGCGCCGAGGCTGCCGACCTCGATCCCCTCTCCCGCCAGCTCGAAGCTGACGGCGCTGATCAGCGCGCCGGCGCCGAAGGCGAGCACCAGGCCCACCTGCCGAGCCGGCCAGGGCCGGACGAAGGCGAGCACGGCGCCGAGCGCCAGCGACGAGGCCGCCAGTGCTCCCCAGGCGAGCGCCTCCAGCACCTCAGCTCCCCCCCATCTCGGCGAAAGCTTCCGCGAGCAGGCGGACGCCCTGCTCGATCGCCGGCTCGGAGAGGTTGCCGAAGCCGAGCACGAGGGCGGGCGGGTCGGCGGCCGCGAAGCGGTGCAGCGAGAGCCCCTCGACGCCGACGCCGCGCGCCTCGGCGGCGGCGAGCAGGGCCGGCTCGTCCGTTCCGGCGGGCAGCTCGACCAGCTCGAAGAGGCCGGCGGCACCCGTGCCGGCCCGGGCCTGCGGCAGCGAGCGCCCGAGCGCCGCTACCAGCGCCTCGCGGCGCCGCTGGTAGCGCAGACGCATCCGCCGCACGTGCCGGTCGAGCTCGCCGCGGGCGATGAAGTCGTGCAGGGCGAGCTGGCCGATCGCCTCCGAGCCGCCGTCCTCCACCGCCTTGGCCGAGATCAGCGGCCAGGCCAGCCAGGAAGGCATCAGCAGCCAGGCCAGGCGCATCCCCGGCGCCAGGCGCTTGCTCGCCGAGCCGATGTAGGCGACCCGCTCCGGCGCCAGGCCCTGCAGCGCGCCCACCCCCGCCCGGTCGTAGCGGTACTCGGCGTCGTAGTCGTCCTCGACGATCAGCCGCTCCCCCCGCTCCGCCCACTCGATCAGCGCCGCCCGCCGCCGGCTGCTGAGCACGCAGCCGGTCGGGAACTGGTGTGCGGGAGTGACGACGACCGCGCTGGCATCGCTCGCCTCGAGCGCGTCGACGCGCAGACCCTCGACGTCGACCGGGACGGGCGCCACCTCGAGGCCCGCCTGCTCGACGATCAGCCGGTGCGTGTGCCAGCCGGGATCCTCCAGCGCCACTCGCTCGACGCCCTGGGCCTGCAGCCAGCGGCAGATCAGCGAGAGGCCCTGGGTGAAGCCGGTGCAGATCATCGTCTGCTCGGGATCCGCCGCGGCGCCGCGCACCCGCCCCAGGTACCCGGCGAGCGCTTCGCGCAGCTGCGGCACGCCGCGCGGGTCTGGGTAGCCGACCGCGTCGACCGGCGCCTGGCGCCAGGCAGCGCGCAGGGAGCGCAGCCAGCTGGCGCGGGGGAACCCCGCCAGATCGGGCACGCCGGGATGGAAGTCATAGGCGAAGCTGGGCAGCAGGGACCGCGCCGGCAGCCGCGGCTCCGAGGTACGCACGGACCGCGCCACCTGCACCGGCGCCCCCTGCCTGGTCAGCAGGTAGCCCTCGGCAGCGAGCTGCCCGTAGGCCTCGGTGACGACGCCGCGCGAGACCCCCAACTCCGCCGCCAGGACCCGGGTCGAGGGCAGCCGCGCGCCGGCGTCGAGGCGGCCGTCTCGGATGCCCTCCCGGATCGAGCGCTCGATTTGCTCGTGGAGCGGCAGGTCGCCGGCGCGATCGATCTCCACCAGCAGCAGGTCCAGACCAACTGGCCCTCTTGACCGTGGCATTACTGGAACTGTATATCGATCCAGTCCTCTCCTACTGTCTATTGCACACGCGCTGACTTCGCCGTTAGAGGCCAATATGGCGAATAAAGACGAAGTCAGCGGGGTCGCAGGACTCAAGGAGGATCGCCATGGATCGGATCACCGTTGTAGGAGGCGGGCTCGCGGGCCTCACCGCGGCGATCGCCTGCGCCGAAGGCGAAGCGGAAGTGCGCCTGCTCGAGGCGCACGACGCCCTCGGCGGCCGGGCCCGCAGCAACGGCGGTCCATATAAAGCCAATCTCGGTCCGCACGCCATCTACAAGGACGGCCCGCTCTGGGATTGGCTGCAGGAGCGCGACCTCCTTCCCCCCTACGCCGGCGTGCCGCTGGCGCCGATCCGCTTCCGCTGGCAGGGGGAGGTGCGCCGCACGCCACCGTTGGGGACGATCCCCTCGGTGCTGCGGCTGCGCGGTCGTGAGGCACCGGTCGACCGCGACTTCCGCGGCTGGGCCACCGACGTCACCAACGAGCGCACCGCCGAGATGCTCTCCACCGCCGCCGGCGTCTACACCTTCCACCACGATCCCGGCGAGCTCTCGGCCGCATTCATCTGGGAGCGCACGGTGCGCGCACTGCTCAGCGCCCGGCCCCCGGCGCGCTACCTGATCGGCGGCTGGCGTGCCTTGGTCGACTCGCTCGAGGGCCGCGCCCGCAAGCTGGGGGTGAGGATCGAGACCGGCAACTCGGCCGAGGCGCTGCCGGAGCCGCCGGTGATCGTCGCCACCGAGCTCGACCGGGCCCGCGAGCTGCTCGGCGACGACTCGCTGCAGTGGCTCAGCGGCAACACCCTCTGCATCGACCTCGGGGTGCGTCACCGTCGCGGCGACCCGTTCATCGTCTCCGACCTCGACGAGGCCGGCTGGCTCGAGCGCTACTCGGCCGCGGACTCCTCGCTGGCGCCCGAGGGCGAGGAGCTGATCCAGGCGCAGATGCCGATCCGGCCCGGCGAGAGCTCCGAGCAGGCCGCGCTACGCCTCGAGCGCCTGCTCGACCTCTCGCTGCCGGACTGGCGCGAGCGGGAGACCTGGCGCCGGCGTCAAGTGATGGACGGTCGCAGCGGCGCGCTCGACCGGCCCGGGCAGAGCTGGCGCGACCGGCCGGCGATCGACCGCGGCGACGGCGTCTTCCTCGCCGGCGACATGGTCGCCGCCCCCGGCCTGCTCTCCGAGGTCTCCTGGGCCAGCGCGGTCGAGGCCAGCGAGCTGGCCCTGGCCGCAGCTACCCGCCCGGCGCTGCGCCGCGTCGCTTAGGACTCGGCGGCGGCAGCCGCGAGACTCTCGATCAGCTCGAGCATCTTGCGGTGGTAGGCGACGCCGGTGACCAGGGTGCGCTCGCTCGAGTCCCAGCCCTCCGCCTCGCGCACCTCATCAAGGTAGCCCTGCAGCTCGGCGACCTTCGCCTGGTGCCACTCGACGCGCGCCTGCACCAGCGGCTGGGGGTCGGCGCCGGCGAAGATCTTGAGGACGAACTCGTCGCGGATCTGTGGAGGCGCGGCGCTCGGCTCGCTCGCCCACTCGCGCAGCGCCTCGCGCCCCTCCTCGGTGAGCGAGTAGACCTTGCGGCGCCGGCCGCTGGGCTCCTGGCTCGCGGAGAGGTAGCCGGCGGCGGCGAGGCGCGCGGGCTCCTCGTAAGCGGTCGTGTGCGGCACGGGCCAGAAGTTCTCGATCGTCATGTCCATCGCCTGCTTGATGTCGTAGGAGGTGGCCTCGCCTAGCTGGTCGAGCAGGGCCAGCAGCGCGTAGGAGGTGGGGGTCAGGCGAATCGACTTGCTTTTCATCATTCGTGTCGTATAGTACAGGACGTATGGTAAGTGACCGTTACGACGCGGTGGTCGTCGGCGCCAGCCTCGCAGGTTGCGCCACGGCGATCCAACTCGGCCGCGCGGGCGCCCGCGTCGCCCTGGTGGAGAAGAGTCCCGACCCGCAGGCCTTCAAGCGCATCTGCGGACATTTCATCCAGGCCTCGGCGGCGCCGACGCTCGAACGCCTCGAGCTGCTCGAGCCGATCCTCGCTGCCGGCGGCATCCGCTCGCGAATCGCCGCCTGGACGCGCTGGGGCTGGATCGACCCACCGCCCGAGCGGGCCGGGTACGCGGTCAACCTGCGCCGCGAGCGGCTCGACCCGCTCGTGCGCGAGGTCGCCGCCACGACCCCGGGAGTCGAGCTGATGCTCGGCCGCACGGTGCGCGAGCTGCTGCGCGACGGCGACGCCGTCGCGGGCGTCGCGGTCGAGGACCGGGACGGCCAGCGCGGCCAGCTTCACGCCCCCCTCATCGTCGGCGCCGACGGTCGCGGCTCGCCAACCGCGGAGCTCGCCGGCCTCAGCGGGAAGACCCTCCCCCACGAGCGCTTCGTCTACGCCGCCTACTTCGAAGGGAGGCCCGACCCGCCCGACAGCGCCCTCTGGTTCCTCGACCCGGACGTGGCGGCTTCCTTCCCAACCGACGACGGTCTCACCCTCTACGCGGTCGTGCTGGCCAAGGAGCGCTTGCCGGAGTTCAAGCGCGACCCCGGAGCCGCCCTCACCTCCTTCCTCGCCGGCCTGCCGGACGCGCCGCCGGTTCGCTCGTCTCGCATCGTCGGCCCGGTGCTGGGCAAGATCGAGATGCCCAACCGGATCCGCGGCCCGGTCGCGCCGGGACTGGCGCTGGTCGGCGACGCCGCCCTCGCGACCGATCCTCTCTTCGGCATCGGCTGCGGCTGGGCCTTCCAGTCGGCCGAGTGGCTGGCCGACAGCGTCGCCCCGGCGCTGGCCGGCAACGAGCCGCTCGAACGCGGCCTCGCCCGTTACCGCCGCCGCCACCGCCGCGAGCTGCGCGGCCACGCCTTCCTCATCCACGATTACGCGACGGGTCGCCGCTTCAACCCCGCCGAGCGTCTCCTCTTCGCCGCCGCCGCCCGTGACCCGAAGCTGGCGCTGACCTTCGACGAATTCGGAACCCGGCAGATCAAGCCAGCGAAGATGCTCGCGAAGGCCGTCCCGCGCACGATCGCCGTCAATCTTCGCCACGCGCTCGGCGGCCGCGGCGACGCGGCGACGCATGACGACCATCGCTCCGCCGTCGCTTGAGGAGGCTTGTTTAGTCAACTAACCTTGCTTCGATGGAGGCGAGCGAGGCGCGATCGGACAAGGTCACCGTGATCACCCTCGGGCCCGAGGGGACCTGCCACGAGCGCGCGGTGCAGCGGTACCTGGAGTTCCAGGGGGTCGAGGACTACGAGATCGTGCTGATCACCGATTTCTTCGACGGCCTGGAGATCCTGCGCGAGACGCCGGGCGCCTTCCTCGTCCAGTGCAGCGCCCACCCCAAGGTCCACGAGATCACCGAGAAGTACTGGACCGAGATCTTCGTCGTCGACACCTTCATCTACCCGACCAAGCACCTCGTCTTGCTCAGCCGCAAGGACGTGGAGAGGCCGCGCTCGCTCGGGATCGTCCCCGCCACCAAGGGCTACGTCGACCTCTCCAAATGGGAGGAGATCATCGACGTGCCCTCGAAGCCGATCGTCGCCGAAGAGCTCCTGGCCGGCCGCTACGACTCCGGCCTGACCCACATGGAGCACGTCGAGGAGCACGCCGGTGAGCTGCGGCTCGACCTCGACATCGGCGAAATCGACACCACCTGGGTGGTCTACGGGCACGAGAAGCGCTTCAAGGGCGACGTGATCGGGATCCCCTCGGCCGAGCTCTTCCGCGAAGCCGTCCCGGCGGGTTGAGTTAAAGCCGCGCCGCACGGGGTAGCATCGACCCAGTGAGGCGTGGGGTCACTGCCGTCGTCGCGATCGCCGCCGCAGCGATCGTCCTGCCCAGCGCAGCCGCGGGCGCGGCGCTCGTCCCCCTCGCACCCTCCACCGCCTGGCCCTCCGAACCGATCCAGGCGACGTCGCCGCCGGGCGACCCGCGCTTGTTCGTGGCCGAACGCGGCGGTGCGGTGCGGATCGTCGAGAACGGCGTGCTGCGATCGACTCCGTTCCTCACCGTGCCGAACGTCGACACCGAAGGCGAGCGAGGGCTGCTCTCGATCGCCTTCCCGCCTGACTACGGCTCGAGCGGTCTGCTCTACGTCTTCACCGTTGCCAAAGAAGCGGGCGAATTCGGCGCCGAACCGGGCGAACTGCAGGTGGTGGAGTACAGGCGCTCTTCCGTCGATCCAAATCTCGCCGACCCCGGCTCCGCCCGGCTCGTGCTCGGGATTCCCCACTCCGCCAGCAATCACAATGGGGGGCAGATCGCCTTCGGCCCGGACGGCTTCCTCTACGTGACGGTGGGCGACAACGCGAACTCGGCCAACGCCCAGGACCTAGGGAACCTCTACGGCAAGGTGCTCCGGATCGACCCTCGGCCAGAAAGCGGAGTTGGGTACGAGGTCCCGTCGTCCAACCCCTTCGTCGGCGCCGTCGGAGCGAAAGCGGAGATCTACGCCCTAGGACTGCGTAACCCCTACCGCGCCTCATTCGCTCCCGATGGCCGTCTCATCGTGGCGGACGTCGGCTCGAGCCTCTGGGAGGAGGTCAACGCCGGCAGCCTCGCCGGCGCCAATCTGGGTTGGCCGATCTGCGAGGGCGACTGCCCTTCGCCGCCTCCCCAGCCTGGACTCACCGACCCCGTCTTTCAGTACGCGAACGCCGAAAACCCACTGACGACGACCGGGTGCGCGATCATCGGCGGCCACGTCGTCCGCGACGGCACGCTGGAAGGCCTAGCCGGCCGCTACCTCTACGGCGACCTCTGCCGGTCCGACTTGCGCACGATCGACCTCGACGCCACGGGTGGCGACCCGCAACCGGGCGGGCTCTCTCTCCCCAGCGGCGAACTGCGCGGCTTCGGCGAAGACTCCGGCTGCCGCCTCTACGCCCTATCCGACGAGACCGTCTACCGCGTCGCGGCGGACAGTGGGGTGACACCGACGACCGGCGGCACGGCGGTGTGCGGCGTCAAACGCGTGGCGATCAGCAGGGACCGCCTGCGCCTCAGGGTGCGGGCGGCGCGGCGGCAGCGGTTGCGCGGCCACGTCAAGGTCGTGGCGATCTGCTCGGAGGCCTGCGCGCTGCGCGCCCGCGGTCGCCTGCACTTCTTCAAGCGAGGCCGGAAAGCCGGCTCAGCGAGGCTGATCCCGGTGTCTCGTCCCGCCAAAGCCAACGCGCGAAACCGCTTTCGGCTGGCGGTCCTGAAGGTGAGGGTGCGACAGCGGGCGAAGCGGATGCTGAAGCAGGGGCGCCGGGTTTCAGCGCGGGTGACCGTGGTCGCCTTCGACGACGCCGGCGAAAGGACGCTCAGAACCGTTCCCGTCAGGCTGATCCGCTGAGCAACGTTTTGGGAGCCCCCAATAGGGTCCCCAAGACGTGCGGGCAATATCAGCCCGCGTTTACCGCCGCTGTCAGCACGTTCGCCGCGCCACGCATCCCGGCCGCATTCGGGTGGATCGGCGCCGCCGGGTTGACCGGCACGACCGGCTCTACCCAGCGCGTCAGCGGACCCTTGCAGGCATCGTGGCCGATGCTGGCCTGGTACCAGCTGACCAGGGTGGCCCCGTTCGCGGCGGCCTCGCCGGCGAGCATTGCGTTCAGCTCGCGCTGCTTGGCGCGCAGGTAGGGCACGTCGTCGTATCCGACTGGCATCTGCGACCAACAGCCGCGGCCGGTCTCGGGAAAGATCGCGGCGTAGTCGACGACGAAGGTTCGCGCCTGTGGCGAGCGCGCCCGGATCGCGTCGAGCACGGCGTCGACCTTGGGCGCGGTGGCGGCGATCCTCGCGCTGAGCTGATCGACGCCGCCGGCGGTGTATTTGTCCCGGCACGGCGATTTGAACGGGTTGACGGTGATGCAGCCCTCGGCGATTTCGCCGAAGCCGATGTCGTTGCCGCCGATCGTCAGCGAGACCACCGTCGTGTTCGCGTCCAGCGAGTCGAGCTGCGGTGGGTTGGGCCCGTCCGGCTCGACCCCCTGAGGTTCGAACATGTCGTCGGTCTGGGCTCCGCTGCAGCTGGCGTCGCGCAACGGCAGCCCGATCCGTGGCGCGGTCAGGTGCGGGTAGTTGCGATCCGACTTGAGGCAGCCGAGCGGCAGGACCGGGAGCGGGATAAGCGGCCCCGCGGCGTAGGAATCGCCCAGTGCGACGTAGCTCGCCGCGCGAGCGCCAGCCGCGGCGACGCCGGCAAGAAGGGCCAGCGTCGCGGCGGTGGCGATCAGTGCTCGCAGCAGCGGCTGAGAGGAAGTAAGCCGCACGCTCATGTGTGCGGCGGTACCCGCCGGTTCCAGCTCTCAAACTCGTCTGAGCATTCTCTCCGGACTGGTTTCCTGCCCCTGACCCGGGGGTAGCGAGGGGCCATGAAGAACCGGCCGGGCCGAGACGAGAAGCTGAACCGCACAGAGCTCGAGAAGCGGCACACGGAAGATCCAGACGCGAATCCAGGCGACCTCTCCCACGACCGGGAGCCGCACCACGCCCTCAACAACCCGGTCGGCGCGCCGGACGAGACCGAGTGGCCGGACCCCTACGAGAAGCGGCCCGACCCGCGCGACAACGCTCCGGCCCCGAAGCCGCCCTCGACGAGCGAACCCCATCCGCCGAACGACAAGGACAAGCTCAAGCCCGTCAAGGGCTCCTCGGAGGGCGGCTGACCTCTACGCCTCGGAGTAGGCCGGCTCTGGCTCGCCGGCTGTCTCGCCCTCGTCCTCGCCCTCCTGCGGCGCAGCGTGCGCCGCGGCCGGGTCCACTTCGCGCAGCACGGTGACGGCGATCACCAGGGCGATCGCGACCAGCCCGGCGCCGACCAGGTAGGCGAGGTGGTAGCCGGAGTTGAGCGCGGCGTCGTTGGCGACACCCTCGGCGAGCAGGTTGTCGGTCCGCCCCGTGGCCAGCGTCGCCAGGATGGCGAGGCCGATCGCCCCGCCGACCTGGGCGCTGGTGTTGACCACGCCCGAGGCGAGTCCGGCGTCCTGCGGCGTCGCCCCCGACATCGCCACCGTCATCAGCGCGGGAAAGGAGGTGCCGACGCCGAGCCCGACCAGCAGCAGCGGGGGCAGGACATCGGTGACGAAGCTGCCGTCGACCGGAGTGCGGGCGAAGAGCAGCAGCCCGCCGGCGATCATCACCAGGCCGGGCATCAGCGTCCGCCGCGGGCCGAAGCGCATGATCAGCTTTTCCGAGAAGCCGAGCGAAAGCGTCCCCATCACCAGGGTCGTCGGCAGGAAGGCGAGCCCGACCTCGAGCGCGTCGTAGCCGAGGATCTCCTGCAGGTAGAGGGCGCCGAGGAAGAACATCGCGAACATCCCCGCGACCAGCAGCGCCTGCAGCGCGTTGGCGCCGGAGACGTTGCGGGAGCGGAAGAGCCGCAGCGGCATCAGCGGGTTGGCGATCCGCGTCTGGCGGGCGATGAAGGCGGTGCCGAGCGCGAGCGAGATCGCGCCGAGGACGAGCGTCTGGGTCGCCAACCAGCCGACCTCGCTGACCTCGAGGATCGTGTAAGTGCCGAGCATCAGACTGGCGGTGATCAGCAGCGCGCCGGGGACGTCCGCGCCCTCGGCGAGGCCGAGCCCCTCGTGATCCGGCACCAAGCGCCGGGTCGCCAGCGCGGTGGCGATTCCGACCGGGAGGTTGATGAAGAAGATCCAGTGCCAGTTGATCGCCTCGGTCAGCACCCCGCCCAGCAGCAGTCCGATCGAGCCGCCGGCGGAGGCGACGAAGCCGTAGACACCGATCGCTTTCGCCTGCTCCCGCGGCTCCGGGAACATCGTCACAATCATCCCCAGGACCACGGCCGAGGTGAGAGCGCCGCCGATCCCCTGGATGAAGCGCGCCCCGATCAGCATCTCCTGGCTCTGTGAGACGGCGCAGAGCAGCGAGGCGCTGACGAAGACGGCGAGGCCGGCGAGGAAGACGCGCCGCTGGCCGAGCAGGTCGCCGAGGCGACCGGCCAACAGCAGCAGCCCGCCGAAGGGGATCAGGTAGGCGTTGACGACCCAGGCCAGGTTGCTCTGCGAGAAGCCGAGGTCGTCCTGGATCGAGGGCAGCGCGACGTTGACGATCGTGATGTCGAGGACGATCATCAGCACGCCCGCGCAGAGCACGTAGAGCGCCATCCAGCGGTTGCGGTCGAGATGATCGGGCTGAGTGGTCACTGCGGCTCCCTCCGTCGAGTCTGGACTGGGGTGAATCGTGCTTCGAGGGATAAGACCGGGGAAGGACCCGGAACTCATCGGTGGGAGCGAGCTCGCTCCGGTGTTCCTTATCCGTATATAGGACGCATAAGGAACACCGGAAGATTAGCCAGCCAGCTCTGTGGGCAGGCCAAAGCGCTCGAAGGCCGCCTCGACGCGGCGGCGGTCGAAGGCCTGCTCGGGAAGGCGGAGGATCGTCTCGCGGGCGGGATCCTCGGTGGTGCGGGTGAGGAAGGCGTCGACCTGGGAGATCTTGCCGTTCGCCGCGAAGGTGAGCACGTTGAGCGCGAAGCGCTGGAAGCTCCCCGCGTCGGGGTCCCAGGTGTAGAAGGCGAGCGCCTCCTGGCCGTTGGCGCGGACGCGGAGAGCACGCCAGCGCCAGTCGCCCCCGAGCGGTGAGAACTCGAGGAAGGCGCGGATCTCCTCGCGACCCCGGAACCAGGACTGCAACGGCGGCATCGTGAAGGCGGCCTCCTCGCTCAGCATCGAGACGACCTTCTCGACGTCGGCGCGTTCCCAGGCCTCGACGTAGCTCTCGACCAGCTCGGTGATCTGCTCGTCGCCGAGCGCCCGCAGGGTCTCCTGCTGGCTCTGCTCGGGCAGCTTCTCCTCGACCGAGGCACGGGCGCGCTGCAGGGCGCTGTTGACCGACGCGGTGGTCGTCTCCAGCGCCTCCGCCGCCTCGCTGGCGGAGAAGCCGAGCACCTCGCGCATGATCAGCACCGCCCGCTGGGTCGCCGGCAGGTACTGCAGCGCGGCGATGAAGGCGAGCTCGACGCCCTCGCGCCGCTCGTAGCGAGCCTCGGGCGCGGCGAAGCCGTCCTCGACGCCGATCGCCTCGTCGGCGAGGGGTTCGACCCAGACCGACTCGATCAGCGGCTCGCCCGGGCCTTCGCTGGGGTCGGCCGGCGGGTACTCGGTCGGCAGCACCCGCTTCGGCCGCTTGCCGATCGCGTTGAGGCAGGTGTTGGTGGCGATCGTGTAGAGCCAGGAGCGCAGCGAGCTGCGTCCCTCGAACCTCTTCAGGCCGCGCCAGGCGCGCAGCAGCGCTTCCTGGAGTGCGTCCTCGGCGTCGTGGATCGAGCCGAGCATCCGGTAGCAGTGCGCCTGCAGCTCGCCCCGATAGGGCTCGACGAGGTTGGCGAAGGCAGCCTCGTCTCCCTTCTGCGCGGCCGCGAGCAGTTGCTGCTCGGCCGCGGGGGAGGTGGTGGAGGCAGAGCTCACGTCCCCAGGGTAGAAGGTCCCCAACACCGCTGACTTCGCCTTTATGCGTCCTAGTGGCGAGTAAAGGCGAAGTCACCACTAAGGTGATTGGAAGCCACGACCAAGGGAGGCTCGATGACGGCGCAGTCCACACTTGCGATCGAAGCCACGGGCCTGGCCAAGGCCTTCGACGACGTGCAGGCGGTCGACGGCGTCGACCTCGCCGTCAGCCGCGGCTCCGTCTACGGCGTGCTCGGGCCCAACGGGGCCGGCAAGACGACCACGATCAAGATGCTGGCGACGCTGCTGCGCCCCGATGCCGGCTCGGCGCGGGTGCTCGGCCACGACGTCCTCGCTGAAGCCGACGAGGTGCGCAGCCTGGTCAGCCTCACCGGGCAGCTCGCCTCGGTCGACGAGGAGCTGACCGCGCTGGAGAACCTGGCCCTGATCGGCCGCCTGCTCGGCCTCAAGCGGCCGGCGGCGAAGGGACGGGCGAGCGAGCTGCTCGATGCCTTTGGCCTGGCCGAGGCCGCCGGGCGCCTGGTCAAGAACTACTCGGGCGGGATGCGCCGCCGCCTCGACGTCGCGGCGAGCATCGTCGTCACCCCCGAGCTGATGTTCCTCGACGAGCCGACGACGGGGCTCGACCCGCGCTCCCGCAACCTGGTCTGGGACATCGTCCGCGCCCTCGTCGACGAGGGCACGACGATCCTGCTCTGCACGCAGTACCTCGACGAGGCCGACCAGCTCGCCGACGGGATCGCGGTGATCGACCGCGGCAAGGTGATCGCCGAGGGCACGCCAGCACAGCTCAAGGCCTCGGTCGGGTCGGGCGCGCTGCACGTGCGGCTGCTCGACCCCGAGCAGCGGCCGGAGGCGGAGCGCCTGCTCGCCCGTGAGCTCGGCTCGGCGCGCCTCGAGCCCGACCCGGCGGCGCTGAGCAGTCCCTGCTCCGACACCGACCGCGCCGCCGAGGCGGTCGCCGTGCTGGCGCGGTCCGGCGTCGGCATCGCGACCTTCTCGCTCGGCCAGCCCAGCCTCGACGAGGTCTTTCTGGCGCTGACCGGGCACCCGGCCGAGGAGCAGGCAGACGAAGAGGAGACCCCGATCGAGGAGGAGCAGGCGGCATGAGCACCACACCGACCACCCAGGACTCGTCCCTGCCCCCGATCGAGGAGGCGGCGCTGCGCAAAGCGCTCTCCTCCACCGAGCGCCCGCCGCGCGCCAGCGCGCTCTCGGCCACGCTCACCTTCGGCTGGCGCGGCATGCTCAAGGTCAAGCACGTGCCCGAGCAACTGCTCGACGTGACGATCACGCCGGTGATGTTCGTGCTCATGTTCACCTATCTCTTCGGCGGCGCGATCGCCGGCTCGACCGGCGACTACCTCGACTACATCCTCCCCGGCGTGCTCGTGATGTCGGTGCTCTTCACCACCGTCTACTCGGGGATCTCGCTCAACACCGACCTGACCAAAGGCGTCGTCGACCGCTTCCGCTCGCTGCCGATCTGGCGGCCGGCGCCGCTGGTCGGCGCCCTGCTCGGCGACAGCGTCCGCTACCTGGTCGCCGGCACCGTGATCGTCGTACTCGGCGTGGCGCTCGGCTTCCGGCCCGGCGCCGGGGTGCCCGGCGTGGCGGCGGCGATGGCGCTGGTGATCGTCTTCGCCTTCGGCCTCTCCTGGGTCTTCACCACGATGGGGCTGCTGCTGCGCTCCCCCAACGCCGTGATGAACGCCGGCTTCATGAGCATCTTCCCGCTGACCTTCCTCAGCAACGTCTTCGTCGAACCGGAGACGCTGCCGAGCGCGCTCGAGGCGTTCGTCGACATCAATCCGATCTCGATCCTCGCCACCGCCTCCCGGGGGTTGATGGAGGGCAACGCGGAGGCCGGCGACATCGCGATCGTCCTTGCCGTCGCCACCGCGCTCACCGCCGTCTTCGCCCCACTCACCAACCGCCTCTACCGCAGCCGGTAGACAGGGCGGCTCCGCCGCCCTTTGAGGGGCTATCAAAGCTTAGGTTGACATGTGACCTAATGGTAACCTATAGTCCTCGCCATGGACGACGTGTTCAAGGCCCTGGCCGATCCGACTCGCCGCGGGCTGCTCGACGAGCTGTTCAAGCAGGACGGGCAGTCCCTCAGCGAGCTCGAGCGGCGCCTGCCGATGACGCGCTTCGGCGTGATGAAGCACCTGCGCGTGCTCGAGGAGGCGAAACTGGTCACGACCAGGCGGCGTGGCCGCGAGAAGCTCCACTTCCTGAACCCCGTCCCGATCCGGCTCGTCCACGACCGCTGGGTGAGTAAGTACGCCGAGCCCTGGGCCGCGGGCCTGAGCGAGCTCAAGAAAGACATCGAGGAGGACACCATGGAGAAGGTTTTCGAGATCTACATCAAGACCACGCCGGAGCGCCTCTGGGAGGCGATCGTCGACGACGAGCAGAGGCAGCGCTACGGCTTCGGCGTCGGCGTCCGCTCGGACTGGACGCCGGGCTCCCGCTACGAGGGCTTCCACCCCGGCGCCGGCATCGCGATCAGCGAAGGCGAGAACATCGAGGTCGACCCGCCGCGCCGGCTGGTGCAGAGCATGGTTGCCCTCTGGAGCGACCAGGTGAAGGAAGAAGGGACCTCAAGGGTGACCTGGGAGATCGAACCGGTCGGCGACTCATGCCGGCTGACGGTCACCCACGACGAGCTGCGCGAGGGCGCCAACGGCGAACTCTACGGCGGCTGGCCGATGATCCTCTCCGGCCTCAAGACCCTGCTCGAGACCGGCGAGCGACTGACGACGCCCGGATCCCTGCTCTACGCCGACGCGGGCGCCGCGTCCGCGTAGAGATCGGCGCGGCGGGCTCCTCGACGCTCAGAGGAGCTCGCCGCGCGGTTGCGCCAGCTCCACTACGGATACGCCTGCAGGAAAGGAGGATCCCTTGTACGCGAGCATGACGACGACGCGCGGGTCGGTCGAGAACGCAGCTGAGGTCGCCGAGATGGTCGGCGAGACGATGGTCGAGTGGCTCCGCGACATCGACGGCTTCGGCGGCCTCCTGATGCTCAACAACGAGGACACCGGCACGACGCACGTGATTGCGCTGTGGGAGAGCGAGGAGGTCGCCGAGCACCATCGCGCGGCACGCATGGGGCTGCGCGACAAAGTCACAGCGACGGTCGGCGTCGAGGTGGTGGAGACGGTTTCGTACGCGGTGACGTTCGCGCACCTCAGGGGCACGCTGGCCGACCGGTAGCGGCCGAGGCTCAGCTGTGGCTGAGCTTCAAGCCGTCCGAGCGCAGGTCGTTCCGCAGCTGCTGCGAAGTCATGCGGTCGCTGCGATCGCGCGACTTCTCCAGCTTCGAGGCGTACTTCGTCGCGAGCCGCCTGAAGCTCGAGGTGACCTCGGCGATTTGCTCGATCAGCGCCTCGTCCCCGCCTGCCAGGGTCGTCACGTA
>DATMDR010000071.1:0-6256 GCA_035557635.1 Solirubrobacterales bacterium | reverse complement strand
CTCGGAGCCGTAGGCGCGCGCCACCCGGCGCAGCCGCCGCAGCACGTTCGCCACGTGCGAGCCGAGCACGCCGCGGTAGGTGTGCGCCTCGTCGACGACGACCCAGCCGAGGTTGGCGAGGAAGTCGCCCCAGTGCTTGTGATTGGGGAGGACGCCGACGTGGAGCATGTCCGGGTTGGTGAGGATCAGGTTGCTGCGGCGCCGGATCGCCGGCCGCTCCTCCTTTGGCGTGTCGCCGTCGTAGATCGCCTCGCGCAACCCGGGCGGGCGCAGCGCACCGAGCTTGCGCGCCTGGTCCTGTGCGAGCGCCTTGGTCGGGTAGAGGTAGAGCGCGCGCCGCTTCGGATCGCGGGCGATCCCGTCGAGGACGGGCAGGTTGAAGGCGAGGCTCTTGCCCGAGGCGGTGCCGCTGGTGATCACAAGGTGAGAGGTGGCGGCTGCCTCGAGCGCCCGTTTCTGGTGCGAGTAGAGCCGCTCGACCCCGGCGGCGCGCAGGCGCTCGGCCAGCGCCGGGTCGAGCGAGCGGGGCAGCGCCACCCGTTTCGCCCTGCGCTCCTCCTCGGCGCTCTCGGCGACGATGCGGCCGTCACGCCGTGCGGGATCGATCGCAATCGCCCAGGTCGAGTCGAGCAGGCTCTTCGCCATCAGGCGGCGCTCCGCTGCGGCCGCGCGATCCGTCCCGCCACCCGCATCGCCTGCAGCGAGCTGCGGTCGTGAATCCGCAGGATGTCTGCCCCAGCCCGCACCGCCAGTGCCACCGCGGCGACCGTCCCCCACTCGCGCTCGCCGGCCGGCAGCCGCTCCTCCCAGGAGCCGGCCAGCACCGCGCCGATGAAGTCCTTGCGCGAGAGCGACACGTAGAGCGGCAGCCCGAGCGCGCGCAGCTCGCCGAGCCGGCGCAGGATCTCCAGGTCCTGGCCGAGGCTGAGGTCGAAGTCGAGTCCGGGGTCGATCGCGATCTGCTCCTCGCTCACCCCAAGCCTCCGGGCCGCCTCGACTCTCCCCCCGAACCACGACTTCAGGTGGTCGACGACGTCGCCGTACTCGCGCGGCGGCCGGTTAACCCGCGGCGGCCCCTCGATGTGCATGAGGACGTAGCCGCACCCCGTCTCGGCCACCAGCTCGAACATCTCCTCCGAGCCGCCGGAGATGTCGTTGACGGCCACCGCGCCCGCCGCCAGCGCCCGCCGCGCCACCTCGACCGAGAAGGTGTCGGCCGCGACCGGCACGTCCAGTCCGGCCATCCCCTCGACCGCCGGCACCAGCGCCGCCGCCTCGTCCTCCGCCGCCACCGGCGGCCCGCTGCGCGCCGCCACCGCCCCCACGTCGAGCATGTCGAAACCGGCCTCGACCAGCCCGCGCCCGTCCTCCATCGCCTGCTCGGGCGTGCCGCTGCGCGCCCCCTCGAACATCGAGTCCGTGGTGACGTTGACGATCCCAGCCGCTAGCGGCTGGGCCAGCTCGAGGGTCCGGTCGGCGAGTCGCCAGGGCACGCCGCTACCGTAGCGACCGCGCCCATGGCCCTGAGCTGCGTCTACGTGGACCTCGACGGCACCCTGCTCGGCAAGGGAAGCTCGCTCTTTCGCGACGCCGAGGGCGGCTTCTCGCACGCCCAGGCGCGCGGGCTCGAGGCCTGCCACCGGGCCGGGGTCGAGGTCACGATCATGTCCGGGCGGCGCGAGCCGCAGGTGCACGAGTGCGCCCGCTTGATCGGCCAGGCCTCCTACATCTACGAGGCCGGCTGCGCCTTCGCGATCGACGGCGAGACGACGCTGATGACCGGCGAGATGGAGCCGGACGAAAGCGGCACGATCTACGAGCAGATCGAGGCGCGGGGCATCCCGCAGATGCTCTTCGAGCATTTCGAGGGGCGGCTCGAGTACCACGCCCCCTGGCACGAGGGCCGCGTCCTCTCCCACCTCTTCCGCGGCAAGGTCGACGTGGCCGCCGCCAACGAGCTGCTCGGTGCCGAAGGGCACGGCGACCTGCGCCTGCTCGACAACGGCGCGATCGCGCGGGAGATGCCTGCCATCGACGGGCCCACCCACGCCTACCACCTGGTCCCGAAGATGGTCAGCAAGGCGAACGCCGTCGCCGCCCACGCCCGCGTCCGCGGCTACGACCCGGCCGACTGCATCGCCGTCGGCGACTCGGTCGAGGACCTCGAGGTCGCCGCCGCGGTCGGCCGCTTCTTCGTCGTCGCCAATGGGCCCGAGCGCGACCCCGGCCTGCGCGCGGCGCTCGCCTCCTGGGACAACGCCACTGTCACCGAGGGCCGCATGGGCGACGGCTTCTACGAGGCGGTCGTCTCGACGCTGGTGGAGCGCCGCTAGTATCGGAAAAGATGGCTGACGCGACCGTCGCAGAGCAGGAGTACCTGGAGATCATGTTCTGGCTGGAGGAGGCCGGGCTGCCGATCACCGGCGCCAACATTGCCCGCGCGATGCAGCTCTCGCCGCCGACCGTGCACGAGATGATCGGCCGCCTGGTCGACGACGGCTACGTCGAGCGCAACGCCGACAAGTCGCTCGCCTTCACCGAGTCCGGGCGCGAGCACGCCAGCCACATCGTCCGCCGCCACCGGATGATCGAGCGCTTCCTCACCGATGTCCTCGGCATCCCCTGGGACGAGGTCCACGAGGAGGCGGAGCGGATCGAGCACGCGATGTCGCCGGTGCTGGAGGAGCGGATGCGGGCGGCGATCGGCAACGCGACCACCTGCCCGCACGGCCACCCGATCGTCGAGGGCACCCGCGAGCAGGGCGCGCTACTGGCCGACGTCGAGACCGGCGCCAAGGTGCACGTGCTGCGCTTCGAGAACGAGGCCGAGGAGCTTCTGCACTACCTCAAGGACGCGGGGCTGCATCCCGGGCTCGAGGGGACGGTCGAGAAGACCGACGAGGACGAGGTGACGATCCTCTCCGAGGACGGTCCCCACCAGGTGACCCGGAGCGTGGCCGAGACGGTCTCGGTCCGCGCCGATCCATCACCGCCGCCGCGGGCAGCGATTCCCGAGCAGCTGGTGCTCTCTTCGGACCGCTACGGTCGATAAGAGCCTATCCCGGCAGGAGTTCCACTTAACTTTTCCCGCGGGAAAAGTACAAGACGTTCCACCCCTACCGGGATAGGCTCAAGCAGGCGAAGCGGTTCGAACTCGCTCAAGTGCCTGAGCGAGGCGGGTGACGCCCTTCGGGATGCGCTCCGGCGGAACGCTGGCGAAGGAGAGGCGGAGGCTGTTGAGGCCGCCGTCGAGCATGAAGTCGGGGCCGGCGACGAAGGCGACGCCGTCGCTCTTCGCCTCGGCCAGCAGCACCGTGGTGTCGGTGCCCTCGGCGAGGTCGAGCCAGAGGAAGTAGCCGCCGCCCGGGATGACGAACTCGGCCTCGGGGAGCTGCTCCTGCAGCGCACCGACCAGGGCGTCGCGGCGCTCGCGCAGGGCGCCCTTGACGAACTCGATGTTGCGATCGAGGCCGCCCGAGCGGCAGAGCTCCAGCACCACGGACTCGGCCAGCATGTTGGGTGAGATGTAGGTCTCATTCGCGCGCTTGGCAAGCTTGGCGATCTCCTCACCGGGACCGGCCAAGTAGCCAACCCGGACGCCGGGGCTGACCGTCTTCGAGAAGGAGGAGGCGTGGATCACGCGGCCGGCCCGGTCGAGCGAGAGCATCGTCTCCAGCGCCTCGCCCTCGAAAGGCAGCTCGCGGTAGGGGTCGTCCTCGAAGACCCAGAAGCCGTGCTCAGCGGCGAGCTCGACCAGCCGCACCCGCTTCTCGGCCGAGAGCGTGCAACCGGCGGGGTTGTGGAAGTTGGGGATGACGTGGGCGAGCTTGATCGGCCCCTCGGCGAGCGCCGCTTCGAACGCCGCGAGGTCGATCCCGTCCGCCTCCAGCGGCACCGGCACCAGCTCGACGCCCAGCCGCTGAAGCAGCAGCAGCGTGCGATCGTAAGACGGCTGCTCAACCACCACTCGGTCACCGGGCTCGAGCAGGTGCTCGAACAGCATCGCCCCGGCCTCGAGCGACCCGTTGGCGATCATCACCTGCCCCGCCTCGAGCCCTCCGTGGCGTTCCGCGACCCACTCGCAAAGGCCCGGATGCCCAACCCCGGTCCCGTAGGAGAGCGCCTTCTGCCAGTCGTCGGCAAGCGCTACCGCAGCAGCTTCAGCCACTGCTTCGCGCGGCAGGATGTCGGCGCTCGGGGCGCCTCTGGCGAATGAAATGACGTCAGCAGCCATGGGCCTTCGACCCTAGCAATGCATCGTGCTCAGAAGAGCGCTTCCTGGGAGGGAGAAGGGGCAGTCCCCTCGAACGGGCGGATACTCAAATCGCCGGTCTCATTAGACCGGCGATTGTCCGGGCGAGGGGACTGCCGCTTCTCCCCACCACGTCGCCCTCTTCCCCAGCCCCGGACGACTGAGCTGATCCGGCTGCGCTCATCGGAACGCATGTATGCGCGCCCATTGGCGTACAAGCGCTCGTACTCGGGGAGCAGGTCCGGCCGTTTGGCCTTCAACCAGCCGAAGAAGACGTCGCGGACCTCACCTTTGAGATGCAGAGCCACGCCACCGAGGAAGGTGGCGCCAGCCTCGCGGGCGCGCTCGACGATGGGTTGCACCTGCTCGGGCGTGTCGTTGATGCCTGGCATCAAGGGTGCGATCAGGACGCCGGAGTCGATGCCGCGGCTGCGCAGCTCGGCGACCGCGTCGAGGCGGGCGCTGGGGCTGGGTGTGTGCGGCTCAGTCGCCCGCCAGGCCTTCTCGTCGAGCGTTGGCACCGAGAGGTTGACCGATACCGGCAGCCGCTCGGCCATTCGCTCGTAGAGGTCGGCGTCGCGCATCACCAGCGGCGACTTGGTCAGCACCGAGACCGGCGTCTCGGCCTCCTCCAGGGCCGAGAGGATCTCCGGCATCATCCGGTAGCGGCTCTCGACCCACTGGTACGGATCGGTGTTGGTCCCCAGCGCGACCAGCTCCCGCTTCCAGCTCGGCCGCCCCAGCTCCGCCCGCAGCACCTCCGGCACGTTCACCTTCACCACGATCTCCCGCTCGAAGTCCCTGCCGGCATCGAAGTCGAGGTAAGTGTGGGTTCGCCTAGCGAAGCAAAAGGTGCAGGCATGAGTGCATCCTCGATACGGATTGATCGTCCACCCGAACCCGTACCGCTGCCCGGGCACCCGGTTCAGCGCCGACCGCGCCCGCACCTCGTGAAAGTTGATCCCCATCGCCTCCGGCGCGTCGAACGTCCGCACCACCGTCCCGTCGCCGACCCCCGGCAACCGCAGGTCCTGGTCAACTCTCTGGTCATCCCAGCGCATACGAACACATGTTCGCACACACCAGGGATGGCTCAGCCCGGCAGCTCGCCCCTGATCACGTAGCGCAGCACGTCGACGACTTGCTCGGCCGTGCGCGCGGTCGCCCGGGCGGCGCGGTCGACCTCCTTCAGGGCGTGATCGAGCTCACCGTCGTGCAGGGTGACGATCGGCTTGCCGAGCGCCGCGGCATAACCCGCGTCGAAGGCGGCGTTCCACTGGCGGTACTTGTCGCCGAAGCGGACGACGACGATGTCGGAGTCGCGGATCAGGGTCTGGGTGCGGATCGCGTTGACGCCGGCGCCCTTGTGGTCGCGCCAGAAGGCCTCGGGCTCCTCACCCAGTGTGCCCGTGCCGGCGTCGTCGGAGGCGGCATGATCGGTGACCGGCGCCGTCAGCTCCACCGGCAGGCCCGCCTCGCGCACGCCAGCCTCGATCCGCTCGCGCCAGTCGGAGTGGATCTCGCCCGCCAGGTAGACGTTCCAGGTTCTGTCAGTCATGACCTTGGCGACTTTCCGGTCGTATACAGGGGGGTAAGTCGCCAAGCCCCGCTCACGACGCCCCCTGCTCCTCGAAGTGCTTGCTCAGCATCGTCACCTGACCCTGGTAGTTGGAGCCGAGCTCGGCTCCGTAGAGGCGTTCGGCTGGTGCGCTCGTCTGTTCCAGCGCCAGCTTACACACCGGTTGGCGATGCTCGACCATGAAGGAGACATCGCGCGCCCGCACCTCGAGCGCCGCGCGGCTGCCGTGCCGCTCGCCCGCCGGGTCGTAGCCGAAGCCGGGATCGAAGAACCCGGCGTAGTGCGTGCGCAGCTCGCCGGCCGTCGGGTCGTAGGCCATCATCTCGGCGGCGTAGTTCGGCGGGATGCAGACGCCCTCCGCCGAGAGCAGCAGGTAGAAGATCTCCGGCTCGAGCACGATCCGTCCCCCCCGCTCCGGCAGCACC
>DATMDR010000070.1:0-5845 GCA_035557635.1 Solirubrobacterales bacterium | reverse complement strand
GCAGGTCGACGAGGAGATGCGCGAGCGAATCGGCAAGATCGCCACCGACGCGGCTGCCGCGGTCGGCTACCGCGGCGCCGGCACGGTCGAGGGGATGCAGGTCGGCGACGAGTACTTCTTCCTCGAGATGAACACGCGGGTGCAGGTCGAGCACTGCGTGACCGAGATGGTCACCGGCGTCGACATCGTCCGCGAGCAGGTGCTGGTCGCCGCCGGCGAGGAGCTCTCGGTCGCCCAGGACGAGGTCGAGCTGCGCGGCCACGCGATCGAGTGCCGGATCAACGCCGAGGCGGCGCACAAGAAGTTCGCCCCGGCGCCGGGCGCGATTACCAGCTACCGCGAGCCTGCCGGGCCTGGCGTACGGGTCGACTCCGGGGTCGAGGCGGGCTCCGAGGTGACCCCGATGTACGACCCGATGGTCGCCAAGCTGATCGTCTGGGACGTCGACCGCGAGCACGCGACACGGCGGATGCTGCGGGCGCTGGGCGAGTACGAAGTCGGCGGCCTGACCACGCTGATCCCCTTCCACAAGGCGATCCTTGCCACGGAGCAGTGGGCCAAGGGCGAGACCTGCCGCGACCTGATGGAGGATCGGGACTGGCTGAAGGCGACCGCGCCCGAGGCAGCGCCCGCTCCCGCCGAGGCCGAAGAGTCACCCGAGCTGGTCTCCCGCGACTACAAGGTCGAGGTTTCCGGCAAGCTCTTCGACGTCAAGGTGATCGGCGAGGCGGCCGCGGGCGGTGCTGCTCCGGCAGCGGGCGGCAAGCGCCCGCCCAAGCGCGAGCGCAAGTCCGGCGCCGCCGCCGGCGCCTCCAGCGAGTCACTCCCCTCGCCGCTGCAGGGCACCGTGCTGAAGGTGGCGGTGGAGGAGGGAGCCGAGGTAGCCGAGGGCGATCTCATCTGCGTAATAGAGGCGATGAAGATGGAGAACGAGATAGCCGCCCACAGATCAGGCAAAGTCACTTCTCTGAAAGTCGCCGAGGGCGCGGCCGTCACCAGCGGCGACGTCCTCGCAGTTATCGAGTAGGCAAGCGAGCAGCTCTGGCGGGTGGCACCGAATGGGGGGACCACCCTGAGGAAGCTTTAGCTACCGGAAGGGTGGTGGGCCCTATTCGGTGACAGGACCCGCCAGCCGCTACCCGCGCGTCCTACCTTTTTTCCTGCCGTTTTTCCCGTTCTTCGCGCTGTTTTTCCCGCCGTTCCTGCTTTTCCTGGCGGATCTGCGCCTGGCGTTCCTTGCGCGTCAGGGGGACTTTCGGCCCGACTTCCTGGCATTCCCTGCCGATGCAGTTCTCGAGCCGGCGCATCTCGCGGTGGAGCAGGTTGCGAACGGGGAAGTAGTTGGGAATGCGGACGATGTTGTTGAGCTCGTTGGGGTCTTTGTTGATGTCGTAGAGCTCCTTCTCCCCGCTCGGCCAGGCGATGTACTTGAAGGGGCCGAGGCGGATTCCCTCGTAGTCCTTCGGCGGCGCCAGGATCGAGGCGGTCGCGCCGGTGCCGCGACGGGCGCTGGCGGGGGCGGGAGCTTCCGGTGGCGGCGTCGCGTTCGCTTCCACGTCAGCGGTCTCGACGAAGGACTCGAAGAGGATCGGGCGGCGGCTGCGCAGCTCAGGGTCGCGCAGGAAGGGGACCATCGAGCGGCCGTCGATGCTCTTGTCGGCCGTGACCCCGGCCAGCTCGAGGACGGTCGGCGCGATGTCGACGTTGGCGGTCAGCTCCCCAGTCGAGCTGTTGGGTTTGATTCCGGGGCCGCGGATCAGGAAGGGCACGTGCACGGCGGGCTCGTAGGCGAGGAACTTGCCGCCGGTGAGCCGGTGCTCGCCGAAGAAGAAGCCGTTGTCGGAGGTGAAGATGACGTAGGTGTTGCGCAGGCGCTGCAGGTAGCCCAGCGTGTCGATGATCCGCTTGACGCCATCGTCGATCGCGCGCAGCGACTCGAGCGACTTCTGGTAGTAGACGCGGTAGGTGTGGATGTCCCTGAGCGAGAGGTAGGGGGCTTCTTTGATGAAGCTGGGCTTGTCGCTCACGTTCCCCTCGGCAAACCCTTCCGAGCGACTGTGCGGGAAGGGGGCCCCCTTGAACCAGTCGTAGTGGCGCAGCGCCGGCTCGGGCCCCGCCGGGCGGCGAAAGTCGCCGTGGGGAGCGGTGTAATCGAGCTGCAGGTAGAAGGGCTGTTCGGGCGAGGTGCCGAGCAGCTCCTGCGCCGCGATCTCGGTCAGCTTGTCGGTCTCGTAGTAGCAGGGCAGTCCGTTGAGCGGTGCGAGGGGGCAGCCGAGGTCGTCACGGACTCCGTATTCACGCGTTTCCCAGCTGCCTGAGTCGCCGTGGGGCCCTTCGAGCACGCCGTTGTTGTTGAGCGTGTAGCCGTAGAAGTAGTGGTGGGTGTCGGCCTTGATCACCGTGTGCCAGGCGTTCCACCCAGGCGGAACCGTTTTGCCGTCGTCGTAGGGCTCGTCCCCGTAGCCGTTGAGGAACTTGCCGATGTGGACCGTGCGGTAGCCGGCGCCCTGCAGCCAGGTGGCGAGGTTGTGGGTCATCGCTCCGCGGAAGGAGAAGCCGGTGTAGCCGGCGTTCGGCGGCACGTTGCCGCGCACGTTGTGGTTGTGGGCGTAACGGCCGGTCAGCATGCTGACCCGGGAGGGGCAGCAGAGGGGATAGGAGACGTAGTAGCGGTTGAAGGTCATCCCCCGCCGCCCGATCAGCTGCAGCGTGTTCGGCATCGCCTGCAGCGTGGGTTCCTGGCGGAAGGTGGCGTAGAGCTGCTCGAGCGTCTGGTCGTCGGTCTGGATCACGACGAAGCTGGGCGGCTGTTCCGTCTGCGCCTTCGCCTGCGGCTGGAGAGCCAGGACGGCGATGCAGAGCAGCGCCAGCAGCCCCGCCGCGAGCGGCAGGCGGATACGGCGAGACACCCTGCTTTGTCCGAGTCGGTACATGCGTCGCTGTGGCCGCGGGGACCTAGGTCCGGAAACCGTCACCCGGCGGTTAAGTTGCGAAACGCTAGAGAAGGCTCAGGACGCGCCGAGCTTTTTGACGGCGTCGCGGAAGGTTTTGACCGTCGCGGCGGGTGCCTTGCGGCCGTCGAGCTTCTCGCCGTGGCGGTTGACCCAGATCACCGGCACGTTCATTTTCAGCAGCGGGGCAACGTCGTTGGTGTAGCCGGAGCCGATGTGGACCCAGCCTTTCTTGCCGCCGATGCGCCGCGCGGCCTCTTTGAAGTGGACCGGGTCTGGCTTGTAGCTGCGGACCTGCTGGCCGGTGACGACGAGGTCCAGTTCCGTGCGCAGGTGGCGGCGGGAGACGCCGAGCAGTTTGTCGTCGATGTTGGAGATGATCCCGATCTCGTAGCGTTTGCCGAGCCGGTCCATCGCCGCGTTCGCCTCGCGGAAGGGCTGCCAGCGGGCGACGCTGTCGGGCAGGAACTGGGCGCGCGAGGGCTCGACCTCCCAGCCGATCTCCCCGGCGACCTTGACGATCGTGCGGCGCAGCACCTCGGCGTAGAGCTCGTAGGAGCCGGCCATGATCGCCGCCTGCACCTCCATGAAGCGGGCCAGGAAGGCGCCTTCCTCGAAGCTGAAGCCGTCCTTCTCCGCCTCTTTCCTGCAGGCGTCGACGATGCCCTTCTCCCAGTCGATCAGGCTGCCGTAGCAGTCGGTGGTCACCCATTTGATGGTTTTGAGGCTGGGGAGGGGCATAAGAGGGGAGGAAGGCCGCGGCATTATGCCCTATTCCATTCGGGTAGGCTGCCCGCCCGCGCCGCTCCGCGCGCGCCGAAAAATGGACCTCCTCGAGTATCAGGGCAAGCAGCTGTTCGCCAAGCACGGCATCGCCGTGCCGAGCGGCGAGGTCGCCTCGACGGTCGAGGAGGCGGTTGCCGCCGCGGATCGGATCGGTTTTCCCTGCGCGATCAAGGCGCAGGTGCTGATTGGCGGACGCGGCAAGGCGGGTGGGATCAAGATCGCCCAGGACGCCGAGGAGGCGCGGGCGCACGCCGACGCGATCCTCGGCATGGACATCTTCGGCCCGCGCGGCGAGGGCCCGTTCCGGGTCGACCGGGTCTGGGTCGAGGGCGGCTCCGACATCGCCGCCGAGTACTACGCCTCGGTGATCCTCGACCGCGGCGAGAAGAAGTTGCTGGCGATGGTCTCCGCCAAGGGCGGGATGGACATCGAGGCGGTCGCCGAGGAGGACCCCGAGGCACTGGTCAGGGAGCACATCGACCCGACCCGACCCTTCACCGCCACCGAGGCGCGCCCGATCGTCGAGGCGGCCGGGCTCGACGAGGACGTGCGCGACCAGGCCGCCGAGGTGCTGGCGAAGCTGGCCCAGGTGGCGAGCGGGGAGGACGCGACCCTGATCGAGGTCAACCCGCTGATCGTCACCACGGGGCGCGAGGTGGTCGCGCTCGACGCCAAGGTGACGATCGACGGCAACGCCCTCTTCCGCCACCAGGAGCTGGCTGAGATCGCCGACACCGCTGACGACCCCCAGGAGGCGATGGCGAAGGAGAAGGGCCTCACCTACGTCAAGCTCGACGGCAACGTCGGCATCCTCGCCAACGGCGCCGGGCTCTGCATGTCGACGCTCGACGTCGTCGCCCAGGCGGGCGGCAGGCCGGCCAACTTCCTCGACGCCGGCGGCGGCTCCAAGGCGGAGGCGATCGTCGACGCGCTCACCGTGATCACCTCCGACGAGAAGGTCACCGCCATCCTCTTCAACATCTTCGGCGGCATCACCCGCTGCGACGAGATCGCCAAGGGCATCGTCGAGGCCTCCTCGCAGCTCGACCTGAAGGTCCCGCTCGTCGTCCGCCTCGACGGCACCAACTCCGAGGAGGGCCTGGCGATCCTCGCCGAGGCCGATCTCCCCAACCTGCAGCAGGAGAAGACGATGCTCGACGCGGCGAGAGGCGTCGTCGAGCTGGCGGGGGGCCAGAGCTGATGTCGATCATCGTCGACAAGGAGACGAAGCTCGTCGTCTCCGGCCTGACCGGGCGCGAGGGCTCCTTCCACGGCCTCCGCAACCAGGCCTATGGGACCTATCTCGCCGCCGGCGTCACCCCGGGCAAGGGGGGGCAGGACGTCGAGGGCGTGCCGATCTTCGACTCGATCAAGGAGGCCGTCGAGGAGCGGGGTGCCAACACCTCGATGATCTTCGTGCCGGCCCGCTTCGCCGCGCCGGCGATCGACGAGGCGATCGAGTCCGGCGTGCACACGGTGATCGCGATCACCGAGGGGATCCCGGTGCTCGACATGCTGAAGACCTACTGGAAGGCGAAGGAGGCCGGGGTGCGGCTGATCGGGCCGAACTGCCCCGGCGTACTCTCGCCCGGCAAGGCCAACGTGGGGATCATTCCCGCGCAGTTCTTCGAGCCCGGCAAGATCGGCGTCGTCTCCAAGTCGGGCACGCTGACCTACCAGATCGGCAACGAGCTGAAGCAGGCGGGCGAGGGCAACTCCTCGATCGTCGGCATCGGCGGCGACCCGATCGTCGGCTCCGACTTCATCGACATCCTCACCCTCTTCGAGGCCGATCCCGAGACCGAGCTGGTCGTCATGGTCGGCGAGATCGGCGGCGACGCCGAGGAGCGGGCGGCCGAGTTCATCGCCTCCGACATCACGAAGCCGGTCGTCGCCTACATCGCCGGCTTCACCGCCCCGCCGGGCAAGCAGATGGGCCACGCCGGCGCGATCATCTCCGGCTCCTCGGGCACCGCCCAGGCCAAGAAGGAAGCGCTCGAGGCAAAGGGCGTGCGGGTCGGCGAAAGCCCGACCGAGACGGCGCAGATCGCCGTCGAGACGCTGCGCGCCGCCTAGGCGCCCTCGCCGCGGCACCGGTCGGTCGGCTC
>DATMDR010000069.1:0-54127 GCA_035557635.1 Solirubrobacterales bacterium | reverse complement strand
GGCCGCCGAGCTCGGCTTCGCCGCCCACCCGGCGCTGCGGATCGGCGACCGCGCCTACGCGATGTCGGCACGCTCGCTGCCGGACGAGCGCGCGGTGCTGGCGGTGCTGCGCGACCGCACCGACGAGCTGCGCCGCGAGCTAGCCGAAGCGGACTTCGTCTCCAACGCCGCGCACGAGTTGCGCAACCCGCTGGCTGGCATCTCCAGCGCGATCGAGGTGCTCCGTGAGGGCGCCAAGGACGACCCCGAGGCCCGCGACCACTTCCTCTCGCGCCTCGCCGAGGACGCCGAGCGGGTGAATCGGCTGACCCAGGCGCTGCTTACCCTGGCCCGGGTCGAGTCGCTGGGCACGGGGGACACCGAGGTGGTCGACGTGCCGGTCGCGATCCGCGACTCCGTCGCCGCCGTCGTGGCGCCGCCGGGCATCGAGCTGGCGGTCGAGGTGGAGCCCGAGCTGGCCGCCGAGGCCGACCCCACGCTGCTGCGCCAGGTGCTGATCGGGCTGCTCACCAACGCCTTCAAGAACACGCCCGCGCCCGGCGCCGTTACCGTTCGCGGCCGCCACGACGGCGAGAGGGAGGTAGCGCTGGAAGTGATCGACACAGGAACAGGCATCCCCGCGGCGGAGATCGACCGCATCTTCGAGCGCTTCTACAGGCGCAGCGAGTCGCGCCAGCAGGAGGGCTTCGGCCTCGGCCTGGCGATCGCCCGCCGCATGGTCAGCGTGATGGGCGGCGAGATCGGCGCCCGCTCGGTCCAGGGCGAGGGCAGCACCTTCTGGATCCGCCTCCCGCTCGCCCAGCCCAGCCCGACCCCGGTGGCATGAGCGCGGAGCGAGCAAGCGTGCATGTCTGGCTCTTCGCGCCGCGAGCGAAGCGCGATAGGTGGTGTCTGTGAGCAGCGGCCGCATCCTGATCGCCGACGACGAGCCATCGGTGCGGGACTCGGTCGGCTACGCGCTCGTCCAGGAGGGCTTCGAGGTGACCGCCGCGGCGGACGGCGACGAGGCCAGCGGCATGCTCGATGACGGCATCCCCTTCGACCTCCTGATCCTCGACATCATGATGCCCGGCCCCAGCGGGCTCGACATCTGCCGCGACGTGCGCTCGCGCAGCGCCGTGCCGATCATCGTCCTCACCGCCAAGGACGCCGAGGTCGACAAGGTCGTCGGGCTCGAGGTCGGCGCCGACGACTACGTGACCAAGCCGTTCTCGGTGCGGGAGCTGCTCGGCCGCGTCCGCGCCCAGCTGCGCCGCCGCGAACTCGACCGCTCGCCGCTCGGCCAGGCGGTGCGGATCGAGTCGGGCCCGGTGGCGATCGACCTCGTCCGCCACGTGGTCACCGTGCGCAGCGAGCCGGTCAGCCTCACCCGCTCCGAGTTCCAGCTGCTCCGCCTCCTCGTCGGTCACGCCGGCGAGGTCTTCTCCCGCCGCAAGATCATGGAGGAGCTGTGGCAGACAGAGTTCGAAGGCGACGAGCGCGCCTGCGACGTCCACATCTCCAACCTGCGCCAGAAGGTCGAGCGCGACCCCCAGAAGCCCGAGCTGGTCTTAACCGTGCGCGGCGTCGGTTACAAGTTCCACGGCGTGGGCGCCTGAACGCCGCCCGGCACTCCCAGAGCCGACGCCCGGACTTGAACCGGGGACCCCTTCATTACGAGTGAAGTGCTCTACCAACTGAGCTACGCCGGCGCGAGTGCCCATTCTACGAGCGGCGCCGCGTAACTCTCGGCTCGCCGCTCTCGAGGCTGGGCTGCATGTGGGCGCAGACCGGGCAGTCGGGCTCAGGAACGACGTCCTCGCGTTCGACCTGCATCGTCCGCAGGTCGTAGACGTGGCCGACGCCCAGCGTCGAGGGCGCGGCGAGTCCGGTCAGGTGGTGGACGATGTCGAGCGCCACCTGGCCGCCGATCAGCGCGCAGGCGGGTCCCAGCGTCGCACCGGGAGACAGTTTGCCCTGGCGTTGCTCGATCGCGACGTCGAACATCGGGTACGAGCGCCGGTAGGAGATCTCCTGGCAGGCGTAGCAGCCGGTCACTCCCGGCACGTAGAACGGCCCGACCCTGGCGATCGGCGGGAAGTGGCTCATCGCGACGAAGGGAATCCCGGCCGCGAAGCAGGCTGAGTTGACCCAGCGCTCGACTTCATGGGCGGGCCAGTCGATCGCGTCGATCACGAGGTCATAGCCCTCGATCGTCGCGCCGATCTCTGCCTCGCTTTCGAGCCGCTTCGCCAGCACCTCCAACCGCGTCCGCGAGTTGAAGGAGGCGAGCCGCTCCGCGGCGGCCTCCGCCTTGAGCCGGCCGATGTCGGCCTCGCCATAGAGGACCTGGCGGTTGAGGTTGGTCAGCTCGACCCGGTCGTAGTCGACCAGCAGCATCTCGCCGATCCCGCAGCAGGAGAGCGCGAGCGCGGTCCAGCCCCCGAGCCCGCCGACCCCGAGCACGGCGATTCGGGCGCCTTCCAGCGCGCCCTGGCACTGCGAGGGCGCCGGCCCGGTCGAGATGTCGCTGAAGTAGCGGAGCTGGCGGTCGAAGCGCGCCACCACCTCGTCCTCGATCAGGTCGTCGTCGGCGGCGTCCTCGACGACGCCCAGCTCCTCGAACTGGGCGAGCAGATCGCCGACCTCCTCCTCGCCGAACTCCCGTTCCAGCTCCTCGCGCGTCCGGCTCCCATCCAGCGCCGCGAGCAGTCGCAGGCCCTCCTCGTCGGGCTGCTCGATGTGGACGTCTGCTCCGGCGCTCGGCCTCATCAGGTAGAGGTCCCCGTCGGGCGATTCCATCCGCTCGGTAGTTCTCTTGATTCGCGGTCGTGTCATGAGGAAGCGGCGAAAACCGCTTCATCGCTTTAGACCGATCTATTGATCAAATTCGTTTCACACAATATGTGCGACCCGATCAATAGCGGCCATCGCGGCACCCCGGCCCCGAGAAGAAACGTAAAGTTGGCGCCCGGCGCGCCGAAGAACAGAGGGGAGCGGTGGGCGGCCAGTGAGCGAACCGAGCAAGAAGACCAAGGGCGATCTCAAGGCCCTGGTAGATCCCAGGTTGGTCAGCGCACTCTCGCACCCGCTGCGCGTGCACGTCATCGACGCGCTGGGCGAAGCGGCCGCCAGTCCGAGCGACCTCGCCCGTGATGTCGGGCTCAGCGTCAACTACGTCGCATACCACGTCAAAGAGCTGGAGAAGCTCGGTTACATCGAGCTGGTCAAGACCGAGCCGCGGCGCGGCACGGTCGAGCACTACTACCGGTTGAAACGTCGCTTCCTCCTCGACGACAGCGAGTGGGAGCGCTTGCCGAAAGGGATTAGGCGAAGTTTCAGCGCCGATCTCTTCCGGCTCGTTATCGCTGACGTCAAGGAAGCGCTGGCCGAGGGCACTTTCGACGCGCGGAGCGGACATCTCAGCCGCACGAGGCTCCACGTCGACGAGCAAGGCTGGGATGAGCTCACCACGATTCTCGAAGAGACGATGAATCGGGTGATCGCGCTCCAGACCGAGTGCGCCGAGCGCCTCGAGGCGAGCGGCGACCAGCCGATCCCAACGGCTGTCTCGATCGCGGGCTTCGAGACGCCACCTAGGTCCGGCCCGGGCTCGGATCAGCCTTCCGGCGCGTAGTCGCCGGCTCCCGGCTCGATAAACCCGATGTGACCAAATCGGGTACTTAAAGGGTCTTATATAGAAACGACCCTTTGGTGGGCGTCGGTTTAGATCGGGGAGGGCACGATGGATCGCAAGGCCAAGCTGAAGAAAATGGGCAGGCGGACCACGATCGACGAGAGCAAGCTGAAGCGGTTCATGGACCCGAGGCTGGTCTTTGCTCTCTCCCACACGGTGCGGGCCCACGTCCTGGTCGTGCTCAACGAAAAAGTCTCGAGCCCGAGCGCGGTGGGAAGGGAAATCGGCGTTTCAGCGGCGTACATCAACTACCACTTCGAGGAGCTCGAGCGGGAAGGTCTGATCGAGCTGGTCAGGGTCGAGCCGCGCCGCGGCGCCAAGGAGCACTTCTACCGGGCGAGGAAGACCCTTGTCTTCGACGATCGGGCCTGGGACAGCTTGCCGGAGACCTTCAAGTCGGGGATAACCGGGGGCACCCTCCGGAACATCTATGACGAGGTCGCGGTGGCGCTGGAGGCTGGCACCTTCACCGCCCGCAGCGAGGTTCACCTGAGCATGGTCTCGATGCCGCTCGACGCCAAGGGCTTCGCCGACGTCGGCGCTCTCCTGGGCGAGACCCTGGAGAAAGTGAAAACGATCAAAGCGGAAAGCGCCGAGCGCTTGGCGGCGAGCGGCGAGGAGGCGATTCCCACCACCGTTGCGTTGATCGGCTTCGAGACCGCGACGGGCTCTGCGCCCAGCGGAGGCGGACCGGCCGCTAAGAACCAGCCGTGAGCTGACGGGCCCGGGCGAAGACGGCGTCGAGCATCGGTGCGGTGAGGCGGCCGGTGAAGGTGTTCTGCTGGCTCGGGTGGTAGCAGCCGAGCAGCGTCCAGCGTCCCACCGCCGCCTCGGCGCCATGGCCGAAGCGTGGCCGCGGCCGCGGGATCTCGCCACCGAGCCCGCGGACAGCCCGCAGCGCTCCGTCCCAGGCGAAGCCTCCGAGGGCGACGATCACCTCGCTGCGGTCGAGCAGCTCCAGCTCCCGCTCCAGGTAGGGGAGGCAGTTGTCGCGCTCGGCCGGGCTCGGGCGGTTGGCCGGCGGTGCGCAGCGGACCACGGCGGTCAGGTAGGCGTTGCGCAGGCGCAGCGCGTCGCCGCGCCGCTCGGACTCGGGCCGGTTCGCGTAGCCGGCGCGGTGCAGCGCCGCGTAGAGCCACTCGCCCGAGCGGTCGCCGGTGAACATCCGCCCGGTGCGGTTGGCCCCGTGCGCCGCGGGCGCCAGGCCGACGATCGCCACCCTCGCGGCGGGATCGCCGAAGCCGTTGAGCGGCCGTGCCCAGTAGTCCTCGCCGCGGTAGCGGCGCGGCGGGTCGGCGGCGCGCGCCTCCCGCCACTCGACCAGGCGCGGGCAGCGCCGGCAGGCGTGTATCTCGGCTGCGAGCTCCTCCAGCGGAACATGGCCGGTACGCGTGACCTCGCTCACCCGTTAACTGAATCATGGCTGCGCCAGGAGGGCAGGCGGGGCCCGGTTCCCCCGCCGGGAGACCCGGACCCCGCCTGCACCTAAGTCCTAGCGATTCTTCGTCGTGGAAAGCAACGGGACAACGTTTCCTGTAGCAGTGATCTTCACCCTGCCTCACCCCCCTTCGAAATGTCAGCTCTTTCGGACGGGGGGTCGCGACCTCCGTACGGTGACTTAGACCCTTTGATTGCTCAAATTAGTTCCACTAATAGGAAAATTAGGTCAAAAAGTCGCGAATTCCTCGATTGGGTTTGCAAAGCAGCGTGTTTGACCAATACGATGCAGTGATTAATCAGCGTGCGGCGAAAGTGGTGCGAAGCCCGCGCAAACGATCGGAGGAACCCGCTGTGCCCCCCAAGACGACCACCAAGAAGAGCAAGGCCAAAGGCAAGACCAAGACCGGCGTCGACCAGCGCCTGGTCAAGGCGCTTGCCCATCCGCTGCGCGTCGAGATCCTCACCATCCTCAACGAACGGCTGGCGAGCCCGAACGAACTTTCCAAGGAGCTCGACGAGGGCCTGAGCCAGGTCAGCTACCACGTCAAAGTCCTCAAGGACTACGAGTGCATCGAACTGGTCAAAACCGAGCCGCGGCGCGGCGCCGTCGAGCACTACTACCGCGCTACCGCAAGGTCTTTTCTGGACGACAGCGACTGGGCGACGCTGCCTGCCTCGGTCAAGCCGGGCGTGAGCGCTACCTCCATCAAGATGCTGATGGAGAACGTCGTCGAGGCACTCCAGGGAGGGACCTTCGACGCTCGCGACGACCGCCACATCAGCTGGACTCCCGGTGTCGTCGACCAGCAAGGCTGGGACGAAACGGTCGATCTGATCAACGAGACGCTCGCCCAGGCGATCGAGATCCAGGCCAACAGCACTTCGCGCCTTGCCAAGTCCGGCGAGGAGGGGGTTCCCACCACGGTCGTGCTGATGCACTACGAAGAGACCGGCGAAGCCAGTTCGAAGGCCGCTCGGAGGGCCAAGAACGCCAAGGCTGCGAAGAAGTCGTAACGATCCTGGGGGCTTGGCGGGTCTAGCTGAATAGGCTTCGCGCCCATGAAGGGCGCGAAGCAGGTGCAGCACTCCCGCATTGGGCGACGGCGCGGCGCAGTCCGCGTCGTCGCCCTTTTCATCGTCGCTGTCCTGGCGGCCTTCGCCGCCGGCTGCGGCAATGAGGAGAGGGCGAGCGACGATGAGAAGGCCGCCGACGTCGAGATCCTCAACGCGGCGCTGGCCCGGGAGCTGACCGTCGCCTCGGCTTACGCCCGGGGCGAGCACCTGCTGCGCGGGCCCTATCGGGCGGTGGGGCGCGAGTTCCGCGCTCAGGCTCAGGAGCACGTCGACGCGATGACCAAGGCGGTGCGGGGCTTGGGTGGCAAGACCGACGCCGAACAGGAAGAGCTCGACTTCGCCGGCGTCACCGATCAGGCCGACTTCCTCGCCCTCGCCTACGGGCTCGAGAACGCGGCACTCGCCGCCTACCTGGAGGCGGCGCCACGCCTGGCGACCGAGGCGCCGCGCACGCTCGCCGCGTCGATCGGCGCCAGCCATGCCCAGCACCTGGTCGTCCTGCGGCAGGGTCTCGGGGCGAGCCCGGCAGAGGCTGCGTCCGAGGCCTTCGAGCCCGGCGATCTGCCACCGCCCACGCAGCCGGCTCCGCCCGCCGAGTAGGCGATGATCCCCGCAAAGGCGGCAGACTGAGGGACCGGTGTTCCCGCTCAACCTGCCCAACGTCCTGACGATGCTGCGGATCCTCGCGGTGCCGGTCGTCGTCGTCGCACTGCTGGGAGAGACGCCGAATGGCGACACCCTCGCCGCTGCCGTCTTCGCCCTGGCGGCGCTGACCGACGGCCTCGACGGCTACTTCGCCCGCTCGCGCGATGCCGTCACCACCTTCGGCAAGCTGATGGACCCGATCGCCGACAAGCTGCTGGTCGCCGCGGCGCTGGTCTCGCTGGTCTCGCTCGACCGGCTTGCAGCCTGGGTGGCGATGGTGATCATCGCCCGCGAGTTCGCGGTCACGCTGATGCGCGCGGTGGCGGTCGAGCGCGGCATCGTGATCTCCGCCAGCTGGCTGGGCAAGGTGAAGACGGTCCTGCAGATCGCCGCCGTCTTCGCCCTGATCGCCGCCAATCCCTCCCCGGCCTGGGTCGACGCTCTCGTCTACCTGGCGGTCGCCGCCACCGTGATCAGCGGCGCCGACTACTTCTTCGGCCTGCGCAAACGGCTCAAGGCGCCGGCGCCTCGAGCCACTCCCTGACCGTCGTGTGGTGCAGCTGGTGCTCGCCGCTGTCGAGCTCGCGGCGCAGGTCCTCGAGCGTGCCGTAGCGCTCCGCCACCACGTTGTGGCGGTGGATCGTCTCCAGGTTCTCCTGGCGGGCCATGACGAAGGCCTCGCCCGACAGCTCTGAGTAACCCTCGACGACGCGCCGCACCATCTCCCGCACGCAGTCCTCGACGAAGCGGGGCTGGGCATGCGCCTTGGCGACCACGGCGAGCTCGTCGGGACGCTTCATCAGCTCGTAGATCTCCGAGCTCATCGAGCCCTCGACGATGCGGAGCAGCTCGGGCGCGTCGATCCATGCCTCGCCGCCCTCGGGGCAGCCGACGTAGAGAGTGCCGATGCCGCGCTGGTTGTGGGTGGCGACCGGGACGGCCTCCAGCGCGCGCTCGATCTGATCGGGATCGAAGCCGGCCTCCGCCAGTCGCTCGCGTCCCAGCTCGGCGACCATCTCCTGCGCGCAGGGGCAGGCGGTCATGCCCTGGGCCTGGACCCCGGTCAGGGTTCGGGTGCCTCGCTCCGAGGCGACCGCGGTGCCGAGCAGGACGTAGATCTCCTGCGTCGCCTGGCCGCTCACCGGGGTGGTCGCGATCTCGGGATAGCGGGCGGTGACCGAGACCTCCGCCCGCCGCCCGTCCTGGCGCTCGCGAACCCGCTGGGCGATGTGGGCGGCGAGGACCTCGGCGCGGAAGGCCTCGCCGAGCACGACCTCGTCGATCGCCTCGCCGACGATCTCCTCGAAGCGGGACATGTGGACGCCGGCCTGGCGCGGCTCGAGGTCGACGAAGCACTCGAAGTCGGCGTGGTAGAGGTTCTCGGTCCCGTCGGCCTTGACCCGGATCACCTTCTCGACGCCGGTGACGCCGACCCGCGAGAGGCTGACCTGGGTGGCGGGGACCCGGGCCTGCACGTCGGGGGCGCTCAGCGGGGGAGTTGTCGCGTTCGTGGCCACGGCCCTGAAGGGTAGGCGAGCAGCGCCGTCGGCCGGGTGCTGCTCAGCTCTCAGCATGCCTATACTTCGTCGCGGTCGGAGCATTGGGGCCCGACCCCCCGGCCAGGGGAGAGGTTGCACCGGAGGCAGTCAGATCGAACCTTTGGGGACGGTCCCGCAGGGACTGGATCAGGATTCGGGAGAGTCGCCACTCCTCTTGGAGTCGGATGAGCTCCGCAGCCTGATCGCGCTGGGCCGTGAACGGGGCTACCTCACCTTCGAGCAGATCTCCAGCACGCTGGAGGAGGTCGATGTGACCAAGGAGCAGGTCGCCGGCCTCCACGCCCATCTGGTCGAGAGCGGCGTCGAAGTGGTCGCCGAGAACGGCGCCGGTGCCGGGAAGGGACAGCGCGTCCCGGCGACCAACGGTCGGGTCAAGAAAGAGGAGCTCGACCTCACGGTCGAACCGAGCCTCGACTCGCTGCGCCTCTACCTGCGCTCGATCGGCCAGGTCGAGCTGCTGACAGCGGCTGAAGAGGTCGAGCTGGCGAAACGGATCGAGCGCGGCGACATGCTGGCCAAGCGGCAGATGGTCGAAGCCAACCTGCGGCTGGTCGTCTCGATCGCCAAGGGTTACCTCGGCCGCGGCCTCGGTTTCCTCGACCTGATCCAGGAGGGCTCGCTGGGCCTGATCCGCGCGGTCGAGAAGTTCGACTACCGGCGCGGCTACAAGTTCTCCACCTATGCCACCTGGTGGATCCGCCAGGCGGTGACGAGGGCGATCGCCGACAAGGCGCGGACGATCCGCATCCCGGTTCACATGGTCGAGAAGTTGAACCGGGTCGCCCACGTCGAACGCCAGCTCGTACAGCGGCTCGGCCGCGAGCCCGAGCCGGCCGAGATCGCCGCCGAGCTGCAGTGGCCGCTGGAGGACGTGCGGGAGATGCTGCGCTTCGCCCAGACGCCGGTCTCCCTGGAGAAGCCTGTCGGCGACGAGGACGACTCCGAGCTCGGCGACTTCGTCGCCGACGACGCCAGCACCGAGCCGTTCGAGGAAGCGAGCGAGCACCTGCAGCGCGAGGGCGTCCGCCGCGCACTCGACTCGCTGCCCGAACGCGAGCGCCAGGTGATCGAGCTGCGCTACGGCCTCTCCGGCTTCGAGCCGTTGACGCTAGAGGAGGTCGGCAACACCTTCGGCGTCACCCGCGAGCGCATCCGCCAGATCGAGAGCAGCACGCTGAAGAAGCTGCAGTGCATGCCCGAGGCGCAGATGCTGCGCGAGGCGAGCTGAGCGGCGCGAGTCAGCGCGGCTCGAGCACGAAGACCAGCGCTTTGCGGTCGAGCTTCTCCTGGTAGTCGTCAAAGCCCGTGTACTGCTCGTTGTGCTTGCGCCAGAGATCTGTGCGCTCCTCGCCCTCGGCGATCCGGGCTCGCGCCGGGTAGCGACGGCGGCCGACCTCGACTTCGGCCTTGGGGTTCGCCTTCAGGTTCAGAGACCAGGCGGGGACACGAGCGTTGCCGGCGTTGGTGTTGATGACGACGACGTTCTCGCCGTCTCGCAGGTAGACGATCGGCGCTGTGCGCTCCTGTCCGGACTTGCGCCCCGTCGTGGTGAGGAGAAGGACGGGGGCGCGGTTCACCCTCCCGCCGATGCGCCCTCCGGTCGCCCGGTAGAGAGGCACGTTGAGCTTCCCGGTCCAGCGCAGCCCCCTCGCTCCCAGCGAGTTCGATATGCGCGCCACTGTGCGATCGCTCGGCACGACGCGAGTATGCCACCGCTTCCAACTAGAATCGGTCCTCATCCTCCCGGGGGAGTGTCCGAGCGGTTAAAGGAGATGCGCTGTAAACGCATTGGCTATGCCTACGCAGGTTCGAATCCTGCCTCCCCCATTTAGCTTGCGACGTGTACGGAGGACGGTTGCGAATCCACCTCAAATTTCGCGTACTTTGGGCCCCCGAGAAGCAATGCTGACTGTCCTCCCACCTCGCTTGAAGGAATGAACCAGGCACGACCATCAGAGACGAGGACGAAGAGGTAGTCGTAGCGCTGTGCAGTGAGCTTCTTCACGATGCCGTTCCAGCTCTGGTTCCCGCCACGGGTGCAAATCGCGACCTGCCATCTTTCGCGTCGTGCCACGGTCGAAGTCTTCACTTGAACTCGCAGGAGGGAGCCATCCCGCTCCGCAACCAAGTCGCAATCTGGGCTGTGGCCGAATGGAATCCAAACGCCATATCCAGCCTGGATCAGCCAACTTGCTGCGACCGCCTCTCCGATGGCTCCTTGCTGCCTAGGGTTGGATTGCCGGAGGGCTAGCACGAACACATGTTCGCATCTGCATCAGACAGAAAGCTTCGGCACCTAACCTACGCGATGATTTGCGGATGAAGCCGGGTGAACTCGACGGCCGCGTGGTCGCTATTGCTGGGGTCGCCGGCGGGCTCGGGCCGGTCGTCGCTGCGCGGCTGGCGGAGGCCGGCGCCACCGTGGCCGGCACTGACGTGTCTCGGGAGCGGGTCGAGGAGATTGGGGCCAGGCTCGACCTGCCGCCCGAGCGCTGGGACGGGCGGGCCGTCGACCTGCTCGACGAGGAGGCGACGCGGGGCTGGTGCGCGGCTCTGCTCGAGCGCTTCGGCCGGGTCGACGCGCTGCTGCACCTGGTCGGCGGCTGGCGCGGCGGGCAGCCGCTGCACGAGGAGCCGCTCTCGGACTGGGAGCTGCTGCACGACCTTTTGATCCGGACCGTCCAGCACACCACGCGCGCATTCCACGACGCGCTGATCGCCGGCGAGCGCGGTCGCTTCGTCATCGTCTCCGCCAAGCAGGCGCAGAACCCCTCCAACTCCAATGCCGCCTACGCCGCCGCCAAGGCCGCCGCCGAGGCTTGGACCCTGGCCCTCGCCGGCGGTTTCGAAGGCACGGCCGCGACTGCCAACGTCATCGTCGTCGACGCGATCCTCACCCCGCAGATGCGCGAGGAGAACCCGGACGAGGAGTTCCCTACCTTCACTCCCGCGGAGCACATCGCCGAGGCGATCGCATTTCTCTGCTCGGACGCCGCCGCGAAGATGAATGGCCAGCGTCTCACCCTCGCGCCGCGCGGCTGAGACGACATTTCCGGCTTACGATGCGGGGATGAGCAAAGCGGCCAAAGGCGAGATGACGATCCGCGAGTTGGCGGAGCGGACCGGGATGACGGTGCGAAACATCCGCGCCCACCAGACCCGTGGCCTGCTGCCGCCACCTGTGGTCCGCGGCCGCACCGGCTACTACAACGAGGAGCACGCGGCGCGGATCGCGCTGACCCGGGAGATGCAGGCCGACGGCCTCAACCTGGAGGCGATCCGCCGGGTGCTGGAAAGCGGCGACGGCGGCTCGGCGACCGAGATCTTCGACTTCACCCGCGCCCTGCGCGCCCCCTTCGAGGACGAGGCGCCGGAGATAGTCGAGGCCGACGAGCTGGCCAACGTGTGGGGGGCGGAGGGCGCGCTCGATCCGCAGCTGATGCGCCGCGCCGAAAAGCTCGGCATCCTGCGCGCCCTCCCCGACGGCCGGGTCGAGGTGATCAGCCCGCGGCTGCAGCGCGCCGCGGTGGCGCTCGCCGAGCTCGGCGTCGGCCCTGAGGGCGCCCTCGCCACGGCCGAGAAACTGCGCCGCCACGCCGACGGCGTCGCCCGCGCCTTCGTCGAGCTCTTCGTCAAGGAGGTATGGGAGCCGTTCGACCGCGCCGGCCGCCCCGAAGGCGACTGGCCCAAGGTGCGCGAGTCGCTCGACCGCATGCGCCCACTTGCCTCCGACGCCCTCCTCGCCGTCTTCCAGATCGCGATGGGCGAGGCAGTCGAGAAGGCCAGCGAGCGCACCCTGCGCCTGGCGGCCCGCAAGCGCCCTAGGCGCACGAAGACCAAATAACGCCTCCGTACCAAGGGCTTTTCCTGCACTAAAGGGATTTCTCGCTACGCAGGCGCCGATCTCGCCTGCTTAGAAACATTCTCTTTTCCTTGACAGTCCCGAACCACTGCTGTTTCAATCAGGCGTAGTTCATGTACGAAGCAGTTCAGTCCGCCCAGGGAAGCGGGCGAGCAGCACCAGGGACTCAGGACAACCGAGCCTCGCGGGAGTGCCGCAGCAGGGAAGCGGCCGGCAGAGGGGCTCACGGGACAAGGAGAGAGATTCGATGTTCTCGACGCTACGCAACCGCTTCGGCATCCCGGGAGTCATCTCGGTGATCGCCCTCGTCCTCGCCCTGGTCGGCGGAGCATTCGCGGCCAACGACCTCGGCGGCTCGGGCAAGGGCGCAACTGCCTCTGCCAAAAAAGCCACCAAAGGCCCTCGCGGCCCGAGGGGACCGAAAGGTGCGACTGGTTCAGTTGGGCCTGCCGGTCCAGCCGGGCCCGCTGGCGCGAAGGGCGACACGGGGGCAGCTGGAGCCAACGGCGCCACTGGCAGCGAAGGGGCTGACGGCGAGGACGGCCTCAGCGTGACCAACACAGAAGTCCCCGTCGGTGGAACTGACTGCGACGAACGCGGCGGCGCCGAATTCAAAGTTGGCAATGGCACGTCGACTTTCGCCTGCAATGGCGAAGGGGGCAAAGACGGCGAGCCTTGGACTCTGGGGGGTACCCTCCCCAAAGGGGCCACTGAGAAGGGAACGTGGGTAGTTGAAATCGGAGGCGAAGGCGGCGTAGGCCGGGCATCCGCCTCCTTTACGATCCCCCTAATTTCGGGCATTCCTGCCGAGAATACCCATGTCGTTGGTGAAGGCATCACTGCCCCGCCCGAGTGCGATGACGGTGTCGGAAACGCACCCAGTCCTGAAAATCCCGAGGCGGCCCCTGGTCATTTCTGCGCTTTCGTTGCTGGATTTGAAGTCGGAGGAGATGTCATCGAAGTAAGCAACCCTGCGACCTTCTTGGGGGGCACGGGATTGACCGGAGCGATTTTGATCGCGAGTGGCACGGAAAATGAGGCTGGGTTTGGAACGTGGGCCGTGACGGCGCCAACCAGCTGATCACAGTCCCACCAATGAAGACTCAAGGCCAGCCCAGACTGTCAAGCACTGGCATTACCAACAGCCAAGGAGAAGCCATGCGAGATGCTGGAAGATCGACCTGCTACGGCATCCGCATGAGCTTCCTTTTTATCATCTCAGCCCTCCTCCTCTCTACTGCGTTGACCGCTTCTGCTGGGGCCGCTGGGCCGCCGGTGCTCTGGGAGAAGGGTCACAATTGTGGCGATGATGGAAAATTGGCCAACGGTGAATGTGGTGAGGCTGACGAAACTCAAGCCCCACGGGGCGTTGCCACCGATTCGACAGACGGTGATCTCTACGTTTCTGATAGCGCCAACCGCCGTGTCCAGCAATACACTGCCTGGGGACAATTGTTGAGAATTTGGGGTTGGGACGTGGTCAAAAGCGGGCCTGGCGACGATACTTCCATTCCCGAGGACCAGTTTGAGATTTGCGTCCCCTCCAACGGGGACATCTGCAAGGCGGGGACCAGCGGGGAAGGCACAGGACAGTTTGGTTACTGTTGTGGCCCTCAGGGCATTGCAACCGATGCCAGTGGCAATGTCTATGTCGTTGACCATGGAAACCTCCGTGTGCAGAAGTTTGATTCCAACGGAAATTTCTTGCTGACGTTTGGCGGTGATGTCAACAAAACTAAGAGTGAGGAAACCGCTACAGAAGCTGAAAGAAACCTGTGCCCAATCGACCCCGGGGATGTTTGCCAGAGGGGGGTGGGAGGCACCGGCGCCGGCCAGTTCGGTTCATGGGCGATTGGCAGCTTTATTGCGGTTGGAGGGCTGCCTGAGACGGTCTACGTCGGTGATCGTGAACGAATTCAGAGATTCGGCGCCGATGGCAAATACCTTGGCGACCTGCCCGATCCCGAAGAACTGATCAAAGGGAAGACGGTGATGTCACTAGCGGCCGATTCCTCCGGCAACCTGTTCGTTGCCTTTCTGGGCTCTGGTTCCCTGGTCGGTGGAGTACCCGCGCCCGCCGCGGATGTCCTGAAGCTCAGCCCGGGTGGAGTCAAAACGTGTGCAATGAAAGTCGCGAAACCGACGGCGCTTGCCGCTGACAGCAGCGGCAAGATCTACGTGGTCGACGGGGTTAAGGAAATCGGAGGGGTGGAACTCCAGATACGCAAGTTCAATGGCGACTGTAGCGAAGTCAAAGACAGTGAGTTCCCTTTCTCCGGCGAACTCGACGCTTCGACCGGAGTTGCAACCAGCTCTCCCCCTACCTGTGGGCTCGACAGTCCGGACCTCTTTGTAAATAACGTCGTCCCGCCCGAAAAAAACTTCATCCGTGCCTATGGCTCGCCGCCTGATCCTTCGATCTGTCCACCGCCGACGGTCCCACCGACGATCAGCAACCAGCACGCTCTCTCCGTCGACACTGACGGCGCCACACTGCGGGCGAAGATCAACCCTCACTTCTGGCCCGACACCACCTATTACCTGCAGTACGGCACCGGCAAATGCTCGGAGGGTGGCTGCAACCAGACGGCGCTTTTTCCCGGCTCTGAGCTGACCAACGCTGTGCTTGATGCTGATATCGCCACAGTCGGCGTTCTGCTCACCGGCCTCGAACCAGATACCACCTATCACTACCGCTTCGTAGCTGAAAGCAGTGGCGGCGGTCCGGTCTTTGGCGAAGGAGAAGGTCAGGAGGAACGAAGCTTTCACACTTTCCCCTTGCCTGATCCTCCTAGTTCAGATCCATGCCCCAACGCTACTTTCCGCACCGGCGCCTCTGTTCGCCTGCCCGACTGCCGTGCTTACGAGATGGTCTCCCCGCTCGACAAGAACAACGCCGATGTCACCGACGCGTCTGAAGCCCACGCGATGGCGTCCGTCGGGGGTGGCGCGTTCACCTACTCGATGCTGGCAACTGCCTACGCTGAACCAGAAGGCGCGCCCTTGATCGGCCAGTACCTCTCCAAGCGCGATCCCGAAGCAGGATGGTCCACCCGCTCGATCGCGCCACCGCGCACCGCGCCCCCTCTCTACAACACCGGTGACATCCTCTTTGAAAGAGGCCAATACAAGATCTTCAGCGAAGATCTCTGCAGTGGCTGGCTGGTGCAGGACTCGGACGTGGCGCTCGCGCCCAAAGCGCCGGTGGGGGTTCCCAATGCATACCGGCGCGACCTTTGCGGGGGAGCGGGCTATGAACTGCTGACCACCATCGCTCCGCCGGGCTACAGCCTTGAATCCGAACCGAGCGCGAGCAACTATTACCTCGGCATACAAGGCACCTCTGCCGACGGCAGCGTCTCCTTCTTCCGCGCCCCCGCCAAACTGACCGGCAACGCGGCCGGAAAAGGCATCTATCAGGTCTACGTCGCCTTCGAAGGCAAATTGCGCTTGGTCAGCATCCTGCCCAATGGCAACGCGTCCACCCTTCACTCCTCGCTAGGGACGAGCCAATCTCTTACTAGCTTCAGGGATGACAGCGTCTATCACGCAGTCTCAGCCGATGGATCGCGTGTCTTTTGGTCCACAGCCCCCGGCGTCAGCGGTGTTGGCAAACTCTTCGTTCGGGTCCACCCGACCCAGGCACCGAGCAAACTCATAGGCGAAGAGTGCACTGAAGCGGCTAAAGCCTGCACGCTGCCGGTCTCCATTGGGGACGCTTTGTTTCATGCCGCAGCCACCGACGGCTCGGTAGCGCTCTACTCCCTTGCCGACAGCCTCTTCGAATACGACGTGGGTAAGGCGATCGCCAAAGAAGCGGGAGTGCGGACGCTGATCTCCAAAAAAGTCACAGGCGTGGTAGGCGCCAGCAACGACGCGACTCGCGTCTACTTCGTCTCCCGCGAAGATCTCGCTGGCGCCGCTGAGGGGGGCAAAGAGAACCTATACCTGCATGAGCGCGGAGAGGGCTTCACCTTCATCGCGACGCTTTCCTCCGCTGACACCTCCCTCTACAGCAAAGCGCCCTATGCCCGTGATTCCCGCGTCTCACCGGACGGTCTGCACCTAGCTTTCACTTCCACAGCTTCGCTGACGGGGTATGACAACGCCGATGTTAAAAGCGGCGAGCCCGACGCCGAGGTCTTCGTCTATGACGCGACGGCAAGCGAAGGCTCAGGCGAGCTCCTCTGCGCCTCCTGTAACCCCAGTGGCGCCCGCCCCTCTGGGCGAAAAACACCAGGCCAATTCGGTATCTGGGTCGCTTCTTCGCTTCCCGGCTGGATCTCCCAGACTCATCCCGGGCGCGTCCTCTCCCCTGACGGAGGCAGGCTCTTCTTCGAAAGCTCCGATGCGCTGGTTCCGCGCGACACCAACGGTAGGACCGACGTCTATGAGTGGGAGGAGCCAGGGAAGGGCTCATGTACCGAAGCCGACTCCTCCTTCGCTCCCTCCAACGGCGGTTGCCTCAGCCTGATCTCGTCGGGGGAAAGCTCCAAAGACTCGGAGCTGATCGATGCATCGGCCGATGGCAATGATGTCTTCTTCGCTACCTCGAGCAGCCTCTTGGTGCAGGACTACGGCCTGCGCGATGTCTACGACGCTCGAGTGAACGGTGGATTCCCACCGCCACCACCGGCGCCACCCGCTTGTGAAGGGGAAGCCTGCCAGGGCACGCCATCCCCACCCAACGACCCGACCCCATCCTCCTCTGTCTTTCAGGGCGCTGGCAACGTGGTCGAAGGCCGTCCCGGCCGCTGTGCCAAAGGCAAGGTCCGCCGCCGGGGGCGCTGTGTGGCAAAGAAACAGCGCAGAAGAGCGAAGCACCCAAAGCAGCAAGCCAACGACAAGCGGAGGGCGGGACGATGAGCAAGCGATCGGGGCATCTCCTTCTTGCGATCACACTTGCCTTCCTCGCCATGACCGCCACCCCGGCGAGTGCCGCCTTCGGACTCAAAGAGGTCGACGTCACCTTCACCAATGAGGATGGCTCTACCGCCACCCAAGCTGGCTCGCATCCCTTCGCGATGACCACCAGCCTTTCCTTCAACACTGCCCTTGATCCAATCCGCGGCTATGAGATCCCCGATGGGCAGGTGAGGAACCTGGCGGTCCTCCAAGGCCCGGGCTTGATCGGGGAGCCAAAAGCGACTCCGCGCTGCGCCAATATCGACTTCCTCAACCCGGGCGGCCCTTTGTGCGCGGACAGCACCGCGATCGGCGTTGCCGACGTGGAAGTCCTCGAGCCAGGCACCGTCGAACACGTCCCCGTCTACAACATCGAGCCGCCGCCCGGCGTGGCGCAGAAGATCGGCTTCTCGGTGATCTCGGTGCCGGTGACGATCGACCTCGGCGTCAGCGAATCGCCTCCTTACAACGTCCTCGCCTCGCTGCGGAACATCCCCCAGGCCGTCTCCTTCTACGGCTCCGAGGTGACACTCTGGGGCAACCCCGCTGACCCGGTCCACGATGCCGAGCGGGGAAGCTGCGCGCGCAGCAATGGCAGCTGCCCCGCGAGTGTTGCGACTAGGCCATACCTGACCCTTCCTCGCGCCTGTGAGGGTCCTCTCTCGACCACCTTCAAAGCTGCCTCCTGGCGGCAACCTGCCGATCTCTCCGAAGCAAGCGCCCTCACACATGACGACGTCGGCAATCCCCTCGGCATGACCGGTTGCTCCAAACTCGGCTTCAGCCCCTCGATCACCGCCCAGCCGACCAGCAAGGCGGCCCAATCGCCCTCCGGTCTCGACTTCTCCCTCGACGTAGCTGACGAGGGAATCACCAATCCGACGGGTCTAGCCCAATCAGACATCAAAGAAACTGTGGTCACCCTGCCGGAGGGTTTCACCACCAATCCCTCGATCGCCGAAGGGCTGGAGGTCTGCACGGAAGCCCAGCTGGCCAAAGAGACGGCCAAATCGCCCCTGGGAACAGGCTGCCCCAGCGCTTCCAAGATCGGCACGGTAGAAGTCGAGACCCCGCTGCTTGACGAACAGGTCAACGGCTCCCTCTTCATCGCCAAGCCCTACGAGAACCCCTTCGACTCGCTCCTCGCCCTCTACATCGTGATCAAGAACGCCAATCTCGGCATCGTCGTCAAGCAGCCGCTCGAGGTGATCCCCGACCCCGTCACTGGCCAGCTGACGACTGTGGCAGAGGACCTGCCCCAGCTGCCCTTCAGCCACTTCAGGTTGCATTTCCGCGAGGGAGCCAGGTCTCCGTTGGCGACGCCGCCCGCCTGCGGAAAGTACGACGTCGAGGCCGAGCTGGTCCCCTGGTCTGGGGGGGCGCCGGTGACCACCACCTCGACCTTCGAGGTGATCACCGGCCCAGGCGAAGGACCCTGCCCCCCGGGAGGCTTGCCTCCCTTCAAGCCAGGGCTCCTCGCCGGCACGATCAACAACCGAGCTGGCAGCTACTCCCCCTTCAACCTGCGCCTGTCCAGGTCAGATGGAGAACAGGAGTTCACCCGCTTCTCGATCAAGCTGCCCCCGGGGATCACCGGCAAGCTGGCCGGCATCCCTTACTGTCCAGACGCGGCAATCGAGGCGGCCAAGCAGAGGACGGGGACCGAAGAGGAAGCCTCTCCCTCCTGTCCCGCTGCCTCTGAGGTCGGAAGGACCCTGGCCGGCGCCGGTGTCGGCCCGAGCCCCGCATACGCCCCCGGCAAGATCTACCTCGCGGGTCCCTTCAACGGCTCCCCCCTGAGCATCGCCGCGATCACCGCCGCCAAGGTCGGCCCCTTCGACCTCGGGACCGTGGTCGTCCGCCAAGCGCTGAAGATCGACCGCAACACCGCCGAAGTCTTCATCGACGCCACGGGCTCTGACCCAATCCCCCACATCATCGACGGGATCGTCGTCCACGCACGTGACATTCGCGCCTACGTCGATAAGCCGGAATTCATGCTCAACCCGACCAGCTGCGAACGCACCTCGACCGCCAGCACCCTGCTCGGCTCGGGACTCGACTTCGCCTCAGAGGCGGACAACAACCCAGTCGTCGTCTCGACCCCCTTCCAAGCCGCCGACTGCGCCTCTCTGCCCTTTGACCCCAAGCTCGGCTTCCGCCTGATCGGCGGCACCAAGCGAGGCGCCCACCCCAAGCTCCGAGCGGTGCTGCGGATGGCCCCCGGCCAGGCCAATATCTCCCGGGCCAGGGTCACCCTGCCCCGCTCGGCCTTCCTCGACCAGAGCCACATAAGGACGGTCTGCACCAGGGTCCAGTACGCGGCAAAGCAGTGTCCGCCGGCCTCGATCTACGGCTACGCCAAAGCGACCACGCCGCTCTTCGAGACTCCGGTGGAAGGGCCGATCTACCTCAGATCCTCCTCCAACAAGCTCCCTGATCTGGTCGCCGCCCTTAAAAACGGCCAGATCGAGTTCGACCTCGTCGGCCGCATTGACTCGCTGAAAGGCCGGATCCGAAACACCTTCGACTTCGTCCCCGACGCCCCGGTCTCAGAAGCGGTCTTCACCTTCCAGGGCGCCGCCAAGGGCCTGATCACCAACTCGACCAACCTCTGCAAGGGCACCCACCGCGCGATCGCCGAGTTCGGCGCCCACAACGGGCGGCTCAAGAACTTCCGCCCGGTGGTCGGGGCCAAGTGCAAGGGCAAGGGCCGGAAAGCCAAGCGTCCAGCCCACTAGGTCCCCAGGGTCACAAACGTCACTAGGACAAACCAGTCAACCAGTCAGACCCGGTGCTTTCAGTGCCGGGAAGGAGGTAGAAGTGAAACGCATCAGACACCTGGGGCTCGCTGCCGTAATGGCACTGGCCTTCACAGTGCTCGTCGGGGTGGGCTCCGCTTCGGCTGCGGGGTTTGCGGCTGACGAATATCCGGCGACGATCATGACCAAAGAGACAGCAAGTACGACCATCCTCTTCGAGGCGAAGCAGGCGACCTGCTCGCTTAACTTTGGAGACGCCACGCTGAAAGGGCCGGGCGGCTCCATATCGCCAGTGAAAACATACGACTCCAGCTGCACGATGGGGCCGCTTGGCAGCGCGACTCTGGAAATGAAAGGTTGTACGTTTACTTTCCGCCCTGCGGCGCCTGGCACTGGAAAGCTGGACCTTGGCCCGGCCGGCTGTGGACCCGTTGTTCTCAATGGGGCGAGCTGCGACTGGCTGTTCAGCCCTGCCAGTGACCTTTCCGCTACTTATGGGAACGTCGAAAAAGAAGGTCACTCCACGGTTCAGGTGACGCCAGATGCTGACCTTCAGTACACCCCGAGTCCGAAAAATCTCACTTGTGGAACGACCGGTGGCACCGCCACGCTCTCCGGTATCTGGAGCCTCGTGGCCGTCAACAAAGGAGGGGCGTACACCGATCTCTTTGTCAAGTCGTTCGGTCCCTTCTTCAACAAAGGCCTCTTCGAGGCCGAAGCTTATCCTCTGGCTGTTTCCGGAGGTCAGGATGCCGCTGGCTTGCACGCACTGCACCTCGGGAACAGGACGATCGAATGCAGTAACATCGAGTTCAACGGGAACCTGACGGGAGCGACGACAGCGCTTGCAGTCGACGCCACCTACGCAGGATGCAAAACAAAACCCGTCCTAGGAATCTCGCAGTCCGTGAACATGAGGATGAACGGCTGCAGTTACGTATTCAACGGAGCCGGCACGCTCGATCTCGTTTGCGCCGAAGCGGGAGAAGCGATCGAAGTCGAACTCAGCAACGGCAGCAAAACAGTTTGCACGCATAGGATCGCGCCGCAGAAAGGGGTTGGGAGCGTCGGTTACTCCTCGGTCGGCGACGCAATCAAACCGGGGGTCCAAATCGCCTTGGCGCTTGAAGGGATCAAATCCACGGCCGACAAATCCGCCCTCATTTGCGGTCCCAGCGAAAGCACCAACGGGACGTACAGCGGCAGCACGACGTTGTACGAGCTAACCAGTTAGGAGTACCCGAGGTCTAGCGAAGATCGTGCGGTAGTAGGCATGGGGTTGTCTCAGCGAGGCAACCCCATGCCTTAAAGTTCCAGCGGGACCCGGCCAAGACGCTCCATGAGCTCTGGCTGCGGCGCAGTGGCGGCGAGGCCAATAGAGTCTGCGAGCAATGGAAGTCGGGAATCGGCCATGGCTGCTGCGGGGGGCGGTTATCGGGTTGGCGCTGGTCGTCGGCGTTGTCGCCTGGCTGGGGACGAAGGACGATGACGAGACGCCCGCTTCGACGACCGAAGCTGCAGAGGTCCGGATCGTCAGCGAAGAGGAGCTGGCCGGGCTGGGCGCCGACGCCGGCCAGGCCGTCTACTGGGCCGGACCGGTGGGGGGCACCGAACTCGAGGTGACGAATCTGGCCGAACAGGGTGGCGTCCAGATCCGCTACCTGGAAGAGGGAGCGGAGGCGGGATCAGGCGGCGCCGATGTGCTCACCGTGGGCAGCTACCCGCTGCCAGACCCGGCGGGTGCGATCGACGGACTCACCGCGGAACCGGGCGCGATAGTCCGCACCTCCGACGACGGCCGCCAGGTCGTGGCCAATGCCGAACGGCCGACCAGCGTCTACTTCGCCAGCCCCGATAACAGCGTTCAGGTAGAGGTCTACGACCCAGACCCGGCCCGCGCCCTGCGCCTCGCCCTCTCGTCGCAGGTGCGCCCGGCCGAGTGACGCTGGCACGGCGGTGAGCCGAGCGTGAGCCTGTTCGCTGCCTGGGTCCTCTTTCCGCTGGTCCTCGCCTTGCTCTGCGCCGGACTCGGCCTGCTCGTCGACCTGATCAGCGGTGGGCGGCTCCCCGGAGTGCTCGTCCTGCCGGTCGGCCTGGCGGCAATCGTCGTCATCGGCGGCTTCACCACGATCGCCGATGCGACCGCGCAGCTGACGGCGCCGCTCCTCCTCGTCCTGGCCGTGCTCGGTGCCGGCCTCTCCTGGTCCTGGCGCTTCGGTCGCCCCGATCCCTGGGCTGCCGCTGCCGCTCTCGGTGTCTTCCTCGTCTTCGGTGCGCCGGTGATCCTCTCCGGCGACCCGACCTTCGCCGGTTTCATCAAGCTCGATGACACCGCCACCTGGCTGGCCCTGGCTGACCAGACGATGGCCCATGGCCACGACCTCAGCAGCGTCGAACAGTCCACATATAGGGCGACGCTCGACTTCAACCTCGCCGACGGCTACCCGGTGGGCGCTTTCATCCCCTGGGGCGCTGCCCAGGAGTTCACCGGCGGCGACCTCGCCTGGGTCTTCCAGCCCTACCTCGCCTTCCTCGCGGCGATGCTCTCGCTCTGCATCTTCTCGTTGCTGGGCGGGGTGCTGGGGGACCGGCGCCTGAGGGCGCTCGTCGCCTTCGTCGCGGGGCAGCCGGCGCTCCTCGTCGGCTACGCCCTCTGGGGTGGAATCAAGGAGGTCGCTGTCGCTTTCCTGATCGCTCTCGCGGCGGCGCTGACGCCGCTCGTCCTGCGCGCATCCGACTTTCACCACACTGGGGTTGGGTCGAAGTCGGCTGCGCTCCGTGACGTCGCGCCGCTTGCAATTGCCGCCGGGGCCCTGGTCGGCGTCGCCAGCGTCGCCGGGCTGATCTGGCTCGGGCCGATGTTCGCGGCGCTCGCCGCGCTCGCCTGGACCCGGTTCGGCCTCCCCGTCGCGATCGGCCGCGCCGTGCCCTGCGTCGCCGGCGTCGCAGTCCTCGCCATCCCCGTGATCGTCACCGGCGGCCTGCTGCCGCCGACCTCGACCCCGCTCACCAACCAGGACGACGCCGCCAACCTCGGCGACGCGCTCAACCCGTTCCAGATTCTCGGCCTCTGGCCTGCGGGCGACTTCCGCGTCGCTCCCGATGCCGGCGTCGTCACCGCGATTCTGGTCGCCCTTGCCGTTCTCGCCGCCGCGGTCGGGGTCTGGGCGCTCTGGCGCCGCCGCCAGAGCGCGCCGCTGCTGTACGCGGCGGCGCTCGTCTCCTGTGCGGCGATCGCCTTTGCCGGCTCGCCATGGGTCGACGGCAAGGCCCTGGCCACGGCCGCCCCGGTGGCGTTGACGCTGACTCTGGTCGGCGCTGCCGCCTTCCTCCGCGCCGACCGGCCCACCGGCATCGCTCTGCTCGTTCTGCTCACCGGTGGCGTGCTGTGGTCGAACGCGCTCGCCTACGGCGGCGCCAGCCTCGCCCCCTACGACCAGCTGTCCGAGCTGGAGGAGATCGGCGAACGCTTCGCCGGCGAGGGCCCGGCGCTGATGACCGAGTACAACCCATACGGCGCTCGCCACTTCCTGCGCCAGCTCGACGCCGAGGGCGCTTCGGAGCTGCGCGTGCGCACGGTCGCTCTGACCGACGGGAGCACGGCCGAAAAGGGGGAAGCCCCCGACGTCGACGAGATCTCCCGCGACGCCCTGCTCGAATACCGCACCCTGGTCCTGCGCCGCTCCCCCGTACGTAGCCGGCCGCCCTCGCCGTACCGCCTGGTCTGGGCGGGAGAGCACTACGAGGCCTGGCAGCGCCCGATCCTGCCCACGGGGCTGCCGCCGGAGCACCTGGCCCTAGGCGGTCCGGAGGATCCCGCCGCCATCCCCGACTGCTCCGAAGTGGGCGGCCTCGGCCTGCTGGCGCTGAACAACGGGGCGAGCGGGGTGCGGATGCTCGCTGCCCGTCACGCGCCGGTGCTGAACGCGACCGACGGCACGCTGCGCGTGCCCCGCGCCGGCGACTACGAGGCCTGGCTGGGCGGCTCCCTGCCGACCGAGGTCGAGCTCTTCGTCGACGGCGAGCGCTTTGGCGCCGCCCGCCACGTGCTCAACAACGAAGGCGGCTTCATCTCCCTCGGCGAGGGCCGCCTCGAGGCTGGGGCCCATCAAGTTGAGCTGCGTTTCGGCGGCCCCGACCTGCACCCCGGCAGCGGCGGTTTTCCTGAAACCGGCTCGCTGCTCTTCGCGCCCGTCCCCGACGAAGCCAACGGCGGCGCCGCCGGCGAGATCGTCTCCGTTCCGGTCGACGATGCCCGCCTGCTCTGCGGCAAGCGTTGGGACTGGATCGACGCGGTGGGAACCGGCTGAGGAACTCCACCACCGCCGCGGGGTTCGTATTGGTGTGAGAAATCGGACTCGCGAAAAACCACACCATCGATATCATCCGCCGCCAGGGAAAGGCAGGTGGGGGAAGTACTGACACGTACCAAAAAGATCGGCGCGCTCGCGCTCGCCTTGTGCATCATCTGTACCGCAATTGGTACTGCTGCGGTAATCCAGCAGGACAACCTGCGCATCACCGTGCTCAGCCAGATCCAGCCCTACAAGCTCTCGCGTGTGGGAACGGACCCGATCGCGGTCTTCGTCTCCGGCCATGTCGGCACCGCTGACGGCACGATCCCTCCCCAGCTGAAGAGGCTCACAGTCAAGGTCAACCGTCACGGCCTCCTGCAGTCGAGGGGCCTGCCGGTCTGTCCGATCCCCCGGATCCAGCCGGCTTCGACGGAAAGAGCGCTCGCGAACTGCAGCGATTCGCTGATCGGCTCGGGGCAGTTCTGGGCCCACATCGTCCTGCCCGACCAGGGCGCCTATCCGACCCGTGGACGCCTGCTGATCTTCAACGGCCGCCAGAACGGCCACCAGGCGATCCTCGCTCACATATACACGTCGAACCCGTTCGCCTCCTCCTTCGTGGTGGCCTTCGAGATCCGCCACATAAAGGGAGGCACCTACGGCACCCAGCTCTCGGCATCGCTGCCAAACGCCCTCGGGGACTGGGGATTCGTCGACCGGATCAAGCTCACCTTGAAGCGCAAATACCGCTACAAGGGAAAGCAGCTCAGTTACTTCAACGCGGGCTGCCCCGCTCCCAAAGTCTTCAAACGCACCGTCTTCCCCCTGGCTCTGGTCAGTTTCGGCTTCGAGGGCAAGAAACAGCTCTCGACCACAGTGGAAAAGAGTTGCGCGGTCAAGGAATGAGACAAAGGAGGAAGGGATGAGGAGAACGAGCAGGCCAGAAGGGGCAAGAAAGAGGGCCATGGCCCTTGGCGCTGCCGCGCTTATCGCCCTCCTCTCTCTCGCTCCCGCTTCCCAAGCCGCCTACGACCCGCTGGCCTCGGGCACCACCAAGCTCACCCTCGACAAATCCTTTCTCGCCTTCCTCAAGCAGAACGGTGTGAAGCTCGAAGCCAAGAGCCCGGCCAAGCGAAAGGGAGCCTCGATCGCCATTCCGGTCTCCGGCGGTGAAATGGACCCCCTGATCGAGAAGGGCACGATCGAACAGGAAGGGATCCTCGTCTTCAAGAGGGGAAAATCCTCACTTCCCTTCAAGAAACTGACGGTCAAAACCAAGACCTCGCCGCTCCAGGCGAAGGTGGGGGGCAGTCAGCTGAAAGTCGCCAAGGCGAAGAGAATCTCCTTCGCCCGCAGCGGCTTCGGCACCATCTTCAGCGCAGTTGACCTGGGGCTCTCCGCCAAGGCGGTCATCCGCCTCAACAAGAAGCTGCATCTGGGCAAAGCGTTCAAAGAGGGCCAGCTGATCGGCTCGCTGAAGAGCAGGACCCAGCCCCTGACGACGAGCATCCTCGCCCAGAACAGGGCCACGCTCGTCGTCAACCCCGCGTTCGTCGCCAAGTTGAACGGGCTCTTCGTCTCGCTCAACCCGATCTCCCCGGCCGAACTCTCTCCCGGTTCCAGTTTCAGCTTCCCGGTCATCCTCGGCGGAGCGATCGCCCCGGATGCCTCTCTGGGCACGCTGAGGACAGGGGGTGCGATCGAATTCCTCCAGCAAGGGGCGGGCCAGGTCTTCCAGAACGAATTCTGGCTGGATCTCGCCACCAAGGCGACCTCGGCCGAAATGGAGATACGGCCTTCGCCTCCCTACCCGGGCAAGCTGGGGCGGGTCGAGGCCTTCGGCACGGACCCGGCGAGCGTCTCCTCCGATCCCGGTGCCCGCACGATCTCGGTTGCGGGATCGCCACTCGCCCTCAGCACCTCGACCGCCAATACCTTCAACCAGGCCTTCGCCGAAGGCAAAGCCACGTTTGCGGCAGGAGAGCCCTTCGGCACGCTGTCGTTCACGGCGCAGGGGCAGTAGCGCGGTGGCGCTCGTTATTGTGAGAGCACAGCAGGCGCCGAGCTTTGCCTTGCGCTGGCGTGTTAGGAAAAGGGACAGGGGGATGAGTCGATGAGGAAGACAGGACTGGGAGTAGTCGTCGCGGCGCTGTGCGTGGGGCTGCTGGGCGCGGCACTTCCCGCCCTCGCCGCCGAAGAACCGACCCGCGAGGAATACAAGGCCGCCGTCGAGCCGATCTGCAAGGCCAACACGAAAGCCAACGAAAACATTCTCGCTGGGGTCGAAGGCAAGGTCAAACAGGGCAAGCTGAAGCCCGCCGGTCGCCAGTTCACCCGTGCCGCGACGGCGCTGAAGGGGACGCTGCGCCAGTTGAAGGCAGTGCCGAGGCCTCCGGCCGACGAGGCGAGGTTGACCGAATGGCTGAAGCGGGTCGAAAAACAGCAGGTCCTGCTGAAGGAAATCGGCAAAGCGCTGATCGGCGAAAAGCGCCGCAAGGCCGAAACGCTCTCGGTGAAACTGGTCAGCGGCGCTCGCCTCGCCAACGCGATCGTCGTCAGCTTCAGCTTCAATTACTGCCGCTTCGAGACCTCCGACTTCACCTGAGATGCGCCGCGCGCCGCTGAGTGCCGCCGCCATGCTGGCCGTGGCGGCGCTGCTCGTGCCGCTCGCCTCCGCCGAGGTGAGCCAGAAGCGGGGCGTGCGGGTCTCGGTCAACGGTTCGCTCCAGCCGAGCAAGCTGCCTCGCCACGGGACAGCGCCGGTCGCGGTCAGCTTCTCGGGGGAGGTCGGCTCGACTAAAGCGGACGGGCCGCCGCAGCTGGAGAAGATCTCGATCGCGATCAACCGCAACGGCCGCCTCGACACGCGCGGCCTGCCGCGCTGCCGGATGAGCGACATCGACCCCTCGACGACCCGGGAAGCGATAGCCGCCTGCCGCTCTTCGCTGATCGGCGACGGCAGCTTCTCGGCGAACGTGAAGCTGCCCGAGCAGTCTCCCTTCCCCTCGAAGGGCGAGGTGCTCGCCTTCAACGGGCGCCTGCACGGCCGTCCGGCGGTCTTCGCCCACATCTTCGGCACCAAGCCGGTGCCGACCTCGATCGTCCTCCCCTTCGAGATCACCAGCACGGGGGGGACCTTCGGCACCGTGCTGACCGCCTCGCTGCCCCGAGTCACCGGCGAATGGGGCTACGTGACCGGTCTCGCCATGACCCTGAAGCGCCAGTTCTCTTACAGGGGCAAGAGCCGCAGCTACATGAGCGCTGGCTGTCCCGCCCCGGCGGGCTTCCGCCAGGTCTTCTTCCCCCTGGCCCGCACCAGCTTCTCCTTCGAAGGCGGGCTGACGGTGACCTCGACCCTCACTCGCAGCTGCCGGGTGCGGGGTTGAGTGCGAAGAAGCACGCTTTCGCGATGAAGCCCTGACATTTGCGCGGTATAGCGTGCAGACAGCTCATTACACTCCCTCTATCATGGAGACGATGACGAGGGATTGGACTGACGAGCGACTCGAAGAGCGGTTCGACCGGATCGACGACCGCTTCGACTCTGTCGATGGGCGCTTCGATCGCGTCGATGCGGACTTGCGCGAACTGCGCGGGGAGATGAACGCGCGGTTCGAATCGATGCAGCAGACGATGGATAGCCGCTTCGAATCGATGCAGGCGCGCATGGATAACCGCTTCGAATCGATGCAGTCGCGAATGGACGCCCGCTTCGACGAGCTGCAGCGAACGATGAACCGGTTCGGGGGCGCTTTGATCGTGGCGCTCTTCGCCGCGCTCCTCGGCATCGCGATCCAGATCTGACGGTTGTCGCGGCGCCTCAGGCGGCACAGCGGGGGCCGGCGAGTAGCTCGGTCAGCTCGGGGGCGAGGCTCGTGAGGTCGCCAGCGGCGGTGACCTGGACGGAGACGAAAGAGAGGGCGGCATCGATCAGTCGCTCCTCCAGGCCGGGGGGGCGGATGGTGTCGTCGGCCGGGTCACGCGCCTGGCGCAGCAACGTGGCGAGGCGCTCGACGAGGTTGCGGCGGGCGGCGCTGAGTGAGGGTGCCTCGAGCGGCGGTTGCCCGCCGAGCAGCTGGGCCAGGGCCGGTTCGGCATCGAGGAACGCGAGCGCGGCCTCGATGCCGTCGGCGAGACGGTCGGCCCGATTCCCGTCCTCGACGTCCGCCGTCTCACTCTCGCTGCAGCTCGCCTCGATCTCGGCGCAGAGCTGCGTGCCCGCGTCCTCGTAGGCGGCGAGCAGGCACTCCCAGAGGTTGCCGAAGTGCTTGTAGAAGGTGCTGCTGGAGACGCCGGCGCGCTCGCTGACGTGTTCGGCGGTGACGCGCGCGTAGCCGTGCTCGGCAAGCGCGCCGCTCATCGCCGCGACCAGCCGCTGGCGCTGGTGGGCGTCGACGAGGTCGGCCGGGATCCCGTGGCGTCCGCGTGGCAACGGCGCAGCGGGTGACAGCTCCGCTTCGAACAGATCGCCGCGCGGGTCGGGTTCGACCAGGTGCAGGTGCGTCATCACGCTTCGCTCTCCCTCTCCGCGCGCCGCCGCTCGAGCAGCTCCTGCGCTGCCTCGTACTCCTCTTCGGCCACTTCCCGGCCCAGGTAGGAGCCGACGGCGAAGTGCATCAGCTCCGGCAGGATGTCCCAGACGCGCTCCGGGTTGCCGGCGGCGAGCGCGTCGCAGGCGCAGGCCTCGACGCCGCCGACGACGAACATGCCGGTCGCCTCCGGCGGCGCTTCGTCCGGGTCGATCTGGCCGCGCACGCTGTCGATCGCAGCCGCCAGCCGCTCCAGTGCCTCTTCGCGCTTGGCCAGCGCCGGCCCGCCCGCCACCTGGACCTCGACCAGCAGCGCCCGCGCGATCTCCGGCCGTTCCTCGACGAACTCGAAGAGGCCGGCCAGCGCTGCCCGCACTCCCGGTCGCCAGCCACCCGCCGTCGCAGCGGCGCCGAGCAGGCCGACGCCGAGACGCTCGATCCAGACCGCGTAGGCTCGCTCGAAGCAGTCCTCCTTGCTGCCGAACTGCTCGTAGAACTGGGCGCGGTGGCCGCCGCTGCGCTCGAGGATCGCCCGCACCGAGGTGGCCCTGAAGCCGAGGCTGCCGACCGCGGACAGCGCCCCCTCCATCGTCGCCTCGCGCAGCGCCGCACCGGCGTCGGCGGCGGTCGGATCGGCCGCGACGGGGAGGAGCTCGGGGGCTGTCGCACAGGCCTCTTGTCTCACGTTCGTATAAAAACTACTCCTTTTTCTCCAGATATGAAATCTTTTTAGAAAGAGCTATTCTCGGCTCATGCAGTACCTCTCGCAACGGCTTGCTGGAAAGTCGGCGAGGACACGGGGAGTGGACCCGCCCCGCGGCGCCCTCGCGGCGACGCAGCGCGAGCGGGTCCTCGCCGCCGCCGAGCAGGCGGTCGCCGAGAAGGGCTGCGCCGGGGCGACGATCGAAGGCATCGTCAAGCTCGCCGGGGTCTCGACCGTCACCTTCTACGAGCACTTCGCCGACAAGGAAGAGTGCTTCGTCGCCGCCTTCGACCGGGCGGTCGAGGAGACGAGGGAGCAGCTGCGCGAGGCGGCGCCGGCCAGGCTGGCCTGGCCCGACCAGGTGCGCGAAGGGTTGCGGGCGCTGCTGGCGGCGATCGACGACGACCCGGCGCGGGCGCGGATGTGCCTGGTCGAGGCGCAGATGGGCGGGCCGGCGCTGGTCGCCCGCTATGACGTGGCGCTCGACGATGTCGTGGCGAAGCTGCGCGAGGGCCGTGCCCTCGGTTCTGCCAGGGGCTGGCTCCCCGACAGCCTCGAGCAGGCGACGGTCGGCGGGCTTGCTTGGCTGCTGCGGCAGCAGCTTGAGCTGGGCGGCGGCGAGGCGAGTGGTGGGGTGGGGGAGCTGTACCCGCGGATGATCGAGATCGCCCTCTCCCCATATATGGGCGGCAGCGCGGCTATGGGCGAGGCGCCAGCGGCCATTACCGAGCCCGTCGCCGCCGATGGCTGACCGCGCGCAAGCGGCCGAGCAGCTCGCCGCGGGGCGAACCCGCCTGCCGCCGGGGCGCCACGGCCTGTCCAGTGACTTCGTCGCCGAGAACCAGCGCGAGCGGCTGCTCAATGGCTTGGTCGAGGCGGTCGCGGCGGATGGTTACAACGCGACCACGATCGGCCGCATCGCCGAGGCCTCGAAGATCTCCCGCCGCACCTTCTACGAGCACTTCGAGGGCAAGGAGGAGTGCTTCCTCGCCGCCTACGAGATGATCGACACCCACGTCGGCGCCGCGATGCTGGCAGCGGCGGGTCCGAAAGAGCCCTGGTCCGAGCGGGTGCGGTCGCGCCTCGCAGCCCTGCTCGACGTCCTCTCCCGGGACCCTGCCGTCGCCCGCTTCTACCTAGTCGAGCCGCTCGCCGCGGGGGGTGAGGTCGCTGCCCGCTACCGCGACGCGATGCAGCTCCTCGCCGAGCTGCTGCGACCCGACTCCGGCCCCTCCGGAGTGGACGCCGAAGTACGCGACCAGGCCCTGATGGGCGGAATCGCGACCCTGATCCGCCGCCGCCTCAACGCCGGCGACGCAGTCAGCATCCCCGACCTGTTGCCAGATCTAGTCGATCTCAGCACCCGAGACCTTCTTCTTAAAAACTAAGACTTGCATTTAGAAAACAAATCTTTTATCCTCTGACCCGAGCCCGGAGGGAAAGCGGGCGTTCAGGGAAACGAGCCTCGAGCATCTACCGCACAGGGAAGCGGCCGCAGAGGGGCTCAGGGATCAGAGGAGAGAAGAAACGTGAAACGTCGCGCGAAGGCATCGTTCTCAGCCCTACGCAAGCAACTGGGGGCCGCAGGCCTGGCGGTAGGAATCATCGCCCTGGTCCTCGGCATGAGCAGCGGCGCCTTCGCCGCCAAATACCTGATCACCTCGACCAGCCAGATCAAGCCGAGCGTGCTCAAAAAGCTGAAAGGCCCGAAAGGGGCCACCGGCGCAGAGGGCGCCCCAGGCGCTCAGGGACCGGCGGGACCGCAGGGCCCGGCTGGAGCGGCTGGTAAAGACGGAGCCGACGGCAAAGACGGCGCGGCTGGTGCCAAAGGCGCGACCGGCCCGACAGGTGTTGGCGCAGCCGGCCCAACCGGGCCGACCGGGGTGACAGGTCCCACGGGGCCGACCGGAGCTGGCGCCACGGGTCCAACCGGCGCGACGGGAACCCCCGGAGCGGCCGGCGCGACCGGACCCACAGGAGCGACGGGTGCGGGCGCCACCGGTCCGACGGGTCCCACTGGCCCGACCGGTGAACCAGGCCCCGCCGGAGGTCCGACCGGCCCAACCGGCCCGACGGGACCGACTGGAGAAGATGGACCGGCAGGCCCCGAGGGACCAATAGGTCCAACCGGACCGACTGGCCCGACCGGAGTCGAAGGACCGATCGGACCCACCGGGCCGACCGGGGTGGGTGCAACCGGCCCGACCGGCCCCGAAGGACCTCCTGGTGAGGGGGGCGGGCTGCCGAACGTACTGACCGGGGTTTGGAGTGCAGATGGTGAAAGAGGTGAAGACGAAGGGGGCACACCGATCCAAGCGTCGATCTCCTACCTATCGACCGTTGAACCTCCCCCGGATCTGGCTTACATCTTCACAGCTCAAACTGGGTACGTCGTCGACACCGAGCAAGGGACGCTGATCGAACCAATAAACAAATCCCCCGAACGGGAAGCACGCTGTGGCACGGGAACAGTGAGCACGCCCGACGCGAAACCGGGCAACCTCTGTGTATTCGTCGAGACCGAAAGTGAAATCAGGATCGCCGACGAGTCGAAGTTCTTCCTCGAAGAAGCTTCGCCACTGTGGAAAAGCCCAGCACCTGAGAGCGGGGCGATCGTCCCGTTCGAACTGGAAAGCGAAATATTCGAAACCGAGTTTCCAGGTGGATATGCCCGCGGCAGCTGGGCGGTGAATACCGAATAGTGCCCTGTCCTCGATAGGTGAAGCCGTACTTGAGTACGGCTTCACCTAAAGGGACAACTGATCCCAATGCCTCCATCCCAGAAGGACGAACCGATGCATAATCCCAATTGCCTTCATCTCAGCCAAGCGAGCGTCCTGCTTGCGATTGTCGTAGCGATCGCAGTATTGACCCTGACTCCGCTTGTCGCTCGGGCCGCCGATCCTCCTCTGCTGCGCCAGTTCTGTGATGGCAAACAGGGTAATCCCGCTTCGGGCGCTGGCGGTCGTTGCGTCAACCCGCGCGGTATCGCTGTTGACCCTGACAGTGGCGATGTCTACGTCGATGACACAGCCAACAGACGCATCCAGAGGTTCACCGCCTGGGGCCAGTTCCTGCGCGCCTGGGGCTGGGACGTGGTGGCAAGCGGCCCGGGCGATGACACCGTCCCGCCCGAAGACCAGTTCGAGGTCTGCGTTCCGGCCAACGGCGATGTCTGCAAGGCGGGGATCAATGGAGATGGCGCTGGGCAGTTCGACGGGCCGCAGCAAGGCATCGCGGTCGACAGCTCGGGCGTTGTCTACGTCGTTGACGGGAACAACGCCCGCATCCAGAAGTTCTCTTCCGAGGGAGACTTCCTCCTGGCCTGGGGCGGCGACGTGATTGCCTCTGGCCCCGACGACTCCTCTAACGATGAGGTCCAGGAGGTGAGCATCGCCTCGACCTCGGGAACCTTCAAGCTCGGCTTCGAAGACCCGCGCAAAGGCGGTGGTAAACAGGAAACGGGCCCGCTTCCCTTCGACGCTTCGGCGAGTGAAGTCGAAGCGGCCCTGAACGCGCTCTCGACAATCGCCGGCTTCGCCGGCTCGGTCGCCGTGACGGGAGGACCCGGAGACGCATCAGGCTCTTCCCCGTATGCCGTCACCTTCGAAGGCGACCTCGGAGGAGATGAGTTGCCGCAGCTCTCGATCGACCGAAGCGCATTGGGCCCTGCCTCGATCGGGGCAAGGCTCGTCTGCTCGCCAGGGCTCGTAACCGTCTTTCAGGCGAAAACGATCGAGTTCCAGTGGCTTCGCAATGGATCACCGATCCCCGGCGCCACCTCCCCCACCTACAACACCACCTCAGAAGACGAAGGCAGGGCGATCCAGTGCAGGATTACGGCGATCAACCCCAATGCGGCATCGGCTGGCATTGCCAATCCCGTCTATGTAGCGCCACCAGTCCCGAGCACCCCCGCGCCTGTGGCGGGCACGGTCACGGCGACCGCGAATAAACAGCTTGACGTGGGCAGCCTCGGCGGCCAGACTCTCACCTGCAGCACATCGGGCTGGAGCGACGCCGAATCCTTCTCCTACCGCTGGTACCGCAATGGAGTGCAGATCCCGGGCGCCATCGCTTCCACCTATGTGACTGACACGGCCGACCTCGCCACGCCCGCTGTCTTTCAGTGTGAGGCCACCGGTAGCAATGCGGGTGGGGTGGCGACGAGCAAGATTAGTGCGGGCGGTACCGGTGGGGGCGCCCTCATAGCCCTCCCCGAGCCAGCTCCGCGCGAGCCGATTGCTGAAGCAAGGATGGATCCACCGAGCAATGTCTTTACTGTCAATCAGGGCGGGGCGCCGGAGGTTTGCAGTGCGGCTGACCTTTGCAAGAAGGGTGTCGTAGGTACGGACGATGGCCAGTTCGGCGCTTGGCCCCCCGGTAGCTTCATCGCCGTCCATCCAGGGCCGCCGGAGACGATCTACGTCGGCGACAGAGAGCGAATCCAGGAGTTCGACTCCGAAGGCAAATACCTCGGCGATCTGGCTGACCCGGATGAACTCTTGATCGGCAACACCGTGCAATCGCTCGCTGTCGATCCCAGCAGTGGCGATCTCTATATATCGCTCGTCAGCAAGACAAAGGTTGAAGGGATAGCCAGTCCTGCCAACGTCTACAGACTCGATTCCACGACGGGCGTCCTGATCGACACCCTCGAGGTAGAGGTTCCGAGCGCTGTCGCAGTCAACGGGAAAGGGGAAGTCTACGTCGTCGATGGAAGGCGCTTTGCTTTCACCGGCCATCCTGCCAACCGCGGCTTGAGGTTGCTGCGCTTCGGCAGCGGGGGAGGGTTGATCGAGGCCTTCCTTCAGCAGGAGTTCATTGCCAAACCCGGCGAATTCCAGGAGTCCATCGCCATCGCCACCAGCTCCGCCTGCGGGATCGACGGGACCGATCTCTTCGTAGCCAATTCGGTAACAAACGACAGCTTCATTCGCCTCTATGGCCCACCGCCCGACCCGGAGGTCTGCCCACCGCCGAGCCTGCCGCCGACGATCGAGGGCCAGCACGCCTTCTCGGTCGGCACCACCGACGCAGTGGTGCGAGCTGGGATCAACCCCCACTTCTGGCCCGACACCGCCTACTGGGTCCAGTACGGCACCGAAGACTGCGCGTCCGGCCCGAGCGCCTGCGAATCGAAAGCGCTTTTCCCCGGCGCTCCCCTCAACTCAGGAGTGGTCGATGCCACCCGGAGGGCGGGAGTGACTCTCAGCGGCCTCGAGCCCGACACCACCTACCACTACCGCTTCGTCGCGGAGAGCGAGGGCAGTGAAGCCGGGCCTGCCATTGGCGAAGGCGAAGGGCTCGGGGGCAGCTTCCATACCTACCCGATACCGCAGGATCCGCCGTCCTGCGGCAACGACACCTTCCGCGGCGGCCCCTCCGCCTCGCTGCCCGAGTGCCGCGCCTATGAGCTGGTGAGCCCGGTGGAGAAGAACAGCGGAGACGTTGGGACCGACGAGGCGAATTTCGGCCTCTCAGCGGCAAACGGAGATCGAGCCACCTACTCGTCGTTTACGTCCTTCGCCGATCCCGAGGGAGCGCCGCTCTCGAACCAGTACCTCTCGAGCCGCGATGCCGTAGAGGGCTGGGTCACCAAAGCGATCGCTCCGCCGCGCAGCTCCCTGCCCCTCTACGGGGCGGCGCTGCCGGCAAATACGCCGCAGTTCCGTTCCTTCTCGTCCGATCTCTGCAGCAGCTGGCTGATCGGGGACTCCCTTGCCACCCATGTCGAAGGCGCTCCTCAAGGAGTGCCCAACCTCTACCGCCGCCTTGAGTGCGAAGCGGCGAACGCATGCCCATTCGCGGGCCAGCTGGTCCCCGGCGCCTGCCACGAGCTGCTCACCCAGGTCCACCCGCCGGGCTTCAGCCGCGAGCTGGAAGCAGGCGACAGCGACTACATCCCGATGGTGCAGGGCTTCTCTGCCGATGGGACCCGCACTCTGCTCCGCGCCGACGCGGTGCTGACGCCCGACGCTTGCAAGACCAACCCCGAAGAAAGCAAAGGCCTCTACCAGCTCTACCTCGTCCACGCAGGGAACCTGCGGCTGGTCAGCGTAATGCAGAATGGCAGTCCTGCCTGCACCCATGCTTCGGCGGGGACAGCCCAGGGTGCTCAGGGCGCCATGACCCAGAGCAATGCGTACAGGGCGATCTCGGCCGACGGGACGCGGGTCTTCTGGTCGATGAGCGGGTCCGCAGACGGAAAAGTGCCAGTCCATAAAAACGGCGGCGCTGGCGACGAAGCGGGGCCGCTCTTCGTCCGCCTCAACCCCGAAGGCCCGAAAGGGTCGAGCTCCAACTGCGCGACCACGGCTCCGGGTGAGGCCTGCACGACTCGGATCACCAACAACAGCGAAGCGCGCTTTTGGGGCGCGGACGTCCATGGCAGCACCGCGATCTACTCGACTGGACCCCAGAAAGCCTCTGAGCTCTTCGAATACGACGTCGATGCCCGCGACGAGACCCTGATCGCGAAAGGGGTTTTGGGCGTCGCCGGCGTCAGTGATGACGCGACCCGCGTCTACTTCGCTTCGAGCGAAGCGCTCGCCGGGGCGGGACAGAACAGCGAGGGCGCCGAAGCGCTGGCGGGGAAGCCCAACCTCTATCTGCATGAGCGGGGTGCGGGGTCCACCTTCGTCGCGACGCTCGCGAGCTCGGACGCAGAAGGTGGAACGAACGTCGCGACGGCCAGGTCGCCGATTACGCCACTGCCCGACAGACGCACTTCCCGAGTCAGCCCCGATGGCATGCATCTGGCCTTCATGTCCGCGGCGCCACTGACCGGAATCGACAATGCCGACGTCCAGAGCGGCGAGCCGAACGGCCAGGTCTTCCTCTTCGACGCGTTGGCCGCGAACCTCGCCTGTATCTCCTGCAACCCCAGCGGAGCACAGTCGAAAGGGGAGAGATTGCCGTTCGACGAGGACCACCTGCAGCACTGGGCGGCCTCCCAACTCCCCGGCTGGGAGTCCCAGCTGCACCCCACCCGCTTGCTCTCGGATAGCGGCGATCGTCTCTTCTTCGAGAGCTTCGACTCCCTCGTCCTGGGCGACACGAACGGCAGGAAGGACGTATATGAGTGGCAGCGCGCCGAGAGCAAAGGGCAGTGCGCCGAAGAAGGCGCCGATGTCTACTCCCCGGAGGCGGGTGGCTGCATCAGCTTGATCTCCTCTGGCCAAAGCTCGGTCGACAGCCAGCTGATCGACGCCTCCGCATCGGGATCGGACGTCTTCTTCACCACCACTTCGAGCCTCCTGCCCCAGGACAATGGCTTGGTCGACGTCTACGACGCCCGCATCGGCGGCGGCTTCCCCATTCCCCCCGATCCAGAGCCGATCTGCGAGGGCGAAGCGTGCCAGGGCACTCCGACCCCGCCCGACGACCCGACGCCCGCCTCCTCGACCTTCCAGGGTGCGGGCAACCTCACAGAAGGGACCACTGCCACCAAGCCGCGTTGTCCGAAAGGCCGCAGAGCAGTGCGCAAAGCGGGCAAGACGCGCTGTGTAAGGCAGAGCAAAGAACGGAGACGTGGCAAGCGAGCCAACCGCGATCGGAGGAAGAAGCGATGAAGCGGCTGCTTGTCATATTCGCGGTCGCCCTTCCGGCGACGCTGGGACTTGCCCTTCCCGCCCAGGCCGATTTCGGCCTCAGCGAGGTCGACGTCTCCTTCACCGAAGTCGACGGCTCGAGCGCCCAGCAGGCAGGCTCGCATCCCTTCGCCTGGACAACCACGGTTGCCTTCGCGACCAAGGAAGACGAAGAGCTTGGCAACGAAACCACCGACGGCTCGGTTCGCGACGTCCTCGTCTATGCACCACCGGGCCTGGTGGCTAACCCAACGGCCGTTCCGCGCTGTACGACGCTTGAGTTCCTCGACAAGGAATGCCCGTCGAGCACTCAGCTCGGAGTCGCGAAAGTCACCTTCGCCGGCCCCGATCAGATCGAGACTTCGGCCGTCTACAACCTCACCCCCCCACCGGGGGTGGCCGCCAAGCTCGGCTTCTTCGTCAGCTTCGTCCCGGTCACCGTCGGCGGCGGCGTCAACCCCAACCCCCCCTACAACATCCTTGGCTCTCTGCACAACATCGCCCAGGCGTTTCCCGTCTACCGCTCCGAGGTGACGCTCTGGGGTTTCCCCGCAGATCCGCTGCACGACCCGGAGCGCACGGGCTGCCTCGGCAAATGCTCCGCCAGCCTCGCCAAGATCCCCTTCGTCACTTTGCCGCGCGCCTGCGAGGGGCCGCTTACCTCGATCTTCGAAGCACGCCCCTGGGAGCTGCCAGAAGAGTGGGTCACCGAGGAATCGCTCACCCACGATGCACTCGGCAACCCGCTCGGCTTCTCGGGTTGCGGCAAACTCGGCTTCTCGCCTTCGATCGCGGCGCAGCCGACCGCCAAGGCCGCGCAGAGCCCCTCGGGCCTCGACTTCTCCCTCGACGTCGCCGACGAGGGCCTTACCAACCCCAAAGGCCTCGCCAACTCCGACATCCGCAAAGTCGAAGTCACCCTGCCCGAGGGCTTCACCACCAACCCTTCGATCGCCGAAGGCCTAGAGGTCTGCACGGAAGCGCAGCTAGCCGCGGAGACGGCGAAAGCCAGCGGCTGTCCCGGCGCCTCCAAGATCGGTTCGGTCGAAGTCGAAACCCCGCTTCTAGACGAAAACGTCGACGGCGCCCTCTACGTCGCCAAGCCCTACGAGAACCCCTTCGGAAGCCTCCTAGCCCTCTACGTCGTGATCAAGAACCCGAACCTCGGCATCGTCGTCAAGCAGACTTTGGAGGTGAAGCCAGATCCGGAGACGGGCCAGCTGACCACGGTGGCCGAGGATCTGCCCCAGCTGCCCTTCAGCCACTTCCGCCTGCACTTCCGCGAGGGAGCTCGCTCGCCCCTGGCGACGCCGCCCGCCTGCGGCAAACACAGCGTGGTGGCCACCCTCTACCCAAGGGCAGGGGGGACTCCACTCATCACCACTTCGACCTTCGAGATCCTTACAGGACCGAACGAGGGCCCCTGCCCCTCAGGCGGCCTCCCTCCCTTCAAGCCGGGCCTCCTTGCCGGCACGATCAACAACCGAGCAGGTTCCTATAGCCCCTTCAACGTCAGGCTGAGCCGCACCGACTCAGAACAGGAGTTCACCCGCTTCTCGATCAAGCTGCCGCCGGGGATCACCGGCAAGCTCGCCGGCGTCCCTTACTGCCCCGACGCAGCGATCGAGGCGGCCAAGTCGAAGACTGGGGCAGAAGAGGAACTGAGTCCCTCTTGTCCCGCAGCTTCTCTCGTCGGTCGCACGCTGGCCGGAGCGGGAGTCGGCCCAAGCCCTGCCTATGCCCCCGGCAAGGTCTACCTCGCAGGGCCTTATAACGGCTCGGCTCTCAGCATCGCCGCCATAACCTCAGCCAAGGTTGGTCCCTTCGACCTCGGCACCGTGGTCGTCCGCCAGGGCTTCAAGATCGACCGCACCACAGCGGAAGTCTTCGTCGACGCCACCGGCTCCGATCCGATCCCCCACATCATCGACGGCATCGTCGTCCACGCCCGCGACATCAGGGCCTACGTCGATAAGCCCGAATTCGTCCTCAACCCGACCTCTTGCGAGCGGACTTCTACGGCGTCGACTCTCCTTGGCTCGGGGCTCGACTTTGCCTCAGAGCACGACAACAACCCCGTAGTCGTCTCCACCCCGTTCCAGGCAGCGGACTGCGCTGCGCTCTCCTTCGACCCCAAGCTCAACCTCAAACTGATCGGAGGCACGAGGCGTGGCGCCCATCCCAAGTTCAGGGGCACGCTGACGATGAAACGGGGCGAAGCCAACATCTCCTACGCCCGCGTCACCCTTCCCCGCAGCGCCTTCCTCGACCAGTCCCACATCGGCACCGTCTGTACCAGGGTGCAGTACGCAGCCGACCAGTGCCCGGCCCGCTCGGTCTACGGCTACGCCAAGGCGATCACGCCGCTGCTCGACCAACCGGTCGAGGGCCCGGTCTACCTCAGGTCCTCAGAGAACAAGCTTCCAGACCTGGTCGCAGCGCTGCGCAACGGCCAGATCCAGATCGACCTGGTGGGCAGGGTCGACTCGCTGAAAGGCAGGATCCGCAACACCTTCGAGACGGCTCCAGACGCTCCCGTCGACTCCTTCGTCTTGGAAATGCAGGGCGGAAACAAGGGCCTGATCATCAACTCGACCAACCTCTGCAAGGGAAAGCACCGGGCGATCACCGAGTTCAAAGCCCACAACGGGCGGGTCAAGGACTTCCGGCCCAGGGTAAGGGCCAAGTGCGGGGGCATGGGCGGCAAGCGAAAGCGCGCGGCGCGGCACTCGAGGGCTCGCTAGCCAGCTCACCAAGCGTCACTAGGGCAAACCAGTCAAAACCAGTCGGCCCGGTGCAAGAAGCACTGGGAAGGAGGAGTGATGAAACGCATTAGAAACCTGGGCCTCGCCGTGATCGCGGCCTTGGCTTTGACAGCGAGCGTGGGTACCACTTCGGCGTCGGCCTCGGCGTTTGTGCCGAGTGGAGCGGGATATCCTGAATACCCTGCAGAGATAGTGGGGGAGGCCACGGAGTACACGCACCTTCGTGTTGGACTTACCAGTATCTGGTTCTCCTGCGAAGGGTACCCGCAATATCTATGGGCTATAGAAGTCACTAAGCCAATCGATACTCTGAGTCATGCTGGGGGCAAAGCAAACTGTGAAACACACCTGCCTCTCGGCAAAGTAGAGAAATCGGTACTTGAAACTGAAGCAATTGGATGTGGGACAATCTTCCATGCGGGTCAGGAAATTGCCCCAGGAGAATTCTCAGGCACCGTAGACATTGCACCAGGTGCATGGGTACCTAAAGGATCCAAATGTAGCTCTATTAAAATAAACGGCAATAGTTGCGATGTCCTGATCCCCGAACAAAAAGGCCTCACCGGGGTCAGTCTGGTGAATCAGGACAACGGTGCTGCGGCAGACTCCGTTATCGCAAGCATGGATTCCGAAGTCCAGCTATCGGTTGAAAACTGCGGTGGAGTCAAAGCCACGTTCGGGAAATATGACGCCGAGTGGGAACCCATGGCCTACAACGTCGCGGAAGAACCGATCGACCTGCACGTCGACCAGACAGGCGTCTACACGGGCGAAGCTGGGTTCGAAGCCGAAGGGTACCCCGTGACTCTTCTCGGCAAGGGCGATGCTGGCGGTGCGCAACAGCTGAACTTCGCCGGCAGGATAGTGACATGCACCAATGCAACCTTCGACGGGGAATTGTCCAGCGCCACCGATGAGATCGGACTGAAAGCCAACTACGACGACTGTACCTCGAACGTGCTGGGCAATCCAAGTCTACCGACGACGATGGCGATGAACAGCTGCAGCTATGTGCTCGACGCGAGCGGCACGCTGGATGTCGTCTGCGCCAAAGAAGGCGATGGGATCGTGACAACGATCTATGCAAATTTGAAAAACCAGCAAGCAGGCATTCCGGGGTGTGTCTACAAGATAGGCGCGCAGTCAGGCGTTGGGAGCGTCTCCTACAGCACCGTTGGCGAAGGCAGCGAACGCAAGATCGACGCCGATCTGAACCTCAGCGGCCTCAGCTACACGCGGACGACTGGGTCGGATCTGCTGTGCGCCAAAACGCCGAATACCGTCACCTATAAAGGTGGCCTGACTCTGGCAGGCGTGATGTAGAGGACGAGATATGTCATCCGGGCATGATGCTCGGCGGACAGATCGACTGGTGCGTGGGTCACGAACTCGTGACCCACGCACGTCCACCCCGGTGGCAGATCATCGCTGCGCTCGCCGTGGCATTTCTCTGCGCTCCGGCTGACTGAGTGCTCAGCTTCCGGATTGCTCTCACCTACTAACCGCCGCGCCGCCGCTCAGCTCAGCTCTCGCCACCTCGTGCCCCTCGAAAGGAAGCACGGCGAAGTACATCAGCGAGGGCACCAGGGCCGGGAGGTCGGCGGTGTCTTCGCGGTTGATGCGGTCGTAGAGGAGGGACTCGATGCCGCCGACGACGCCGGCTGCCGCGATTGGGGAGATGACGTCTGCGGTGGCGACCTCGGCGCGGACCTGGGTGTCGATGCAGCCCGCGAAGTGGTCGAGAAGCTCGTCGCGGCGCTCGAGCGCGGGCGGGCAGGAGGCGCGAGCCTCGACAATCAGCGTCCGCGCTGCGTCGGGCTCGGCGCCGACGAAGCGCATCAGCTCCTCCACCCCCATCCGCAGGCGGTCGCGCCAGCTCTCGCCGCCCTCGCCGGCGGCCGCCTCGACCCTGTCGCGGAGGCGCTCCGCCGCGGCGTCGAAGGCGGCGAGGAAGCAGCTCTCCTTGTTCTCGAAGTGCTCGTAGAAGGTGGGGCGGGAGACGCCGGCGCGCTCGAGCACGTCCTGCACGGTGAGCTCGCGGTAGCCGAGCTCGGCGCAGGCACGCAGCATCCCGGCGAGCAGGCGCTCGCGCTGTACCGCACTGACCAGGTCGGCTGGGAGGGAGCGGATCCCCGAGGGGAACTGGCCCTCGCCCCCGGCCAGCAGCTCGGCGGCGGCGCTCACGTCGCCCGACGGCCAGCTGTCGCCGATCGCGGCGGCTAGCATCTCGTGGCTGAGTTGAACTCTCTCCGGAGGCATGAGAAACTCTAACGTTTCCATTAGATATCCAACGAGTCTCCGCAAGGTACCAGAAGAGTCCCTGCTCTTCAAGGTAAACCCGCGATCCGCGGGTATCCTTCGCCGATGCCTCCCCGCGCCAACGCGGCGGCCAACCCGCAACCAGCCGCCCCTCCCGTCCGTCCCGAATTGCCACGCGAGTACGTCGCTGCCCACAAGCAGCGGCGGATCATGAAAGCGATCGTCGAGCTGACCGCGGAACAGGGCTATGAGGCGACCAAGATCGCCGACATCGTCCGCCGCGCCGGCGTCGCCCGCAAGACCCTCTACGACAACTTCGAGGGCAAGGAGGAGGTCTTCCTCGCCGCTTTCGACGCCGCCGTCGACGAGGCGATGAGGCGGGTCGAGGAGAGTTGCGCCGGGGTCGAGGGCGGCTGGGAGGAGCGGATCGAGGCCGGGCTCGCCGCCTTCCTCGAGTACGTCGCCGAGGAGCCGGCGCTGGCGCGGATGTGCATGATCGAGGCCCTCTCCGCGACTTCTGCCGCGACCCAGCGCTACGAGGACGCGATGCAGCGCTTCGTCGAGCTGACCAAGCGCAACGTCCCCCACGACGAGCGCCTGCCGGAGACGATCGAAGAAACCCTGGTCGGCGGCGTCGCCTGGATCGTCTACCAGCAGATCCGTCGCCACGAAGCCGACAAAGCGCCCGACCTGTTGCCGGAGCTGTCGGAGTTCATGCTGGCGCCATGGCTGGCAGACTCCTCCCAGTGGAGAGACTCCCGCGCGGCCGGCACGGCCTCACCCGCGAGTACGTCGAGCGCAACCAGCGCGAAAGGCTGATCGCCGCCCTCGCCGAGGTCCTCTACGAGCAGGGCTACGAGCGCACCACCGTCTCGGCGATCGGCAAACGGGCCGGCGTCTCCAAGAGCGACTTCTACAAGCACTTTGAGAGCAAGGACACCTGCTTCATCGCCGCCTATGACGACGTGATCGAGCGGCTGCGCGCCAGCGTGGTCGACGCCTGCGGGGCGACCGACGAGTGGGCGGCGGGGGTGTGCGACGCGCTCGCCGCGCTGTTGGCACTGATGGCGAGCGAGCCGGCCCAGGCGCGGCTGGCGCTGGTCGAGGGGCTGCGCGCCGGCCGGGGCGTCTACGACCGCTACCAGGAGGCGGTGCAGAGCTTCGTCCCCTACCTGCGCGACGGCGCCCCGGCGCCGCCCGAGGGCCGGCCGCCGGAGGCCACCGACGAAGCCGTGGTCGGCGGGATCGCCTCGCTGCTGGCGCGGCGCTCGATGGCGGGCGAGACCGAGCGGCTCGAGGAGTTCCTGCCCGAGGTGGCCGAGTTCGCCCTCACTCCCTACCTCGGCGCGCCTGAGGCGCGGCGGATAATCTCGGCCCGATGAGCGCGGAGGCGACAGCGGTTGCCACCGAGGGCGTCTTCCCCTCGCAGGCACTGAGCGAGGCGATCGCCGCCGAGTGGGTGACCTCCGGCGACTACCGGATCCGTCCCGAGGCGATCCAACCGGCCAGCATCGACCTGCGGCTCGGCGACTTCGCCTGGGCGCTGCGCTGCTCCTTCCTGCCCGACGTCGACTCGACCGTCGAGGAGAAGATCGAGGGGCTCGCCTTCCAGAAGGTCGACCTGCGCGACGGCGCCGTGCTGGAGCGCGACCGTCCCTACCTGGTGCCGCTGATCGAGGAGCTGGCGCTGCCCGACGACGTCCGCGCCAAGGCCAACCCGAAGAGCTCCACCGGTCGCCTGGACGTCTTCACCCGGGTGCTGACCGACCGCCACCACCGCTTCGACGAGATCCGCGCCGGCTACCAGGGGAAGCTCTACCTGGAGGTGGTGCCGCGCTCCTTCGCGATCCAGGTGCGGACCGGGCTCTCGCTCAACCAGCTGCGGCTGGCACGCGGCGACGTGCGGCTCGGCGACGAGGAGATCCGCCGCATGCAGGGCGGGGAGCAGCCGCTGCTCTACCTCGACTCGCAGGCGCTGCCCGAGTCGCAGCTCTCGGTCGCCGACGGCCTCTTTCTCAGCGTCGACCTCTCCGGGCCCGACGACCGCATCGTCGGCTACCGGGCGAAGAAGAACAGCCTGCCGGTCGACCTCTCGAAGATCCGCGCCTACCGCTGGACCGACTACTGGGACCCGGTGTATCCGGAGGCGGGTGGGCGGATCGTGCTCGAGCCGGAGATCTTCTACCTGCTGCTCTCCGCCGAGGGGGTCTGCATTCCGCCCCAGATCGCCGCCGAGATGATGGCCTACGACCCGACCGCGGGCGAGCTGCGAACCCACTACGCCGGCTTCTTCGACCCCGGCTTCGGCTACGACCCGGCCGGCGAGCGTCACGGCAGCCGCGCCGCGCTCGAGGTGCGGGCGCGCGACGTCTCCTTCATGGTCGAGCACCGCCAGCCGGTCTGCAAGCTGGGGCTGGAGCGGACCAGCGCCCCGGCGGAGCGCCTCTACGGCGAGCTGCTGGGTTCGAACTACCAGGGCCAGGTGACGATGCTGAGCAAGCACTTCGAGGAGACCGGGCCGTGAGCGAGCGGACTTGGCAGGTGTACCTGTCCGGTGAGATCCACTCCGACTGGCGGCAGCGGATCGAGAGCGGCGCCCGCGAGGCGGGATTGCCCGTCGCATTCTCCGCGCCCGTCACCGACCACGCCGCCTCCGACGACGCCGGCGTCGGCACGCTGGGCGAGGAGGCCGAGCCGTTCTGGCGCGACCAGATGGGAGCCGGCGTCAACGCGATCCGCACCCAGACGCTGCTCCGGGGGGCGGACGTGGTCGTGGTTCGCTTCGGTGACAAGTACCGCCAGTGGAACGCCGCCTTCGACGCCGGCTATGCGGCAGCCCTCGGCAAGCCGATCGTCACCCTCCACGACGCCGACCTCGACCATGCGCTGAAGGAGGTCGACCGGGCTGCTCAGGCGACGGCGCGGACCGCCGAGCAGGTGGTCGACGTGCTGCGCTACGTCATTCTCGGCGAGTTGCGTTAGGACGGGACGGCAGTCCCCTGAACGGACTCGCCGGCCTTCGGCCGGCTCTGAGTATCCGCCCGTTCAGGGGACTGCCGTCCCGTCCATCCCACGGCATCGGTGTAGATTGCGCTCATGTCGGGGGAGAGGAACCGGGAGACGATCGAGCGGTTCTACGAGGCGTTTGGGCAGTGCAACGGCGCCGCGATGACCGCCTGCTACGCCCCGGATGCGCATTTCCGCGATCCGGCCTTCGGCGACCTGCACGGGGACGACGTCGGCGCGATGTGGAGGATGCTGACGAGCCGGGCCACCGATCTGAAGATCGAGCTGCACGAGCACGAAGCAGGTGGGGAGTCCGGCTCAGCCCACTGGATCGCCCGCTATACGTTCGGCGCCACGGGACGTCTCGTGGTCAACGACATCCAGGCCACGTTCCGCTTCGCCGACGGCTTGATCGCCGAGCACATCGACGACTTCGACTTCCGCCGCTGGGCCAAGCAGGCGCTCGGCCCGAGCGGCAACCTGATCGCGATACTGCCGCCCCTTCGAGCCAAAGTGCGCGCCAAAGCCCTTGGCCAACTCGAGCAGTTCAAGCGCGACGAGACGGGCTCCAGCATCTAATCCCACTGGACAGCGTTTTAAGCTGGTGCGAACATGTGTTCGTGCGCTGGGACGAGCAGCGAGTCGAGAACGATCTGCGATTGCCGGGAGTTGGCGACGGCACGGTTTTGCGCACCTTCGACGCGCCGGAGGCGATGGGGATCCACTTCCACGAGGTCCGCGCCCGCTCGGCTCTGAACCGAGTGCCCGGAAGCCGCTACGGCTTCGACTGGACGATCAATCCCTATCGAGGCTGCACCCACGCATGCGTTTATTGCTTTGCGCGGCGGACGCACACCTATCTCGACATGGACGCCGGACGGGACTTCGAGCGCGAGATCGTCGTCAAGGTCAACGTCCCGGAGCTCGTGCGGGCCGAGCTGGCGCGGCCGAGCTGGAAGCGGGAGCTGGTCGCCCTTGGTACCAACACCGACCCCTATCAGTGGGTCGAGAGCCGCTACCGGATGATGCCCGAGATCCTCGCCGCGCTGGAGGCGGCCGACACGCCCGTCTCGGTATTGACCAAGTCGCCCCTGGTGCTGCAGGACGTCGAGATCTACGAGCGGATGGCGAAGCGGCTGCCGGTCTCCGTCAACCTCTCCGTCCCGACGCTCGACGAGGAAGCGTGGCGAGCGACCGAGCCGCACACGCCCAGTCCCGCCGCGCGCCTCGACGCGGTCGCCGAGCTGCGCCGACGCGGCATCGACTCCGGCGTCCTCATCGCTCCCCTGATGCCGGGCATAAACGACAGCCCCGAGCAGGTCCAGCCCATAGTCGACCGAGCTCGAGGGGCAGACGCAACCTTCCTCGGCGGCGTAGCCCTCCACCTCCGCGACGAGGTCCGCGACGTCTTCTTCGCTTGGCTACAAACCAAACGCCCCGACCTGATCTCCAAATACGAGCAGCTCTACGCCGGAAACCGCGCCTACCTCCCAGCCAAGCAACGCGGCCAGATCACCAAGGTCGTCCGCGGCTGGGGCAGGGGTCGCAGCCGCAGGGAGGAGCGGCAGCCCCCTCCCCGGACTCGCGGGCCTTCGGCCCGCTCTGAGTATCCGCCCGTTGAGGGGGCTGCCGCTCCTCCCTCCCAGGACGAGCTGAGCTCCACGCAGGAGCCGCTGTTCTAACCCGCTGAGCTTTCTCCGGCGGATGCATCCGGTCGGAGGTCTTTCACGAGCTGACTTGGCTGTCGAAGGGGAGGGTGGGGGTGTCCGGCCGCGCAGCGGCGTCCTGTTTTTCGCACAGATCACTCAGCGAGAGAGGCAGCGCGACCGGCGAAAAACCCAGCAAGCGGCCGGACACCCCCACCCTCCCCAATCGTCACCCTTCGTCCAATTCGTCGAACAAGCACTCCTCCGGCGCTTTGTCGTCCCTGAATCGGTGGAACCTCGCTCCGTGCCGGATCCTGCCCGAGGCGGCATGGTCGTAGCCGACCTCGATCACCAGCTCAGGCCGCAGCGCCACCCACTCGAGGTCGCGATCGCCGGCCCAGCGGCTCGGTTCGGCACTGCCTCGCTCGCCGGTCTCCAGTGGTGTCAGCAGCTTTCGCAGGTCGCGTTTCATCTGGGCGCTGAAACCGGAGATGTGGCCGACCGACCGCAGCTCGCCGCCGTCGTAGAGGCCGAGGATCAGCGAGCCGACCGTGCCCTCCTCTTTGCCGGGCCGCCAGCCCATGACCACGCAGTCGATCGTCCGCTCCCGCTTCACCTTCGCCATGCCCTTGCGTTTCCCGGGCTGGTACGGCGCGTCGAGCTGCTTCGCCATCGTGCCCTCCGTCGTGCGCAGCCACTCCTCCGCCTGTCCGGGATCCGGGCTGAGTGGGGTGACGGCGCCGCCGATCCTCTCGACCAGTGCCTCGAGCCCGGCTCGGCGCTCGCGCAGCGGTCGCTCGAGCAGCGAATCGGCCCCTTCGGCCAGGAGGTCGAAGGCGAGGTATTCCGCCGGGATTTCCTCGGCGAGCAGCTCGATGCGAGATGCGGCAGGATGAAGGCGGCTCTGCAGCGCGTCGAATTCGACCCTCCCTTCGCCATCGCGGATCACCAGCTCGCCGTCGAGCACGTAACGTCCGGGCGCGAAGCTCAGCTCCGGGAAGTAGCGGCTCAGCGGTTTGCCACCCCGCGACTGGACGTAGATGTCGTCGCCGTCGACGAAGACGATCGCCCGGAAGCCGTCGAGCTTCTCCTCGTAGGCCCACTCCTCTCCCCGCGGCAGCTCTTTACGGGTCAGCGCCAGCTGCGGCTTGATCGGCGGGGTGAGGGGCAGGGTCACTGGCGAACAGTTTGCCGCGCCCGCGCCTCGCGCGGGTCGGGCACGGGCACGGCTGCGAGCAGGCTTCTGGTGTACGGATGCAGTGGTCGCTCGCAGACCTGCTCCGCAGAGCCCTCCTCGACGATCTCGCCCCCGTGCATCACGGCGATTCGATCGGAGACGTGCCGGACCACGCCGATGTCGTGGGCGACGAAGAGGTAGCTGAGGCCCATCTCCTCCTGCAGATCGGCGAGCAGGTCGAGGATCTGGGCACGGATCGAGACGTCGAGGGCGGAGACCGGCTCGTCGGCGACGATCAGCTTCGGGCGCAGGGCAAGGGCGCGGGCGATCCCGATTCGCTGGCGCTGGCCGCCGGAGAACTCGTGCGGGTAGCGGTCGCAGTGCTCGGGCGAGAGGCCGACCCGCTCCAGCAGCTCCTGCGCCCGCCGCCGCCGTTGCGTCCCGGAGTCGACACCCTGCAGGCGCAGCGGTTCGCCGACGATCTGCCCGATCCGCTTACGCGGGTTGAGCGAGGCGTAGGGGTCCTGGAAGATCATCTGCAGATCACCGCGCAGCGGTCGCATTCGGCGACGCGAGAGCCCGGCGATCTCGCGCCCTTCGAAGCGGACCGAGCCCGCACTCGGCTTCAGCAACTGCAGGATCGCGCGGCAGAGCGTCGACTTGCCGCAGCCAGACTCGCCGACCAGGCCGAGCGTTTCGCCGGTTTCGACCCTGAGGCTGACGCCATTGACGGCCCGCACCCGGTCGACCTCGCGCTCGAGCATCACGCCTCGCTTGACCGGAAAGTATTTGACGAGATCGGTGACCTCGAGCAGCGGCGCCCGCTGCCGCGAGGACCGCTGAGGCGGGGAATGGTCGAGGCGAATCACCGCGCCGAGCAGACTGCGGGTGTACGGATCCTTGGGCGAGTAGAAGACCTCGTCGAGCGTGCCGCCCTCGACGATCCGTCCTTCATGCATCACCAGGACCCGGTCGGCGACCTCGGCCACGACGCCGAGGTCGTGGGTGATCAGCAGTGTCGCCAGGTTGCGCTCGCGGTTGAGCCGGCGTAGCAACTCCAGGATCTGAGCCTGGATCGTCACGTCGAGCGCCGTCGTCGGCTCGTCGGCGATCAGCACCTCCGGCTCTAATGCCAGCGCCATCGCGATCATCGCTCGCTGGCGCATCCCTCCCGAGAGCTCGTGCGGGTAGGAGTCGACCCGCCGCCGCGGTTCCGGGATCCCGACTGCATCGAGCATCTCGATGGCGAGCATCCTCGCCTCCTCGTCCCTCAGGCCGCCCTGATGCGCCCGGATCGCCTCGACGATCTGCCCACCCACCCGATAGACCGGGTTGAGCGAGGTCATCGGGTCCTGGAAGACCATCGCGATCCGCGCCCCGCGCACCTTCTGCAGCTCGGCCTCGCCGGCGTCCACGAGCTCGGCTCCGCGCAGCCTCACCGAGCCCTCGATTCGCGCGTTGGGCGAGCGGGTCAGACCGATGAGGGTCTGCGCGGTGGCGGTCTTGCCCGAGCCGGACTCCCCGACGATCGCCAGCACCTCGCCGGGCGCGAGGTCGAAGGAGACACCCTCTACAGCCTGCACCAAGCCGCCCTCGGTCGCGAAACCGACGCGGAGGCCGCGGACGGAGAGCAACTGCTCGCTCACGCGGCCATCCTCATCGCGCCGACTCTCCGAGCCTGATCCGCGGGTCGAGGTAGGCATACGCGATATCGACCAGGGTGTTGAAGAGAGCGACGAAGAAGGCGCCGAACAGGGTCACGCCCATGATCGGCGGCAGGTCGAGTTCTTTGATCGAGTCGGCGGCGTACTGGCCGACTCCCTGCAGGTTGAAGATGTACTCGGTGATGATCGCGGCGCCGCCGAGCACCGCTGCGAAATCGAGCCCGAACAGGGTCACGATCGGGATCAGCGAGTTGCGGAGGACGTGTCGCAGGCGGACCTGGCGCTCGCCCAGCCCCTTGGCGCGCGCGGTTCGGACATAGTCCTCGTCCATAGCCTCGAGCATGTTGGAGCGAAGGACGCGGCTGTAGAAGCCGACGAACAGGACCGCCAGGGTCGTCCAGGGCAGGACCAGGTGATAGGCCCAGTCGAGAGGGTCCTCGGTCAGCGGCACGTAGCCGCCGGAGGGGAAGAGCTCGATCTCGAAGGTCAGATAGTTGAGCAGCACGGCAGCGAGCCAGAAGACCGGCATCGAGATACCGATCAGGGCGAGGATCGTCAGCACCCGGTCGGTGAGCCCGCCGGCGCGGATCGCCGAGAGGTAGCCGAAGAGGATTCCAAAGAACATCCAGATCGCCGCGGCGCCGACGCAGAGCGAGAAGGTCGCCGGCAGGCCTTCCCAAATCCTCTGGACGACGTTGACCTGACTCGAGTAGGAGACGAGCTCGCCGGTGAAGGCCAGCTTCATCATCATCAGGTACTGGACTGGCGGCGGATCGTCGAATCCCCAGGTCCGTTCGATGCCGGCGGTCAGCGCCGGCGTCGCGTTCTTGCCGGCGATCGCCTCGGCCGGGTTGTAGCTGGGAATCACAGTGAAGATCAGGAAGACGATCACCGAGACGGCGAAGAGGACGAGGGCCATCCCGAGCAGCCGCCTGACCGCGAAGCGCGCCATCAGGCCGCGCCGCGCTCCGGCTCGTAGGTGCCGGCGTGTGCCTCGAGGCGGACTTTCGATCGGGGGTTGAGGGCATCGCGGAGGCCGTCGCCGAAGACGTTCAGCGAGAGCACCGTGAGCAGGATCATCGTGCTCGGAACGATCGTCAGCAGCGGCGCCGTGTTGAGGAAGTCAAAGCCGGTGGAGACCATCGATCCCCACGAGGAGTCGGGCGCCTGAACCCCCGCGCCGAGGAAGGAGAGGCCGGCCTCGAGCAGCATCGTGTTAGCGATGTTCAGGGTGAAGAGGACGATCGCCGTCGACCACAGGTTGGGAAGCAGCTCGCCGAGCATCACTCGCAGCGGCCCCGCCCCCTGGGCGACGGCGGCCTCGACGAACTCCTTCTCACGCAGCGCCAGCACCTCACCGCGCAGCGGCCGCGCCAGGTACGGCGTGTAGACGAAGCCGATGATCAGGATCGGGATCCAAATCGAGCCGCTCGAGATGGACAATGGCCCGACCTGCAGCCCGTCGACCGCCAGCGCCGTGCCGAGCGCGATCCCCAGCAGCAATACCGGGAAAGCCCAGACGACGTCCAGCGTGCGCGAGATCACCGCGTCGGTCCAGCCTCGGTAGTAGCCGCCCAGCAGGGCGAGTGCCAGGGCGAGAAGGGTCGTGATCAGCGAGGCCGCGATACCGATCAGGAGGGAGGTCCGCCCCCCGTACATCAGCCGCACCATCTCGTCGCGCCCGAGCCGTCCGTCGGCGCCGAGGAGGAAGCGTCCGCCGGCACCGAACCAGACCGGCCCGATCGGAGTCCCGTCGGCCTCGACCACTTCGCGGCGCTCGCCGCCGACCTCGATTTTTTCGGTCGTGTGCGTCTCGTTGGGTCCGGTACGGGCGACTTGGTCCGCCCAGAGCGGGGCCGCCAGCACGAAGAGGACGATCACGGCGAACAGCCCCAGCGCGGCGAGCGCGAGGCGGTTCGACCGCAGCCTCCGGTAAGCGAGATACCAGGGGCTGCGGCCCTCCACTACTTGAACTGGAAGCTGGTCAGATCGCCCCAGAAGGTCGGGTTCCAGATGACCTCGTCCGTGTCGACGTCCTCGGAGACGAACAGCGACACCTTGCGAGCGCCGAGCGGCGCCCACGGGGCCTGTTCCATGAATTCGCGGTCAAGCTCCGCGTACTGCTCTTCAACCTCCGGGGCGAGCTGCTGGGCACCCAGCCGGTCGATCTTCGCGTTCAGCTCCGGGTCGTCGATCTGGGAGAAGTTGCCGTTGCTGGTCGGCGCGATGCTGTCCCCGTGGAGCATCGGCTCGAAGAAGTCGTTCGGGTGCGGGTAGTCCTCGAACCAGTTCGCCCAACCGATGTCCAGGTCGGGGGTCGAGGTGTTGCCGATCACCGAGAAGTAGGGGTCGCCCAACGTTTTCAGCTTCGCGTCGAAGCCGAGTTCCTCCAGCACGTCCTGGACGTAGGCGCCGATGTCGTCATTCGGACTGAAGTTGTCGCTCCAGACCGTGACCGAACGGTCGCTCGGATCGGCCTGCTCGATCAGCGCTTTCGCTTTCGCGGGGTCGTGCGGATAAAGCACGAACTTCTCGTACCCCGGCATGCCTTCCGGCAGGATCTGCTGGCTCGGCACGAGCTCGCCGGCGTAGATCCGTTCCACCGCGGCAGGGTCGATCGCATGGTTGACCGCCTGGCGCACCTCGAGGTCGTCGAAGGGGGGCTGGGTCGTGTTCATCCAGAAGAAGTAGGTGCTGATCGACGACTCCGGCCGGTACTGGGTCCCTTCGTAGCGCTGCTTGACCTGCGCGACGCGGTCGGGGGGCAGCGGGTCGAACATCCAGTCGGTCTTGCCGGATTCGACGTCGTTGACCTGGATCGACTGGTTGCGGACGACTTCGGCCTCGATCCGGTCGACGTGGCCACCCGGCAGGTCCGGCAGCAGGTCGGCGTTGTTGCGCTCCCATTGTGAGTTGCGCTCGTAGGCCCAGCTCCGGCCCGGTTTGGATTCGACTATCTCGTAGGGGCCGGTCGCCGGCGGCGGGGTGGGACTCTGGTCTTTGGCCGGCGTGTCCGCCGGCAGCGGCGCCGTGTACATCATTGCCAGCTCGTTGACGAAGGTGCCGCGGGGCCGGGTCAGCTCGATCGTGATCTCGCCGGTGCGGTCATTGGCCTCGATCCCCGGGATCTCACCTTTCTTGGTTGCGGCGAACTCTTCGGCGCCGACGATGTCGGTGAAGAAGGGGGAGCCGCCGGATTCGAGCTCGAACAGCCTTTCCACGCTCGCTTTGAAGTCCGATGCCCTGACCGGCGTCCCGTCGGAGTATTCGAGGCCCTTACGCAGGGTCAGCTCGTAGGTCTTGCCGTCTTTGCTGATCGTCGGCAGGTCCTCGGCCAGACCGGGAACCACCTCACTGCCCGCCTCGCCTTCGGCATGCGCGTAGGTGAGCAGCGGAATGTAGGTGTTGTACATCGCCGACCAGCCTTCGACCGTCTGCGAGAGCTGGGGGTCGAGATAGTCGGGGAAGAAGGCGAAGTTGATCTTCAGCGAGCCACCCTCTTTACCCTCTGAGTCGCCGCACGCGGCGAGCCCGAGCGTCATTGCTGCCATCAGTCCCGCCACTGCCAGCACTGCGCCTAGCTTTCTCAACGCCTGACCTCCGCTTCGGGCTGGATGGGGCTTTGGCCCTCCTGGCCGGTGGACGACTGGATGTGGCTTTCGCCCCCCCTACCGGGTAGACCTCCCCTGTGGAATTAACTCCACCATAATCTCGAGCCCGGCGTCAACCTCCGCTAGACGGGGATCCGACGCCGATCCCTCCCCGCCCAGAGGCCATCTTCGCCCGAGCAGGGGAGCGGCGATGGCCGCTATCGCGACGACTCCGACGCCCGCAACCAGGAAGGTGGCGCGAGGGCTGACGCCGGATGCGATCAGGCCGCCTAGCAGGTAGCCGATCCCCGGGGTCGCCGCACCGAGCGATTCGAGCACGCCGATCACCCGCGCCTGCATCGTCTGTGTCGTCAGCTCCTGGACGGAGCTGATCACGGCGACCCACTGGACGCCGTTGCCGGCTCCTCCGAACGCCGCGGCCACGCAGGCCACAACCAGCGTTCCCGCCGCCGCCATGCCGAGGTAGCCGGCGCCGATCGCCAGCGTGCTGAAGAACAGCAGGTAGGGAAGCGGCGCCCGCCGCAGCGTCGCGAAGACGAGGCTGCCGAGGACCATGCCGCCTCCCCAGCTGCCGAGCATCAGGCCGTAGCCGGTGTCGCCGGCACCGAGCGTCTCCTTGGCGTAGATCACCTCGATCGGCAGGACGGCAGCGAAAAAGACGAAGGCGGCGCCTTGGGCGACCAGAAGGCGGCGCAGCGTTGCTTGTCCCTTGATGTAGGCGAGGCCGGCGCGGAAGCGCTCGCGCAGGCGGCCGGGCTCGGGCTCGGCGTGGGGCAGGCTGCCGGCGGTGAGCAGGATTACCGCGATCAGGTAGAAGGAGGCGGCGTCGAGCAGCAGCGCCGCCTGGACGCCGACGCCGGCGACGACCAGGCCGGCGATTGCCGGCCCCAGCGCGGCGCCGCCGGTGAAGGCAACGTTGAGGACGGCGTTGCCGGCGCGCAGCTCCCCGGTCGGCTC
>DATMDR010000068.1:0-25300 GCA_035557635.1 Solirubrobacterales bacterium | reverse complement strand
CGGTCCTCATCTCCACGCCCGAGTACAACGCCTCGCTGCCGGGCGGGCTCAAGAACGCGCTCGACTGGGCGTCGCGGCCGTTCCCGGACAACGTCCTGCGCGACAAGCCGTGCGCCGTGATCGGCGCCAGCACCGGGCTGTTCGGCGCGGTCTGGGCGCAGGCCGAGCTGCGCAAGGTCCTCGCCTCGACCGGCGCCAGGGTGATCGACCTCGAGCTGCCGGTCGCCAAGGCCCACGAGGCCTTCGACGCTCGCGGCGCGCTGATCTCAGACGACCACGACACGCGCGTCGCCGAGGTGCTGGCGGCGCTCGCCGGCGAGGTCGCCGCCGACCGCCAGCTGGCCGCGGCCGCCTAGCGCACCGCCGCGCGGGCGGCGTCGAGAGCCGGTCGCGCGGGCCCTTCGAGGTGGCGGCGGACCCGCCGGCTCGCGCCCGAGAACCCGAGGTTCGCGACCTTGGCGAAGCCGAGCTCGTCCTCGCGCAACGCCAGCAGCAGGTGCGCGACCCGGTCGCCGGCGGGCAACTCCGCCGATTCCGCTACCCGCACGCACCAGCAGTCGACCCGCCGGCCGTGCGAGCGGACCAGCAGCGCGCCCTGCTCGCCGACCAGCCAGGCACCCAGCTCACCACGCTGCAGCGCCAGCCCGCTCTCGCGCAGCAGATCGCGCTCGGCGTGCCCGACCAGGTCGCCGAGCAGGCCCAGGGCGAGGCCCTCGGCGCCACGGTCGGCGTCGGCGCGGTGGGCGGCGCTGCGCTCGCTGCCGATCGGGACCACCTGGCGGGCGCCGCGCCGCGCCTGGATCCACGGGATCGCCCAGGCGTGGGCGAAGCAGATCGCGGCCACCGGGAAGGTCAGCGGCTCGATCGCGATCAGCAGCACCCCGGGGAGCGCGAAGACGGCCACGATCCACGTCGTCCACGCGGTCCAGCGGCGCCCGTCGCGGCGCAGCGTGCGCTCGCTCGCGTCCTCGCGCCAGTGCAGCCGCCCGGCCTCGGCGAGGCCGCCGGCTGCGGTCGGCTCGCTCGCCGTGAGCGCCGGGTCCACGATCGACTCCGCTCGGTCAGCCGCCGGCGATCGGCCGCCGCAGCACCACCAGCTCGGCATCGAGCGGCAGCTCGCGAACGACCTCGGCGGTCCCGTCGGCGTAGCTCACCGAGGCCACCATCCCTCGATCGAGCTCCTCGCGGAAGGCTGCCGCCGCGGCCTCGACCTCGCCGCCATCGGCCCCGCTCCATCGCGCCACCGTCGTGTGACCGCTGCGGTCGAGTCTGATCAAGCGTCCCATTCGCAGAGCCTCCTTGTTGTAGTAACGCGCCTCAACGGCGGCGCACCTCCGCTTCGCCCTTTGGGCTCCGCGATCGGAGGCGATCGAGTCTACGCGCGCCCTGCCGCGCGGTGCGTGATCTGCGCCGTTCGTAATATCGAGGCGTGCACGCCGAGTCGCCAGCGCCGGACCGCTATGACCCGCACGCGATCGAGCGTCGCTGGCAGGAGGTCTGGGAGCGCGAGCGGACCTGGGAGGTACCCAACCCGGGCGATCCCGGCTTCGACGCGTCGAAGCCGAAGTCCTACGTGCTCGAGATGCTCCCCTACCCGTCCGGCGAGCCCCACGTCGGGCATCTGAAGAACTACTCGATCGGCGACGCGCTCGCCCATTTTCGCCGCCGCAACGGGTTCGAGGTGATCCACCCGATGGGCTACGACGCGTTCGGCCTTCCGGCGGAGAACAACGCGATCAAGACCGGCATTCACCCACGCGAGGCGACCGAGGCCTCGATCGCCGCCTACCGCGAGCAGTTCCGCGCCTGGGGGGTCTCGATCGACTGGTCGCGTGAGGTCTCCAGCCACTGGCCCTCCTACTACCGCTGGACTCAGTGGATCTTCCTGCGCTTCTACGAGCGCGGGCTCGCCTACCGCGCCGAGGCGCCGGTCAAGTGGTGTCCCGTCGACCAGACCGTGCTCGCGAACGAGCAGGTGATCGACGGCCGCTGCGAGCGCTGCGGCTCGCTGGTCGAGGCGCGCGATCTCGAGCAGTGGTTCTTCAAGATCACCGACTACGCCGACCGCCTGCTCGCCGACTTCGACCTGCTCGAGTCCTGGCCCGAGCACGTGGTGACCATGCAGCGCAACTGGATCGGTCGCTCCGAGGGGGCCGAGGTCACCTTCCGCTGCGAGGAGCTGGGGATCGACTTCCCGGTCTTCACCACCCGGCCCGACACGCTGTTCGGTGCCACCTTCTTCGTCCTCGCGCCCGAGCATCCGGCGGTCGAGCGGCTCGCCGCCGGCAGCGGCCACGAAGCCGAGGTCCGCGCCTACGTCGACGCGGCGATTCGCGAGTCGACCGAGGAGCGAAGCGACGAGCGCCGCGAGAAGACCGGGGTGCGGCTCGGCCGCACGGTCACCAACCCGGTCAACGGCGAGCAGCTGCCGGTCTTCGTCTCCGACTACGTGTTGATGGACTACGGCACCGGCGCGCTGATGGCGGTGCCGGCCCACGACGAGCGCGACTTCGAGTTCGCCAAGGCGTTCGACCTGCCGATTCGCCAGGTGGTCACCGGCGACGGAGCCGACCCCGACTCGCCGTTCGTGGCCCACTCCGAGGACGACCGCCTGGTCAACTCGGGCGACTACGACGGCTTGAGCGCTCCGGAGGCCAAGCGGGCGATCGTCGAATCGCTGGCGGCGCGAGGCCTCGGCGAGCCGGCGGTCAACTACCGCCTGCGCGACTGGCTGCTCTCGCGCCAGCGCTACTGGGGCTGTCCGATTCCGATCGTCTACTGCGAGGGCTGCGGGATGGTCGAGGTGCCCGACGACCAGCTGCCGGTCGAGCTGCCGGAGGTCGAGGACTACGCCCCGAAGGGCAAGAGCCCGCTCGCGGCGGTCGACGATTGGGTGAACACCGAGTGCCCGCGGTGCGGCGGGCCGGCGCGTCGCGAGACCGACACGATGGACACCTTCGTCGACTCGGCCTGGTACTTCCTTCGCTACCTGGACCCGAAGAACGCCGAGCTCCCCTTCGACCGGCCGCCGGCGGACTTCTGGATGGCGGTCGACAACTACATCGGCGGGGTCGAGCACGCGATCCTGCACCTGATGTACGCGCGCTTCTTCACCAAGGCGCTCGCCGACATCGGCCTGCTCGGCGTCCAGGAGCCCTTCGCCAACCTCTTCGCCCAGGGGATGATCACGCGCGACGGGGCGAAGATGTCGAAGTCGCGTGGCAACACCGTCAGCCCCTCCGAGTACGTCGAGCGCTACGGCGCCGACACCGCCCGTACCTACGTCTGTTTCATGGGCCCGCCGGAGCGCGGCGGCGACTGGTCCGACGAGGGGGTCGAGGGAGTCAACCGGTTCCTCTCGCGGCTCTGGCGCCTCTGCGAGGAGGTCGAGGGGCGCGAGGCGGGCGAGCTCGACTCCGTGGCGAGCGACGAGGCGCGGGCGCTGCTCGCCAAGGCTCACTGGGCGATCGACAAGGTGACGCGGGACTTCCAGCGGGGGTTCCAGTTCAACACCGTGATCTCCGCCGTGATGGAGCTGGTCAACGAGGCCCAGCGGAGCAAGGACGCCCTCTACGCGGACCCGGCCGGCGTCGCCACCCTGCGCTTCGCGGTCGCGACCGCGGCCTCGCTGATCTTCCCCTTCGCGCCCCATCTCGGCGCCGAGGTCTGGGAGCGGATCGAGGGCGGACGAGTCTGGGAGCAGCCCTGGCCCGAGGCTGATCCCGCTCTGCTGGCCAGCGATACGGTGACCCTGGTCGTGCAGGTGAACGGCAAGCTGCGAGACCGGATCGAGGCCGCGGCCGATGCCCCGCGCGAGGAGCTGCTGCGCCTCGCGCGCGAGAGCGAAAAGGTCGGGCGGCATCTCGACGGCAAGGAGGTCGTCAAGGAGATCGTCGTCCCGGGCAAGCTGGTCAACTTGGTCGTCCGCTGAGCATTTACGGTTTTACGTCGTTTTTCTGGTACAAAGCGCGCCGATGCTCGTTAGACGGCTTTCCGAAGCCCCAGTCGAGGAGTGGCACAAGCTCCGGCCCCACGTCCTCATGGACGCGGGTGAAATGGGCGCGCGCAACATGTCGGTGACCTGGCTGGAGGTGCCCGCCGGAGCTGAGCAGACGCTGCACTCCCACGAGGAGGCCGAGCAGGTCTACGTGGTGGTGCGGGGAGCCGGCACGATGTCGGTCGCCGGCGACACCGAGCGCGTCGAGGAGGGCGACCTGATCCTGGTCCCGCCCGCCACCGACCACGCGATCGCCAACGACGGCGACACCTCGCTGGCCTGCATCTCGATCCAGTCGCCGCCCGTCGCGGCCTCAGAGCTCTACAGCGACCAATTGGCTGAGGTTGCTGGCTACGACGACGAGGATCTGTAGCCCAATAGTTTGATTTAGCGCGCCACGTGTGCGCTCTCGGCTGGCAGCGTGGGCGCATGCCCGAGCTGAGCCGGACGCAGGTGGTCGTATACGGGGCGGTCGCCGTGGCGCTGCTCCTGGTCGGGGCGCGGGCGATCCGGGCTGAGGAGGGCGGAAGGTCCTTTGCGGTCGAGGCGGGCGCGGAAGCGGCCGGCACCGGTGGCTTCAGCGTCTCCAGCTCTGCTGGCGACGTAGTCGTCGACGTCACCGGTGCGGTGCGGCGGCCAGGCGTCTACCGGATGCCCGCCGGAGCGCGGGTGATCGACGCGATCGAGCGGGCCGGGGGCGCCGCCGGCGATGCGGCGCTGGAGGGGATCAACCGGGCGGCGCGGCTCGCCGACGGGCAGCAAGTCGTAGTCCCGGAGTCCGGTCCCGCCGGAGCCGTCGTCGCCGGGGCGGCGGGAGGGGAAGGCCCAATCAGCCTCGGCACCGCCACTGCCGAGCAGCTGGAAGAGATCGACGGGATCGGCCCTGTCACCGCGGGCAAGATCGTCGAATACCGTGACCAGCACGGCGGGCTCGCCTCGGTCGATCAGCTCGACGAGGTGAGCGGGATCGGCCCGGCGACGATGGAGTCGCTGCGCGCCCGCCTACAGCCGTAGGTGCCCGGGGATGGCCGGGCGAGGCACGTCGATGCTCGTCACGCTCACCGTCCTGGCGGCGGTCGGCCTGGCGCTCGCTCACGCCGACCAGCTCAAAGAGCGCGCCTCGACCGCCCTCGGCCAGGGGATGCCGGAGCGCGAGGCGGAGCTGGCGCGCGGCTTCGTCCTCGGCGAAGACGAGCGGATCGATCCCGCGACCGAGGAGAACTTCCGCCGCTCAGGCCTTGCCCACCTGATCGCGGTCTCAGGGCAGAACGTGGCGTTGCTTGCGCTGCTGGCGATGCCGCTGCTCGCTGCGCTCGGCATGTCCCTGCGCGTCCGCCTGCTCTGGGTGCTGGGCCTGATCGCGCTCTACGTGCCCCTCGCCGGCGCCGGGCCGTCGATCCAGCGGGCCGGGGTGATGGGCGGGCTCTCGGTGCTGGCGACTCTGGCCGGGCGTCGGTCGTCCCGCCTCTACGCGCTGGCGGTCGCCGCGACCGTCACGCTGGCGGTCGACCCCGGCATCGGCTCCGACGTCGGCTGGCAGCTCAGCTTCGCGGCTGTGCTCGGGATCCTCTTCTGGGCCCAGCCCCTGCGGCGCTGGATCGCCGCGCGAAGCGGCGCGCGAGGCCCGCTCGGCCGGATGCTCGCCGAGGGTGCCGCGATGACGGTCGCCGCCACTCTCGCCACCGCGCCGCTGATCGCCTTCCACTTCGGCGAGCTCTCGACCACGACGCTGGTCGCCAACCTGCTCGCCCTGCCCGCGGTCGCGCCGGCGATGTGGCTGGGAATGCTCGCCGCCGCGGCGGGCCAGCTCCCCGGCCTCCCGCTCGACCCGCTGAACCAACTGAACGCGCTGCTGCTTGCCTACATCGCTCAGGTGGCGAGCTGGTGTGGGCGACCGAGCTGGGCGATGCTGGAGGTGCGGCTCGGGCTCGGTGGGCTGGTCTCTTCCTATCTCGGGATCGCCCTGGCCACGGTCACGGTTCCTTGGCTCGTGCGCCGCCGCCGGGTCTCCTCGCTGAGGCAAGGCCCGCCAGCGCGGCGGACCCGATCGCCGGCGGCCCTCCCGGTGCTCCTCGCCGTCGCCGTGGCGCTCGGCGTCCTCGCCCTCGCCGTCGCTCCGGGGCGGGGAGGAGGGAAGACCGTTGCGCCGCCGAGTGGCCTGCGCGTCTCCTTCCTCGACGTCGGCCAGGGAGACGCGGTCCTGCTTCAGCCCGCCAACGCGGCGCCGGTCCTCGTCGACGGCGGCCCGCCTGGCGCGAGGGTGGCCGAGCAGCTCGCCGCGGCGGGGGTGGAGCGCCTCGGCGCCGTCGTCGTCACCCACGACCAGTCCGACCACGCGGGAGGGATCGAAGAGCTGCTCGGGCATGTGCCGGTGGAGCGGTTCGTCTACGCGGTGGCCGGACGGGAGCTGCGCGTCGCCGCGGCGGCTGCCGGCGCGGTGCCCTTGCGGCTCGCGGCAGGAGACGAGCTCCGCACCGGCAAGCTGCACCTGGAAGCGATCTGGCCGCCGCGCGAACTGCTCGGCGAAGGAGGCGCCGGCGCCGATCCCAACGAGCGATCCCTGGTCCTCCTCGCACGTTGGCGCGACTTCACGGCGCTGCTCGCGGCCGATGCCGAGGCCGAGGCCGCGCCGCTCGACCCCGGGCCCGTCGACGTGCTGAAGGTCGCCCACCACGGCAGCGAGGACGCCGGTCTCGACGCGCTCCTCGGACGCATGGCTCCGGCGCTGGCCTTGATCTCGGTCGGAGAGGAGAACACGTACGGACACCCGGCTCCCGCCACGCTGGCGACGCTGGCCGCGCACGGCGTCCGCACCTTGCGCACCGACCGAGATGGCGCCGTCGTCCTCGACGTCGGCCGCGGCCGGATCGAGGCCAGCGCCGGAGACTGACATTGTCAGCCTCGACGAATTACCCACCCAGTATTGGGTTTTTTCAGCGACGAGCTTGGTCGCCGCCGGCTCTCGGTCGATGTCCTTAATGGTGTTCATGCTGGGGGACAAGCTGCTGGACAGGCTGCGGAGCGCGACCTTCGCGATGCTCGGGCTGGTCACCGCGGTCGGCCTGATCCTCGTCGCCCTCGTCCTCCAGCAGGGCTGGCCCAGCGTCTCCGGGGGACCTCTCCCTGGCTTTCCCAACAAGCCCCCTGCTGACGAGATCGCTTCGGCGGTCCCCGGAAGCTCTGGTGGCGGCGCGGCCTCGACTCCTCGGTCCGGTGTCGGTGTCGCGCCGCCGCGAGCCGGGTCGGTATCCGGCGGCAGCGGCCTCGACGGCTCCAGGGGTCAGCAGGGCTCGCGCCAGGTGGCCGCGGCGGCTCCGGTCACGTCGAGCCCGGGTCCTGCGCCGAGCGAAACCGCCCCTGAGCCGCCACCCGCGCCACCGCCGGTGGTCGACACCTCGCCCACGCCCCCTCCCTCGGCGGCGGGGGCTCCCCCGTCGGCGCAGGCGGCTCCGGCGGCTAGCGCCAAGGAGAGCGATGGGAATGGCAACAAGGCTGCTGCTGGGGCCGAGGGCAAGAAGACCCGGGGCAAGGACAAGGTGGCCGCGAACGGCAAGGGATCGCCTTCCAAGGGCCCCACGACGACGGCGACTGCGAAGCCGAAGTCGTCCGGCTCCAAGTCCAAGCCGTCTGGTGCGAAGACTTCCCCACCGCCGGTCGACAAGGCAGGCGCTGAGCCGACTCCGAGCAAGCCGGCGCCTCCCGTGTACGAGCCGGGCAAGAACGAGACCGACACCCTGCCCGTGGAGGAAAAGGGAGAATCCGGCTCCGGTCACGGGTACGGCAAGGACAAGTAGCGCCGCGCGGCTCGGCCCGCGCCTGTGTCTAGACTCGCCCGCATGGCCGAGGGCCTCCGCTCGCTCTACCTGATCGCCGGCACCGACGAAGCCAAGATCGACGCGACTAGGGCGCGATTTCGCGCCCGGGCCGAAGGCGACGGCGGAGTCGCCGCCCTCGAGGTGTTCGAGCCCAGCGAGGGGAAGGGTGCGCCCGATCACGAGGCTGTGCTGGCGGCGATCCCGGCAATGTCGCTGACCCAGTCGCGGCGCTACCTGCTCGTCGACGGGGTCGAGCGCTGGCGCGACCGCCAGCTCGACCCGATCGCGACCGCGCTGGGGGAGCTTCCTCCCGACCTGACCCTGGTCCTGATCTCGCGGGCCAAAGCGCCGCCGAAGCTCCTGCGCGCGGTCAAGGCCGAGGAGGGCGAAGTCCATGAGTTCGAGGCGCCGAAGGCGCGGGACATGCCGCGCGTCCTGGTCGCCGACGCCCAGCGGCTCGGATTCCGCCTCGAGCCCGCGGCGGCCCGCGTCCTGGTCGAGCGGATGGGGACGAGCTCGCTGCGGCTCCGCAACGAGCTCGAGCGCCTCGCGCTCTGGGCCGGCGAGGGGGGGGAGGTGACCGCGGAGGACTTCGACGCGATGATCTCCGACACCTCCGAGACGGCCGTCTGGTCGCTCTCCGACGCTCTCCTCGAACGCGACCCCGCCGGGGCGCTGCGGATCGGAGAGCGCCTGATCGCCCAGGGCGAGAACGTCACTGGGTTGATCTACGGCCTCGCCTCGCGCTTGCGCAAGGCCTGCGCCGCGGCCGCTCAGCTGGAGGAGGGGGTCCCGCCCAAGCAGGTCGAGTCCTCGCTCGGCATGCACCCCTACGCCGCCAAGCAGCTCGTCTCCCGCCTGCGCGAGGCGAGCCTCGACGACCTGCGCGACGCTACCGTTGTCCTCGCCGATCTGGAGGTCTGGTGCCGGGGCGGCGCCGACTACGGCGACGAGCTGGCGCTTACGCTGGCTTTGCGCCGCGCGAGCGCCGGTGCATAGCAAGGACGCAGGGAGCGTGGCGTGCTCTGCACGCGAGCGACCGAGGACGCCGCTAGGCGCCGGCGATTCGCGCGGCGCGGGACTTCTTGCGAGCAGCGGTGTTCTTGTGCAGCGCGCCCTTCTGGACGGCCTTGTCGATCCGCGAGACGAGCGAGCGTTGCTCGGCGGCGATCGTGTCGGCATCGCCGGATTCGACCGCGGCCTCGAGGCGGCGGAAGTAGGTCTTGATCGTGCTTGTGAGCAGCCGGTTCTCGGTCCGCTCGCGCTCGCTGCGTAGGATCCGCTTCTTCTGTGAGGCTATGTTGGCCATGTTCGGGCGGCCGACTATAGCGAGTGAGATGGTGCCCCGTCTCGCAACATCCGACTGGAAATGACAGTGCCAGCTCGTCGCCATACTGCGTCCTCAGTCGTCCGAATAGCTCTGCTATTCGGACTCCCTGCGTCCTTGTCTGGCAACGCCTGGCCCTCGTCATTTCCTAGCCGATGTCACAAGACGGGGCACTAGGCTTGGAGACCGCCGAGACGCGTGAAGAGAGCCGCCCGGCGGGCCGGATCGCCCGCTCGACGGCGTTCTTCTCTGTTGCCACGGCCGCCTCGCGGGTTGCCGGGCTGGGTCGCGAGATCGTCGCCGCGAGCTATTACGGGATCAGCGGCCCGATGTCGGCCTTCACGATCGCCTTCCAGGTCCCCAACCTGATTCGCAGCCTCTTCGCCGACGCCGCCCTGCAGCCCGCCTTCATCCCGGTCTTCACCGAGCACCTGGAGCGCAAGCAGTACCGGGAGGCCTTCCGGCTCGCTTCGACCCTGCTGCTGCTCGTCACCATCGTCCTCGCCGCGATCACGGCCCTCTTCGTGCTCGCGGCGCCGCTGCTCGTGCCGCTCTTCGCCCCCGGCTTCGAGGGGACGATCCTCGACCTCACCGTCGCCCTCTCCCAGCTCCTCTTCCCGATCCTGATCCTGCTCGGGGCGAGCGGGGTCGTGGTCGGCATCCTCAACAGCTACGACCGTTTCGGCGCCTTCGCCATCGCCCCCCTGTTCTGGAACCTGACGATCATCGCCGGGCTGGTCCTGCTCGAGCCGATGTTCGAGGGGCAGGACCGGATCTACGCCTACGCGATCGGCGTCCTCGCCGGCACCCTGGTCCAGCTGCTGATCGTCGTCGCCGACCTGCGCAACACGCCGTTCCGGTTCGCCTGGAGCTTCGACTGGCGCAACCGCGACCTGCGCCGCGTCCTCCTCCTGATGCTGCCGGTGACGATCAGCCTCGGGCTGATCAACTTCAACCTGCTGATCAACAGCCTCTTCGGCAGCCTCGTCAGCGAGCAGGCCCCGGCCGCGATCGACAAGGCGTTCCGGATCTACCAGCTGCCGCAGGGGATCTTCGCGGTCGCGATCGCCACCGTCCTCTTCCCGACCCTGGCCCGCTTCGCCTCGCGCGGGGAGCACGAGAGCCTGCGCGCGACGATGGCCAACGGGATGCGGCAGATCCTCTTCGTGCTGGTTCCTGCGGCGGCGGCGGTCCTGGTCCTCTCCGAACCGATGATCCGCCTCGTCTACCAGCGCGGCGAGTTCAACCCCGAGCAGACGACCCTGGTCGCGACGGCGCTCTTCTGGTTCGCCTTCTCGCTGCCGACCAACGGCCTCTTCCTGCTCCTCACCCGCACCTTCTTCAGCCTTCAGCGGCCCTGGGTGCCGACCACGATCGCCGCCGCCAACCTGGCGGTGACGGCGCTCGCGGCGCTCGGCCTCTACCACCTCGGCGTGGGAGGGATCGTCGCCTCGACCGCGATCGCGACCGGCGCCAGCGTCGTCGCCCAGTGCGTGATTCTGCGCCGCCTCCTCGGCGGCCTCGAGCTGAGGCGCCTCGCCGACACCGGCATCCGCATCCTTCTCGCCTCGGTCGCGCTTGCCGCCGCCTCCTTCGGCGCTTGGGACCTGCTCGACGACGCGCTGGGCCGCGACCTCGGCGGCCAAATCGTCTCCCTCGGCACCGCTCTCGGGCTCGGCGGCCTCGTCTACGTGGGGGCCGCGAAGCTGCTGAGGATCGCTGAGCTCGACCAAATCATGCGCCTCCTGCCCAGCAGGCGCTAGGCCCATGCTGGACCTGCCGCGCTACCTACTGGGCGTCGTCGAGATCCTCTCGCTGGTCGGCTTCGCCTGGCTCGGCGCTGTGACACTCCGGCGGCGGCTACTGCCTGACTTTGAGGGTGCGCCAGCTCATCTCGCAACTTCGGTTCTAGCGCTGGCGATCTTGCTCGGGGCTGGGGAGCTACTTGGCAGCTTCGGGCTCTTCGACCCGGTCCCTTACATCCTCACCGTGAGTGCCGTGGGATTGGGTCTCTGGATGAGCCTGGGAGGAGGGCGGGGGGGTCCCTCCGTCTTGCTGGGTTTTTCGCCTGTTGAGCCGGCGGCTGACCGTGAGGGAGGGCGGGGCGAAAAACAGGACGCCGCTGCGCCGGAGGAACCCCCCCGCCCTCCTTACCTGACCGCAGTCGTCGCCCTGTCGATTGCCGCGATCGCTGTTGTCAAGTTCGGACTGGAGGTCAAGCCGAATTTGTCGACAGGCATGACCGGGTTCGACTCGACCTGGTACCACGGGCCGTTCGCTGCCGGGTTCTTCCAGAGTGGGAGCACCTGGGATCTGCACTTCATCGCCCCACAGTTTCTGGCTTGGTTCTACCCGGCTAATTCCGAGGTGTTCCATGCGGTCGGGATGCTGGCGTTCGACCGGGATCTGCTCTCGCCGCTGCTGAATCTCGGTTGGTTCATCGGCTGCCTGGTTGCGTGCTGGTGCATCGGGCGGCCGTATGGCGTGGCGCCTTGGTCTCTGGCGCTGGGGGCGATTGCATTGAGCGTCCCTGCGCTGACAGACCAAGCGGGAGAGGCGCGGAACGACATCGTCGGGATCTTCTTCCTGCTTGCAGCTGTGGCGATTGCGCTCAACGCACGATCCGACAGCGACGAGAGGACAAGCGAGCGCGTTCGTCATTTGTCTCGTCTGCCGCAACAAATGACGAACGCGCCGGTCGTCGTAGGGCTTGCCGCGGGGCTTGCCGCGGGGACCAAGCTCAACTTCCTCCTACCTGCTGCTGTTCTCGTGACTGGACTCGCCTTCGTTGCGCCAGCGGGAGCTCGTTGGCGCGCGTTCGCGGTCGGCGCCCTCGCGGCGCTGGCCGGTGGTGGCTACTGGTACCTCCGCAACCTCGTCCACACCGGCAACCCGCTCCCCTGGATCGACAGCGTCGGTCCGATCTCGCTCCCCGCGCCCGACCAGGCTCTTGGCGGGCGCGAAGGCCACAGCGTGCTCGGCTACCTAACCGACGGCGCCGTCTGGTCCGACTGGCTCCTGCCCGGCCTCCACGACGGCCTCTCGCTTGTGTGGCCCTTGCTGCTCGCCGCCGCCCTCGCCGGCCTGCTGCTCCCGTTGCTGGGTCAGCTCCGGAGTGGGTCATCGAGAGATCCACTCCTGCTCGTCACCGCCCTAACCGGCCTCGCTGCCTTGCTCGCCTGGCTGGTAGCCCCAACCTCAGCCTCCGGCCCCGAGGGAATGCCCCGCGGCTTCGAGTCCGGCCTCCGCTACCTGGCTCCCGCTCTGGCCCTTGGCCTGGCCCTCGTCCCAATCGGGCTGCCGACTCGCCTTCGAGAGGCGGGCAGGGGATATCCCCCGAACGGGCGGATACTCAAAGCGCCGAGCCAACTGGCTCGGCGCTTGTCCGGGCGGGGGGTATCCCCTGCCCGTACCGGCCTGGCGATCCTTGTGCTGTTGGTGGTCGCGATCGGCTACCCGGTCCAGCGCCACTACCTGGAGAGCCGCTACGTGGACCCGTCCTTTACAACCCCGGGCCTCAACGCCGTCTTCGCCTGGTCACGCGACATCTCCGGCTCCCGCATCGCCACGACCAGCACCCGCCAGTACCCCCTCTTCGGCACCGACCTCTCCAACCAGGTCGATTTCATCGGCGAAGAGCGCCCCCACGGCGGCTTCGTCGCTCCCAACAGCTGCCCCCAATGGCGCCGCCTCCTCAACAAGGGTGACTACGACTACGTAATCACCTCCCGCGACCGCATGGAACCGGGAAAGCCCCCATACCCGCTGACGGCTCGCTGGACCGAAAGCGCTGAGGTCAAAGTCGTCCTCCGCAAGCCCCCCACAGTCGTCTACGAGCTAAGGACAAGGCTGGATCCATCGGCGTGCCCGTGACTGGCATGCGGTTCCTCCGGCGGGTGGCGTCGGGGTCGGCTGGCTGCGCCCGAAGGCTGCTGAGGGCGAGGCTGCGTCCCTGACATCGCGATATCCCTCTGCCCGAAGCAGCGCGTAGGGCGCGTGCCGGGCGAGCCCCGACGACAGGACCCGCCGGCCGGACCCGCCCGCCATACTCCGCCCCGCCGATGGACCACATCCGCAACTTCTCGATCATCGCCCACATCGACCACGGCAAGTCGACCCTTGCCGACCGCATCCTCGAGATCACCGGCGCCGTCGACCCGAAGAAAATGCGCGCCCAGGTACTCGACTCGATGGACCTCGAGCGCGAGCGCGGGATCACGATCAAGGCGCAGGCGGTGCGGGTCGAGTACAAGGCCTCGGACGGCGAGACCTACCACCTGCACCTGATCGACACCCCGGGCCACGTCGACTTCTCCTACGAGGTCTCACGCAGCCTCGCCGCCTGCGAGGGCGCCCTGCTCGTCGTCGACGCCGCTCAAGGCGTCGAGGCCCAGACCGTCGCTAACACATACCTGGCGGTCGAGAACGGGCTTGAGCTGATCCCGGTGATCAACAAGGTCGACCTGCCGGGGGCCGAGCCGGAGCGGGTCGCCGGGGAGATCGCTGACCTGCTCGGCAGCGATCCGAGCGACGCGATGCCGATCTCGGCCAAGACCGGGGAGGGGGTGGTCGACGTCCTGGAGGCGATCGTCGCCCGCGTGCCGCCGCCCGAGGGCAACCCGGCGGCACCGCCCCGGGCGCTGATCTTCGACTCCGAGTTCGACCAGTACCGCGGCGTGATCGCCTACGTGCGGATGGTCGACGGCGCCTTCCGCAAGCACGGTCGGATCGTCGCGATGCAGAACGGGACCGAGGCCGACATCGACGACATCGGCTTCTTCCGCCCGGCGATGACCGCGGTGCAGGGGATGGAGGCCGGTGACGTCGGCTACCTGATCACCGGGATCAAGGACGTCGCCAAGCTGCGCGTCGGCGACACGCTGACCTCGCTCGAGGGGTCGGCGACCGAGCCGCTGGAGGGCTACCGCGAGGTGCGGCCGATGGTCTTCTGCGGCCTCTTCCCGATCGACACCGACCGCTTCGAAGACCTGCGCGACGCGCTCGAGAAGCTGGCGCTCAACGACGCCGCGCTGTCGTGGGAGCCGGAGACCTCGGAGGCGCTCGGGTTCGGCTTCCGCTGCGGCTTCCTCGGCCTGCTGCACATGGAGATCGTGCGCGAGCGGCTCGAACGCGAGTACGGCCTCGAGCTGCTGGCGACGACCCCGAACGTGCGCTACGAGGTCAACCTGACCAACGGCGAGCACGTCGAGGTCCACAGCCCGACCGACCTGCCCGACCCGGGCACGATCGAAGAGATCGAGGAGCCCTTCATCCGGGCCACGGTCATCTGTCCCTCCGAGCAGGTCGGCGCCGTGATGGAGCTCTGCCAGTCGCGCCGCGGCACCCACGTCGACATGCACTACCTCAGTCCTCAGCGGGTGCAGATCCGCTACGACATGCCGCTCGCCGAGATCGTCCTCGACTTCTTCGACCTGCTCAAGTCCTCGACCCGCGGCTACGCTTCGCTCGACTACGAGCCGATCGGCAACCAGGCCTCCGACCTGGTCAAGGTCGACATCTTGCTCGCCGGCGACAAGGTCGATGCGCTCTCGATCATCGTTCACCGCGAATTCGCCTACGAGCAGGGCAAGCGCCTGGTCGAGCGGCTGCGCAAGACGATTCCGCGCCAGCTCTTCGACGTGCCGGTGCAGGCGGCGATCGGCTCGAACATCCTCGCCCGCGAGACGGTCAAGGCGCTGCGCAAGGACGTCACCGCGAAGCTCTACGGCGGCGACGTCACCCGCAAGCAGAAGCTCCTGAAGAAGCAGAAGGCCGGCAAGAAGCGGATGAAGTCGGTCGGTCGCGTGGAAGTGCCGCAGGAGGCGTTCCTGGCGGTGCTGGAGATCGACGAGTAGATAGGGTCCCGCGCCATGGCGATAAAGACAGACGCAGTAGGCAAGGAGTGGCCCGGGACGACCTACCAGGTCGGCCGGGAGAAGATCAAGGAGTACGCGAACGCGCTCGGGCTCGACAACCCGGTGCACTTCGACGTCGAGGCCGCCAAGGCGGCCGGGTTCCGCGACGTCGCCGCGCCGCCGATGTTCGCCGTTGTCTACAGCGGGCCGGCGGTGGCGCCGGCGATCCTCGACCCCGAGGTCGGGATGAACTTCGCGACGATGGTGCACGGCGGCCAGGTGTTCGAGTGGGGCGAGCCGGTCTGCTCCGGCGACGAGATCACGACGACGCCGAAGTGCCTGGAGATCTACGAGAAAGACGGCAAGGGCTTCTACGTCTTCGAGTCGGTGTCCGTCAACCAGGACGGCGAGCAGGTCGTGCGCGCCGTCTGGACCAACATCGTCAGGGGGGTATGAAGTGGCTGAGCTGAACGAGGGCGACCAGGTCCCCGAGCTGCGGGTGATGCCGGACAAGTACCTGCCGCACCGCTACGCGGGCGCCTCCGGCGACTTCAACCCGATCCACATCGATCCCGAGTTCGCGAAAGCGGTCGGGCTGCCGAGCAACATCCTCCACGGCCTCTACTCGATGGGCGTCGTCGCCCGCGCCAACACGGCGCTGGCGGACGGCGACCCGCGCGCCCTGAAGCGCCTCTCGGTGCAGTTCCGGGGGATGGGGGTCCCCGAGCAGGAGATCGTCGTCACCGGCACGGTCAAGTCGGCGGACGGCGACCGGGTGACGATCGACACGGTCGCCACCCAGGGCGAGAACCAGATCATTCGCAACGCCGAAGCGGAGATTCAGCTTTAGCGCCCTGGCGCGGCGGGTCCTGTCGTCGATCTGGACCCACCACCCCCTGCGGTAGCTAAAGCTTCCTCGGGGGTGGTCCCCCAGATCGACGCCACCCGCCGCGACACGCCGCTGTCGCTGCAGCTTGGGGCCCCACGGGAGGGGCGTCCTGTGCTGACCTAGAATCCGAAGGATGCTTTCCCAGAGGCAAGAGTTGATTCTGCGCTTGGTGGTCGAGGGGTATCTCTCCTCGGCCAATCCGGTGGCGTCGAAGCAGATCGCCGAGAGGACCGATGTCGAGTGGGGCCCGTCCACCGTGCGCGCCGAGCTGGCTGCGCTGGAGGCGGTCGGGCTCCTCACTCATCCACATACGTCCGCCGGCCGGGTGCCGACCGACGCCGGCTACCGCCACTACGTCGACCTGATGCTGGCGACGGGCGGCCCTCCCGCCGGCGTCGGCGTCGCCCTCGAGCTGTCTCGGCTGCGCCGCGAGGTCGACGAGGCGATGCGGGAGACGAGCCAGGCGCTGGCCCAGGTCACCGACCTGATGGCGCTGGTCACGGCACCGCCGCTCGGCGACACCCTCTACGTCCACGGGCTCTCGCGACTGCTCTCGGCCGAGCACCTCGCCGACCTTCCTCACGTCGACGAGCTGATGGGGGCGCTGGAGGGGCGCGCGGCGGTGCTCGGGGTCCTGCGCTCGGCGCTCGCCGAGAGCTCGGTCTTCTGCTGGATCGGCGGCGAGAACCCGCAGCCGGAGCTGCGCTCGGTCAGCGTCGTCGGCGCCAACTACGGGCTCGGGCACCGCAACCTCGGTTCGGTCGGGGTCGTCGGCCCACTGCGGATGGACTACGCGACCGCGATCGCCTCGGTGCGGGGCGCCGCGCGCGAGCTCTCGCGCTACTGCGAGACGGTCTACGCCGCCTAGACGATGCCGCGCGACTTCTACGAGACCCTGGGTGTCGGCCGCGACGCCTCCGAGAAGGAGGTGAAGAGCGCATTTCGGCGCCTCGCCCGCGAGCTCCACCCCGACGTCAACAACCACGACCCCGAGGCGGAGGAGAAGTTCAAGGAGGCGGCGGAAGCCTACGAGGTGCTCTCCGACCCCGAGCGTCGCCGCACCTACGACGCCTACGGACAAGAGGGCCTGCGCAGCGGCGGCTTTCCCGGGGGCGGCACCGCCTTCGGCTCGGTCGAGGAGATCTTCCAGGCCTTCTTCAGCGGCGGCTTCGAGATGCGGCAGGGGCCGATGCGCGGGCAGGATCTGCTGCACACGGTCGAGATCTCCGCGGTCGAGGCGATGCTGGGGGCGACGATCCAGATCCCCAGCCACGAGGGCAAGCGCGAGATCGAGCTGCCGGCCGGCATTCAGCACGGCACCCGCTTCGCGCTGCGCGGGCACGGCCTGCCGGGCTCCCGCGGCGGCCCGCCCGGGGACCTGGTCATCGCAATCCACGTGATCGTCCCCACCGACCTCTCCGAGGAGCAGCGCGAGCTCGCCGAGCGGCTGGACGAGGCGCTCGAGCCGCGCAACGTCCGGCGCCAGGGTGACGAGGAGAGCTTCTTCTCCCGCGTCCGCAGAGCCTTCGGGTGATCCGGCTCGCCGTTCGCTGCTCTCCGGAGCAGGCCGAGCTGGTGCTGGCGGAGCTGACCGTGCTCGCCCCCAACGGGGTCGAGGAGGAACGCGGGGAGGGATACGTCGAGTACGCGATCTACGGCGGCGAGGGCGAGCTGCCGGAGCTGGGAGAGGTGGAGGCGGCAGCGGGCGACGGCCTGGTCGAGGTGGTCGCCACCGAGGTACCCGACGACTGGGCGGACCGCTGGCAGGACTTCCACAAACCGCTCTTGGTCGCCGAGCGTCTCTGGCTGCGTCCTTCCTGGGAGCCGCCGCACCCCGACCCCGGAATCGTCGACTTGGTCGTCGACCCCGGCCGCGCCTTCGGCACCGGCGCCCACCCAACCACCCGTCTCTGCCTGGAGTTCCTATTGGAGCTGGCTGAGTCAGGCGGGGCTCAGGGCGAGTTGGTCGATCTAGGCACCGGCTCCGGCGTTCTGGCGATAGCCGCATCGAAGCTTGGCTGGACCCCAGTGCGTGGCTACGACCATGAGGCCCCAGCAATCGAAGCAGCAACCGTCAACGCTCGCGCCAACGACGTCTCGATTGCCTTCGAGCGCCGCAACCTCCGCGAGTCCCTGCCCACGCTCGCTCCGACCGTCGTAGCCAACATGACGGCCCCAATTCTCAGAGAGGTATCCCGGCAGCTCGATGACGATGGGCAGCGGGGGAGGGCTCGACGGAGCCTCCTTGCTGTTGCTTCGGCGAGTCCTCCCCCGCTGCCCTCCACCATGGTGCTCTCGGGTCTTCTGCCGGCCGAGCTCGACGACATCGCCACCGCATTCGCACCCGCCGGCCTCGCAGAGCACGATCGCCGCAGCGACGGCGACTGGGCGGCACTGCTTCTCATGCGCTGATTGTCGACTTTCGCTCGCATAGCGAAAGAAACTCGACAAGTCCGCCGTGCGCACCGATATGTTTTCGCCGATGCCGCTCGCCTCGATAGTCGATCCGGGCTACAAGATCGCGCTCTTCCTGCACATTCTCGCGGTGGTGCTCGCTTTCGGTCCGACCTTCGGCTACGCGCTCTTCTTCTCGGTCGCGCCGCAATACCCGCGCGCGACGCCGGCGATCCTCGCCGGCGTGCAGAAGTGCGACCGCTACCTCGTCAACCCGGGAATGATCGTGCTGCTGCTCGCCGGCATCTACCTGCTGATCGACGGGGACTGGGAGACCAACGCCGCGTTCATCACCGTCGGCTTCGTCGCGATCATCGTCCTCTTCGGCCTCCAACACGCTTTCTTCCAGCCGCAGACCCGCAAGGCCAAGGAGCTGGCCGAACGCGATCTCAAGTCCGGCGACTCGCTCAGCGATGAGTTCACGGCGCTGAGCGACCGGATCGGCAAAGTCGGTGGCCTCGCCGGTCTGATCGTGGTCGTGGCGATCTTCTTCATGACCTACAAGCCCTTCCTCTAGCCGCGGCCCTGTCGTCTCCGGCTCCCCAGCTCGACACCTCGCTGCCGGTGGCGATGTTCGACTCCGGCGTCGGCGGACTCACCGTCCTGCACGAGTGCCTGGTCTCGCTGCCCGAGGAGGACTACGTCTACCTCGGCGACACGGCGTGGTTCCCCTACGGGACCAAGGACCCGGAACAACTGAGAAAGAGAATCAGGTCGATTGCCTCGTTGCTGCTAGGTGACGCCAAGCTGCTGGTGATCGCCTGCAACACGGCGACGTCGGTCGGTACTGACGTGGCCCGGGAGGTCGCGGCCGAGCACGGGGTGGAGGTGGTCCCGGTAGTCGAGCCACAGGCCGAGATTGCGGCGGCGATCACCGACAGCGCCAGGGTCGGCGTGCTGGCGACGCCGAACACGGTCAAGAGCGGTGCCTACCGGCAGGCGCTCGAAGAGCAGGGCCGTGCCCTGGAGGTCACCGAAGTCGAGGCGCCTGACCTCGCCCCCTTCATCCAGGACGGCTCCCCCTTCGACCAGGGCGTGGTCGAGATGGCTCGCTCCTACTGCGCGCCGCTGCAACGAGCCGAGGTTGACACCCTGATCCTCGGCTGTACCCACTACCCGCTGGTGGCGCCGATGCTGCAGCGCATCCTCGGCCGCGACGTGCGCCTGGTCAGCGGCGGCCACGCAGTCGCCGCGGCTGTGCAGCGCACGCTCGAGCGCCGCGACCTCGCCCGAGCGAGCGACGGCGAGGGCTCCTACCGCTTCCTCTGCACAGGAGACGTCGACTCCTTCCGCGACCTCGGCACCCGCTTCCTCCAGATGCCGTTGGGAGAGGTGGAGCAGATCGCGATCTCGGCGGACAATTACCCTTAAGCGAATGAGCGTCCTCGAGCAGGTCCAGGCAGACGTGCGCACCGCGATGAAGGCGGGCGAGCGGGAGCGTGCCGCGGCGCTGCGGATGATCGTCGATGCGCTGCAGAAGGAGGCGAAGCTGGGCGACGGCGATGGCGACGAGGTCGCGGTCCTCCAGCGCGAGCGCAAGAAGCGAATCGAAGCGGCGGAGGCCTATCACGAGGGCGGCAGGGCCGAGCAGGCCGAGGCCGAGCGCTCCGAGGCGGAGCTGATCGAGGCCTACCTGCCGCAGCAGCTCTCCGACGAGGAGCTGGCCGAGCTGGTCGATGCCGCGGTCGCCGAGAGCGGGGCCAGCGAGCAGAAGCAGATGGGCCAGGTGATGTCGGCGCTGATGCCGAAGGTCGGCGGGCGCGCTGACGGCAAGCGGGTCAGCGCGGCGGTGCGTGAGCGGCTTGGCGCGTAGGCAGCTCACCCTCGACAACACCGTCGCCGCCGAGCTGGCGGGCTCCGAGGACGCTGTGCTGCGGGCCCTGCGCGGCCATCTCGACTGCGAGCTGCACCTGCGCGGCAACGTCCTCACCCTCGACGGCGACTCCGGCGACGTGCAGACCGCCGCCACCGTGGTCGACGAGCTGGTCGAGCTGATCGAGCAGGGACATGAGGTTGCGCCGGGCACGATCGAAGCGGTCACCGGCGCGCTCGACGCGCACGAGAGCCCGGCGGAGATCCTCGAGGACGTCGTCTGGCGCCATCGCAACACCAAGGTGGCACCGAAGACGCTCAACCAGAAGCGCTACGTCGACTCGATTCGCGACCACACGGTCACCTTCGGCATCGGCCCGGCCGGCACCGGCAAGACCTTCCTCGCGGTGGCGATGGCGGCGCACGCGCTGGCCGAGCGCCAGGTGCAGCGGATCATCCTCACCCGGCCCGCGGTCGAGGCGGGGGAGAGGCTCGGCTTCCTGCCCGGCGACATCCAGGCCAAGGTTGACCCCTACCTGCGGCCGCTCTTCGACGCGCTCTACGACATGCTCGACCCCGACCGGGTCAACGGCTACTTCGAGCGCGGCGTGATCGAGGTGGCGCCGCTGGCGTTCATGCGCGGCCGCACCCTTAACGACTCCTTCGTGATCCTCGACGAGGCGCAGAACACGAGCCCGGAGCAGATGAAGATGTTCTTGACCCGGCTCGGGTTCAACTCGCGGATGGTGGTGACCGGGGACGTCACCCAGATCGACCTGCCGACCGATCAGCGCTCGGGCCTGATCGTCGTCCGGGACATCCTCGACGCGGTGCAGGACATCTCCTTCGTCCACTTCGGCGGCGAGGACGTCGTCCGCCACAAGCTCGTCCAGCGGATCGTCGCCGCCTACGACGAGCACGGCAGCCGCGAGCGCGCGGCGCGGGCGGAACACGGGCCGACGCCGGGCTCTTGAGCCTCGATCTCTCCGACGTGCCCGCCGAGCTGCGCGACGCGGTCGCGGCTGCGCTCGCGGCTGCTGCAGTCTCCGACGGTCACCTCGGGGTGGAGCTGGTTGGCGAGGGGCGCATTCGTGAGCTGAACCGGGGGCACCGGGCAAAAGACGCGCCGACCGACGTGCTCGCCTTCCCGATCGACGGGACGGAGCCGACCGCGGGCCCGCGTGAGCTGGGCGACGTGGCGATCTGCCCCGAGCACTGCTCGGACCTGACCGAGGCCGCCGTCCACGGAGTCCTCCACCTCTGCGGCCACGACCACGAGACCGACGACGGCGAGATGCTCGCCCTGCAGGCGCGGGTGCTGGACGGCCTGCGATGACGCGTGCCGGCTTCATCGGCTTGGCCGGCCGCCCCAACGTGGGCAAGTCGACGCTGGTCAACGCGGTCGTCGGCTCCCATGTGGCGATCGTCTCGGCCCGCCCGCAGACGACGCGGCGGGCAATTCGCGGCATCGTTACTGACCCCGAGGCGGGCTGCCAACTGGTCCTCGTCGACCTGCCCGGCGTGCAGCGGCCTCGCGACGTGCTCACCGAGCGCATGCAGCGGCGGGTGGAGCGCGAGCTGGCCGACTCCGACGCGGCCCTCTTCGTCGTCAACGGCGAGCAGGGGATCGGTCCCGGTGACCGCTTCATTGCCCGCGCCCTGCTGGCCGCGAACGCCGGCGTGCCGACGATCTGCGCGGTCAACAAGGTCGACCGGATCGGTCCCAACGAGCTGGTGCCGGTGCTCGCCGAGGCGGCCGAGCTGGAGGGGGTCGACGAGGTCTTCCCGGTCAGCGCCCGCAGCGGCGAGGGGTTGGAGGAGTTGGTCGAGCGGCTAGCGGAGCTGGTTCCGGAGGGTCACTACATGTACCCGCCGGAGGACCACAGCGACCAGTCGAGCGAGGTGCTGCTCGCCGAGTTGATTCGCGAGCAGGTGCTGAACCGGACCCGCGACGAGATCCCCCACTCGGTCGAGGTCTCGGTCAAGGAGGTGTCCGAGCGCGAGGACGGCCTGGTCACGGTCCGCGCCGAGGTCTGGGCCGAGACCGAGTCGCAGAAGGGCGTCCTGATCGGCAAAGGCGGCGCCAAGGTGGGCGAAATAGGTGCGGGTGCCCGTCGTTCGTTGGAAGCCGAGCTGGACGCAAAGGTCCACCTCGATCTCCAGGTCCGAGTTCGCCGTCGCTGGCGCCGCGACGAGGACCTGCTTGATCGGCTGGGGATCGAGTGAGGCGATGGGGGATGCCCCGCCCGGACAAGTGCCGAGCTAATTAGCTCGGCACTTTGAGTATCCGCCCGTTCGGGGCATCCCCCATCGCCTCGAACGCAGCAAGGACTCCCGGTCGCCATTTCCCTGCCATACGATTGTTCGATGCTTGAGCAGGTGAAATTCGACGAGCGTGGGCTGGCGCCGTGCATCGCCCAGGACTTCGCCACTGGTGAGGTGCTGACGCTTGCCTACATGAACGAGGCGTCCCTGAGGCTGACGGTCGAGACGGGTGAAGTCCACTTCTTCAGTCGCTCGCGCGAACGCATCTGGCGCAAGGGCGAAGAGTCGGGCAACGTGCTGCGGCTGCGGCAGCTGCGTTACGACTGCGACGGGGATGCGCTTCTTGCCCTGGTCGAGCCGGCTGGGCCCGCCTGCCACACCGGTGAGCGCTCCTGCTTCTACCGGGAGCTGGGCGGCTCGGCCTCGACCGAGAAGGACGCCCCGGCGGTTGCCGGAGAGCCCGCCTCCGTCCCACACGAGGCATTGCCGGCGCTGGAGCGCATCCTGCGCAGCCGCGCCGCCGAGCGTCCCGAGGGCAGCTACACGGCGAAGCTGCTCGATGACCCGAAGCTGCTCGGCGAGAAGATCGAGGAGGAGGCCGAGGAGGTGGTGCGGGCGGCGCGTGAGGAGTCCGACGAGCGCGTCGCCGAAGAGGCTGCCGACCTGCTCTACCACCTCAGCGTGCTGCTCGCCTCGCGCGAGGTCTCGCAGGCGGCAGCGATGGAGGTGCTGAATGGCCGTCGCCGCTGAGGCCGAGATCCGGCTCGAGCCCAGTCTTGAGCAGGCCCGTGAGCTGGCCGCGGCGGGCAACGTCGTTCCGGTCCGCGCCCGCTTCGCCGACGACTGCGAGACGCCCGTCTCCGCCTTGCTCAAGCTGCGCGCCGGCGAGCCCGAGGGGGCGCCCTGCTTCCTGCTCGAGTCCGCCGAGCAGGGCCAGGTCGGCCGCTACTCCTTCGTCGGGATCAGACCGCGGGCGCTGCTGCGTTGGAGTGACGGGATCCTCTCCGAGTGGAGCGGCGATGAGCGCCCCAGCCAGTCTGCGCCGCGCGCGACCAGCGAGGAGCCTGATCCATACGCCGCGCTCTCCGGCTACCTGGAGCGCTTAAGGCCGGCTCCGGTCGAGGGGCTGCCGCCGTTTGCCGGCGGCGCCGTCGGCTTCTTCGGCTACGACTTGGTCCGCACGGTCGAGCCGCTCGGCGAGCCCAACCCGGACACGCTTGGCTTGCCCGACATGGCGCTGATGGTCACCGACGTGCTGCTCGCCTTCGACCACCTGCGCCACGAGCTGACGATCGTCGCCTGTGCCTTCACCGACGACGAGGGTGGGCTCGACGCCGCCTACGAGCGCGCTGCGGCCCAGATCACCGAGGTGCGCCGCCGTCTGCGCGGCGCCGTTCCTGCTCCCGACGCCCCAGCCCTATCCGATCCGCCCAGCTTCACCTCCAACCTGGAGCAGGAGGAGTTCGAAGCGGCGGTGGCGCGGATCGTCGAGTACGTCCATGCCGGCGACGCCTTCCAGGTCGTCCCCTCGCAGCGCTTCTCCGCTCCCGCCCCGGTCGAGGCCTTCTCGATCTACCGCGGCCTGCGTGTCGTCAATCCCTCTCCCTACATGTACTTCCTCGACTTCGGCGAGTTCCAAATCGCCGGCGCCTCGCCGGAGCCGCTGGTCAAGGTGCACGGCCGCCGGGTCGAGACGCGGCCGATCGCCGGCACCTACCCGCGCGGGAGCGACGAGGAGGAGGACCGCCGCCTCGCCGAGCGACTCGTCAACGACCCCAAGGAGCGGGCCGAGCACGTGATGCTGGTCGACCTCGGCCGCAACGACCTGGGCCGGGTCTGCGAGTACGGCACGGTCAAGGTCGACGAGCTGATGGCGGTCGAGACCTACTCGCACGTCCTCCACATCGTCAGCCAGGTTTCCGGGAGGCTGCGCGAGGGCGTCGGGGCGATGGACGTGCTGCGCTCGGCGCTCCCCGCCGGCACGCTCTCGGGCGCGCCGAAGGTGCGGGCGATGCAGATCATCGACGAGCTGGAGCCGGTCAAGCGCTGCTCCTATGGGGGCGCGATCGGCTACCTCTCCTGGAACGGCGACCTCGACACCGCAATCCACATCCGCACCGTCGTCGTCAAGGACGGCCAGATCCACGTCCAGACCGGCGGCGGCACGGTTGCCGACGCCAAGCCCGCCTACGAGTACAACGAGTCGGTGAACAAGGCCAAGGCGGTCTTCCGTGCGGTCGAGCTGGCCTGCGAGCAACCGGACTGGCCATGAGAGTCCTCGTCATCGACAACTACGACAGCTTCACCTACAACCTGGTCCAGTACCTGGGCGAGTTGGGGGCGGAGATCGAGGTTGTCCGCAACGACAAAGCTCAGGTCGGCGAGCTGCTGGAGCGCGGCGCCGACCGCCTCGTCGTCTCGCCCGGGCCCTGCACGCCCGCCGAGGCCGGGATCTCGGTCGAGGCGATCCGCGCCTTCGCCGAGGCGGGCACGCCTTCGCTCGGCGTCTGCCTCGGGCACCAGTCGCTGGTCGAGGCGTTCGGTGGACGCACCGTGCAGGGCGAGCCGATCCACGGCAAGGAGGCCGAGATCGAGCACGACGGGCGCACCGTCTACGCCGGCCTGCCCAGCCCCCTGGTCGCCGGCCGCTACCACTCGCTGGTCGCCGACCCCGACCTGCCGGACGAGCTCGAGCTGAGCGCCAGGCTCGGCGACGTGGTGATGGGGGCGCGCCACCGCGAGCTGCCCGCGGAGGGGGTCCAGTTCCACCCCGAGTCGGTGTTGACCCCCCAGGGCAAACACCTGCTGGCCAACTTCCTCGGGGTGATCTGATGCCGAACGACGTAGTCACCCGGGCGATCGACGCAGTCTGCGCCGGCGACCACC
>DATMDR010000067.1:0-16325 GCA_035557635.1 Solirubrobacterales bacterium | reverse complement strand
TGGAAATCAGCATCGCCAGCGTCGTCTTCCCGGTCCCGGTCTCGCCGAAGAGCCAGAGCCCTCGCCCGGCGTCGAGCCTTTCGTCGAGCTCGTCGATAAACCCTCTGACCTGCGAGACGGCCATTTTCGTCTCCAGGTCCCTGCTCATGTCGCTGACCGGCGGCCGGTCGAAGGAGACGCCGCGGTAGCGGGGAGGGATCACCGAGGCGACGCCGCTGACGCGCGACCTCTTGAGGCGCGGCTCGCGGCACTCGCAGGGGCGGGCGACGTCCTCGGGCCCGAGGATCCAGCCGGAGCCGTCGCAGACTCCGAGCGGGCATGCCTGTTCGCGAAAGGGCTCCGAGCGGGCGATCGCCGGCATCAGAAGTCAGGCCCCGTGGCCTCGGCGTCGGCGAAGGGCGGCTCCGCTTCCACCGGCCGCTCGATCGGCGCGTCCTGGCCGGAGTGATCGGCGAACTTCGGGAAGCGGTCGAGGAAGACCAGCTTGCGGGTCCCGATCGGGCCGTTCCTATGCTTGGCGATGATCACGTCCGCGAGGCCGTCGGGCTCGTCGTCGGGGTCGCGGTAGTAGTCCTCGCGGTAGAGGAAGGCGACGACGTCGGCGTCCTGCTCGATCTGCCCCGACTCGCGCAGGTCGGAGAGCTGCGGCTTCGGCGGCGTCCGCTGCTCGGGGGCGCGGGAGAGCTGGGAGATCGCCAGCACCGGCACCTCCAGCTCGCGGGCGAGGATCTTCAGCCCGCGGCTCATCTGGCCGACCTGCTCGACCCGGTTGGCGCGGTGGTCGTCGGAGCGCATCAGCTGCAGGTAGTCGACGATCACCAGGCCCAGGCCGCCCTTGTCCTGCTCTTGGGCGTGGAGGCGGCGTGCCTTCGCCCGCAGGTCGAGGATGCCGAGGTCGGAGGAGTCGTCGAACCAGAGCGGCGCCTGCTCCAGCTCGTTGCAAGCGCGCACAACCTTCGGCCAGTCTTTCTGGGCGACCTGCCCCTTGCGCAGCTTGTCGCCGGAGATTCGCGCCCGGCAGGCGATGAAGCGCTGTGCCAGCTCCACCTCTGACATCTCGAGCGAGAAGAAGGCAACCGGGAGGTTGCGCTTCACCGCCACGTTCTCGGCGATGTTGGCGACCAGGGCGCTCTTCCCCATCGCCGGCCGCGCCGCGACGATGATCAGGTTGCCGGGCTGGAAGCCGCCGGTGATCGCGTCGATGTCACGGAATCCCGAGGGGGTGCCGGTCAGCTCGGTCTCCCCGGTGGAGAGCTTCTCCAGCCGGTCGACCTCGTCGTGGAGGATCTCGGAGAGCAGGCGGAAGTCGCTCGCCTGCTCTTTGTGGGCGACGTCGAAGAGCAGCTTCTCGGCCCGCTCGGAGAGCTCGCGCGGCTCGCCGTCGCGCTCGTGCACCCAGCCCTGGATCTGCTGGCCGGCGCCGAGCAGGCGCCGCAGCAGCGAGTTCTGCTGGACGATCTCCGCGTAGTGCTTGGCGTTGCCGGCGGCCGGGACCTTGGCGGCGAGCTCGGAGACGTAGTGCTTGCCGCCGGCCTCCTCGATCTTGTTGTGCTGGACCAGCGCCTCGGCGACGCTGAGCTCGTCGACCGGCTTCGAGGCCGCGTAGAGATCGTGGACGCAGGCGAAGATCACCCGGTGCTTGTCGAGGTAGAAGTCCTCGGCGTTCAGCTTCACCTCATCGATCACCCGGGTCAGGGTCGGCTCGGCGACCAGCATCGCCCCCAGCACCGACTCCTCCGCTTCGATGTTCTGCGGCGGGACGTGGGTTGTGGGAGCCGTCTGCGGCATTCGTCTAAGAAACCACACGGACTGGTCGTCCGCGCGGGAGGACCCCGCTGTTCCCGTGCTTTTAAGGCGCCGGGATCAGGCCCTCGGCCTCTTGGCGGCGCTCGCCGCGGCGCAGGATGCGCTGGGTGAGGATCGCGATGCTGAGGATCGCGGTGGCGCCGAGGCTGAGCTGGATGCTGAGCAGACCCTCGCGGGTCCAGTAGACGTCGCGCAGGTCCAGCAGGAGTGCCGCCTCGTCGAAGGTGAGGCCCATGCCGACGCCCATCGGCACCGCGAGGCGGTCCTCGAACGCGTCGTTGTCGGTCAGCAGCGCCGTGGTGCCGGAGGCGAAGGCGATCAGGATCCCGGGCACGAAATGGTGGATGTGGCGCCCGCCGACGCTGACGTTGCGGAAGGGCCCCCAGCCGTCGCGGATCCCCCAGGTGGAGAACCGCACCAACGCGAAGGATGCGAGGAAGCCGGCGAGCAGGTTGAAAAGCACGGTTTCGCTGCGCGGCGCCGCTTCGTAGCCGCTCACCGCCACGTTGACCGTGTCCAGCGCGGCGGCCGGCGCCGCTTCGACCAGGCCGTCGTCGCGCTCGTGGGAGCGCCGGCGCAGCAGGCGGCCGAACTGGCCGGCGAGGACGAAGCCGGCACCGCCGAGCGAGAATGCGGCGAGACCCAGGGTGGCCCGCTCCGAGCGCGCCCACCCGAACCGGGTCCTCGCCCTGGCGCGGCGGGTCAACCTCTTGGTCTGCAGGCGAGGCGAGGCCATGGGCCTCAGCCTAGCGGCGACTTGGGCTTACTTCTCCTCGGCGACGATCGTCTTCACCGTGGCCACGGCGCCGTCGGCGAGCTCGATCTCGACCATGTGGGTGCCGATCTCGCGGATCGGCTGCTCGAGCTTCACTTTGTGGCGGTCGACGGGAAGGTCGCGCGCGTCGCGGATCGCGTCGACGATCTCCTTCGCCCCGACCGAGCCGAAGAGCTTGCCGTCCTCACCCGCCCGCTGGTAGATCGTCAGCACCGTCTTGGAGAGCAGCCCCGCCGCCTGCTCTTCGCGCTCGGCCCGCACCTTTGCCGCCTTCTCGGCGGCCTCGCGGCGCCGCTGCGCTTCCTCCAGCGCTCCGGGCGTCGCCGGGGCGGCCAGCTTGCGCGGGATCAGGTAGTTGCGCAGGTAGCCAGGCGAGACGTCGATCGGGTCGCCGCGTTCGCCGAGATCCGCGACGTCCTGGAGAAGGACTGCCTGCGCCATCAGCGCTCGCCGACGTAGGGCAGCAGCGCGATCTCGCGAGCGCGCTTGACCGCGACGGAGAGCTGGCGCTGGTGCTTGCGCGAGAGGCCAGTGACCCGCCGGCCGCGTGTCTTCCCCTTGTCGGAGAGGAAGCGCCGCAGCAGGTTCAGGTCCTTGTAGTCGACCTGCTCGGAGTTGATCCGGGTGTACTTGCGCGCGCGCATCCGCTCGGCGCCCCGCCTACCGCGGCGCGGCGCTGCCGATGCTCCTGCGTCTCTAGACCTAGCCATAAGAAGGCGAGATGCTACCGATTCTCCGGCCGTCGCCGGCTCGCGAGGCTAGAACGGGATGTCGTCGTCGGCGCCGCCGCTCGGCGCCGCGGAACCCTCGAAGTCGGAGGTATCCGCCGGCACGTCGCTGCTCGGGCTGAAGCCGTTGCCATTCCCGTTCCCGCCCCCGGAGCCGTCGCGCGAGCCCAGGAACTGCACCGAGTTGGCGACGATGCTGACCGCCTGCCGCTTGCCGCTGCCGTCTTTGGCCTCCCACTCGCGCCAGTCCAGCCGTCCTTCGACTGCCACCGGGCGTCCCTTCGAGAGGTACGTGGCGCAGTTCTCTCCCTGCGCTCCCCAGACGGTCACGTCGAAGAAGTTGGGCTTGTCGACCCAGTCGTTCCCTTCCTTGCGACGGCTGTTGACGGCGACGCGAAGCTCGCAGACCGCCGTTCCACCACCCGTATGACGCAGCTCGGGATCGCGGGTCAGGTTCCCGGTGATGACGACCACGTTGACGTTCGAAGCTGCCACAGCTCTCAACTCCTCGGTATCGCTTTCTCTGAACACTCACTCTAAGAGCCGCGGCGGCGCGTCTCTCCCCCGCGGCACCGAAATATCCGCAAAACGCGACTCGCGTTGCGGCTTTGACCGGCTCTGGGCGGCCGAGAGCTACTCGTCGCCCGAGCCGGCAGCCTCGGAGCTGGGCTCCTCGGCAGCGACGGGCGCCGGCTCGGGAGCGGGCTCCGCAGGCTCAGCTGCAGCCTCAGGCGGCGGCTCTGTCGCGACAGGCGCGGGCTCTGCCTCGGCGGCCGGCTCGGCCGCTTCGGGCTCCGCCTGGGGGGTGTCCGGTGCCGGACGCTCGCGCGAGGCGCCGGGACCGGCCGAGCCGGTGGCCGGCGGGACCACCACCGGGGTGTCGGCGTCGACCTTGAAGATGCGGAAGCGCATGACGCCGTCGGCGATTCGCAAGTTGTGGTTGAGGCTGTCGAGCAGCTCGGTTGGCGCCTCGAAGCGGAACCATCGATAGTCGGCCTCGTTGCGCTGGCCGATTTCGTAGGCCATCTTGCGCAGGCCCCATTTGTTCTCGTGCTTGAGCGTGCCGCTCGCCTCGATCTGCGCCTTCGCCTCTTGGGCCAGGGCGTCGCGAGCGACCTCGTCCCCACCGGGGTCGAGCATCAGGACCAACTCGTATTCGCGTGCGGCGACTGCCAAAACGGCGGCTGACTATAGCCGCCCCCGGACGCGGGAGCATGGGCGCGTGATCTCCGGGTGCGATTAGCGCGCCCATGCGGGAGCGGAGGAGGCGGCGCCCGGCTAGTGCGGAGCGAACTCCATCGACCCGTCGTCGGGCGGAGCGGGCGGCGGTGCCGGTTCTGGGGCGAGGACGGCGGGTGGGGGAGGCGCTGGCGCTGGCATAGGAGCCGGTACGGACCGGGGCGCAGCGACGGGCGGGTCCTGTCGCCGCCGGGAGGCGCCCTCGGCAGCTCTACGCGCTGCTTCGGGCAAAGGGACCGCACGGCGCGGGGCATGGGGTCTCGCCCTCAGCAGCCTCCGAGCTGGCGAGTCCCCCTCCCCGCGACGCCACCCACCCGAGCCACGATCACCACCAGACGAGCTTCTGCGCCGGACTCGCGGCACCGGCTCGATCACGGAAGCCGGCGTAATTTGCGGCAACCCCACATCAGCCGGCAAGGGCACCGGCTCCGGCGGCTTCAGCAGCTCGGGCAGCGCCTGCAACGCAATGAGCCCAGCAACAACCACCACCAGTGCCTTGCCAGCTGCGCCCCAGCGAACCCGGAGTCCCATGCATAGCTAAGTCGTCAGCCAGCGAAGTTCTCTGGGGCTCAGCTGTTCGGAAGCTCGCTGCGGCAGGGAAGGGAAGCCAGGGGTAGCTGTGACGGTGCCTCCCTACGGCACCGCGGAGTGCTTCTTGCCCGAAGGGCTCCAAATTGCCCCACCGAAGGTGGGGCTGGGCATCCGGCGCAGCTACCCCTGGCTTCCCTACGCAACCGCTTCGCGCAACTCCGCGATGTCCCTCAGCTGATCGTCGACCCAGTCCCCCGGATTCCGCGCGAACACCAGCTCTTTGAGGTGCCGCGCCCGTAGCCGCCGCTCCTCGGGGTCCATGGTCAGCGCCCGGTAGATCGCGTCGGCCTGCTCCTGGATGTCGAAGGGGTTGACCGAGAGGGCGCAATCGGCCAGCTCCTCGTGCGAGCCGGTGTTCTCGGAGAGCATCAGGACGCCGTCGCGGGTATTGACCGCCGGCGCCTCCTTGGCGACCAGGTTCATCCCGTCGAAGAGCGAGTTGACCATCAGCAGGTCGAAGTGCTTATAGCGGGCGACCGCGTCGTAGAAGTTCTCGTAGATCTTCAGGTCGATCGGCATCCAGTCGGTCGTCCCGTGGCGGTGGTTCACGACTGCGACCAGAGCCTCGATCCGTTCCAGGTACTCGGCGTACTCGGGAACGTCCTGCCGCGAGGGCTGCAGATGGGCGATGAAGGTGACCTGCTCGCGGAACTCAGGGTGCTGGGTGAGGAAGATGTCGAAGGCGGTGAAGCCACGCAGCACGTTCTTCGAGAGATCGGCGCGGTCGACCCTGATGATCAGGTGCTTGCGCCGCCGCTCCAGCACCTCGCGCTCGGCTGTTGCCACCTCTGGCGACTCGGCCGCGCGCAGCAGCCGGTCGGCGTCAATCGAGAGCGGGTAAGCCCGGCACAGGGTCTGACCGCCGCCGTGGCGCACGATGCAGCGCTCGTAGTCGACTTCCGCCTCGAGCAGTTCGTCGCAGCAGCGCAGGAAGTTGATGCAGTAGGCGCGGGTATGGAAGCCGATGATGTCGTTGGAGAGCATGCCCCGGTAGAGCGCCTCGCGGATGCGGCCGGGAAGGATCCGCCAGCTGTCCGGCTGCGACCAGGGGATGTGGACGAAGTGGTGGAGGAAGGCGTCGGGGCGCTCGGCGCGGATCATCGCCGGCGCCGTGTAGAGGTGGTAGTCGTGCAGCATCACCAGCGGTCGTTCGCGCCCCTCGATCTGCCTCAGCACCGCCTCGGCGATGTCGCGGTTGACGGCCTGATAGCCGAAGTCCCAGGCGTCGAGCTCCTCCTGGCGGATGTCCGGGGCGTTAGAGAGGTCCCAGAGGTAGTGCTGGATGAACCAGAGAATCGGGTTGGCGATCACGTTGTAGAAGCGCTCGTAGGCGACGGCGTCGCTGCCGACCAGGAGCACCCGGTAATCGATCCCGTCAATCGAGAGCTCGACCGGCCCGCCGCGTTCCTCCGAAACGGCGACATCCTCGTCGGTCATCGCCGAGGCGACCCAGAGCGCGTCGCGGTGGGAGACCAGGCCCGAGAGCGCCGTGACCAACCCTCCGCCGCCGCGCCGCACCATCCGCTCCCCGGCCTCGTCGCGTTCGAACTGGGCCGGGCCGCGATTGGAGACGATGATGAGCGGATCGGCGGCCTCAGGCATCCGGATCAGACTATCTGGCGCTCGAATTCGGCCGAGCGTTTTTGGCCGGCCTGGATCAGCCGTTCAGCTCGGTCAGCAGCTCGACCCAGTCGCGCAGGAGACGCGGCGAGAGGAACTCACGACGGGCGTGTTCCTTGCCCGCCCGCCCGAGCCTCATCCCCAGCTCCGGGTCGCCGAGGATCTCCAGGCAGCGCTGAGCGCACTCGGCGGGGGAGTCGACTAGGAAGCCGCCCACGCCGTCCTCGATCTGCAGGGGAATGCCGCCGACCCTTCCGGCCACGGTCGGCCGGCCCTTCCAGAGCGACTCGGTGACGGTCAGGCCGAAGCCCTCGCGGATCGACTTCTGGACGATCACGTCGGATTGCGACTGGAAGGCGTTGACCTCGATCGCGCCGACGTTGTTGAGGTTGTTGAGGATCTTGATGTCGGGATCGCCGTCGGCGTACTCGAAGGTGCGCTGGAAGAACTCCCAGCCCTCGGGATCGTCGGTCGCCATCGATCCGACCAGGGCGAGCTGGGCCTCGGGGATCTCCGCAGTGATGTCGCGATAGGCATCGATCACCCCGATCGGGTCCTTCCAGGGGTCGAAGCGGGACACCTGGGTGACCAGCGGCCGGTCGACGTCGATCCCGAACTGGCTGCAGACGAAGGCGGCGTCGTCTGGGGAGAACGCCATGTTCTTCGGCGAGAGCGGGTCGATCGCCGGCGGGATGATGCGAACGCCGTTGTGGCCGTTTATCCCGCTGGGCACGTAGGTGGGCATGTGCCAGACCGTCGCGTCGTATTCCTCGATCATCGGCAGCAGGCGGGCGATCGGCTCCGGGTTCGGCTCGGAGAGGTCGATGTGGCAGCGCCAGATCCATTTGCCGGCCCTGTTAGCCGCCCCCCGCCGCAGGCCGATCGGCTGCGGGTCGTGGACGATCACCGTGTCCCACTCGCCCTGCAGGCCCTTCGCGTTGAGCTCGTTGACCTCGTCGAACAGCGACCACTGCTCGTCGGTCAGGGTCTCCTCCGCCCCCTGCAGCGAGTTGTGGAGGAGCTTGGTCGCGTTGTAGAACTCCTCTTTGCCGAAGATCACGTGCCAGTGCGCGTCGAGGCCGATGTCGCGCATCAGCGGCACGATCGTGTAGAGGATCTCGGAGACGCCGCCGCCGAAGGCGGTGGCGCTGACGTGGAGGACCCGGTGCCCCTCGAGCGGCTCGGCGAGCTCGCGGATGCGGCCGATCAGCTCTTTGCCGGCGATGTGGGTGTAGTCGGCGAGGGACTTCTGGCCGAGGGCGATTTCCTGGAGCACCTGCGGAGTTCTACAGGCACGGGCGGTCGGGCGGCGCTCGTCGCGCTAGCCGCGCTGGACGTCTTCGGGCCGCCTGCCCAACGTCACCTCGACCTGCTCACGCTCTCCGCCGTCGCGCAGCACGTCGAGCGTCACCCGCTCTCCCGGTTGGAACGAGGAGATGTAGCTGGCCAGGTCGTCGGGGGTGACGAGCCTGCGGCCGTCGACCGCGAGGATCACGTCGCCGCCGGCGGTGTAGGCACCGGCCTGGAAGCGCAGCTCCTCGTCGCCTCCCTCCAGCCCCGCCCGGTCAGCCGGCCCGCCGGGCACGATTTCGGAGAGCAGGCCGCCGAAATCGGCCTCTATCCCCAACTTGTCGGCGAGCTGGGGATAGAGCGCCTGGCTGCTGACGCCGATGTAGGCGTACTCCGCCTCGCCGTCCTCGCGCAGCTGCGCGACCGAGCGCCGCACGGCCGAGACCGGCACCGCGAAGCCGACACCGTCGCTGGCGCCGGATTCGGTCTCGATCTGCTGGTTGATGCCGATCACCCGCGCCGCGGCGTCGAGCAGCGGGCCGCCCGAGTTGCCGGGGTTGATCGAGGCGTCGGTCTGGATCGCTCCCTCGATCAGGAACTGCGTGAGCGATCTCACGGAGCGATCCATCGCCGAGACGATCCCGAGCGAGAGCGACTGCTGCTCGCCGAAGGGGTTGCCGATCGCCGCCACCGGCTGCCCGACAACCAGGTCGCGGTCGTCGCCGAGCTCCAGCGGGTGCAGGTCGAAGCCGTTCGGCTCCACCTGCAGCAGGCCGACGTCGTAGAAGGGATCGAAGCCGACGATCTCGGCGGGGACGATGTTGTGGTCGGGGAACTCGACGAAGACGGCTTTGGCCGGCTCGCGCTCGCCGCTCGATTCGTCGGTCACCACGTGCGCGTTGGTGACGATCCTGCCGGCCTCGTCGAGCACGAACCCGGAGCCCTCGCCGGCGCCGGCGTCGAAGATGGAGCGGACCGTCACCACCCCCGGCGCTGCCTCGCGGTAAACGCGGGCGGCGTTGAACCCGCTCGCGGCCGTCTCGACGATCACCTGTGGGGTGGACGTCGGCGGCCGCGGCGCCTGCGCAGCCGAGTCCTCGCCGCCGTCTGTGCCCCCACAGCCGCCGAGCGCCGCCAGCGCGAGCAGTACCGCCAGCGCTGTCGCGCCGCCGCCCGCGGCTCTCACGCGATCGCCCCGGACGGGTGCTCTGCGATTCCGGCCGGTGCGCTGAGTGGGGGAGCTGGGGGCAGGTCGAGGGTGAAGGCGGTGAAGCGCTTGCTGGAGGCAATCGCGATCCGGCCCTGCATCCGCTGGGCGAGCTCGCGGGCGATCGCCAGGCCGAGCCCGGAGCCGCCCGCGGAGTCGGCCGTGTAGAAGCGCTCGAAGACGCGGCCCTGGATCCGTTGGGGTATTCCCGGGCCGTCGTCGGAGACGGTCAGCTCGGCGCGGCGCTCGACGGAGTAGGCGGTCACGGTGACGTTGGTCCCCTCGGGCGTGTGCGCGAGGGAGTTGTCCAGCAGGATACGAATGATCTGGCGCACCCGATCGGGGTCGGCGCTGGCGAGGACCGGCTGGTCGGGGGTGCGGAGCTCGAGCCGCGAGCCGTGGGCGTCGGCGCGCGGGCCGAGCTCGCGGGCGACTTCGCGGGCCAGCGAGCTGAGGTCGACCCGCTGGGTCGCCATCGCGACCGCCCCGGCGTCGAGCTGGGAGAGGTCGAGCAGGTCGGTGGTGAGCTTGGTCAGCCGGGCGATCTGCTGGCGCATCGTGCGCACGAACTCGTCCCGGTCCTCGGGGCTCGGGTCCTCCTCTTCGAGCAGCTCGACGAAACCGCCGAGGCTGAAGATCGGCGTGCGCAGCTCGTGCGAGGCGTTGGCGATGAACTGCTTGCGGGCGGAGTCGAGCTCGGCGAGCCGCCGCTGCATCTCGTTGAAGGTGCGGGCGAGCTGCCCGAGCTGCCCGACCGACGAGATCGGGATCGAGGTTTCGAAGTTGCCGTCGGCGACCTTGCGGGCCGCCTCCTGCAGGCGGGAGATGTCCTTCGCGGCGGCCCGCGCGTAGTAGGCGCCCACGCCGACGGCGATGACGACCGCGATCAAGCCGCCGATCAGGATCTGGCCCTTGACCCCGTCGAGCCCGCTGGCCGAGCCGCCGATCGCGACCGTGTAGACGTAGATGAGGAGAGCCGTTCCCCCGGCGATGGCCACCGCTACGCCGGTGATCCTGTTGCCGAGGTCGGTGAGGCCGAGTCGCCGCAAGTTGGTGCGCTACTCCCGGAACTGGTAGCCGACGCCCCGCACCGTGAAGAGGAACTCGGGCTCCTTGGGATCCTGCTCCAGCTTCTCGCGCAGGTGACGGATATGGACGTCGACCGTGCGCGGGTCGCGGTACTCGGAGTCCCCCCACACGTGCTCGAGCAGGGTCTCCCGGCTGAAGACGCGGCCGGGGCTGTGGGCGAGGGCGCCGAGGATCTCGAACTCGACGTAGGTGAGCTTCACCTCTTCGCCGCGCAGGGTCACCATGCGCTGCCCGAAGTCGATGCTCAGGTCACCGCGGTCGATCGAGCCCTGGGCGGGGAGCTCGCCGGCCATCCGCGAGCGTCGCAGCACCGCCTTGACGCGGCTGCGGAACTCCCGCATGGAGAAGGGCTTGGTGATGTAGTCGTCGGCGCCGACCTCCAGCCCCGCGACCTTGTCCGACTCGCTGCCCCGTGCGGTCAGCATGATGATCGGCACCTGGCTGCGGGCTCGCAGGGTCCGGCAGACCTCGACCCCGTCGACCTTGGGCAGCATCAGATCGAGGATGACGAGGTCGTAGCGGGCCTCGCCGAAGCGTTCCAGTGCTTCCATTCCGTCGAGGACCGAGGTGACGTGGTAGCCGTCCTTGCGCAGCGGGTAGCTGAGCAGGGTCTGAATCGACTGCTCGTCATCGACGAGGAGAATCCGTGCGGACCCGTTGGGCATGATCAAAGGGTAGTCGCGCGGCACAAGGCGGGCCGGTATGGACGCATGTGCTAGTACCAAGAACTAAGGGGTTGTAAAAAGAAGCCGATATGAGGCGCAGGATGCAACGACGACAGCTAAAGAGCCTGATCGAGTCCGGCCACTACCGGTTGGACCCTTCCCTGATTGCCGAGGCGATGCTGGAAAGGCGCGGTGTGCGGTCCCTGCTGATGCCGACGCCGGCTAGCCCAGCTGGTCATAGCCCCTCGGCTCAACAGGCCCCCCGCCACGCGGCTTGATCTCGACGCCCTCTCCGGGCTCGACTTCGCCGATCCGCGTCAGGCCGATTCCTTCTGCCTTCTCGACCGCGGCCATCGCCTCCTCGACCCGCTCGGCGGGCAGGGCCGCCAGCAGCTCGTAGTCCTCGCCGCCGGAGAGGGCGAGGCTCCAGAGGCTGTTGCCCGTCACGGCGGCGATCTGGGCGACGCCGTCGGCGAGCGGCGCGGCGTCGGGGTCGATCCTCAGCCTCACTCCGCTCGCTTCGGCCAGGTGGGCCGCGTCCCCGCCAAGCCCGTCGCTGAGGTCGATCATCGCCGTCGCGCCGGCCAGCGCCAGCGCCCGGCCCGACGCCAGGCGCGGCTGCGGTTCGAGCTGGCGGGCACGCAGCCGCTCCGCTGCTTCGACCGGGGCCACGACCGCGGCTTCGGGGTATTCCAGCGCCAGCAGGCCCGCCGCCGCCCCGCCGATCTCGCCGGTCAGGACCAGCGCGTCGCCGGGATGGGCGCCGGACCGGGTCACGAGCTCCTCCGCCGCGCCGGCGTGGCCGACCACGGTCATCGCCAGGAACAGCTGCCCTGACCTGGTGACGTCGCCGCCGGCCAGGCTGGTCCCGGTTGCGACGGCGAGCTCGAGCAGCCCGTCGAGTAGTTCCATGCAGCCTTCCTCTCCCAGATCGGAGGGAACGCCGAGCGTGACGTAGGCCTCGCCCGGCTCCGCTCCCATCGCCGCCAGGTCGGAGAGCGCGGTGGCGAGCGCCTTGTGCCCGACCTGGGGAAGCGTCGCCTGGCTGCGGCGGAAGTGGATGCCGTCGACGATCGCGTCGACTGAGGTGGCGGTCGCCCCACCGGGCACGCTGACCGCGGCGTCGTCGCCCATCCCGACGCGCAGGCGTGGGCCAGGCGACGGCAGTCGCTTCCTCAGCTTCGCCAGTAGCTCGAACTCACCCATCAGTCAATTGTCCCCACTATGGTGCGACGGACGTGGGGAACGGGCAGCAACCACTCCTACACCGGATCGGCGAGGCCGGCGCGCGGGTCGGCACCAAGCCACCGCGCAGCAAGCGTGTGCGCCTGGCGCTGCAGCTTGGGATCGCGATCCTCGTCTTCGGGTTCCTCGTCCTCACCGTCGTCAACCAGTGGGCGGAGATCCAGGACCAGGGGGTGCACTTCCATGTCGTCTGGCTGATCCCGGCCTTCGTCGTCCTGCCCCTCTTCTACGTGCTGAACGCGCTCGGCTGGGACCTGATCCTGCGCTTCCTCGGCTACCGGCTCGGGCTGGGACGCGCGCAGGTCGCCTGGGGCCAGCCGCTGCTGGCTCGCTATGTGCCGGGCAGCGTCCTCTACGTGCTGGGCCGGGTGCTGCTCTCCGAGCGGGCTGGGGTGCCGCGCCGGATCACCGTCGCCAGCATCGTCTACGAACAGGCGCTGCAGGCGACCTCGGCGGTCTGCGTCGCCGCCTACTTCGTGATCAGCCACCCGGACCTGCAGGACCAGCCGCTGCGCTGGGCGGTGCTGCTGCTGATCCCACTGCTGATCGGGCTGCTGCACCCGCGCGTCTTCGGGCCGCTCGCCAACCGCGCGCTGAACGCCTTCGGCCGCGAGCCGCTGCCGGAGGTGATGTCGCTGCGCGGCGTGATCGTCGTGCTCCTCTTCTACGCGCTCAACTGGGGCGTGGTCGCGGTCGGGCTCTACTGCGTCGCCCGCTCGGTCAGCGTGATCTCGGCCGGTGACATCCTCGTCGTCGGCGCGGCGCAGGCGATCGGCTACGTGGCGGCGCTCGCCACCCTGATCGCGCCGGCCGGGCTCGGCGTCCGCGACGCCGCCTTCGCCTGGGCGGTCAAGGTGGCAGCGCCGGGGAACAGCTTCGCGATCGGCTCGCTGATCGCGATCGCGGTGCGCGGGGTGATGACCGTGGTCGAGGTGCTCTACGTGCTCGCGGTGACGGCGCTGGGGCGTCGCGAGGGATGGTCGATCCCGACCGGCATCGTGCATGCGTCGCCTGAGGAGGCGGCGGCAGAGGAGCACGAAAATGACGAGCCTGCGGAGGAGGGGGCATATCCCCCGCCCGGACAAGTGCCGGGCTAATCAGCCCGGCACTTTGAGTATCCGCCCGTTCGGGGGATATGCCCCCTCCTCTCGACGCGCCGCCCCAGTGCGTTCGCTGTTTATCTGCCTATAGGCCTACAAACAGCGAACGCGGTCGCTCAGAGAGGGACGCGGGCCGCCAGTTGCAGCGCCGTCAGTGCTAGGACCAGTAGCTGGAGGGGCCTGTCTCTTGAGAGGGCGGCTAGGGGTAGGGCCCAGATCAGGTACCAGGGGAGGAGCCAGGCGGTGGCTAGGAGGAGGCCTAGGGCGGCCCAGCCGGCGGCGCGGAGCCAGTCGGCGCCGCGCCAGGTCCAGAGCAGGAGGGCGGCGAGGAGGCTTAGGTAGGCGGCGCTCGCCGCGGCTCGGATCAAGTCGATGTCGAGGTTGAGCAACTCGGAGATGAGGTTGGGGACGCTGTAGTTGCTGACCCGGCCTTGGTTCTCACCGGCGAGGCCGAGCGAGTCGAGCCAGTGCCAGCCGAAGGCGGTGTAGCCCACCGCGCCGATCGCCAGCACTGCGATTGCGGCCCCGAGCAGGAAGCGCCCTCCTCCTCCACCACCGACGCCCGCCGCTCGCCGCGCTGCACCGAGCAGGGCGAAGGGGGCGACGAAGGCGGCGCTCAGCTTCAGGCCGATTGCCGAGGCGATCGCGAAGCCGCTGCTGGCCGGGCGCAGAGCCAGCACCGCCGCGCAGCCCGCGACTGCGACCAGCATCGCCATCGCGTCGTTGTGCCCGCCGCCGACGACGTGGACGAGGACCAGCGGGTTGAGGGCGACGAACGCTGCGGCGCGGAGTGGGTCGACGCCGCGCATCGGTGCGAGCCGCGCGACCAGAACTGCCAGCCCCAGCACCGAGGCAGCCGTGAGCGCCTTCAGGAGGTACACGGCCGCGTCCACCGGCAGCCAGGCCAGCGGGTAGGTCATCAGCGTGAACAGAGGACCGTAGGCGCTGGTCGCCTCGGTCCAGCCGACCTCCTCGTAGACCGGATCAGCCGCAACCGCCGACGGCGGATGGACGTAGGGATTGAGGTCGTGAACGACCCCGAGCCGGGCGTAGTCGACGTAGCTGTAGACGTCCTGGGAGAGCAGCGGCGGCACGGCGGCGAAGACGGCCAGCACCAGCAGGATCGCGCCCCAAACCAGGCGGCGGTCGAGGACCGGTGCCTTCGCCAGCGCGCCCAGGTAGGCGAGGAAGCCGGCCCAGAGGAGGACGTAAGTCGCCGCGCCGCTCAAGCGCCGCTAGCCGGCGCCGACGCCGCCGGTCGCGGCCCCGCCACCACCGCCGCCCGAGGGTGCCGGTGACGGACTGGGCTCCGGCACCGGCACCGGTTCTTGCCCGGCGCCGGGCGCGTAGGCGTCTGGGTCGTAGCCCCCGGTTGCCTCTTTGCCTTTGCGCTCCGCTTCACTTTCGTCGTCCTCGGAGTCTTCCGAGAACGATTCGTATTCACTGCTGCTGCCGCCGGACTGGGTGTATTTGCCGTAGTAGGGCGCCCAGCTGACCGAGCTCTCTGGCGCTTCGAATTCCTCGCAGGGGATTTCGCCGCCGACGTAGAGCGAGTTCCAGATCTGGGCGGGGAAGGTGCCGCCGAAGACGGTGGTCCCGTGGACACTGGTCATTTCGATGTCGTTCGATTCGGGGTAGCCGACCCAGACCGAGGTGGCGAGGTTCGGCTGGTAGCCGGCGAACCAGGCGTCGGTGTAGTTGTCGGTCGTGCCCGTCTTGCCCGCCTGCCCGCCGCAGCCGGTGTAGGCGGAGGTGCCGGTGCCGCCGGTGATGTTGTCGCGCAGCAGCTGCGTCACCTCGTAGGCGACCGCTTCCGGCAGGACCCGCTTCGGGTCGGCTTCCTCCGGGTGGTCGACGCGCTCGTCGGGGAAGATCACGCGGCGGATCGCGATCGGGTTGCGGTGGATGCCCCCGGAGGCCAGGGTGGCGTAGGCGTTGGAGAGCTCCAGTGGCGAGACGCCGATCCGCAGGCCGCCGATCCCCTCCGCCGGGATGCCGTCGAGTTCGGTTTCGATCCCCATCGACTTCGCCGTCTCAGCGACGTTATCCGGGCCGACGTCGAGGTCGAGCTGGGCGAAGACCGTGTTGTCGGAGGCGACCGTCGCCTGCTGCAGGTTGATCGTCCCCTGGTAGCCCTCGTCGGCGGTCGCCACCTCCCAGTGGCCCCATTCGGGCAGGTCGAGGTTGAGCGGTTTCGAGGTGTAGTAGGTCGAGTAGGGATCGATCCCTTGCTTGATCGCGGTGGTCAGGACGAAGGTCTTGAAGGTGGAGCCGGGCTGGCGGTGGCCCTGCGCGGCGAGGTTGAACTGGCTCTGTTCATAGCTCGAGCTGGAGACCATCGCCTTGATCTGGCCCGTTTCGGGCTCGATCGCGACCAGGGCGGCGGCCGGGTCTTCGGAGTAGGGGAGGGCGGAGCGCATCGCTTCCAGGCCGACTTCCTGCAGCTTCGGGTCGACCGTCGTGAAGACCTTGAGGCCGCCTTTGCGCACCGTGTTGACGCCGTACTCCTCGATCAGCTTGTCCTCGACGTAGTCGAAGAAGTAGGGCTGGCGCTGGACGAAGTAGGTGTCGGAGAGCTTCAGCCCGAGCCCGCGCTGCTGGCCCTCCAGCGCCCGTTCGCGCGAGATGTAGCCGAGCTTCGCCATCCGCCCCAGCACGTCGTTGCGGCGCTGGCGGGCACCCTCGGGGTTGAGGATCGGGTTGTAGTCGGTGGGCGCCTGCGGCAGGCCGGCCAGCAGCGCCGACTGCTCCAGGGTCAGCTCCCAGACCGGTTTCGAGAAGTAGATCCGCGAAGCGGCCTGGACGCCGACCGCGGTGGTCCCGTTGACGGTCCCGTAGGAGGCGCCGTTGAGGTACTTGCCGAGGATGTCGCGCTTGGAGAACTTCTCCTCGTACTCGAGCGCCAGCTGCGCCTCCTGGATCTTGCGCTCGAGGTTGCGCTTGGGGTCGGTGATGCAGAGGTTGCGCATC
>DATMDR010000066.1:0-7672 GCA_035557635.1 Solirubrobacterales bacterium | reverse complement strand
CGCTTTCCCTGTGCGGCCCTCCCGCGAGGCTCGGTTATGTGGTCCCTGTGGTGCTTGTCCCTGAGCGCTCCCCTAAACGAGCGCAGGACGTATGAAAACAGAGACCTTTTTAAATGTCAAGGAGATGTTTTTGAGAAGAAGGAACCCGTTTTAGCCTGATCGTGCTCGAAGGCCAAGGTCATCCGCGTCACTTCTGCCTCGGGAAGGCCGGCATCGGCCGCCGCCTTCCACCACCTGGCGGTGGCGCGGGCGACCTCGCTGAGGGTCTGGCGGGCGGCGTCCTCGCCGAGACGGAACGCGTCGGCGACAGCGAGCAGGGTCTCGATCGACGCCGTCGGGTCATCGAAGTCGATTGCCGTGCTCAGGTATCTGGTTCCGGGCGCCGGGTTCGGGTTGAGGTCGAAGGCGGGTGCGAGCTTCCAGCATGCGCTGCTCGTGCGCAGGAAGCCGTGGTTGCGCAGGTGGTCATCGGTGTTGGAGATCAGGATCGAGAAGGCGACGCGACGCCAGAGCTCGTGCAGGTCCCTCGCGGCGCTGGGCGAGTGGCGTTCGATCGCGTCGGCGATCTCCAGGTAGCTCCCCTGTTGGCCATCGGTGGTTTCGAGCATCGTCATCGCGCTCACGTAGCCGATCCGCCCCGTGCCCACGCGGTCGAAACGGTCGACGATCAGCACCGGCTTGCCGTCGACCATGTGCAGGTCTGCGGCCGGCACGTCGAGACCCGCCTCGCGGGCCAGGCGCAGCGCGACCAGCTCCCAGCGCACAACGTCCCACTCGTCGCCGACGGCGCCAGGGAACTTGGCGATCGCCGCTGCGCCCCGCGAGTCGATGACATGCGCCTTGGGGCGCGCCCCGCCCAGCGAGCTTCCGCCACGCAGGAGGGTGCGCAACTCCTCCTCGCTCGCTTCGTCCCGTTCGAGCCGGGCGGCGGCGTTAAGCAGCGTCGGCAGCTCGAGCAGGGGCGGGACCCCGCTGGCGTCATCGGCGAGGAAGGCGGCGGACTCGGGATCGCGGAAGCGCAGGGCGCCCTGGCGCATGTCGTCGCGGGCGCCGAGCAGGTAGTCGACCTCGCCGAAGCTGCGCTCGGCGTCGCCCTCGCGTTCCGCCCGCTTGTGCTCCGTCCGTGCGATCAAGCGCCGGCCCCAGCGGTCCGGGGCGCAGTCGGAGAAGGCGCCGAAGGTCGCGCGGCCGGGCGGGGTGTGCTGGGAGGCCGTGGTCAAGTGGAGCATTGGGTCCAGCTCGTAGGCGTCCGGCCGCGCGACGTAGTCGGCGGCGTAGGCGAACGTCTGCGACTCCACCTGGCGGCGCCGGTGGAACCAGAGCGTCCCCGCGAGGACGTCCTCTCCCGCGATCTGGACGAGCACTTCCGCTTCGCGCTCAGCCATTTGGCGTCAGGTCCCTCGTCCGGACTCTCTGCGGCAGCCGCTCTTCGGAGCGCAACCTGCCCAGGTCCGACTCGTAGGGATCCAGGGCTCGTGCAAAACCCTCCACGAGACCCAGGGCGCGCAGCACCCGCAGCAGGTTCTCCAGGGAGATACCGCCGTCGGCGTCCTCCAGTCGCCGCAGAGTGTTGACAGAGACGCCGGCGCGGTCGGCGAGCTGGGCCTGCGTCAACCCGGCCAGCTTGCGCCAGGTGGCGAGGTCCTCGCTAACCCCGTTCAGGGCGCGGCTGACCCCGGGGGGCAAACGGCGCTTCTTTAGGCCGCGATCTGAAGCTTTATCATTCATATATGGGTAACTTTAACACTTAATCACCCATATATCAGTGATAAGCTATATATTAGCTGCGGTCCGGCCGATCCGGGTAGATCTCGCCGATCGTGAGCAGGGCTTTGTAGGGGGCCGACGAGGCAGCTTCGATCGCCTCGCCTCCTCCGGCCAGGCGGTCCACGACCGCGACGACACCGGCGACCTCGAGGCCCTGCTCGCGAATGCGCTCGATCGCGGCGACGGTTGATCCGCCGCTGGTGACGGTGTCCTCGACGACCAGGCAGCGGGCGCCTGGCTCCACCGGCCCCTCGACCCAGCGCTGCAGGCCGTGCTGCTTGCGCTCGCCGCGGACGAAGAAGCCGACCAAATCCTTGCCGGCGGGAACCGCAAGGGCGGCGCAGGACGGTGGGATCGCTGCGGTCGCCGGGCCGCCGACGGCGGTCGCACCCGCCTCCACTGCGGCGGCAGCGATCAGCTCGCCGGCGGCGCGGAAGCCCGGCGGCCGCAGCAGCGCCCGGCGGGCGTCGACGTAGTACTGGGCGGTCGCCCCGCTCGACAGCGTCACCTCGCCGATTACCAGCGAGTGCTCGCGCAGCTCGGCGAGAAGCGTCGCCTTGGCCACGTCGAGGGCCCCCTCTGCACTGCCCCCGCTGACAGCGGTTGATGCTGCCGCCTTCGATGAGCCCTCGTCGAGCAGCTGCTCGTAACGGTCCTCCTTCTGGCCCGGCTGGCGCGCGTGACGGCTGACCAGCTCGCGCTCGATCAGCCGGTCAAGGGTCTCGTGCACAGCGGCGAGATCGGCGAACTCGTGGAGCCTCTGGCCGCGCTGCTTCAGCTCGCCGGGAGTCTGCGGTCCGCGCAGCATCAGCACCGCCATAACCGAGATCTCGGCGTCCTCGAGCCCGATCGCTTCGTTCAGTAAGTGGCGATACTTGCGGGCGCGGCTGCCGGCGCCGCTGGCGAGGCGGGTCCACCCTCTTAAGGCGAGCCGCCGTAGCGCCTCGACCACCGTCTGCTCGTCGTAAAAGACCACCGGGTCGCGGTTGGTCGACTGGTTGCAGGCCAACCGCAACGAGTTGAGCGAGAGCGGGTAGGCGTCCGGCGTTGTGCGCTGCTTCTCGATCAAGCAGCCGAGCACCCTGATCTCAACGGCGTCGGGCTCCATAGTCGTCGCATCCTATGGCGGTCGCGGCCCGAATGTGCCAGCTCCCAAACGAGAGTGTGAAATGAGTGAAGCATGGCTTGAAATAGGCAGATCCACGGCTACGCTCGCCGCGGCGGAGGGGAACGCCACAAGGTGTGGCTACCGGTTGACACCCGGAAGTCCGGGTTCGCCCGGATAGGGTTCGAGTCCCTTCCCCTCCGCTGGATCTAGGTGGTACCGTCTAGGTCGGGTGTCAGCCGGATAGGGATTTGAATCTTTAGTTGAAACGGCCCGCTTCGGCGGGCCGTTTCCTTTGGACCAGCTGCCTACCCCAGCGCCTCGCGGAAGCCCTGGCGCCAGCTCGCGTACTGCGGCTCCCAACCGAGCTCCTGCTTGGCCTTGGCGTTGGAGGCGCCGCGCAGCTCGACCGCGTTGCCGGCGAGGGCGCGGCCGGCGACCAGCTTGGCCAGCCAGACGGGCACGCGGCGGGGAGGCTTGGCGCCGACCGCCTCGGCGTAGACGGGGAGCCACTCGCGCATCGGCGCCGGCTCGTCGTCGGCGACGTTGTAGGTGCCGGGGGCGCCGCGATCCAACGCGGCGACCGTGGCCGCGGCCGCGTCCTCGACGTGGATGAAGGAGAAGGTACCGGTGCCCTTGCCGACGATCGGCAGGCGGCGCTTGCGCATTTCGTCAGCCTGCGAGCCGTCGGAGGCATAGGAGGTGCCGGGGCCGTAGAACCAGCCGAAGCGAAGGACCAGGCCGTCGAGGTCCTCGGCGCCGGTCACCTGACGCTCGAGGTCAGCGAGCGCCTCGACCGCGCCGCCGAACGGCTCCGGCGCCCCTTTGAACAGCGGCGCCTCCTCGTCCTTGACCCAGTCGCCTCGCGAGGCGTAGAGGAAGGCGACGCTCTCGGCAACCACTCGGCGGGCGCCGGCCGGGCGAGCCGCCTCGATCAGGTTGCGGGTCCCTTCCATCCGCACCCGGTTGGTCGGCCCCAGCGGGTCGCTCACTTTCCAGTCGATCTGGGCCGGGAGGGCGGTCAGCATGTGAACGACCACCTCCGGCGCCGCTTCCTTCATCGCCGCCTCGAGCGCGTCCCGGTCGAAAACGTCGCAGACGACCGCGCTCGCGCCGGCGGCGCGGATCTCCTCCGCCCGCTCCTCGCGCCGGGTCATTCCCGTCACCTCATGGCCCGCCGCGACCAGCTGGCGTACCAGTGGCTTGCCGATCGCACCGCTCGCTCCCGCGACGAAGACCTTCATCCTGCGCCCCCTTCCGCACCCGACCCATTCAGGCGTTCCGAGACACGCGCCAGCCAGGCCGATGCCACCGCATCGAAGGCGATCAGCAGCGTGTCGGCCCAGCCCCGTCCCTCGCTGCGCGCCTCTCCGGTGTCAAAAGCGTGATTGATTGCGTGGAAGCCGTACCAGAACGCCCCAAGCCAGAGCAGCGGGGCTCGCCAGGACGGCCGGACGGCGGCGGTCCCCACCGCGACGCCGAAGGCGAGCGTGAAAGCCCCCACGTCGCCGATGTAATGGGAGTTTTCGATGCCGTAGTTGCCGATCTCATCGAAGAACGTCCCCGGCGCCAGCAGCTGCAGCAGGCCGAGCGCGACGTGGTAGGCGGCAATGAATGCGAGGACCGCCTTCAGCGTCCTCTCGCCGATCATCACGCGCTCACCCTCAGAAGACGAAGATGTGTTCGCCGTACTGAATGCGCTCGTAGATCTCGGGCTGGTCGGCGATGAAGGTGCGCAGGCAGCCGTGGCTTGCGGGGTAGTCGGGGACCGATTCGTAGCCGTGCACCGCGTAGCCGCCGTAGAAGTACCAGGAGTAGTACATCCCGTGCGAGTTGTAGCCCGGTTCGGTGCGGATGAACTGGAAGTGGCCGGTGACGGTCGGGGTCGAGGACTTGCCCGAGGAGATCGGGTAGATCGCCACCGCTTTGTCGCCCTCGGCGAAGACCAGCACCTGCTTGGAGAGCGGCGCCTCGACGTGCGTGCCGGCGCCGGGGTGGCGCACGCGGTAATCGCCGCGGCCGGCGAAGACGCGCTTGACCAGGCCCTTGCCGGCGCGGGCACTGCGCGTCATGTCGTTGACGTTGCGGTAGGCGAGGATGCCGCGCGCCGTCTTGCCGCCGAAGCAGCGCCCGTCGTTCGTGACGTAGCCCATCTTCCGCATCGCCTTCTTGAAGCCGACGACGATGTCGCCGCACTCGCCTTGCCTCAGTGAGGGGAAGCTGACCCGCCAGCTCTTGCGCACCGTGCTGTCGCCGCCGAGCGTCGCGGTCGCCACGTGCTTGGCGCTCGCCGCGTACTTGCCGGCTTTCTCGATCCGGATCTTTGCGCGGAAGACGCCGAAGTCGCCCTTGCCTTTGCTCACCTTGACCGTCTTGCGCTCGATCCGCTTGCCGTTGAGGAAGAAGCTGACCTCGGCGCGCTGGCCCGGCACGAAGGGGCTGAGCGTGCCGATCACCGGCACCTTGCTCATGATCTGAGCCTTGCCGCCGCTGAGGTGGCCGACCCGGATCTTCACCGTCGCGGCTTCTGGCCCGCTGGGCGCGGGGGCACCGGGCGCTTTCGCCGCCCCTTTGCCCGGCGCCGGCGCGCCCCAAGCCGCCACCGGCAATGCCAGCAGGGCGACGAGGACCAGCGCGGGGACGAGACGACGACTCACGGTTCGTGAAGTCTATGTGTCGAGGCAGTCAAATGTCTGTGAAAAGAGTGCAACATGGCTTGAAATGGCCAAATCCGAGACTAGGTTCATCCGCAGCGGAGGGTGAGCTGCGAGGTCGCAGCAACCGGCTGATAACCGGAAGTTTGGATCTAGCGATCCGAATAGGGTTCGAGTCCCTCGCCCTCCGCCACATCATCGTTGAGGTGCGAGGCAAGGTTGAGGTGCAACATCATGCGGCCTGCGGGTAGCTCCCGTTCTACGACCCCCCTCGAGCACCTCAGCGCCGCCTTGCTCTCTGTTCAGTAATCTTTTGTCTTCTCGCTTGTCAGGCGTTTGGGGGTTACTTTCATGTTAGGCTGAGTTGGTTATCAGCCGGTTTGGGGGTAGCTCCCCCGTCACCAGATTCGGCCCGCTTCTGCGGGCCGTTTCTTTGCTCTAAACCCGCGCCGTCCCTACTGCGCCAGCAACGCAACCGAGTTGTTGAGCATGTGCAGGATGATCCCGGGGACGATCGAGCCGGTCTTCTCGTAGAGCAGGGCCATCACGAAGCCGAAGGCGATCAGCGGCGGCACGGCGCTGATGCCGGTCAGCGCGTGCAGGCCGCCGAAGATCATGGCGCTCAACAGGGCGGCGGCGATCCGCGGGAAGCGCTCGCGCAGGCCACCGAAGAGGAAGCCGCGGAAGCAAATCTCCTCGCAGATCGCCGCCGCGAACACGATCAGCAGGACCTGCACGGGGATCACCCCGAAGCCCTCGGCGATGTCCTCCTGTTCCGGTTCGCCGACCAGGGCGACGTAGAGCGCAGCGAAGGTGAGATAGGCGAAGACCGTCGCCAGCATCCAGAGCACCGCCGAGGGCCGGAAGCGCCGCACTCCGAGGCGGCGTAGCGCCTCGCCGATCGAGCTTCTCCCGCGCCGGGTGGCGATCAGAACCGGTATCAGCAGGAAGGCGATTGCTCCCCCCAGCTGCGACAGCGCGTTGGCGGCGCTGCTGACCGTCCCGTCGTCGTGATCTTCGACGATGAACGCGGGCGTAGCCAGAATCGCTCCCAGCACCAGCCCCGCCGCAATCGCCAGCAGCACCCCCCATACGGCCGCCGCGGCACCCCAGTTGGCATAGGGGAAGCGTCTCGGGGCTTGCCGCTCCTCCGCCTCGACGGCTAGGTTGGCCTCCATGTCGCCGGCAGTCTCACAGGTCTCGCGGTCCACGCGGACCCGCCTGCGCTTCCTGCGCCGCCTCCTCGTCCTGGTCGTCTTCCTCGTCCTCGTCGCGATCGCGCTCGCCCAGTTCACAGAGCTGAAGCGCCTGGCTACGGGGATCCTCGCCTCGACCGCGGTGCTGGCGGCGATCATCGGCTTCGCCGCCCAGCACACGATCGGCAACATGGTCGCCGGCGTCCAGCTGGCGGTCTCCCAGCCGATCAAGATCGGCGACCGGATCGCCTTCGAGGACGTCACCGGCCGGGTCACCGACATCACCCTCTCCTACACCTACGTGGACCCCGGCGACGGCACCACCGTCGTCATTCCCAACCAGATGCTGGTGGACGGAATCGTGCGCAACCTCTCCAGCGAAGACACGCAGGCCTGAGCGCCGGCCGCGTCGAAGTACCCTTTTCCTGATGACGCAGCGCAATCGTCGACGTCTGCGGCGCCGTGGAGGCGCCCGCAGCAAGTTCCTCTTCGTGGGCGTCGCCATCTTCGGCGTGCTCGCCGTTGGCGCGATCGGCGTCGCCTCCTGGGTGCTCGACGTCGCCGCCAAGGCGCCGCCGCTCTCCGACTGCCGCCCGATCGACAAAGGCGGCAACTCGATCCTCTTCGCCGGCGACGGCAGCCGGCTCGGCTACATCGCCTCCGAAGAGGCCCGCACGCCGGTCGCGATCGACCGCATCCCCACCGACCTCGAGTACGCCACGGTCGCGATCGAGGACGAGCGCTTCTTCGAGCACGACGGGATCGACTACGAGGGCGGCCTCCGCGCCCTGATCGAGAACGTCGAGGCCGGCGAGATCGTCCAGGGCGGATCGACGATCACGATGCAGCTGATGCGCAACCTCTGCATCACCGACCCCAAGCGCAACCTCGAGCGCAAGATCCAGGAGGCGCAGCTGGCGCTCGAGTACGAGGAGAAGTTCTCCAAGCGC
>DATMDR010000065.1:0-4666 GCA_035557635.1 Solirubrobacterales bacterium | reverse complement strand
AGCGGCCGACGTAAGGGTCGGCGTCGAGGTTGGTTACAAGCGCCTGGAACGGGTGCTCGGGGTCATGCTCGGGGGCGGGGATGCGCTCCAGCATCAGGTCCATCAGCGGCGAGAGATCGCTCCCCTCGGTGCCTTCTTCGAGTGCCGCCCAGCCGGCTTTGGCATTGGTGTAGACGATTGGGAAGTCGACCTGCTCATCGTCGGCGTCGAGATCGAGGAAGAGCTCGTAGACCTCATCGACGACCTCGGCGATGCGGGCGTCGGGCCTATCGACCTTGTTGACGACGAGGACCACCGGCAGCTTCGCCTCGAGCGCCTTGCGCAGGACGAAGCGGGTCTGCGGCAGCGGGCCCTCGGAAGCGTCGACCAGGAGCAGTACCCCGTCGACCATCGTCAGCCCGCGCTCAACCTCGCCGCCGAAGTCGGCATGCCCGGGCGTGTCGATGATGTTGAGCTTCACGCCCCCGTAGTTGACGGTCGTGTTCTTGGCGAGGATCGTGATCCCCTTCTCACGCTCGAGGTCCATCGAGTCCATCACCCGCTCGGCCACGTCCTGCCCCTTGCGGAAGGCACCGCTCTGCCACAGCATCGCGTCGACCAGGGTCGTCTTGCCGTGGTCGACGTGGGCGATGATCGCGATGTTCCGCAGGTCGTCTCGAGTGGTCATGGCAGCAGGCAGGGTAGGGAAAAGAAGAGGCCCGCCGGAGCGGGCCTCTTCACGACTAAGAGCGGTGTGCGACTACGAGGTCTGCTGGACGCTCGCGGCGGCTGGGCCCTTGGGGCCTTCCTCGGACTCGTAGCTCACCTTGGCGCCCTCCGCCAGGGTCTTGAAGCCCTCGCCGAGGATTGCGCTGTGATGGACGAAGACGTCCTTGGAGCCGTCATCCGGTGTGATGAACCCGTAACCCTTGTCGTCGCTGAACCACTTGACTGTTCCAGTGGGCATGCATTGCCTCCACTTCATGTGCTGCGAACGCGGAGGATGCTGGTAAAGCAACGACGCGAGCGCTACGCACGACTTTGTCGGATCAATCGACCCGACCGAACGCCGGGACCGTAGCAGGCGGCGAGGTCCGGACGCGTCAAGGGGTGGTGAACACCTTCCAGCGCTCGAAAGCGCGCCGGTGCGTGTTCAGGGAAGTGCGATCCAAGCCGATACCTTGATCCAGATGGCCATTAGGGGCAGCCACCGGCGCTCGGCGGTGCGACTTTCCATTGTCGTCTGGGCGATCGTGTGCGCGGCGCCCCTCCCGGCGGCGGCCTCTGTCGCCGGTGGGCTGACCGCGACCGAGGCGGCCGACCGGTACCTGTCGGGTGAGGCGATCGTGAGGTTCGAGCCCGGTGCGTCTGCCGCGGATCGCCGCGACGCACGCCAGGCCGCGGGCGTCCAGTTCGACGACTCGCTCGACCTGCCGAGGGCGCAGGTGGTCGAGTTTGGAGGAGCGGTGGCGGCGGCTGTCCGGCGTCTCGAGCGCCAGCCGGGAGTCGCCTATGCCCAGCCGAACTATCGCTACGAGGCGGTTGCGGTGGAACCGCCCGACGACAAATTCTTCGGCGAATTGTGGGGACTCGAGGATCCGGCATTGCCGGATCCTGGCGTCAGCGTCCTCGAGGCTTGGGAGAAAAGCGAAGGCGCTGATCAGGTCATCGCGGTGCTCGACACGGGCGTCGACCTGACCCACCCGGACATCAAAGGCAATCTCTGGGCCAATGCCGACCCTGATCCCGTAGAGAAAGATCTGCGCGGTTTCGACTTTGTGGACGACGACGGCGACCCCGACGACTACCAGTTTCACGGCACGCACGTTGCCGGCACGGCGGGCGCGATCGCCGGCAACGGGGAAGGGATCGCGGGGGTCGCCCCCGCAGCGGAGATCATGGCGGTACGGGTTCTGAACGGGGACGGCAGCGGCTCGACGGATGACATCGCCGGCGGCATCGCCTACGCGGCGGAACGCGGCGCCGACGTGATCAACATGAGCCTGAGCGGGGGGGCGCCAGAAGACAAAGCGATGTCCGACGCGGTCAGCCTTGCCGCGGCAAAAGACGTCGTCGTGGTCGCTGCGGCCGGCAACGAGGGGTCCAACAATGACCTCGTTCCCACCACGCCCTGCACACTGCCGCAGGCGAACCTGATCTGCGTGGCGGCGCTCAACCAGAGCGGCGGCCTGGCCAGCTTCTCGAACTACGGTTCCAAATCCGTCGACCTGGCCGCGCCGGGCACCAGCATCCTCAGCGCCAAGGTCGACTACGGGGCGCCGCTGTTCAGCGACGGCTTCGAGTCCGGGATCGGGCCGACGTGGGCGACAGACGCATTCAACGGCGGGATCGAGTGGGCCCCGAGCTCATCAGCGGCGAGCGGTACCCAGTCGGCCTCCGACAGCTCCGGGGATTACGGGCAAGCGGCCGATCCGAGCGAATTTGCCGAATCCGAACTCTTCACCTCCGCCGCCGTGGATCTGACCGGCGAACGAGGCTGCCGAGTGCACTTCAAGACCAAATACGAGATCGAGGAACTCTTCGACGTGTTCGCTGCGGGCGCGATCGACGAGGAATCATCGGGCCAGCTGCGCGAATTCGACGGCGTCTCGCCAGGCTATCCGAGCAAATTCGAAGCCGAGGAGGCGTCGATCTCCGAGCTGGACGGGCGCGACGACGTCCACCCGGGGTTCGGTGTCGTCTCCGACGAAGCGGTCCAGATGGACGGCGCATACGTCGACGACGTGCGCCTGATCTGCCGTGACGAGACCTACTTGGACGAGGAAGCGAAACTCGACGTGTACGACCTGCCTGACGCGGGCAGCTACATCCGCTTCCAGGGCACTTCGATGGCCGCACCTCACGTAGCCGGGGTCGCGGCCCTGGTCCGCGCGGCTGCGCCCACGGCTACGGCAACCGAGGTCGTCGCCGCGATCCTCGCCGGGGCTTCCGCCATGCCGCAGGACAATCCCGCCAGGCCGACGGTCACGCACGGCATCGCCGACGCGTGCCAGGCAATCGCCGTGGCGACCGGCGTCGACTTCAAAGTCGAATGTCCCGGCAGCAGCGAAAACGTCATTCCCCCGCCCCCGGTAGACACCGGCGAAGGCACGAGCACAGTCAGTCCGCCACCGCCCCTTCCGGCACTGCGCACCTTCTTCCGCAAGCACCCGCCAAGGCTGATCCGCACCCGCGGCCGCAGCGTCAGGGCAGTCTTCGTGCTCAGTTCGAACGAGAGGGACGTGACCTTCGCCTGCCGGATCGACGGCGGCCTCTTTCGCTCCTGCCCGGTCAGGCTAGTGAGGCGGTTCAAGCCGGGTTGGCACGCGGTGCGCGCGGCGGCTCGTGCTGCCGACGGTCGCGCCGACCGGACGCCTGCCGTCTATCGCTTCCGCGTCAAGCGGATCGACTGAAGTCCACGGGCGCGCCGCATCCGACATTCGCCCCACTGGGGTGTGGTCAATGTCGGATGCGGCGATGCGACTACGCGCGCAGGCGTTCCGCCAGGCCGGAATGGCGGGCGCCGCCGTCGTCGCGGCGCACGGCCATCTCGAGCGCGCCCCGGTCGCCGACCAGGACGCAATTGCTGCGCGCGCGGGTGATCGCCGTGTAGAGCAGGGGGCGGGTCAGCATGCGGGCGTGGGAGCGGTGGCAGACGGCGACCACGACCGGCACCTCGCATCCCTGCGCCTTGTGGACCGAGATCGCGTAGGCGAGGCGCAGCGTCGCCGTCTCCCCGTAGGGGATCGTCAGCCTGCCTCCGTCGTCGGTGTCGACAACGATCGCCTCTTCCTCGGGGTCGTCGGAGCGCAGGAAGACGATCGATCCGTTCATCAGGCCCAGCTCGTGCGAGTTACGGGTCTGGATCAGGCGGTCGCCGATCCGGAAGCGGTCGTTCAGCGCCGGCTTGCCGTTGGGGTTGAGCTGCCCTTGGAGGCGCTCGTTGAGGGCGTCGATCCCGACCGCGCCCCGGTACATCGGCGCCAGCACCTGCACGTCGCGGATCGGGTCGACCCCGAAGCTCTGCGGCGCCCGCTCGGCGACGATCTCGACCACGGTGTCGAGCGCCCGCTCCGGGGCCGGGCGGTCGACGAAGAAGAAGTCGCGCTCCTGATCCGCCTCCGGCTCCAGATGGGGCGGACGGCCCCTGTTCACCTCGTGCGCAGCGGTGGTGATCATCGAGCGGGCCGCCTGGCGGAAGATCTGGCTGAGCCTGACCACCGGGGCAATCCCGGCCTCGATCAGGTCGTCGAACGGCCGGCCGGCGCCGATCGGCGGTAGCTGGTCGGCGTCGCCGACGAAGACGACGTGGGTCGACTCCGCCAGGCCGTCGAGCAGGATCTCCATCGTGCGCAGGTTCAGCATCGAGGACTCGTCGACCACGACCAGGTCCGCGGGGAGGGGATGGCCGGGCCTGAAAGTGGGCTCGCGGCCCGGCATCCACTCGAGCATCCGGTGGATCGTCTGCGCCTCGTGCCCGGTCGCCTGCGCCAGCCGCCGCGCCGCCCGGCCGGTGGGTGCGCAGAGGGCGATCCGCAGCTCCGCCTTGACCCCCTCGCCGACGATCGCCTGCGTGGTCAGGGTCTTGCCGACGCCGGGGCCGCCGGTGACGACGCTGACCCGGGCGGCGAAGGTGCCGAGCACCGCCGCCCACTGTTCCGGCGTCAGCCCCTTCGAGTGCTCCTCC
>DATMDR010000064.1:0-5749 GCA_035557635.1 Solirubrobacterales bacterium | reverse complement strand
CGCCCGGCTTCATCGAGCTCTGGTCGCTGCAGTCGCGGATGGCGCATAGGATCCGCCAGCGCGGGGAAGGAGGGGAGGCGTGATCTACGACAAGCTGGGCAGAGCCGCTATCCGCTTCGCCTTCAAGTACGCGCGATGGCGATACCGGCGCCAGATCCGCATCGGGGCCGGGATAGCCGCCGTTGCGATCGGGATCGCCGCCTACCTCGCCAGCCGCGACGTCCCCGAGGGATGAGTCGCCGCAGTGCCCTCGCCTGCGGCGCGCTCTGCGCGACCGCGCTGTTGCTGACTGCGACGGCCCCGGCCCAGGACGTCGACGCGCTCCAGGGCAAGGTCGACGCTGCTCGCGAGGAAGCCGGCGCGCTGGCTTCCGAGCTGCGCGCGGCGCAGGAGCGGCTCGGCGCCGCCCAGCAGGAGGCGGCCGCCGCCAGCGCGCGCGAGCAGCGGCTGAGTGGGCTGCTGGCGAACGGGGAAGAGCGCGCAGCCGCTCTCGACGAGCAGGTCGCCCGCACCGAAGCGCGTCTGGCGGAGGAGCGCCGGCGCCTGCGGCGCGCGCGGCGCGAGCTGGCGCAGCGGCTGGTGGCGATGTACGTCAGCGGTCCGGCCGGCACCGCCAGCGTCGTCCTCGGCTCGACCGACTTCGACGACCTCGCCACCCGGGCCAGCTACCTGAGCCAGATCGAGTCCTCCGACGAGGAGCTGGCGACGCGGGTCGAGCAGGTCCGCGACGAAGTCGGGCGCGGACTGCAACGGGTCGCCGAGTTGAAGGAGCAGGTCGACGCCCACAACGCGCGCCTCGACGCCGCCCGTTCGGAAATAGCCGGCGTTCGCGCCGAGGCCGAAGCCGCTGCGGCGGAGCTGCACTCGGTCGCCGCCGCTCGCAGCGCCTCGCTCGCGACGCTGAAAACGCGGATCGGCGAGTGGGTCAGCGACATCGAGGAGGCCGAAGCGGCGAGCCGGGCTGCCGCCGAAGAAACCGTCGGCCGCTGGCTCGGCGGCCCCTACTCGATTCCCACCTACATCGTGATGTGCGAGTCCGGCGGCGATTACGGCGCGCTCAACCCTTCGAGCGGAGCGGGCGGCGCCTACCAGATCCTGCCCTCGACCTGGGGCGCCTACGGCGGCAGGGGCGCCCCGCACGAAGCGCCCAAGGCCGAACAGGACCGCATCGCCGCCGAAATCTGGGCCGACTCAGGCAGCGGCGCCTGGGTCTGCGCCGGCTGAGTCCCGGCCGAGCCCGCCCGTCGCGGCCCAGAGGACGGCGAAGTCCTCACCATCCGTTTTTTCCCAGAGCAGGCATAAGAGCTGCAGCCCCAGGTGCGTCATCGCGAGCCTGCGCAGGACCGCCTGGTCGCCGGGGATCGTCGGTTCGGTGACCGCGGGGGGCCGGTGTCGCCTGTTCATCGCTCTGGCACGCAACGCGCCCCGCAGTATCGCGAATGTTTTTGTCTGACGACATTTTCATTTCATGAACCTTTGGACGCACCGGGTCCTGTCTAGGGTCAGTTGAAGTCCTTAGGAGTTTGCGCGCAGATTGCGCGGAAGGTGTGCGCCTTCGATCGTTGGCATCTGCGTCGCTTGGCATGATCGCCCGATTCCGATGAGCGCTGAGCAAGCGGCACACCTGCACGTCCACAGCGAGTACTCGCTGCTCGACGGCGCCTGCAAGATCGACGCGATGGCGGCGCGGGCGGCGGAGCTGGGACAGCCGGCGCTGGGCCTCACCGACCACGGCGTGATGAACGGCGCCGTCGACCTCTACAAGGCCTGCCAGAAGCACGGGATCAAGCCGATCATCGGGCTCGAGGCCTACCTGGTCGACGACGTCGAGGCGATCAAGGAGAAGCCCAAGTACGAGCGCAACCACCTCACCCTGCTGGCCGAAAACGACACCGGCCTCGCCAACCTCGTCCAGCTCACCTCGGCCGGCTTCCTGCAGGGGTTCTCGCGCGGCAAGGCCAACGTCGACATGGACCTGCTCGCGAAGCACGCCGAGGGAGTGATCGTCCTAACCGGCTGCCTGCAGTCGCGCTTCTGCCGCCGCTTGATCGAGGAGCGGCCCGACGACGCCCGCGCCCACCTCGACGACTTGATTCAGGCCTTCGGCCCCGAGCAGGTCTACTTCGAGGTGCAGAAGAACAGGATCGACGAGCAGGAGAAGGCCAACCAGGGGATCGTCCGCTTCGCCCGCGAGCTGAACCGGCCCCTGGTCGGCACCGCCGACGTCCACTATCTGCGTCGCGAGGACTTCGACAACCACGCCGCGCTGCTCTGCGTGCAGACCAAGTCGACCTTGGAGGCGCCGAAGCTGAGCTTCGACACCAACGAGTTCTTCCTCAAGAGCAACGAGGAGATGGCCGCGTCCTTCGCCGAGTGGCCGGAGGCGGTCCCGACGACGACGGAGATCGCTGAGCGATGCGAGATCGAGATCGAGCTGGGCAAGCTGCTGCTGCCGCAGTACCCCACGCCTGACGGCTCCCAGCCGGAGGCGATGCTGCGCCGGATTGCCGGCGAGGGCCTAGGCGCCCGCTACGGCGATCCGGCCCCGGCCGAGGCGATGGAGCGGCTCGAGTTCGAGCTCGGGGTGATCGAGGAGATGGGCTTCTCCTCCTACTTCCTAATCGTCTGGGACTTCATCCGCTTCGCCAAGGAGAACGGGATCGCGGTCGGGCCCGGTCGTGGCTCGGCGGCGGGCTCGATCGTCTCCTACAGCCTCAGCATCACCGACCTCGACCCGCTCTCCAACGACCTGCTCTTCGAGCGCTTTCTCAACCCCGGTCGCAAATCGATGCCGGACATCGACATCGACTTCTCGGTGCGTGGCCGCGAGCGGGTGATCCGCTACGTCGCCGAAAAATACGGACGCGAGTCGGTCGCCCAGATCGTCACCTTCGGCAAGATGGCACCGCGCGCCGCGACCCGCGACGCGGCCCGTGTGCTCGGCTTCGACTACGGCACCGGCGACCGCCTCGCCAAGCAGATCCCCGAGCCGATCCTCGGTCGCAATCCTTCCTTCGAGGAATGCCTGAGGCCGGGGCAGGAGCTGAAGCAGACCTACGACAGCGAGCCCGACGCGAAACGGATTCTCGACGTTGCCCAGGGCCTCGAGGGCATCGTCCGCAACAACTCGATCCACGCCGCCGCGGTCGTGATCGCCGACCGGCCGCTCCATGAGATCGTGCCGCTCCAGCTCGCCGAGGATCGCGGCGCAGGGCCTGCCAACGGCAATGGGAGCGGAGGCCGCCCGGAGCGCCAGTACAAGATCGTGACCCAGTACTCGATGGGGCCGATCGAGGAGATCGGCCTTCTCAAGATGGACTTCCTGGGCTTGAGAAACCTCGACGTGATCGAGGATGCCGTCGCGATCGTCAAGCGCTCCCGCGGGGTGGAGATCGACATGACCGAGATCCCGATGGACGACCCGCAGACGTTCGAGATGCTCACCCGGGGCGATTCGGTCGGCGTCTTCCAGCTCGAATCCGACGGGATGCGCGACGCGCTCAAGCAGGTCCGGCCGACCGAGTTCGACGACATCACCGCCCTCGTCTCGCTCTACCGCCCGGGCGCGATGCGATTCATCCCCGACTACGCGCGCGGTAAGCGCAATCCCTCGTCGGTCACCTTCGCTGACGAGCGCCTGCGAGCGATCACCGAGCCCACCTATGGCTGCTGCATCTACCAGGAGCAGCTGATGGAGATCTCGAAGCAGATCGCCGGCTTCAGCCCGGCCGAGGCGGACGATCTGCGCAAGGCGATCGGCAAGAAGAAGCGCGACCTCATGGCGACGATGAAGGACAAGTTCCTGGAGGGCTCCGCCGCGTCGGGAACGCAACGCCGCGTGGCCGACGACCTCTGGTCGCTGATGACCGCAGCCGCCGACTACTCGTTCAACAAGTCCCACGCTGCCTGCTACGCGCTGATCTCGTACCGGACCGCTTACCTGAAGGCCAACTACCCGGCCGAGTACATGGCGGCCGTGATCTCGTCGGTGATGTCGACCAAGGACAAGGTCCCGTTCTTCGTCAACCGCTGCAACGAGATGGGGATCGAGGTGCTCCCCCCGGACGTCAACACCTCCGATCACGGCTTCGTCGTGTCGGGCAGTTCCATCCGATTCGGGCTCGACGCCGTCAAGAACGTCGGCCACCAGGCGGTCGAGGCGATCATCGGGGCGCGGGAGAGCGGCGGGTCGTTCGAGTCGCTCTGGGACTTCTGTGACAGGGTCGACGCCCGCGCGGTGAACAAGCGGGCAATCGAATGCCTCGTCAAGTGCGGCGGGCTCGATTCCACGAAGGCCAGCCGGCGAGGGATGCTCGACGTGCTGCCGCAGGCGCAGGCCTCGGGCCAGAAGGCTCAGGACGACGCCCTGCGCGGGCAGGGCTCGATCTTCGACCTCGGTGGCGAGGAGACCGCCAACGATCCGATGGCCGGAGCGTTCAACTCGCAGCGTCCGCCGATCCCCGCCGAGGAGTTCGGCCAGCGCGAGCTGCTCACGCTGGAAAAGGAAACGCTTGGCACGTTCCTTTCCTCGCACCCGCTCACCGAGGTTCGCGAGGCACTGCGCGAAGCGGTGGACTGCTCGCTCGCCGACGTCGCCGGCAAGCAGGATGGAGCGTGGATCAGCGTCGGCGGCATCGTCGCGGAGGCCAAGAAGGTCCGCACGCGAAACGGCGGGTACGTGATGTTCGCGAAGCTCGACGACCTCGAGGGGCAGGTCGAGCTGTTCGTACGCGACGCCGCGGGCGAGCAGGCGGCAGCGATTGCGCTTGACCGGGTGGTGCTGATCCGGGGGCGGGTTGACCACAAGGGCCGCGACCAGATGAGCGTCGTCGTGCAGGAGGCGAGCCCGTTCGAGCCTGACGCCGACGAGCTGGCCAAGGCGCGGGCGCGGGCCAAGAGGCGGATCGCCCCGAAGCGGATCGTTCTGCGCATCGACGCGGGCCGGTTCGGCGCCGAGTTGGTCGAGGAGCTGAAGGGCCTGTTCGAGGCCTATCCCGGGGGGACCGAGGTGGCGATCGAGATGACTACCCGCGAGGGAGTCCGGCGGCTGCGCTTCGGCGACGGATACCGCGTCGACCCGGACCACGGGCTTCGCGCGGAGCTCGATGAACTCCTCGGGCCGAAGGCCCTGGCCGCTTAGATCTAGTATTCGGCTATGGCGCTACAGCAGCGTGAGCTCGCCAGACACGGCGAATGCCGGAAGTGCTCCGCGTTCTGCGACAAGCTCGTCGAGCCGCGGGGTTGCCTCGAGATGCGCTGCGGCTACCTCTACAGCTACGAGGACCGCTGGACCGGCAACCGCTACATGGGCTGCCTGCGCAAGGTCTTCCGGGCGGAGGTGGACGTCGAGATGTTCGAGCTGGCCGAGAACGCCGGCGGGTTCGGCGGCCTGAAGATGACCGGCGAACCACTCCCGCAGTGCCAGTTCAGCGTGGAGCCGGCCTACGCGGGCTCGGGCGAGGGGTTCGACTGCGTGAACCGCCGCTTCTTCGACTGCACGGAGACCGGCCCCGAGGCCCTCCGCGCCTTCGACCTGCGCGACGCTCTGCCGTAGCCACTCGGCCCTGAGCGGTCTTACGCCCGGTAGCGATAGCCCACGCCGCGCACGGTCTCGAACCGGCGGCTCCCCAGCTTGCGGCGCAGGTACCCGACGTAGACGTCGACCACGTTCGACCCCGGGTCGTAGTCATAGCCCCAGACGTGGGCGAGGAGCTGCTCGCGGCTCAGAACCTGGTTCGGGTGCTCCAAG
>DATMDR010000063.1:0-4913 GCA_035557635.1 Solirubrobacterales bacterium | reverse complement strand
CTACCGGCTCGAGCAGCGCTGGAGCAAGGACAAGATCCTCACCGAGTACCTCAACACGATCTATTTCGGCGAGGGCGCCTACGGGATCGAGGCCGCGGCCAGGACCTTCTTCGGCGCCGCCCATCCTGGTTGCGGGACCGAGACCGAGCCCTGCGCGTCCGTGCTCGAGCCCTGGGAGGCAGCGACCCTGGCCGGGATCATCTCCTCGCCTTCCGCCTATGACCCGAAGATCTATCCCGAAAACGCGCTGATCCGCCGCAACATCGTCCTCGCCAAGATGGAGGAACAGGGCTACATCACGGAGACCCAGTACGAGGAAGAGATCGAGCAGGCCCTACCGGCGCCCGACGACATCGAGCCGCCGTCGCTGGACTCGGAGGCCCCCTACTTCACCGCCTGGCTGCGGCAGCAACTGGTCGACCGCTTCGGCGCCGCCAAAACCTTTTTCGGTGGCCTGAAAGTGAAGACCACGCTTGACCTGCGTCTGCAGGCGGCCGCCGAGGAAACCGTCTCCTCCTACCTCAGCGGCCTGCCGCCGACTTCCGCTCTGGTCGTTATCGACAACCGCAACGCCGGGATCAAGGCGATGGTCGCCGGCCCCGATTTCGAGGAAAAACCGTTCAACCTGGCGACGCTCGGCCATCGCCAGCCGGGCTCCTCGATCAAGCCGATCATCCTCACCACTGCGCTCGAGCAGGGCATCTCGCCGGAAACCGTCTACGAATCGGCGCCGCAGGTCTTCACCTTCGGCAAGAAGAACCAGGAACTGTTCGAGGTCAAGAACTACGCGGACAGCTACCTCGGCTCCGCCTCGCTCGCCACCGCGACGACCTACTCGGACAACGCGGTCTACGCCCAGGTCGGCTTGGAAAGCATCGACGGCGGCACGCGGGCGATCGCCCGCACCGCTCACAAACTCGGAGTCCAGACTCCGCTCTCGACCAACCCGGCGATGGTGCTTGGCGGCCTCAAGGAAGGCGTTACCCCGCTCGAGTGGACCTATGCCTTCTCAACCCTCGCCAACAACGGCGTCCGGGTCAGCGGCAAGCTCGCGCCGAGGCCAGGCGACAGCCCGGTGGCCTACACCGAAGTCACCGACCAGGACGGGGACGTGATCAAGGGCGGCGACAACGACTCGATCCACACCCAGGTGATCGACTCCGGCGTGGCCGAAGAAGCGAAGGGCATCCTGCGCTCGGTGATCACCACCGGCACCGGCGTGCGCGCCGACATCGGCGATGAAAGCCAGTGGGGCAAGACCGGCACCACCGACGAAAACATCGACGCCTGGTTCTGCGGCGCCACCGACGAAGTCACCGCCTGCGTCTGGGTCGGCTACGCCGAAAGCGCCACGCCGATGGAAACCGAGTTCTCAGGGGGCCCAGTCGACGGCGGCACCTTCCCAGCGCTGATCTGGGCCGGCGTGATCTCGGCCTGGGAGGAGATCGCAGCGGACCGGGCGGCCGAAAGGGAGAGCGAACGGGACAAGGAGGGCTCGGGGGATTCGGGGTCCAGCGACTCCTCGAGCGAGGACGAAACCTACGTGCCGCCCGAAACCGAAGCGGCGCCTGCCCCGGAAACGGAAGCGCCGGAACCCGAGGCAGCCCCGGCGCCGGAAGCGGCTCCCGAAGCCGCGCCCGAATCGGGTGGCGGTGGTGGGATTACCGCTGGCTAACCCGGCCGCGGCCGGGAAACGAAGCGGCTGCCCTCGAGGCTGAAGCGCCAGGGGCGCTCGACCGCTTTCGTGATTCCCACCCGTGGGCCGGCCACCACCCTCCCACTCCAGCCTGGCTCGGACGGGAGCAGCAGGAACGGGTCGGCGCTGAGATCGGCGCCGTTGTCGGCGAGCCGGATGCCGAGCGCCTCGGTCAGTTTGCCGGGACCCGAGCAGAGCTCCGCCTCGGGCCGCTCGCCGCGTCGGCTGCGCATCGCCTCCAGCCCGGCGGTCGGCTCGAGCGCCCGGATAAGGACCGCAGCGGCGTCGCCCTCCGGTTCGGCGACCGCGTTGAGCAGGCTGTGGATCCCGTAGGAGAGATAAACGTAGGCGCGGCCGGGCGGCCCGAACAGCGTCTCGGTGCGCTTGGTCAGGCCGACGTAGGCGTGACAGGCGGGGTCGTCGCGCTCGTAGCTCTCGGTCTCGACGATCGTGCCGCCGCAGCCTTCGTAGAAGAGCTGGCAGCCAATCAGCTCGCGGGCGACGAGGTGAACGCTGCGACTGAAGAAATCGGGATCTAGGCGCGAACCGGTCGGCAGCGGCGCGCCCCCGACCCTCAAAGCTGTTCCTCGCCCGCCTGTTTCTCGACCTCGCGCAGGGTCTCGCGGGCCAGCTCCAGCTGTCGGGCGAGCGGCGCCGAGCCCGTTCCCCCCTCGATCCGCTTGGACTCCAGCCAGCTCTCTCGCTTCAGCACCTCGTAGAAAGAGCCGTCGAGGTGCTCGCTGCGCGCGCGCAGGTCCTCCTCACTCAGCTCGGAAAGGGAGATGCCTCGCTCGACCGCGTCGCGGACCAGCCCGCCGACGATTCCATGCGCCTCGCGGAAGGGGACGCCCTTGCGCGCCAACAGGTCGGCGACCTCGGTCGCCGCGAGCATCTCGTCGCCCGAGGCCTCCTCGAGCCGCTCCCGATCGAAGCTGATCCCGGCCAGCATTCCCTCAACGGCGTCGAGGCAGGACTCGACCGTCTCGATCGCGTCGAAAAGCGGCTCCTTGTCCTCCTGCATGTCCTTGCCGTAGGTCAGGGGCAGAGCGTGCATCGTCCCCAGCAGCGAGAGGTAGTCGCCGGCGACGCGGGGGCTCTTGGCGCGCAGCAGCTCAGCCGAGTCGGGGTTCACCTTCTGCGGCATGATCGAGGAACCCGAGGAGAAGGACTCGTCGAGCTCGCAGAAGCCGAACTCAGAGGAGCTCCAGATGACGATCTCCGAGCCGAGCCGCGAGAGGTGCATCGCGCAGGTCGAGGCGGCGCTCAGGTAGTCGAGGACGAAGTCGCGGTTTGACGAGCCGTCAATCGAATTGGGGCTGACGTGCTCGAAGCCGAGGTCGCCGGCGACCGCGCGGCGGTCGATCGGCCAGTTGACCCCGGCCAGGGCGCCGGAGCCGAGGGGCATCACCGAGGCGCTGTCGAGGGCGAACTGGAAGCGCAGCACGTCCCGCGCCAGCATCCAGAAGTAGGCGAGCAGATGGTGGCCGAGGTAGACCGGCTGGGCGCGCTGCAGGTGGGTGTAGCCGGGCATCGGCCAGTCGCGGTGGCGCTCGGCCAGCTCCAGCAGTCGCGACATCGTCGCCCCGGCGAGCTCGATCGCCCGCAGCGAATGCGCCTGCACGACCATCGCCACGTCGGTCGCCACCTGGTCGTTGCGGGAGCGGCCGGCGTGGAGCTTCCCGGCCAGCGGCCCGATCTCCTCGCCGAGCAGGCGCTCGACCGCCATGTGGATGTCCTCGTCGCTCTCCTCGAACTCGAAGCCGTGCTCGCCGATCCGCTCGCGCACGCGGTCGAGGCCATCACAGGTCTGCCGCAGCTCCTCGTCGCTGAGGACCCCGATCTCGCAGAGGGACCGGGCGTGCGCCTGGGACTGGTCGATGTCGTAGGGGGCAAGGCGCCAGTCGAACTCGATCGAGCGGTTGAGGCGCCAGAAGCGCGGGTCCGGGGCTTTGCCGAAGCGCGACATCGGTCGGCGATTATCCCTGCCGCACCGGCTGGCCGAGCGCCGCGGCGAGCTCCTCGCAGACGCGGCTCACCTGCGCCTCGCTCATCGACGGGAAGAAGGGCAGCGCCAATGAGCGCGCCGACGCCGCTTCGGCGATCGGGAACTGGCCCTCGCGGTAGCCCAGCTCGCGCAAATGGGGAAAGAGGTGGATGCACGGCAGATAGGCCTTGGCGGCGATGCCGCGCTCGCCGAGCCGGGCGATCGCCGCCTCGCGGTCCGCGTCCTCGGGCAGCTCGACCGCGTAAACGAACCAGCTGCGACGCTCGGCGCCCCGAGCGGCGATCGGCGCTCTCAACCCGTCGATTCCGGCCAGCGCTTCCTCGTAGAGCGCCGCCACGGCGGCGCGGCGCGCCAGCAGCTCGTCGAGCTTCTCGAGCTGGGCGACGCCGAGGGCCGCGGCAAGGTCGGAGAGGCGGTAGTTGAAGCCGAGACCGCCGTGGTCAAGCCAGCCCATGTCGGCGGCACGGCCCTGGTTGCGCTCCGAGCGCAGGCGGGCGGCGGTCGCGGCGTCGGCCGGGACGATCATCCCCCCCTCCCCCGTGGTCAGCTGCTTGTTGGCGTAGAAGGCGAAGGTGGCAAGGTTGCCGCGGCCCCCGACCTGGCGCCCCTCGGAGTCGATCGCGCCGAGCGCCTCGCAAGCGTCCTCGAGGATGCCGAGGCCGCGCCGCTGGGCGCTCGCCTCCAGCTCCGGCATCGCCGCCGGGTAGCCGAAGATGTGGACCGGCAGGATCCCGGCGCTGCGCTCGCCGAGCGCTGCCTCGACCGCCGCCGGATCGAGGTCGAGCGTGTCGGGATCGACGTCGCAGAAGACCGGGCGGGCGCCCTCGTAGAGCAGGCAGTTGGCGGAGGCGACGGCGTCGCGCCGCGCGAGCATGGCGTCGAGCTTCTCGACCTGGGCGACACCGAGCGCCGCGGCGACGTCGCCGAGCCGGTAGTTGAAGCCGAGGCCGCCGTGGTCGAGCCAGCCCATGTCGGCGGCCCGGCCCTGGTTGCGCTCGGAGCGCAGGCGCGCCGCGACCTCGGGTGAGGAGGGCACGAGCATCCCCCCCTCCCCCGTGGTCATCTGCTTGTTGGCATAGAAGGCGAAGCTGGCGAGGTTGCCGCGGGCGCCGACCCGGCGCTCCTCGCCGTCGACCGCGCCGAGCGCCTCGCAAGCGTCCTCGAGGATGCCGAGGCCGCGCCGCTGGGCGCTCGCCTCCAGCTCCGGCATCG
>DATMDR010000062.1:0-23889 GCA_035557635.1 Solirubrobacterales bacterium | reverse complement strand
CCCGGTGAACTGGCCCCCGGTGACGTTGATCACCTGTCCGTGGATGTAGTTCGAGAACTCCGAGCAGAGGAACAGCACCGGCCCGGCGGCCTCCTCCGGCTGGGCCGGCCGGCCCAGCGGGATCGTCATCGAGGCCATCGTGCGCATCTGCTCGGGGATCCCAAGCTCGACCTGCTCACCGCTCTCTCCGGCGGCCTGGATCTTCTCGCCCTTCTCCTTCGCCTGGGTGAGGCGGGTCTCGACGAAGCCGAAGGCGACCGCGTTGCAGTTGATCTTGAACTGGCCCCACTCCTTGGCGATCGTCTTGGTGAGGCCGGTGACCCCGGCCTTGCCCGATGAGTAGTTGGCCTGGCCTGCGTTGCCCATCGTTCCCGAGATCGAGGTGATGTTGACGATCTTGCGGAACACCTCGTCGCCCTTCTCCTTCTCGCCCTTCGCGGCCTCGCGCCAGGAGGGGGCGAGCGCCCGGATCATGCGGAACGGGACGATGGTGTGGATGTCGAGCATCGCCTGGAACTGCTCGTCGGTCATCTTGTGCGCGACGTTGTCCCAGGTGTAGCCGGCGTTGTTGACGACGATGTCGAGGGCGCCGAAGGCGTCGACGCCGGCGGCAATCAGCTTGTCGGGCGCGTCGGGCTCGGTCAGATCACCGGCGAAGACCGCGGTCTCGCCGTCGATCTCGTTCGAGGCCTGTTCGGCGATGTCGGCGTCGAGGTCGTTGATCAGCACCTTGGCGCCCTCGCTGACGAACAGTTCGGCGGTCGCCCGGCCGATTCCCCGCGCCGATCCGGTGACGATCGCCGCTTTCCCATCGAGAAGTCCCATCGGTATTTCGCTCTCCTTTTGGCTTGTGAAGTCGGCCGGGAAGGCTACAGGGAAGCGCTCTGGCCTGGTTGACTGGCCAGTCGGTCGGCTGGAGCGCCCTGGTGAGTGATCTTTGCTGATGGAGGGTGTCTTTCTGGCATGCTGAGGGAGATGCCGGTCAGCAGGGGTCGGACTCGCGCATTGTGGTTTGTCGTCGCTGTGGCATCAGCCGCGGCGGCTGCACTCGCCTGGGCGAGCCCCAGCTCTCCAGCCGAGCAGATCGTCGTCCACGGCGCCTCTTCCGGCTCGACCTTGAGGCTGAGCGTCGAGGGAAACGCAATCGTCGTCGACGGCTTGATGAGCAGCGCCGCGCCGTCCGGGTGCCGCTTCACGCGACCGCGCCTCGAGGCGGTCTGCCCGCTGCGCGGCGCCAGCTCGATCGAGGTGAGGATGGGTCCCTCGGGTGACTTGGTCGAAGTGCTCGATCCCCTGCCGATCCCTCTCACGATCTACTTGGGCGACGGCTCGGACAAGTTCATCGGCAACGGCGAGCGCGACACCTGCTATCCCGGCGGCGCCCGGCGCAACCGGTGCATCGGCGGGGCGGGCGACGACGTGTGCATCACCGGGCCGCGGAACAGCGACTGCGTTGGCGGTCCCGGCAACGATTACTGCCAGCACGGCGGCGGCAGCGACGGATGCTGGGGTGGGCCCGGGCGGGACGTCTGTCGGATGGGTTCCGGCGAAGACGGCTGCCACGGTGACGGCGGCCGCGATCGGCTCTACGGCGGCGCCAGTCCAGACCAGCTCTACGGCGGCCGCGGCTTCGACTACTGCGACGGCGGCCCCGGCTGGGGCAAGTCGCACACCTGCGAGGCCGGACCGCGGCGCTGAGCATCGCGGCGGGGCGCTGCGCTCAGCCTTTCGGCGGGGTGCGCATCAGCAGCCGGTACCGGTAGATCGCCTCGAAGCCCATCCGCCGGTACACGGGTTCTCCCATCGGCGAGGCCTGCAGCGAAGCGATCTCGACGCCGAGATCGAAGCCGGCGCTGATCGCGGCCGCCGTCACCGCCTCGCCGATGCCCTTACCGCGCGCCTCGGCGAGCGTGCCCACCCAGTAGATGCCGGCCACGCCGTGTCTGACGATCGTCATCGCGATGCCGACTGGCTTGCCGTCGAGCTCGGCGAGGAAGGCGACGGCATTGTCCGCGACCAGGCCGGAGTGGTCCTCGTAGTAACGGAAGATTTCGGGTGGGAAGCCGTTGTCGGCGTAGGCGCTGGTCGCGATCTGCCAGAAGCTGTCGGCGTCGGCAGCGGACACGACCCGGCGCAGCTCGACCCCGGTGGGTAGGGGAGGCTCGTTCGCTTTCGCCTCCATCGTCATCTCCGGCATCTCGAAGACCTGTTTCAGGCCGGCTGAGTTGGCTGCCTCGATCAGGTCACTGTCCTCGGGCACGCCTCCGCGCACCCAGAGGCTGAAGCCGCGGCTGCGAGCGCCGAAGAACTCACGCGCCTTGGCCAGCAGCTCTTCCGGGTCGGCATCTCCGGTCCGGAAGGCGGCGTTGGAGATCGCCGGGTGCGAGGAGCGACCGGCGCCGAACAGCCAACCTTCTCCGGACTCGATCTCCGCACCAGGGTCCAGTTCGAACAGCTGCCGCGAGCTGTCGACCAGGTTGAGGTGGACGTCTGGCACGTCAGGGCTTGCCGATGCTGGCCAGGTACTCGTCGAGAGCCTCGGTTTTCTGAGTGTCCTCGTAGACCTCGTACTCGCGAAGCTTGCCCCAGGCAATCCGCCCCCAGATCACGTAGCGGTTCTCGTAGACCCGCCTGCCGTCGGGCGCGTCAAGATGGTCAGTGCCACGGATGCAGATTGTCTGGTTCCAGGGGAAGCCCTTGAGGATCACCTCGTCGGGATAGATCTGGAGGCCGACGTCGGCGAATTTCTGCAGCCAGGGCCTGAGCTCGTCCTTGCCTTCCAGCTCGACCGCCCAGGAGCTGTTGCCGGGGAAGCGGAACCTGACGTCCTCGGCGTCCATCTGCAGCGTCGGCCCGATGTCGCCTTCGCGGGCCTTCGCCATGTTGCGAGAGATCATCTTCTTGGCGAGCCAGGACAACATCGAGGCCTCCTCGGTCTGGGGTCTGGCCGCGGACGCTACTACTGCCCGGCCAGCTTCAGGCCGCCGTCCTCGGTGATCGTCCAGTTCGGGTTGTGGGCGATCTCCCAAGGGTGGCCGTCGGGGTCGATGAAGACCGAGGTGTAGCCGCCCCAGAAGGTTTCGGCCGGCTCGCGTCCTATCTGGGCGCCGGCGGCGCGCGCCTCCTCGGTGGCGGCGTCGACCTCCTCGCGCGAGGCGAAGTTCAGGGCGAAGGTGACGCCGCCCCAGCCGCCGCCGTCCTCGACGCAGCTGTCCTCGGCCAGCCGCGCCCGGTCCCAGAGCGCGACGACCATCTCGCCGGCCTGGAAGAAGACGACGTCGTCCTCCGGGCCGGCGCCGGTCGTCCAGCCGAGCGCTTCATAGAAGCTGCGTGCCCGACTGAGGTCGGCCACCCCGAGCGTGACCAGGTTGAGCCGCTGCTTGACCGCCACGCGGCTCAGCCCATTGAGCGTTCTTCGACGACCTCGAAGATGCCGTCGGCGCCAACCGACTCGACGAACTCGTCGGCCGCCGCGCGCCGCTGGTCGTATTCGCCGCCTTCCTGGCCTGCCCGCAGCTCCTCGAGCGTGCCCTCGAAGAGGCCGAAGGTGATCACCTCGTTCTCGTCGTTGACGTTCTGCAGGGCGTAAAACTGCTTCCAGCCTGAGGGCACGTTCGAGGTGTCCTCGGGGATGAAGGCGCGCTTGAAGTCCTCCATCGTGCCGGACTTCAGCTTGCGGACGGTCAGTGCACAGAGCATGGGCTATCTCCTCTCGTGGCTTATCGCAGCCAGATCCTTCGGCCGCAGCAACGCCACCAGTGTCCCACCATCGACGATCGCCAGTCCACCCTTTCGCAGCTTTACCTTGGCACCGGTGAGGCGGGCGACCGCGCCTGAGAAGTCGGGCTCGTGCCCGACCAACAGCACGTCGCCGCGGCCCGCGGTCAGTTGGAGCGAGTCGAAGGGCCCACCGCGCAGCTCCTCGGCGATCTCCGGTTCGATCCCGAGCGACAGACAGGCGATCCGTGCCGTCTCGGCCGCACGCACCTTCGGGCTGGTCAGGCAGGTATTGATCTCCGCCCCCAACCGAGCCAGCGCCCGCCCCGCAGCCTCCGCCTGCCGCTCCCCCTTCGTAGTCAGCCGCCGCGCGGCATCGTCGCCATTGCCATCTTTGGCGTCCCCGTGGCGGAGTAGGCAGATCACAACCCCAACTGCTTGCCGAGGATCTCCTTCATGAGCGGCGAGCATGGCACGGAAGGGCACGCGGGATCATCCCGAGGGCCGGGATTCCCAGCAAATTCGCCTGTTCGGGGGCGAGGGCGATGATCAGTCGTGATCGCGGGTGGTCGGCTGATGGGTCCGCGCTCAGCGTCGCCGAGCGCTGGCCTTCTGCCTGAATGCAGGTCTAGCTTGCTTCTGGCGTTGCTACCAGCTCGACTATGAGCTGCTCGCGGTCTTCGGCCTCGTCAAGTCCGGAGATGGGCTCCATGAAGCTCGCGAGATACTCGCGAAGCGCGTCTTGCAGCAGGTCCTTTGCCTCCCCGCGACTTTGCCCAGCAGTAATCACGCCCGGAACCTCCGCGATTCGAGCCTGGGTCCATCCACCCTCGACCTCCTCAAAGACAGCGGTGTAGGCGAGATCGTGTGCCATGTCCATAGGTTAGAGCCCTGGTCCCGCTACAAGGTAGGTTGCCACCCAGCGGGCAGAAATGGCCACTGCCTCCCGCCTCCTCGATTTTTTCGCGGGCCGATATGCGGCTGTTGCCTAGCAGTTAGCCCTAGCAGAATGCTCTAGCACCTATGCCTAGCATTGCCTTACCACAGCTATAGTTCCCGCGGAAAGTCAGATGACCTTATAGCGGCCAACATTTGCCGCTATATCTGACATCCTTGGGACAGTGAAAGTGCAACGCGCAACTTCCCAGGAGACAATCGAGGCACTTCTCGATGCATCCGATCGCACCTTCCTGCCTCTTTCCTATCGCTTCATGCAGCTTCGTAATGACCAGGATAAAGGCGTTCCGGGACCGCTTGCAGCTTTCGTGACCGCGCACAACAATCGCGGCCTGCATCAGTATTTGCTGGTACATGCAGCGGCCAGCGGCGGCGCGTTTGAGGTAACTCGTGACTCGCGGATCTGGGCGCGCGCGCTTGGCCTGGCAGAGGACAAAGAGAGTTCGCGGGCGGCGGTGTCGAAGGGGTGGGGATGGCTTGAGCGGGCCAAACTCGTGCGCCGTGATCGGCGAGGCCGGCTCGCCCAGATCACCCTGCTAAGCGATGACGGCTCAGGCGAGCCCTACTTGCATCCCTCCAACCAAAAGCCGCGACAAGACTACATTCGGCTCCCTTATGCCTTCTGGCGCCAGGGGTGGCATGAGAAGCTCGACCTGCCATCACTCGCCGTCTTGTTGATCGGCATGAGCTTGGGCCCAGACTTCATCCTCCCGCAGAGCCACATACAGCAGTGGTACGGCATCTCGGCGGCGACGTTGAGCAAGGGAATTTCCGGGCTTCGTCACCATGATCTGATCGCGGTGACTAGGACCCCAGAGCCTGCACCGCTTGCACCGGAAGGATTTCGGTACGTCTATCGCTACACGATGCGGGAGCCGTTCCACCGCCGCACGCCCTCTAAGAAAAAAGTGGGGAAGGGCAAATGATCAAGACACGGGATCTAAGGGCCCACCTCGAAGCAAGCGACTGCAACCTGATTCGCCAAGGGGCAAAGCACGAGATCTGGCAGGGCCCCAGCGGCCGCAGCTCGGTTCCTCGCCATCGAGAGATTCCGCGTACGACAGCGCGGGCGATCTGCGCTCAGCTGGGTGTTCCCAAGATCAATTGACCAGGCCGCTGGGGCGGCGAGCAACCCCTACGTCGTCACTTCACCGAGGTTGATGGTTCCGCCGGAGATGGGATGTACCGGGACCACTCCTGTTGCTTGAGACAGACTGCGTACCCCGTCTTTACCCGTCGTCACCAAGTCTTTAAAGCAGTCGCGCGTGGAGTCAGGTAGCCGGTCCGGCAAAGCAGTCTCGGCAAATCTGGCGAGCACGTCAGCAAGCTCGATGTAGATGTCGCCGCATGGCCAAAGCTTCTGCTCTGTGATTCCACTGATGCGCTTGTAGGTCAGATGCATGACCTCCGCTCCAAAACGTTTGCGCTTGATGGTGGCCGCCAAATGCGGAGGGAGATCCCCGCGCTCTTTCTCCCACTGTCCTGATGCGCAAAAGTCGGCGGCAAATGCGTCTGTCTCGAAGCTCCTATTTGTCCGATCACGCCAGAAGAAGTCGTGGAGGCAACGGGTATGCACGGCGAACGACTCAACCAAGGCATTGACCTCAGAGCCCGTTGGCTTTTCGGCCAAGCGACTGACAACATAGGTGAGCGTGTTCACCTCATAGGCGAGATGCTCAAATGCCCAGTCACGCAGCTGCTCAGGATTGTGGCGATCCACCGCGATCAGCTCCGCAAGTTCAGGGGCTGAATGATCGATTGTCTGCTCAACTACTCGCGGACCGCCGTTACTGGCACCCACCAGCATTCGCGGACCCTATGGACGTTTCGACTGAGGCGCCCCGCTCGCAAGCCGCTGTTGGCCATATGCTCGATGTGTCCGCCGAAGTGGGCAACGGCCTCACGACCGAGTCGCCGCGCCTCCTTCGCGCCAATCCCTTCAATGCGGCTCAGTTCGGCCACGACATCTTCATCATGTACGGCACGGAGACCCGTACTTCTGTCGGCAAATCCGGCCAGGTCGTCGGGCAACGTAACGGCATCAACTGCCGCGTGAGAAATCATGCCCACTAAGCTAGGCGCGCTGGCGGCGGAACTACCGGTCCGTTCGCTGTATGACCAGCTCGCGAAAGGATCCAGGGCGGGCCGTGCAGGCAGTGGGCATGAGCTCGATGCGATCTATTCGGTGGGCGTGTTCTCGTAGTAGTGAAGAGTGCGTGAAAGCGTAGCTAGAACCATCTCGTCATCGCCAAGCATCTCGGACGGACTCGGGAAAGTCCTCAGCTCAAGCTCGAATGAGTTGCTATTGCCGTGGCGGACGTTCGCTACGCACCAAAGGCGATGAATCAATGCACAGGCGACATGGATGCAGCCGAAAGAGCGGTCTAGCTGGATCCATTTCGTAGTTCGACGCCATTGGTTGCGGCCCTCGGAGTTGCGTTCTGTATGGAGGTATTCAAGACAGGGTCCAGATCCATTTAGGAAATCGGGTAGACCATCGAATTCAACTTTGAGCGCCGAGTTTTGAGGCCAAACCCCCAATCCATGCTTTGCGGCGTTGTAGACGTTCCCGTCGAGGATGTACTTAGCGAAGTACTTCAGCCAGTCGACCGAATTGTCAAGGAGGCGTTGCCATTGGTCGCCATCTGGAACGGGATTGAGCGTTTCTCGATCCGAGGTTCCAAAGAAAACTTCGGACATCTTGTCGCGACGTTCCCGGGAAGACAGACCAGCCAGGAGATCTTTGACTTTCTTCTTAAATCGTCGAAAGTCTCGTTCTCGAGCCATCGATAGCCACGGGCACGCTGGGGAGCCCTCATGGGCTAGGTAAAGGCGCAAGAGCGTCTCTGCCGCATGATGGAGGAGGACCTCCGTCTCCAGAACTATGAAAGCGTGCTGGTCCTTCCGTTCATCGGCGTCGAGGCCGTCTCGGGCTTGGTAGCTCTCGGAGCCGACTTTGAAATCACCAACTTCGACGCCTTTCGCAATCATCTCCTGAAGCTCTAGGCCGCAGCCGGCCGAGAGGATGAGATTTCGTAGCCGATAGTGGAAGTACACCCATGGCTCTAGGGAGTAAAGGTCGCTGTTGAGTTCAAGAACGCTCTCGTTGGCCAGGCCAAAATCCGCGTCGTCAAGCTGCGCTTTTGAGAGTCCGTCCATCGCTTGGCCAAGAGCGTAGACGCCTGATTGGATTGATCGACGGAGTTGTGGCTCACCAGAGGGGTCGCTTGCGTCTGCGGTCTTTCGAGGCGAGCCGTTTATCGGCGATCGCGCGCGGTGAGCTGCGAGCGGCGCGACTCGGTCACCGGCTGCGCGTGCAACCGGTGGAGTTGGAGCGCTGGATTGCTGAGGAAACGCCTTCTACCGCCCAGCCGGTATCGCGGCCGGCGATCTATCCCTCCGGCGAGGGGCGGCAGCCTGCGAGCGCTGCTCGATGAGGCAATGGAGGCGTTGTCGATGAGCGTTGAGCGAGTCGAGCGGAAAGACGGAACCGTCTGGCGGGTGCGGTGGCGCGACGAGCAGGGGCGAGCCCGGTCGAAGGGTGGCCCACCGTGCACCGCGCGCTTGTGCAGCTTCAGGGTGTCCCGCGCTGTGCTGTCGAGTGGCGACGGATCGGCCACAACCCGGTCAAGGCCGTGAAGTCCCTGCTAAGCCCTACAACCCCAATTGCTTCCCCAAGATCTCCTTCATGATCTCGTCGGTGCCGCCGCCGATTGGGCCTAGGCGGGCGTCGCGGACGGCGCGCTCGATGCCGTACTCGCGCATGTAGCCGTAGCCGCCGTGGATTTGGAGTGACTCGTCGGCGATGTCGAGGACGGTGCGCTGGGTGGCGAGCTTGGCCATCGTCACCTCCTTGATGCAGTCCTGGCCCTCGTGGAAGAGGCGCAGGGCGTTGTAGGTGATCGATTTGGCAGCTTCCGCCTGGGTCGCCATCTCGGCCACCTTGTGGCGGATCGTCTGGAAGTTGCCGATCGGGCGGCCGAAGGCCTTGCGCTCCAGTGCGTACTCGACGGTCCTCTCGATCAGCCGCTGCATCGCGCCGACAGCGCCGATCGCCATCAGCAACCGCTCCCAGGCGAAGTTGGCCATGATCAGCTTGAAGCCCTCGTTCTCCTCGCCGAGCAGGTTCTCGTCCGGCACCTCGATGTCGGTGAAGGCCAGCTCTCCCGTGTCGGAGGAGTGCCAGCCGAGCTTCTCCAGCTTCGCGGCGACCTCGTAGCCAGGCATCTCGCGCTCGAGCACGAGGAAGGAGATGCCGTGATGGCCGCCCTCCTGGGTCGTCTTGCAGGCGCAGACGAGGAAGTCGGCGCGGACGCCGTTTGTGATGAAGGTCTTCGAGCCGTTGACTACATAGCCGCCGTCGACCTTCTCGGCGAAGGTGGTGATGCCGGCGACGTCGGAGCCGGCGCCGGGCTCGGTGATCCCCAGGGCGCCGATCTTCTCGCCGGCGATCCCCGGCACCAGCCAGCGCTGTTTCTGCTCGTCGGTGCCGAAGTTGAAGATCGGCGGCATCGCGATCGAGGTGTGGGCGTTGAGCCCGGCGGCGACTCCGCCTGAGCCGCCGCTCCGCGCCAGCCCCTCGACCCAGACCGCGTCGTGCAGGTGGGTGCCGCCCTGGCCGCCGAGCTCCTCGGGGAACTTCAGCCCGAGGAAGCCGAGCTCGGCGCAGCGGCCGTAGAGCTCACGGGGGAATTCCCGCGCCTCCTCCCACTCGTCGACATTGGGCGCGATCTCCTTCTGCACGAAGCGGCGCACCGTCTCGCGCAGCTCCTCGTGCTCCTCGCTGAAAGGAGGGAGCGTGGCCCGCTGCCCCGTGTCCTTGACGACCGTCATGCCAAGCTGTGACAATCTTTTTGCAGACAACGCACCTCAGGTGCGTTTTGCCCCCGTAGCGTGCTGAGCATGGAGCGGACGACATGGACGGATGGAATGCTCGACGAGCGATTTGAACGCCTGGACAAGACCCTGGATCGGGTCGATCGCGACATCAGGGAGGTACGAACCGACCTCCGTGATCTGCGGACGCTGCTGTTCCAGCTCTGGGGCTCGACGATGGTCGCCATCCTCGGCACCATCGTGACCGTGCTCATCACCAACGCCTGATCGCTACGCGTCGGCGGCCTACAGCCCGTAGCTCCGGCCGATGACCTCGAGCATGATCTCGTCGGTGCCGGCGCCGATCCGGTTGAGGCGGACGTCGCGGTAGGCACGCTCGATCTCGTACTCCTTCATGTAGCCGTAGCCGCCGTGGATCTGAATGCACTCGTCTGCCACCTCGCAGGCGATCCGCGAGGTGTAGAGCTTGCACTCGGAGATCTCGCGCACCGGGTACTCGCCGTTGGCGTAGCGCCAGGCCGTCGCGTAGGTGAATTGGCGGGCGGCCTCGATCTTGGTCGCCATCTCGGCGAACTTGTGGCGGATCACCTGGAAGTTGCCGATCGAGCGGCCGAAGGCCTTGCGCTCCTTTGCGTACTCGAGCGTGCGGTCGAACATCCGCTGTGCGCCGGCGACGGCGCCGGCGCAGGCGACCATCCGCTCGCTCTGGAGCTCCCAAGCGATGTGGTAGAAGCCCTTGCCCTCTTCGCCGAGCAGGTTCTCGACCGGGACCCGCACGTCCTCGAAGGCGAGTTCGGCCGTGTCGGATGAGTGCATGCCCATCTTCTCCAGCTTGCGCGAGACGCTGAAGCCGGGCACGGTCTCGCCGTTCTCGTCGCGCAGGTCGACGACCAGCAGGCTCATCCCGTCGTGCGCTTTCGAGGGGTCGGTCTTGACGACGAGGACGATGAAATCCGCGCGGGCGCCGTTGGTGATGAACGTCTTCGAGCCGTTGACGACGAATTCGTCGCCGTCGCGGATCGCCGAGGTGCGGATGCCGGCGACGTCGGAGCCCGCCTCCGGCTCGGTGATGCCGAGGCAGCCGATCTTCTCGCCGCGGATCGCCGGCGGCAGGTAGCGCTGCTTCAGCTCGTCGGTACCGAGCATCTCGATCGGCGGCAGAACCATGTCGGTGTGGACGATGAAGCCCATGTTGAGCCCGCCTGAGCCGGTATAGCTCAGGCACTCGGCGCGCACCATCGAGTAGTAGTAGTCGCCGCCCTGCCCGCCGTACTCCTCCGGGAAGGTGAGGCCGAGGAAGCCGAGCTCGCCCGCCCGTTTCATGATCTCCCGCGGCCAGGTGGTCTCCTCCCACTCGTTGCGGTGCGGCCAGAGCTCCTTCTGCACCCAGGCCTGCATCGACTCGCGCAGGTCTTCGTGCTCCTGCGTGAAGATCATGTGCTTGCGCTCGGCCTGGTGGTCGGGCTTGATGACTTTGGAGCCGTTGGTCGTCGCGGTCGCCACTGTCTCTCTCCTCGTTCGCTGGAATCCGGATGGGCGGCGCCCGCCGCCTGAAAAAGTCGAGTGGACAGTAGCACTTCCCACTTCCTACAGAGTCGGCTATGGTGCGGCCGGGATGGACTACGAGGTCGTCAAGTACGAGGTCGCCGAGGGCGTCGCCACGGTGACGCTGAACAACCCGGAGAAGCGCAACATGCTCTCCGGCCAGATGCTGGTTGAGCTGGTCGACGCGATGAAGACGGCGCGCGACGCCGAGGACGTTCGTGCAGTTGTCCTAACCGGCGCTGGCGAGAAAGTCTTTTGCGCTGGTGCGGACCTAGGGGGCTTCGCGGCTGACGTTCCCCTCGTGGCCAAACATTTTGCAACTGATCTTTTCCTTGAATTCTTCCGCCTGATGCCGCGGCTGGGCAAGCCGACCCTCTGCGCCGCCAACGGCCACGTGCTGGCGGGGGGGATGGGCCTCGCCCTCTCCTGCGACCTGCTGATCGCCAAGGAGGGGGCGACCTTCGGCACGCCGGAGATCAACGTCGGCGCCTTCCCCTACATGATCATGGCGATCATCTACCGCAACGTCCCGCGCAAGAAGGTCAACGAGATGATGCTGCTGGGCGAGCGGCTCAGTGCCGAGCAGGCAGTCGAGTACGGGCTCGCCAACAAGGTTGTGCCGGAGGCCGAGTTCGACGCCGCGGTCGCCGACTGGTCCGGCAAGCTGGCCTCGAAGAGCCCGCTGCTGATGAGGCTCGGCCACGACGCGATGTACCGCCAGCAGGACATGGCGCTCGACGACGCGCTCGAGTACCTGCGCTCGCAGCTCTCGCTCACCTTCTCGACCGAGGACATCGTCGAGGGCGTCACCGCATTCTTCGAGAAACGCGACCCGCAGTGGAAGGGAAGGTAGTGGCCGGCACAGAGCAAGAGAAGAAGCACCTGCTGCCGGGGACGGCCCCACTGGGCGACCTCACCGAGCAGCTGCACGAGCGGCGCGAGAAGGCGAAGCTGGGTGGCGGCGAGGAGAAGATCGCCAAGCAGCACGAGCGCGGCAAGCTGACCGCCCGCGAGCGGATCGACCTGCTCGTCGACGCCGGCACCTTCGTCGAGATGGGCATTCACGGCCGGCCCCACTTCGCCCAGCGGGCGATGGATGGGGTCGAGGCGCCGGCCGACGGCGTGATCACCGGTTGGGGCGACGTCGACGGCCGCCCCTGCTGCATCGCCGCCTATGACTTCACCGTGATGGCCGGCTCGATGGGGATGACCGGCGAGCTCAAGGTCACCCGCCTGCGCGAGATGGCGCTCTCCAAGCGGATGCCGTTCATCTGGCTGCTCGACTCGGCCGGCGCCCGCATCCAGGAGGCGTCGGGCTCGCTCTTCGCCGGCTCCGGCCACCTCTTCCGCGAGGAGGTGGAAATGTCGGGCGTGATTCCGATGGTCGCGGCGATGATGGGGCCCTGCGCGGCCGGCACCGCCTACATCCCGGCCCTCTCCGACTTCGTGCCGATGGTCTCCGGCCAGGGGGCGATGGCGCTCGCCGGCCCGCACCTGACCAAAGCCGTCACCGGCGAGGACATCTCGATGGAGGAGCTGGGCGGGGCCAAAGTCCACTGCCGCAAGTCGGGCGTCGGCGACCTCGAGGTGAAGGACGACGAGGAGTGCATCGAAGCGGTCAAGAAGTACCTCTCCTACTTTCCGACCAACTGCGAGCACAAGCCGCCGATCGCAGAGACCGCCGATCCCGACGACCGCCAGTCGGAGAAGCTGATGGAGATCGTCCCCGACTCCTCGCGCCAGCCCTACGACATGTACGACGTGATCGGCGAGATCGTCGATGACGGCGAGTGGTTCGACATCAAGCCGAAGTTCGCCAAGACGCTGATCACCTGCTTCGCCCGCTTCGGCGGCCAGCCGGCGGGGATCGTCGCCAACCAGCCCAAGCACCTGGCAGGCATCCTCGATAACGACTCAGCCGACAAGGCGGCGCGCTTCATCAACCTCTGCGACGCCTTCAACATCCCGCTCGTCTTCCTCCAGGACGTGCCCGGCTTCATGGTCGGCGCGAAGGTCGAGCACGCCGGGATCATTCGCCACGGGGCGAAGATGCTCTACGCGGTCAGCCGCGCCACGGTGCCGAAGGTGACCGTGGTCGTACGCAAGGCCTACGGCGCCGGCTACTACGTGATGTGCGGCAAGGCCTACGAGCCCGACCTGATCGTCGCCTGGCCCGGGGCCGAGATCTCGGTGATGGGTGCCGAGGGCGCGGTCAACATCATCGGCCGCTCGGCGATCGAGGCCTCCGACGATCCGGAGGCGACCAAAGAGGCGATGCTGAACGCGGTCCGCGAGCAGATCGACCCCTACATCGCCGCCGGCAACGCCGTGATCGACGACATCATCGACCCGCGCGAGACGCGGCCGACGATCGTCAAGGCGCTGCGGATGGCGAAAGACAAGCACGTCGAGAAGCCCGCCAAGCGCCACGGGGTGATGCCGGTATGAGCTCATTCGACAACCCGGTCGTGATCAGCTGCTCGATCAGCGGCGTGATCGCCAACCGCGACCAGTGCCCGGCGATCCCGTACACGCCGGAGGAGTACGCGGCGGAGGCGCGGCGGGCGGTCGACGAGGGCGCCTCGCAGATCCACATCCACGCCCGCACGCCCGATGGCACGCCCTCCTACGAGGTCGAGGACTTCGGGGCGATCACCGAGGCGATCCTGGCCGAGGTCGGCGACGTGATCATCAACTACTCGACCGGTGCGATCGGAATCCCGATCGAGAAGCGGATCGAGTACCTGCGGGCGCTGCGGCCCGACGTGGCGGCGCTCAACATGAGTTCGATGAACTACGCCAAGTACTCCGCTAAACGCAAGGACTTCGTCTTCAAGGCCGTCTTCGAGAACAGCTTCGACACGATCATCGAGTTCCTCACGGCGATGAAGGAACTTGGGATCAAGCCCGAGCACGAGTGCTTCGATGCCGGCCACGTCGCCAACCTCGACCCGCTGATCGACATGGGCCTGCTCGACCGGACCCCGCTGCAGATCTCGCTGGTGATGGGGGTCAACGGCGGCATCCGCCCGACTCCGCGCAACGTCGGCTTCATGGCGGACCAGATCCCCGGCGGCGCCGAGGGCGAGAACCAGTGGCAGGTGATCGGCATCTCCCGCGACCAGTGGAAGCTGCTGGGCGCGTCGCTGGTGCTGGGCGGCAACGTTCGCGCCGGAGTCGAGGACAACCTCTACCTGCCGAACGGCGAGATGGCTAAGTCGAACGGCGACCTGATCGCCAAGGCACGGCAGATGGCCGAGGACGCCGGCCGCCGGGCCGCCACCGTGGCCGAGGCTCGCGAGCTGTTGGGAGTGCCGAAGCGTGAGCGCTCTGCCGCTTAGCGACGTCAAGGTCCTCGACCTGACCCGGCTGCTCCCGGGGGGCTTCTGCTCGCTGCTACTGGCCGACCTCGGCGCCGAGGTGCTCAAGGTCGAGGACACCGGCATGGGGGACTACGTGCGCTGGGCGCCGCCTTATTACGGCAGTGAGGAGCAGCAGGAGCTGGGTACCCGCTCGGCCCTCTACCTCTCGCTCAACCGCGGCAAGCGCTCGATCCGGCTCGACCTGAAGAACGACGCTGGCCGTGAAGCTCTGCTGCGGTTGGTCAAGGACTACGACGTCGTCCTCGACGGCTTCCGTCCCGGAGTCCTCGACCGGCTCGGGGTCGGCTACGAGCGGCTGCGGGAGACCAACCCCGCGATCGTCTTCTGCGCGATCACCGGCTACGGCCAGGACGGTCCCTACGAACAGCGGGCCGGCCACGACATGAACTACCTCGGCCTGGTCGGGCTGCTCGGATTGACCGGGGCCAAGGACGGGCCGCCGGTCCAGTCGGCCGGCCAGATCGCCGACCTCGGCGGAGGCGCGCTGATGGCCGCCTTCGGGGTGATGGCGGCGCTGCACGAGCGGCGCCGCTCCGGCGAAGGGCAGATGGTCGACGTCTCGATGGCCGACGGGGCGCTTTCCTGGCTGGCGATGGTTGCCGGCCGCTACTTCTGCGACGGCGAGGTGCCGCGCCGCGGCGAGCAGCAGCTCGCCGGCGGCCTGGTCTGTTACCTGCCCTACGAGGCGAGCGACGGCTGGGTTACCTGCGGCGCGCTCGAGCCGAAGTTCTGGGCCGCCTTCTGTAACGGAGTCGAGCGACCGGATCTGATCGAGAAGCAGTTCGAGGCGCCGGGCTCCGACGCCTGGAGCGAGGTCGCCGACGCTTTCCGCTCACGCAGCCGCGCCGAGTGGAAAGCCTTCAACGACGAGCACGACTGCTGCATCGAGCCGGTCCTCGACCTCGACGAGGCGCTCGACTCGGAGTTGGTGCGGGCGCGCCGGATGGTGGTGGAAATGGAGCAGCCCGAGCTGGGCACGGTGCGCCAGCTCGGCGTGCCGGTGAAGATGAGCCGCACCCCCGGCGACCCGACCCGACCGGCCCCGGCCTTCGGTGAGCACACCGACGAGGTGCTGGGCGAAGCCGGCTACTCGAGCGAGGAGATCGCGGCGATGAAGGAGTCGGGCGCCGCCGCCGGGCCCAGCGCCGACTCCGCCGCGACGTTCCGAGCATGAGCGCGCCCGCCCAGGATCTGCTGCGGATGGGGGAGTTGGCGGAGGCGTCAGGAGTGCCGGCGCCGACGATCAAGCACTACCTGCGCGAGGGGTTGCTGCCCGAGCCGGTCAAGACCAGCCGCAACATGGCCTACTACCCGCCCGAGTTCGTCGAGCGGATCAAGCTGATCAAGCAGCTCCAGGAGGAGCGCTTCATGCCGCTTAAGGCGATCAAGTCGGTGCTGGACGAGGACCCGGAGCGGGCCCGCGCCCTGGTCGAGCTGGAGGACCGCATCCTCGACCGCGCCCTGGCGGGAGAGCGCACCCGCACCAGCGCCACCGAGGCCCGCCAGCGCTACGGCGTCCCCAAGGACGTCCTCGACCGGCTCGAGGAGCTCGAGATCCTCAGTCCCAACAGCCGCGGTTACTCGCCTTCCGACGTCAAGATCATCGAGGCGATCAGCCGCTTTCGCGCCGGCGGCTACGACGAGGAGATCGGCTTCACCGTCTACGACACCCTGCGCTACAAGAGCGTCATCGAAGAGCTGGTCCGCCAGGAGGTTGACGTGGTGATGAGCCGCCTCGCCGGTGAGGTCTCGCCCGAGCGCGTAGTCGAGATGCTCGAAGCCGGTGCCCAGCCCCTCCAGGACCTGATCGCCGCCCTCCACACCAAGCTGATGGTCGCCGAGCTCGAGCGCCACCGCGCCAGCCGCGGCTAGGCGGCCAGCTCGGCCAGGCCCTGCTCGTGGCTGACGACGGGCTCGTAGCCGAGCTCGGCTCGCGCCTTGGAGGTGTCGATCGTGCACTCCTGGGTGAGAAGCCAGGAGCGGAAGGTGGTCATCGGCGGATCGCCCGGTAGGGGCAGCGCCTTCCAGGCGGCCTCACAGACGCGGGCCATCGGCGCGGCCGTCCAGCCGGGCAGGCTGCGGCCTGGCGGCTCGACGCCCTGCGTTTGCAGCAGGGCGGTGACGAACTCGCGGAAGACCACCGGCTTGCCGTCGGTGACGAAGTAAGCCTCACTGGAGCGGCCCTTCCGTGCGGCCAGGATGAGGCCCTCGACGACGTTGTCGACGTGGGTCGTCTCGGTGACGTTGCGGCCGCCGCCGACCCAGGCGAAGCGGCCGCTTTCGACCGTCGCGACCATCTCTGGCAGCAGTGTCGTGTCGCCCTTTCCCCAGACGAAGCGCGGTCGCAGCACGACGGTCTCGAAGCCGTCGCGGGCGGCTTCGCGGACTGCCTGCTCGGCCCTGGCCTTGGTCGCCGGGTACGGCGCCCTCGAGTCGGGTCGCAGGGGCGCCGTCTCGTCGACACCGACTAGCGGCTCGCCGGCCATCAGCGCCGCCTCCGTGCCGCAGTGGACGAAGCGGCTCACACCCGCCTCTTCGCAGGCCGCCAGGGTGTTGCGCGTTCCCTCGACGTTGCCGCGCTCGAACTCCTCCCAGGGACCCCACTCGCCGAGGTGGGCGGCGAGGTGAAAGGTGACCTCGGCGCCAGCCGCTCCGGCGGCCAGCGACGCGCGATCGCCGAGGTCGCCGCGGACCGGCTCGGCGCCCAACGTAGCAACGCGCTCAGCTGCGTCACTGGAACGAGCCAAGGCGCGCACGGAGCGCCCTTCGCCCACCAGCCGCTCCACCAGCTTGCTGCCGATGAACCCTGATCCGCCGGTTACGAAGGCCACTTCGGGCATCGGGCGCGATGTTAGCCTGGCGCCCGTGAAGTCGGTTCTGATCACGGGGGCGTCGACGGGCATCGGCCGGGCAAGCGCGCTGCGGCTCGACGCAGAGGGCTGGCGGGTCTACGCCGGGGTGCGGCGCGAGGAGGACGCCGCGGCGCTGCGGGAGGCGGGGTCGGAGCGGCTGATCCCGCTGATACTCGACGTCACCGACGAGGGCCAGATCACGGCGGCGGCCGAGCGGATCGCCACGGACGTGGGGGAGGCCGGTCTCGACGGCCTCGTCAACAACGCCGGCATCGCCGTCCCTGGGCCGTTGGAGGCGCTGCCGATCGACGATTTCCGGCGCCAGGTGGAGGTCAACCTGACCGCACATGTCGCGGTGACGCAGGCAATGCTGCCGCAGATCCGCGCCGCTCGTGGCCGCATCGTCTTCATCACCTCGATCGGCGGCCTGATGGCCTTTCCGATGTTCGGCGCCTACCACGCGGCCAAGTTCGGGCTGGAGGCGGTTGGCGACGTCTTCCGTCGCGAGCTGCGGCCGTGGGACATCTCGGTTTCGGTGGTCGAGCCTGGATCGATCGCGACGGAGATCTGGGAGCGCGGCCAGAACGAAGCCGACGCCTTCCTTGCCCGGCTCCCCGCCGACCAGGTCGAGCTCTACGGCAAGTCGATGGAGGCCTACCGGGAGGTCGCTCGGCAGACCGCGGCGCGCGGCATCGCACCGGAGAAGGTCACAAAGGCGATCGCCCATGCGCTCACCGCGAGCCGCCCTCGCACCCGTTACCTGGTCGGCGCCGACGCCCGCGCCCAGGCCTTCTTCAACCGCCTGCTCCCCGATCGGCTCATCGACCGGGTAATCGCTCGCTTCACCGGCCTATAGCCGGGAAAGCCGGCCGCGCTCAGCTCGTGGCCGCGGCGAGCGCCGCGCGCTCTTCCTCGATTGACGCGAGCGCAGTCAGTGCTTCGGTCTGCGCGGCTACCGCGGCCGCTTCGTCCAGCGCCTCGTGAGCGTCGTCCTGGTCGGCCGCAGCGCGGGCGCGGCCAAGCGCCAGCAGCGCCAGCGGCAACGACCAGCGCAGTTCGCGCGCCCGGGCCACCTTCACGGCCCAAGTCGCAAGCTCGACCGCCTCGTCAGCCCTGCCGACGCCGGCCAGGGCCTGGGCGCGAACGGCTGCCCGCCAGGCCTCCTGCTCGTCGCCGCCGTCCATCGCTCCGCGGTAGAGGCGCTCCGCCTCCTCGAACGACTCCAACGCCGCTTCGTAATCCTCCGCTGCCAGCTGCGCCACGCCGAGGTTGCCGAGCGCGAGGCTGCGCGAGAAGACGTCGCCGAGCCGCTCGGTCAGCTCGTTGTTGCGCCGGCCGATCGCGATCCCGGCCTCCGCCTCTCCCTGCATCGCCAGCAGCATCGCCTTCGAGCCCCGGTTCCAGCTCGCCGTCTCCAGGTCTCCATGCTCTTCGGCCATCTGCAGGCCCTGCTCGATCAGCCGCTCGCACTCGCCGACGTCACCGCGCTCGCGGCAGACGATCGCCTTCGCGCCAAGCGCCCAGGCGACCGGGCAGCCGACGATGATGCCGGCGCCGATCGCGGGATCTCCTCCGGCGAGCTCCAGCACTTCGTCGGCGGTCCGCTCCAGCTGCGCGAAGTCGGCCGCGCAGAGGTGTGCGTACGCGCCGGCGGCCCTGATCGCAACCCGCAGGTGGAGGTCGCCCGACTCGTCGGCAAGCCGGTTCGCCTCGTTCACCGCGGCGACCCACTCAGACGTCTTCTGCTCCAGCCCGGGGCGTCCCGAGAGCAGCATCCGCAGCAGCGCCAGCGAGCGCAGGTCGCCGATCCGGGTCGCGATCTCCTCCGCCTCCGCCTCGAGGCGTGCGACCTTCTCGCGCTCCATCCCGAGCCGCCAGGCGTAGTCGAGTTGCTGCAGGCGAGAGGAGACGGCGAGGGCGGTCGCCTCTTCGCTCTCTTCGAGTCCGTCGGCCAGCCGCATCACGGTCCCCCACAGCCGCAGCGCGTCGTGGGGCTGGCTGTGGCCGGTCCAGTACGCGGCCTTCGCCGCCCAGCGGGCGGCTTCCAGCGGCTCGTCGCCCGACTCCATGTGGCTGGCGATCAGCGCGGCCAGCTCGTCGTGGCGCTCCGGGTTGAGCTCGATCAGCGCCCGCGCCGTGGCGGCGTGAGTCGCGGCCCGCTGCTCACCCAGCTGGGTGCCGTAGGCGACCTCGCGGGTCAGCGGGTGGCGGAAGGCGAGGATCCGTTCCGGGTATAGCTCCAGCTCGTAGAGGAAGCCGGCGTCGATCAGCTCCCGCAGCACGACCTCGCCGGCCTCGGGGTCGTCGAAGCCGGCGACGAGCGCCAGCGTTCGCTCACCCACCTCCTTGCCGGCCACCGACACCGCCTGCAGCAGCCGCTTCGCTTCCGGCCCCAGGCGGTCGATTCGCGCCGCCAGCACGGTCTGCACCGTCGCCGGCACGCTCAGCTCCTCGACCGGGCGCGCGAGGCGGTAGGCGCCGCGCTCCCCTTCCAGGGTGCCGCCCTCGGACAGCTCGCGGACGATCTCCTCGACGAAGAAGGGGTTGCCGGCGCTGCGCTCGTGGATCAGCCCGGCGAGCCCTTCGAGCGAGGGGTGCGCGCCCGTGAGATCGCGCAGCAGCTCCTCGGTATCGGCCGCGCGCAGCGGCTCCAGTGAGATTTGCTCGTAGTAGGAGGGCTCGGCCCAGCCCGGCTCGTATTCCGGCCGGAAGTTAACCAGGGCCAGCGTCTTCGTCCCCTCGACCGAGCCGAGCAGTTCCCCGAGCAGGACCTCGCTTGCGCTGTCCATCCAGTGCAGGTCCTCGACCATGGTCACGATCGGCTCTCGCCGTTTGGGGGCTCGCACGAGCTTGCAGACGACCCCGCGCAGGGCTCGGTGCCTCGCCTCGGCACTGAGCTGGGGGAGTGGGTGCTCGGGGTCGGGCACGCCGAGGAAGTCGAAGAGCAGGGGCAGGTCGTCGGCGAAGCTGGGGTCGAGCAGCAGCGTGCGGCCGGCGATCTTCTCGCGCACGATCCGCTCCGGATCGACGTCGGCGATGCCGAAGTAGGTACGCAGCATCTGCAGTACCGGCATGAAGGGGATATCGCGCCCGTGCGCCTGCCCCTGGCATTCGAAGACCTCGATGCCGCCGGCACGGGCGCGTTCGGCAAGCTCCAGGCAGAGGCGGCTCTTGCCGACCCCAGGCTCGGCGACGATCCCGACGGCGGCCCCGTCACCGGCCACCGCCTGCCCCAGCGCCCGCTCCAGCGCATCCATCTCCTCGGTGCGGCCGACGAAGCGGGAGAACCCCCGCTCGCGCGAGAGGTCGAGCCGCGAGCGTGCGGAGCCGACGCCGGCCAGCTCGAAGACGCGGACCGGTTTGCTGGCACCCTTGATCTCGAACTCGCCCAGGTCCTCCAGGTCGAGGTACCCGCGCGCGAGCTCGGCCGCGGCCTCGGCGAGGTAGGCCTTGCCGGGCTCGGCCAGGGCCTCCATCCGCTGCGCCAGGCCGACCGTGTGGCCGATCGCGGTGTACTCGCTCGTCCCGGCCTCGCCGATCGCCCCGGCGACGACCTCGCCGGAGTTGATCCCGATCCGGGTCGAGAAGTTGAGGCCGTGGCCGCGCCGCAGCTCGGACGCGTAATCGCCGACGTCGTCGAGCATCCGCAGTGCCGCGTAACAGGCCCGCCGCGCGTGGTCCTCATGGGCGACCGGCGCACCGAAGACGGCCATGATCCCGTCGCCGGTGAACTTGTCGACCGTGCCCTCGAACCGCTCCACGGCCTCGGCGAGGATCGCGAAGAAGCGCTGCATGATCTTGCGCCACTCCTCCGGGTCCTGCTGCTCGGCGAGGTCCATCGAGCCCTTGACGTCGGCGAAGAGCACGGTCACCTGCTTGCGCTCGCCCTCGAAATCGATCGGTCTCGTCTCGCTCACGAGTGATTCCATCGTACGCGTCGACCTATACTGGCTAGTCGATTGACTGGTCAATCAACCGGCCGGTCAGGATGACGAGAGGAGCGCGTTCCTTGCGCGCAGCGGTGGTACAGCTCAACTCGACCGGCGACAAGGCCCGCAATCTAGCTGCGGCCGAGCGCCTGGTGCGCGCCGCCGCGGCCGACGGCGCCGAGCTGGTCGCCCTGCCGGAGAAGTGGAACCTGCTGGCCGGGGGGGACGAGCTGTTGGCGGGTGCCGAGCCGCTCGATGGGCCGACGCTGAGTGCCGCCCGCGGCTGGGCGCGCGAGCTTGGGATTCATCTGCTCGCCGGCAGCGTCTCCGAGCGGGGCGAGGGGGAGAAGGCCTTCAACACCTCGGTGCTGATCGGGCCCGATGGTGACGACCTCGCCGCCTACCGCAAGATCCACATGTTCGACGTCGAGGCCGGCGGCGTCACCTATCGAGAGTCTGAGCACGAGCAGGCGGGGACCGAGATCGTCAGCGCAGCCGTCGGCGAGCCGGTCCTCGGCCTCAGCGTCTGTTACGACCTGCGCTTCCCCGAGCTGTACCGGATCCTCGCCGTGCGCGGCGCCCGTCTGATCGCGGTGCCCTCCGCCTTCACCCTCGCCACCGGCCGCGACCACTGGCAGGTGCTGCTGCGGGCGCGGGCGATCGAGAACCAGGTCTTCGTCCTTGCCCCCAACCAGGTTGGGGAGGCGCCGCCGCACTTCAGCTCGTACGGGCGCTCGGCGATCGTCGACCCCTGGGGCGTGGTGCTCGCCACCGCTCCGGATGAGGAGTGCTTCGTCGCTGCCGAGCTCGATCTCGCTGCCCAAGAGCAGGTCCGCGAGTCCCTGCCCTCACTTGCCAATCGTCGCCCGCAGGCCTATGCCTGGCCCCAGCTCCAGGAGGCCCACGCCTGATGGCTCAGAGGCCATTCCACAACTCCCCGCGCACGTCTGGCAGCGGCGGACACACTGCGCGGTGCAGCGTCCTCAGTCGGCCAAATAGCGCACGGCTATTTGGCCTCCCTGCGTCCTTGCCCCGCTTGGTCCGGCGCTCGCCAGCCGCACACGCGGAGGTGTGGAATGGCCTCTAAGGCACCGGCTCCGGCAGTCGACAAGCGGCGCCAGATCCTCGACGCGGCGGTACGCGTCTTCGCCCGCCAGGGTTTCCACGCCACCCGCGTCTCCGACATCGCCGACGAGGCGGGGGTCGCCTACGGGCTCGTCTACCACTACTTCAAGTCCAAGGACGAGGTCCTGAACGAGCTCTTCAGCGAGCGCTGGTCGCTGCTGCTGGCGGCGATCGGAGAGGCTGACGCCGAAGGGGCGGCGCCGCGCGCCAAGCTGGAGGGGGTGGCGGGCTTCATCGTCGACTCCTACCGCCACGACCCCGAGCTGATGAAGGTGATCATCGTCGAGGTGACACGGGCGGCCAACTCCTTCGGGCGCACCCACCTGCCGGAGATCCGTCGCGCCTACGACTCGATCGCCGAGATCGTCGCCGAGGGCCAGGAGGACGGCACCTTTCGCCGCGATATCGACCCGACCTTTGCCTCGATGTCCTTCTACGGGGCGATCGAGCAGCTGCTCTCGGGGTGGATCTTCGAGCTGATCCCATCCTCGGGCTCTGACTTCGATCGTGCAAAGGAACTGGTGGTGGAGACGATCTGCGACGGGCTCGAGCCACGATAGGTAAGGTCGGGCGCCGATGGACAACGAGATCGTCAAGCGACTCGTCTGGAGTGGCCTCCTCGCGGCCTCGGGCGCATTCGCCAGCATCGTGGCGGCGCGAGTCTCGGGGATCGTCTTCCGACGCATCTACAACGAGGACCCACCGGAGTAGGGCATGAGCACCCCTGACGCCACGCCGCCGCTGCCTCCCGGCCCGCCCACGCCCGGCGATCGCGACAAGTCGGTCGCCGAGCTCGTCGTCGACGTCTCCGAACGAGCCTCGACGCTCGTCCGCGAGGAGATCGAACTGGCCAAGGCTGAGGTCTCCGAGAAGGTCGGCAAGCTGCTGCGCGGCTCGGTCGTCGGGATCGCCGCCGGCACCTTCGCCTTCCTCGCTCTGATCCTGGCGATGCACGGCTTCGCCTGGCTGATCAACGACCTCTTCTTCGACGGCGAGACCTGGCCCGGCTTCTTCATCGAGGCGGCACTCTTCCTGTTGATCGCGGCGGGCGCCGGCCTTTTCGCCTACCGCTCGGTCCAGGCGGGGGCGCCTCCGGTTCCCGAGCAGGCGATCGAAGAGGCGAAGCGGACCAAGGAGATGCTGGAGGGAGTGGGCAAATGAGCACGCAGCCCGAGCCCGTGCGGCCTTCGACGACAGGTGTGCCAGGTCGCTCTCCGGCGCAGATCCGTCAGGACATCGAGCTCCAGCGTCATGACCTGAGCCGCTCGGTCGAGCAGCTGCGCGGCCGTGTCGCCGAGCTCACCGACTGGCGCCGCCAGGTACGCGAGCACCGCTCGCAGCTCGTAGTGGGCGCTGCGGTAGTGGGCTTTGCAGTCGGCGGCCTGATGATGCTGCGCCGCAGGCGCTAGCTGACCCGCCTACACACGTTGTGAACCGCTGAGAGGCCATCCGGGCCCGCCAAGAGGCTGTGGGTGTCGAAGCTCACGACCTCGAGGAGGACCCGGATGGATGTTCACGCTAACGCCGTTCTCGGACCGGCGGGAC